>JBBDWY010000052.1:5423-123075 GCA_040902605.1 Pirellulales bacterium | reverse complement strand
AGTGCTCCCTGTTGGACTCGAACCAACAACCTACTGATTAAGAGTCAGTTGCTCTGCCAGTTGAGCTAAGGGAGCGGTTGGCGAATTCGGGATTTTACCGCGCCTGGGAGCGGGGGGAAAGGCGGTCGAAAAGGAAACGCTCCAACTGTGCCGCTGAGTGCTCCGCCGACTAACTGTGTTGCTCCGCCGCGGCTAACACTACCATAAGGGAGCAAGCAGATTTGTGATAACGCCGCGGTTTATTTCACGCGCGACATCTGCTTCAAGAATTCTTGCTCAAGGCGGCGCAGGTCGCCGAAGTGCTGGCGGAATTCCGCAAGTCGCGTTTGTGGATCGTCTTCCATCAGCGGCCGTTTCTTGGCGAGCATTTTGAGGTAGTCGGCGTAGGCGTCGGATTCATATCTGATTAGGTAATAATTGAGCGCCCACGCGTCGGCGTACGCATTTACGGCCTGTTGCGGATCACGGAAACGACGGTCGCTGGCCAACAACTGCTCGAGCGAGTCCTCGCGCCAATTCGGCAGATTGTCGAGAAAAGTGTTGAGTCGCGGGTAATTCACCCTGCCGATGCCGCGCCAGCCGCGAGTGCTCGACAGGTCTGGCGCCTCGAAATACACGGCCATGCCCTCGCACAGCCAGAGTGGAATATTCGCATAGCGGGCCGAGAGGCCGCAGTTGAACGCAATCTGATGGGTCGCCTCGTGGACAATCGTGGCCACCAGCGGCACGGCGGCCGGCTGCGAAAGCATCTGGTTGATCTCGCGGAGCGAGCCGCGGCGCTTTCTCTCGCCACGAAGTGCTTCGGCGCCTGTGAGATCGAACATATTGATGCGGTTCGAGCGCAGGCTGTAATAACCAATGATGCCACCGGAGCCGCCCGGTAGATCCTCGCGGCTGGCCTGGTTGTACATCTGGCGATCGGCAAAGACGAGCACTGGCAGTGGAAACTCGGGATCGCGAACCTCAAGGCCTTGGTTTTCCCAATAGTTTGTGAAGGCCTTGTACAGCCGCTCAAGTAGGGAGCTCGTCCATTGAGCGTACGCCCGTGAGGTGTTGTAGCAGACCACGTAGTGCGGAGTCGTGTGAGCGCGAAAACTGCCGGGCAACTCGGCCAGCAAGCGATCCGCCAGCTCTTGATGCGTGAGTGGCTCGAACGAGGAATCGCGCCGCTGGCGGCCAATCAATTCGTCTCGTTCGATCGTCCACAATACGCCGTCGTCGGCTTCCACGAGCAAACCGCCGTCGCCCGTTTCCACAACGACTCGGGCCTGGACCGTTCGCTGCCGACCGTCATGCTGAAAGGCCAATTCCTCGGCACGCTTGCCGCTCGCTGTCGAATCCGCCCGTTTGCCTTCGTCGCCGCGCAGGACGCTGGAGAATACTCCCATCAACGCCGCCGCCGCGAAAATACGAAGCACTAGCCGTTGCGATGGAGGAACGTCCATTCAAATCCTGATGCAATCAAAACCGCGACCCAAGAGCGGGCACCCTATTTATTCTACCTTGCGGCGGGAGTGGGCCGGAGATGAGAAACGAGCCGACCCGTCATCTTTGCAACGGAAAAGCGAAAGCCGGATCGTTGTACCACGGATCATCCGACGAGCCGAATACATAGACCGTTTCCTTGATCTCGATGCGATCTTCATCGGAATCCTGTTCGCTATCCTCAAAACGTGTGCGGACTTGCCACAACAATCGCGCATTCCCGCTGCCGACGCTCCAGAAGAGCGGCGTATTGGACGCAATTCGTTCGATGTTCGTCATGTAGCTCATGCGCTCAAGCGGCAAGTCCAATCCATCCGGCTCGTACTGAAATGGCTGACGCGAATAGGGATCCAACGGCAGCGTATCGAGATACTCCGGCACGAGATCCGCGAGCCGCCGCGGATATGCGCCGTGGTCGAGCCGATACATGGCGAGCGCCAGTTGCAGCAGCGCAGCGCGGCGGCACACGAAGTTGTCGCAATAGGCGCGGTACAGTTCGTGAATCGGCACGCGGGCCTGATATTCGAGCCGCGTCAGATAGCTCGTCGCGGAGTCGTGCTCCTTGACCTGCCACGAAGCGGGGAGATTATCCCAGTAATAGTAATAAAGCGGACGCAGCCAGAGGCGCAGATATTGGGTTCCAACGTCGATGGGAGTTGATGATGTGAGATAGTCGTTGAGCCGGCCGGCGTCACGGATATTTTGCAGCGTAATGCGATCGAGCGCGCGCAGCGCTCGTTCGCGTTCCCATGGCAACGCGTTAGCCAGCAGCGCCAAATGAACGGCCGGCGAGGTTGGCGACTGGGCCAGCACCAGCGGAGGTTGATTCCCCTCCAACGTTTCGCGCACCAACAAATGATCGGCAATCAAGGCAGCGTCTAAGCCGGGCCACGTTCGGAAATGGCCAGTCAGTGTTTCGATCGCATTGCGCAGCTCTTCTTTCGTGCGGCGTTGCTGCATGGTCCAGCGGCCGATTCCCTGGAGTGTGACTTGTTCGCGCTGCAATTGATCGAGAAAGATGACCGATGGTTGCCCGCTGCGGATATGCTCGCTCATTCGTAACGAGGCCATTGCCCGTTCGAAAAAAGTCATTTTGTCGATCTCGTCAGAATCGCCGTAAAGGCGGCGACTTATCTGATCAGCCACAAGGAGATACGACTGCAACCTCGTGAGTTTTTCATAGAGCGGATACGAGTCAAGGCTCCAATCGCGTCGCTCGTTCCGGGGGTTGGGAGCGATCATGTTCACATCGAAATCAAAGCGGCACGTTGGCCGCTTGCTAATTTCGATCACCGCAGCGACCGCCTCGGCGATCGACGCGCGGTTCAGCTCCAACTGCTCTTTCTCGGCCTGTCGAAACTCATCCAATTCGTCCGCGGGAATCCTTGATTCGAGTAAGCCGCCTGGAGTCCAGAGTCGTCCCGGCGTCTCCCACCGCGCGAGAAAATTCTCCTTCGGTCCGGCCGCCAAATTTTCGGCCGCTTTGATATACAGTTCGCCCGTTTCACGTGCCTCGGCGGTGTCGCCTCGCAGATACGAGTCGACTTCGGCGGCAATGGCGGCCTCAACGGCAGCCGGCTGCCCGTCGTAGATCGCGACTTTCGGAACCTGCATTAGCCGCGCGAACGGCAGCAAGGCGCCGATCATCAAAATCGGGACGAGAATGGCCAGCGCCGGAAACGTCCACGTATGCCATGCATGTCGCTGCGTAATCCAATCGGGCGCCCGCAGCCACGTGGCCAGCATCAGCCCCACAGCGAGCGGTAACAGAAATAGCGATCCGCTTAGTTGCCAGGCGAACAGCACGGCGAGCCAAGCGCTGAGCACCACCGACAGCAATAGCGCGAGGAACGCGGCCAGAATCTCGCTCCGCATCAACATCGAGCAAAGCTGCCCGACCGCGTAAGCGGCAAACATGCCACACCACAAAAGCCCAGCGCCGCGAACGGCGAGTAACGCTCCCTGAAGCTGCTCATAGTGGGCAATCTCGAAAGCGCCGCGACGTATATGCTGTCCCCACTCGGTGTACTGGTTGGTCGCGCGTTCGGCGGCATACAGCAGCCCCGTCGCCCCGACGACGGCCAGTATTAGCTGAAACCCGACAAATGTGATCAACAGCGCCCCAAGCCACACGATGTGCCGCGCGAGCCAGACAAAGCGTGGCCGGCCGGCGTGCTCGGCGAGGAAACGGTAGCTGCCGCGGCGCTGGTCGGCCGAAAATGCCATCGCGCCATATAACGCGGGGACGAACAAGATCGAAGCAATCGTTACAAGCGGGATCTCGAGATTGTTGGGACCGGGAAGAAAAAAGACGATGGCAGAGTTGCCGAGAAATAGCACGAACGCGACGGCGATCGGCAACAGCAGCAGCCTCCATGACTCGCGCCACGTCTGCCAAAGCAGCCGGGCGAGCATTGTGCGTCTCGCAGCGCGATCGGAGATGATTGCAGCGGAGCCAAGCTTAGCTGTGGCTTTTTGCCGAACGAAGGAAAACAAATCTGCAATGCGGAAGTGCGCCGCTCGAGCGGTGCGCGTGCCGACGGCAAGCCAACGTCGGGCAAGGACCACGCTACCGGCCAGCACGGCGCCGACGATCGCCAACCGCAGCGGGATCGCTTCGACGTATGCGCGTGGAACGGCGCTGGCCACCGCATAGGATGAGGCCGCGTTCACCGCGAGATTTACCGCCACGGCCCCAATGATCAGCGTGAGAAAGGCGGCCAGCAGCGGTCGCTTCACCAGCAGCGAAAAAAACGTGCCCCAGGCGAGGCCTTCGATAATCGCCACGCCCAATATGGCAAGGGCGATGGACGTGTCATTGGATCGTGGGCTTTTGAAGCCGCATAATGCCCAGCCAATAATCGACAGCACGGCCGCAAGTGCGAACGCGCTCACGGCAGCGACGAATAGCTTGCCCGCGAACAGCGGCCACCATGTCGTCGGCAGTCCGGCCAGAAAATCGTACGTTTCCTCTTCGTGCTCGACCGAAAATGAGATGGCCGACGCACCAACCGCATACAGCACGGCGGCTGCCAATGCCGTCGAGAACAAAATGGTTGCATGATCAACCGACGGCGGCATTAGCACGCTCAGCGCCCACTGGGCGAGCGCGCCCATCACTAGAACGGCCAGCCACAGGCCGCGGAGCATGCGGTATTCTTTCCACACAAAGCGGCGGACGATGGCGGCAGCGGGTGTTGCCCCACGATCGTGATTCAAGTCGAACGTCGCAGTGCTCATGGATGTTGATTTTCTTGGCGTCGGCCGCCAGGCCGAATCTACCGTCGTGTAGCAACCCGATAACGACTTAATTCAGCTTCGAGCCGAGCTCCACGCGATCCGTCATGGCCGCCAACGTCGAAGCAGTCGCCTGCGGCGTCATTGTCATGTAACCGACAAATATCTCCTCCAGCGAGGGCGTGCGCGACTCGACAGCCACGACGCCCTCAGCAAAACGTAGTCGCTCCAGCGAAACCTCATCGAGGCCGCGCACAAACACCTCCCATTGCCGCCCGCGAAGCCGCTGCTGGATCACCGCGCCCTCCATCGCCGGCAACGCCGTGGTGTTGCCTTCAACGGTCACGGTTAATTGACGACTTGATTCTTTCAATTGATCCAGCCGTTCGACCGCAAGCAACCGGCCCGCGTGCATGATCGCCACAATCTCGGCGACGCGTTCCACTTCGCCGATCTGATGGCTGGAAAGCAGCACCGTGCGTCCCTCGGCGGCGATGTCGACCATGCTCTCCAGGAACTCGCGGCGAACCAGCGTATCGAGCCCTGAAGTGGGCTCGTCGAGCAGAAGCAACTCCGGCCGATGGGCCATCGCCAAAGATAAGGCTACCTTGGCTCGCATTCCCTTCGACAACTGACTCAGCTTGCGATCCATCGGCACATGGAAACCGGCGACCAGCGTGCGGTATCCATGCTCGAACCCCTCGCCGTAAAAGCCGGCCGTGAACCAGCCGATCTCGGCGACGGTCATCCACTCGTAGAGCGTTGGTCGCTCCGGCAGATAGCCGACGCGGCGTCGAATCGCGAGCCCATCGTGGCGACTATCGAGGCCGAGCACTCGCACTTCGCCGCCCGTGGCTTCCGTGAGGCCGAGCATCAGTCGAATGGCAGTCGTTTTGCCGGCGCCGTTCTCACCCAAGAGGGCGAACACTACGCCCGAGGGCACCTCGAGTGTAAAGCTTTCCAGCGCTGTCGTGCCGCCATACCGCTTCGTGACATTGGCAAGTTCAATCGCGGACATAGCTTGCTTCGATCCGATTATTGTTTGTGGATGATGCGCCTGGCCGCGGCGAGCTGATCGCGGACCATAGATTGGACGTCTTGCGGATCCAAGCCGCTTTGAATCGCTTCTTCAAGGACGAGCCGCAGCCGCGCACGGATCAACTTCGCCCGTTCCGTCTGGCATTGCCGGCGGGCGGCGGCGGTGACCGTCAGCCCGGTGCCGCGCACCGGCTCCAGCACGCCATCGTCCTGCAATTGCCGGTAGGCCCGCGCGACCGTGTTCGGATTAACGGCCAATTCCCGTGCCAGCTCGCGCACGCTCGGGACCAGCTCGCCGGCACGAACCGCGCCGTCGGCCACGGCAAACTTCACTTGCCGAACGATTTGGTCATAGACGGCCAGGCCGTTGCGGGCATCGACGTGCATGAACATGTTCTGCGGCCTGCCGGTGTAATACAGTACTAGTACGGTAGGCCAAGGCGGCATCGTCGTCAAGCACTTTCGGCACAACATGCCCATTTGTCGCACCCCTAATCTGTGGCACGCCAACCCCCGCTAGCGGCTACGGAACTACAACCCCCGTAAGATTTTATTGACATTTTGTCGCATTCCGGTTATTTTCGAGACCGGCGGGAGGTGGCGCGGCGGGCTCCACCTGGCTTTTCCTCTCCATCATCGCGCGCGTCGCGTACTGTTAGGGCCCCGCGGCCGCGCGGACACGAGTCTGGATCTCGGCGCAATCAGCGCCGGCTTGTTCTGGTCGTGCGCAAGCTTTCCCCGGTCCCGGGCAAATCATTCGTACTTGAAACACTCTGTGGAGCAATGTCATGGCGCGCAAATTGATTTTTTGGAATGCTCGCAACCCGATGCCTAGCAAGAATCGTCGCAGCAGTGCTCGACGCGCCCGGCGCCAAAGCCCGCTCCGCCACGCCGCTCTCGGCTTCGAGCAGCTCGAGTCGCGGATCGTGCTGAATGCCGAACCCGTGCTCTCGATTGAGGCGGGGCAGTTTTTTGCCGAAGATTCAATGACGCCGTTCCGCGCAACCTTCACCGACGTGCGCGAAGCCGTCAACCAGTCATTTGATTACACGATCAATTGGGGCGATGGCGAGGAGACTATCGGCAACACGACCCAGTTCAGGACCCAACTTGGTCCATTCGGTCTATTGGAACCTGCACCTGTTGGAAATCCGATATCCGGCCTGATTGAAGTTGGCCATGCATATGCCGACGCTGGCGAATACACAGTCACGGTGACTCTTACCGATGGTTTGGGAGGCTTGGGGGACACGGCCGTGACTCAGGTGAACGTGTATCCGGTCGACGGCGGCGTCATCTTTAGTGGCGATCCGAACACGTTTGAAGGAACTCCCTACACCATCAGCTTGGACCCCGACTTTTTTGATCCACAGATCGTCGAGAACATCGAGTCTTATACGATCAACTGGGGCGATTCCATGGAAGTCATCCCGGGAAGTTCGACGTCCGCTGTGCACACTTACGCAGACGACGATACGCTCCACCTGAGCCCCGGCGTGCACCAAATCACCGTGGCGGCCACCGGCTCGAACGGCACGTTTTTCGGCTTCGGTGGCAATGTCGTGGTCGAAGATATTGATTTGGTTTCTTCGATCGATGGGGCTACGGATGTCAACGAGGGCGACACGTACACGCTTAATCTGTCGGCATTCGACCCCGGCGATCCCGTAATCGGCTGGCTTATCGTCTGGGGCGATGAAGTCGCCCCCGATAGCTTGGACGACTTTACGCTACTTACTGGAAATCCGTCGAGTGCGACGCACGTTTATGCGGATGGCGATGCTGTTTATACCATTCAAGCTATTGCGCTTACGGACAGCGAAACTCACATCCACTCCCATTTACTTACGGTGCATAATGTAGCCCCCACAGCCGACGCCGGTGGCCCCTATTCCACGACCGATGATACGCCGATCACGCTCAACGGCAGTGGTTTCGACGCCCCGGGCGATTTGGCCGACTTGGTGTTCGAATGGGATTTCGACGGCAACCTCAGCACGATTGAGGCGACCGGCGCAAATCCAACGTTCGATCCCGTGGCGCTCGGCCTCTCGCCCGGCCAAACCGTGAACGTCACGCTCCGCGTCACGGACGGCGACGGCGGCGAAGCGCTCGACACCACTCAAGTAACAATCATCGGCGTCGGAGCATTTCTTATCGACGGCACCTTGCACGTCATTGGCAGTGAAGCGGGCAATAGCGTGGTGATTAACGGGCAAGGCGGCAATATCCGCGTGATGGCCTCGTTTATTAGCGGTGCTGCGACATTCAGTGCATCCAGCGTTGTCGATATTCACGTCAGCGCCGGTGACGGGAACGACGTCGTCGTGGTCGCGTCGAACATTACGGTTCCCACCGTCATCGACGGCGGCGACGGCAACGATATTCTAACGGGCGGCAATGGGCCGTCGGTGCTTCTTGGCGGCCTTGGCAACGACGTGCTCATCGGCGGCGGCGGCAATAACATCTTCGTCGGCGGCGGCGGAACGGACATTATCACCGGCGGCTCTGGCCGAGACCTGCTCATCGGCGGCGACGGCAGCGATGTCCTGGCGGGAGGCTCCGGCGAGGACATTCTCGTCGGCGGCTGGACCAGCCACGACAACGACGTTGACGCGCTGCGCGACGTGATGAGCATCTGGAGCTCATCCGACACGTTCGATGCTCGCGTAGCACTCTTGACGCAAGTCGACGGGCTGCTTGAGCCGAACGTCGCCGTCTTCGATGACGAAGACCTCGATGTCCTCATCGGCGGGGCGGCTCGCGACCTGGTCTTCGGCGATAACAACGCATTCGACGGAGCGGTCGACCTCATTGCGCTGCAACCGGCGCTCGACGAGTTGATCGCCGTGACTTAGGCCGCAGGCATAAAGCGAAAAAGAAACCGCCTGCCCGAGGCAGGCCCGGGCAGGCGGTTGGCAGGAGGCGTGGGAGAGTGTGAGAAGTTTAATCAGGATTGTGTTCCATAGGCTGCTCCGCTCTTTGATTCTCGTTTGCCTTTTTATTCCTTAGTTACCGAGGGCCAGCCGCGTGGCGGCGGGCGTCAGTTCGATCATTGACTTCGAAGCCAGGCTGCCGTCAGCACGCACCACTTCCAGCTCAGCCTTCATCGGGCCGGCCAGGTCCATCTTGGGCAGTTGGATCTTCGCCGAGCTGTTGCTCCATTCCATCACTTCGACAGGCAGGGCCATGCCGCTGACTCGCAAGCGGACGATGCCTTTCTCGCTGCCGAGCGATTCGCCATCGAGAGTGAGCGTGCTGCCGATCGTGACGATGGGCCGCTTCGGCTCATCGGAGATCGTGCGGATCGTGGCGGGAACGGCAGCGGGCGCCGTTGAATTCGATGGCTGAATGCTGGGAGCGACTGCTTCTGACTGCGGAGCGGGCGAGCTGCCACCAAGTCCCATTGGCACGTTCTGGAGGGGCATGGGCTGTCCCTGCGGTGCAACGCCCTGAGGGCCGAACGACGCGCTTTGCGGAGCGAAGTGCGCCGGGGCGGGGGCATTCGAGGCGGCCAGCGTGCCGTTCGCGTTCACAACCGGCAGTTGAATTTGTTGACCGGCAACCAGCGCCGAGCTCGTTAGACTAAGACCGTTGTAGGTCGCGATGTGCTTCCATAGGTGGCTGTAGCCGTAACAACGCTTGCTAATCGTGTACCAGGTATCGCCGGGGTAGACGAAGCAGTAGCTGTAATAAGGATGGTAGCACTTATCGTACACGACGTATGTCGGCTGGTAGTAAGTCTTCACCGGGTGGTGGTAATACTTGTGATGGACGGAATTGTGGTGATGACCGTGGTGATTGCTGTTGTGGTTGTTGTGGTTGCCGCCGCCGAAACCGATTTTGAATCCGCCGCCATGGCCGCCGCCATGGCCGCCGCCGTTGCCGCCGCCACCACCGCCGCCGCCGCCGAAGCTGAAGCCGCCGGCCGACGCGGTCTTGGCCGCCAACACCGCGGCGCCAATCATCAGAATCGCAATCAAATTGATCTTTGAAGTTCTCATCGTTCTTCTCCTGGTAAGAAAGGGGTTACAAATGCTTTCGAGATGGGCTGAGGGCGACACTCGCCCCGCTCCACCATCTATTACGGCCGGCCGGCTGACTGTTACAGTTACGGCTGGCTTTACCGGAGAATTGCAAAAAAGCCTGGATTGCAGCCCTTTTTGAGTGAGCAGGCTCGGCTTGAGCCCGTGAGGGTTACAATGGTTCTCAGTTAGAGACTCCGGCGATGCCTAGGTCGCCGGCTGGCGCGACTGTTCAATTCTGAACAGCTGGCCGTCCTAAGTGTCGCGGACCTAACTATGGACGACGACAATCTACATCTCAGCCGCATTCAAACCGCCTGGTCGATGGTCCGGCGGGCCCACGGCGACCATACGGCGGTGCAGTCGGCCCAGCAAATGCTGCTGGACCGTTACGGCGGGGCCGTGCGGCGGTACGCGCTCGCCGCATTACGCGATGAGGATGCGGCCAACGACGTGTTTCAGGAGTTCGCCCTGCGATTCGTGCGGGGCGACTTTAGCGGGGCCGATCCGGGGCGCGGGCGGTTTCGGGCATTTGTGAAGACGGTCGTTTATCGGCTGATCGTCGACCAACAGCGGCGGCAAAAGAAGCGGCTGCGCGAAGGCCCCATGCACTCGAACGTCGCCGAGCCAGTCGCTGACGAAGTTTCTCTGCCCGGCGATGATGCGTTATTTAGCGCTAGTTGGCGCGATGAGCTCTTGGCCCGCGGTTGGCAACAACTCGCCGACGACGAAGAGCGATCCGGCAAGCCGCATCACACGGTGCTGCGCTATCGCGTGGATCATCCGAATTTACGTTCCCCAGAATTGGCCGCGGGGCTCTCGGAAAAGCTCGGCAAGCCGGTCAATGCCGGCGCCGTACGCGTGCTCCTGCACCGCGCCCGGGAGGCCTTTGCGGAACTGCTGCTCGAGGAGGTGATCGAGTCCCTCACCGATGGCTCGCTGGATGAGGCGGAGGAGGAGCTCATTGATCTGGACTTGCTCGAATATTGCCGTCCCGCGCTCGACCGCCGCCGGGCAAGTAAAAATTAATTAGGAATTAGCGGTGCAAGCAGAGACAAATACAATAATCGTTACTTAGTTGGTATTTGTTTCTATCTGTATGTCTTCTCCGTGTCCTCTGTGAACTCTGTGGCAAATCAAAATGTCTGAGGAAGAGAAACGCGATCAAAAGACCGGCGAGCATATCGTCGATCAGCCTGAATCGCTCTCTTCGGCCGAGACGATCGAACTCTCCCCGAGCGGATCGTCTTCAATGTCTGATGTCATCCTGGCCGAATCGATGACGGCCGCCGCGCCGACTTTCCCCGCTCCGTCACCTGCTTCCGGGCCGCAGAAAACCGAAAAGCGAGCCGGCCGCGATAAGGTAATGGCGCTCCTGCCAGGCGCCCGCGTGGACGACTTCGAGGTCGTTCGCCTTCTCGGTCGTGGCGCGTTCGGCCATGTGTATCTGGCCCGCCAGTTATCGCTCGATCGGCTTGTGGCGTTAAAGATCTCGGCCAATCGCGGCAGCGAAGGCCGAACGATGGCCCGGTTGGAACACCAGCATATCGTGCAGGTTTTTTCCGAGACGGTCGACCCGGATTTCAATCAGCGGCTTTTGTGCATGCAATTAGTGCCGGGCATCGGCCTCGAACGGCTCATCGGCATGCTGCATGAGAAACAAGGCAGGGGCGAGGAGCGAGGAGCGAGTAGCGAAAATGATTTACTCGCTCCTCGCTCCTCGCTCCTCGCTCCTCACGTTGAGTGGACTGGCGCGGAAGTGCTTGCGATCATCGACCGCTCGACGTCGCTCCCCGCGGCGCTCGATCCGTCGGCGCTGCACGACCGCGAGGCCTTGGCCCGTATGGACGCGGTCGAGGCAACGGCGTGGTTCGGCGGGAGACTGGCCGAAGCGCTCGACTTTGCCCATCACCACGGCGTGCTGCATCGCGACATCAAGCCGGCCAACATTCTGGTGAACTCCTACGGCCGGCCCATGCTCGCGGATTTCAACATCTCGTCGCAGCCGGTTGGCAGCGAGCCCAGCGGCGACGAAATGTTCGGCGGCACTTTCGCGTACATGGCGCCGGAGCATTTGGACGCCTTCAATCCCAGCGATCCGACTGGCCCTGAGGCTGTCACCGCGCGTTCGGATCTCTATTCGCTCGGCCTGGTGCTGGAGCAATTTCTTGACGGCCGGATGAGTTTCCCGCTCGCAGAGCCACCCAGACGGTACCCGGCGAAGATGGCCGATACGCTGCGAACGATGGCTGACGAACGGCGCGACCGGCGTCCCACCGTTCCGCTGGGTCCGCCTGGAGCGCACAAGACTTTGAAGCGGACCATCGCGCGCTGCTTAGAACCAGAACCTGGCGAACGTTTTTCCAGCGGCGCCGAGCTGGCGGAGCGGCTCGATGGCTGCCGGCGGCTGCGTCAGGCCGAACGCCAATTGCCGCGTCCGCCGGCAATGCTGGCCCCGTTGTTGCGTCGACCATTTTTGTGGCTTGTGATTTTGGTTCTCGTGCCGCAGATAGTCGGCAGTGTCGTCAATATCGCGTACAATGCCACGGAAATTGTCGGCCAGCTCAACGATCGGCAGCAAAAGCTCTTTGCCCAACTGGTGGTCGATTACAACTCGATCGTGTATCCGCTCGGGGTGGTCATATTGATCCTCGCCGTGCGACCGGTGTGGAAGTGCTGGAATGCCCTCGAAGGTAAAGACCCCGTCGTGGAAGACCAAGTCGAGGCTGCCCGCCGGCAAGCGTTGCGGCTACCGCGGTGGATCGCCGGGTTAGTGGCGCTCGGCTGGTTTCCTGGCGGCTTCCTGTTTCCGCTGGTGATCGCCACCGTCGAGCCTCGGCTGGAGCCCCGTATCGCCGCCCACTTCATCGCGTCGTTTTGCTTATCGGGATTGATAGCCCTGGCCTATTCACTTTGCGGCGCGCAGTATCTTGTCCTGCGGGTGCTTTACCCCGGCATGTGGTGCGATACGCGCCACTTCAACCAAAAGGCCCAGCGCGAACTCGCGCCCATGGCGGCTCGGCTTGGCCGGATTCAGATGCTGGCCGGCTCCATTCCCCTGGTCGCCGCCGTGTTGATGCTCACGCTTGGCGGTCGCACCGTCCAGACGACATTTCACTATCTCGTTACCGGCCTGATCGTGTTGGGCATGATCGGATCCCAGTTCACCATCGGGGTTACGCGCAGCCTGTCGCAAGTCGTCGCCGCGCTGACCAGCACAAAGGACTGAACTACTTTGCCGCTTCCTCGTCAACCGTCGCCCCAATCCAGCCGCTCAAATCTTCAAAGTACGGCCGGGGATCGGGCTCGAATTCGAGCGTGTGGGCCGCGTTCGGATACTCGATTAGAGTTCGTTTCACGGCGGCGGTCCGACGGAAGAAACCGACGGTTCGGCGGTTGTTAACGATGCGGTCCCGCCCGGCCAGCATCAACAACAGCGGCATGTGCAGCAGCGTTGCCGCCTGGCGGGCAAAGCGAGTCAGCTGGCGATCCTCGCGCGCAAATCGCCACGTCACCTCGCGCAGCGAAAGTGGATCCTGGGCAACGAATTCGCGCCATGCCGGCGTATCGGTGAACAGCGATGGCTCGCGCAATGGGATGCGGATCCGTCGTTGCTGCAGGCGGTCCGGCGCGGGAGCTGCCAATGCCAATCGCTTCACCAGCCCTGGCTCATGCGGCGAATAAATCCCCGGACAGAGCAGCACCAGGCCTTGCATTAATCCCGGTTCTCGGCGGGCGACGGCGGCGGCGAGCTTCCCGCCCCAACTGATGCCGCACAGCACGACCGGCCGCGTGCCGCGGGTTTTCTCCAGATAAATGGCGACGTCGTCGATCCACCTCTGCCAACAGTCCACGTCGCCTGGCCGGTCCCGGTTGAGTCCCGAGCCGCGGCGATCGAGGAAGTGCACATCGAAGCCCCCACGTGCCAGATGATCGCAGCTGCGAGCATACCAGCCGCCGTGACTTGTGATGCCGTGGAGGAACACCACGCTGGCCCGCGGCGTTTCGGCAGCTTCCCACACGCGCACGGCCAACCGTCGGCCGTCACCAGCTTCGTAAAAGTCGATTCTCGGCGCAAGGGCAGGCACGTTCGTTGGGCGGCGAGAAGGTTGTAGATGCGACTCTCAAGTTGGCTATCAAATCCTAGCATCCAAAATCGGGAACACCTGCCGTGAAACCGTCGCTTTCTGCAGCATGCCTTCGTTTATCGTGACGCCCAACCCCGGGCGATTGATGGCCCGCGCGCGGCCGGCGTAACCGAATGTGAGATCCTCGTCAGTCAGTAATTCATGGAACAGATACCGATCGTAGGAGCCTTCCAGGTAGCGGATCCCGGCGACCGACGACGCCCAATGACGGCCCGCCGCGGACAGCACGCCAGTCTCACCCGGATGACATCCGAGCTGATAGCCAAGGCCGGCCGAATGGGCCCGGGCCGCCAATCGCAAGCTGGCGAGAAAGCCGCCGCACTTCGACAAGCGAATGTTGAACAGGTCGCACGTGCCACCGGCGATCGCCGCCTCAGCATCGATCATGCTGGTCAGCGATTCGTCGAGCATGAGCGGCACGCCAAGCTGCTCACGAATCTCTGCGAGCGCAGCAACTTCCGCATGCGGCACGGGCTGCTCGATGCAGCTGATGCCGAACGTTTGCAGCGGCACGATTTTTTCGCGCAGCTCTCCCGCGTGCCAGGCTTCATTCACATCGAGCCGCAAGTCCACGTGCCGGCCAATCCAGCGGCGGATGATCCGCAGGCGGGCCGCGTCGTCGTCGCCCGCGGCGCCTACTTTCACCTTGCAATGCCGAAAGCCGTACAACCGCCGCGCCAGCGCTTTGCGCGCCAGCCCATCGTTCCCGGAATCAATTACGGCACTGTATTGGACAACGGATTGCTCAGAGTGAATTGGTCGTGCCGGCTCAAAGTGCCGCGTAACAACGCTTAGCGGCTCGTCGAACAGCCGGCCAAAGGCATCAAGAATACTCAGTTCCACGGCGCAGCGCAGCGCGTTGCCGTAACAGCCGCGGGGGTCCTCGCGATCGACGGTTGGCGCGAAGTCTTCGCACAGTCGAATCACATCCGGCCACGAATTGCAATCGACCGAGAGCTGGTCGGGCAGCCGCGTGAGGGCCAGCTGCGCCAGGCAACCGGCCGGAGTTTCGCCGGTAACGTAGCTCCGCGGAACGCCTTCACCCCAACCGGCGGTGCCGTCGGCCAACTCGCAGCGCACGAGCACATTCTCGCTTTCGTGCCGCGTGGCCGAGGCATGGCTGAAAGCCCGCTTCCACGGCAATCGCACGACGTAAGCGGTCAGTTGGCGGATGTGCATGTTTTTTCGTCAGCGTGGCGAAGTGTGCCACTGCTCGCGGCAGAAGTGAGCAGCTAAAAACGAGTAAAGCACTGCTTGCCCCCAGTGCATAGCAATTGTTTAACAGCGAGCAGTGCCGTGCACAATCGGAAGACGGATTCGTGGGCCGCAAGCAGTGGCACACTAAATTGCAGCTACACTAGACCGCGCCGGCGGTTTCCCGCGCCGGCGTTTTTCCTGTCGCGTGATCGAGGGCCGCGGCGATGCCGTCGCGGAAGTCGACACGTGGCCGATAACCGAGCAGGCGTTTCGCCTTGGCGATGGAGAAATCAAGATTGAGCGTCATGAACTTGATTTGGGCCCGCGTCAACAGCGGCGGCGTCTGGCGGCCGCGCAGGCGCGCAATCGTTTCGATCGGCCCGACGAGTAGCCGCCCCAACCGCTCGGGTACGTGTCGTGGATGCGGTTTTCCCAGGTAGTCTGCAATCGTGTTCACGAATTCCTCGCGCGTCACAAGCCGCTCGTCGCGGATGTTGAAGATCTCGCCCTCGATGCCTGGTTTTTCGATCGCCAGCAAGATCGCGTCGCACAGGTTTTCGACGGCCGTGTTATTGAGCACGCGGTCGCCGCGGCCCAGGAACTTCATCTTGCCCGCTTGAATTCTTTCAATGATTCGCACCAACGCATGCCGGTCACCGGCGCCGTAGATGAAGCCCGGCCGCAGAATGACCGCCGGCAGGCCGTGGTCGCGAATGTGCCGCTGGATCACGAGCTCGGCTTCGGCCTTTGTCTGTGTGTAGCCATCGAGCCCGGTCGTGTCGGGCGGCACGGTTTCATCGGTGCCGTAATGATGCCGGGCCGGGTACACGCCCAGCGAGCTGATCTGGATCCAGCGCCGCAGCCGCCCGTGCCGCTCGGCGGCGTACAGCATGTGTTCCAGCGCCACAACGTTGATCGCGCGATACTTCTCCGCCGGGCCCCAGTCGCCCACATGGGCGGCGGCATGCACGACCACATCCGCCTCGGCCAGCGCGGCGGGCAGCGTTTCCGGCTGCGCGAGGTCCCCTTCGACAAAGCGCACCGGCACGCCGTCGAGCGCGCTGCGGTCCGAGCCCCGGCGGACCATCGCCTGCACCTCGTAGCCGGCCTCGGCGGCGCGGCGGGCGAAATGCCGCCCCACCAGACCGGTCGCGCCGGTAATCAGTACGTTGGTGCCTGCCATGACGCGGCGTTTCCGAGAGACAAAGGAGGCATAGGGACGGAATAGTCGAACTGCCGTTCGACGTCGATCCCCATGTTAACTGGGACACGTGGGACGAGAAACCGGGCTGTGGTCCAGGCGCTCGGCAAAATCCAAATCGTCAACCAGGCAAGGGTGCTTGTACTCCTCGAAATTGCCGCGCCGGCTGATTTTTTCCCGCCGCAACGTGTTCCAGGTGCCGACCGGAACTTCTCGAACTTCCACCGGCAGGAGCCGTCCGCTCGTCGTTTTGGTCGCATATTCCTCATTGAGCCGCTCGAGATTCGCCTGGACATGTGCGGCCAACTCGTTCGCGCGGCCCCGATGTGCTCCCCGTTCTACCAGCAGCACATAGCGTGGCTGGCTTTCCATGACAGGCGCGAGCGTAAACATCGCAATCGGCATGCGCAGCTCCTGGAAGCTCTTCTCGACCGCGCGAACCACCTGATACTCACTGAGCTTCTCGCCCGTGACGTTGGAGAAGTGCTTTCCCTTATTCAGAAACTCGATGAGAGGCGCCTGCCCCTCGAAGCCTACGCATCGCACTACGTCGTGAATGTCGTACCGATAGAGGCCGCCGGCGGTCGTGAGCACAATGAAGTAGTCGCGTCCCTCCTCAATCTCATGCGCTTCGAGCACAGTGGGATGTGGGCTGTCGTGCTCCTCGACGGGAATGAACTCGAAGTAGTGATGATAGAAATCGAGCACGCCGGCCGAAGTGTTATCCGCCAAGGGGATGCTCATTCGACCCTCGCTGGCCGAAAGCCCGTGGTCGCGCAGCGCGGTGTGGCCGTACAACTCCTCGAGCTGTGGGAAAAACACGCCGACCGAGCCGCCCATCCAGACGGCCAACACCGAGAGCTTCGGCCAGGCATGCTTGGGCAACAGCGCACCGTGCCGCTCAATGAGCCGCTCCAATTGGCGGGCGCGCCGCGGTTTTCGCCGACGAATCCGCCGAGCCAGCGCCGTTCGAACCTGGTCGGGCACGTTGCACGAGAGCGTTCCATCGTAGATATCGCGGATCAGGGATTCGCTTTGCTGATCGGCCCGCCGCGCGAACTCGACCAACGTGCTTGGATTGGCCGTAATGATCATTCCCACCCGGCGGTTGGCCAAGGCGATGCGCAGCGCCGTGTAGTGCTTCGCCGCCGGATCATGGATTGCGGAGGCGGCCGGCGGGGGCAGAAACGCCCGCTGCGCAAAGCGTGGCCGCGTGTTGGCCGCCAAGCCGCTGATCTGCCCGCAAGGCGCGCCAGAGGGCGCGCGATACTGCTGCCAGTCGCTGGTCAGCTGCAGTGTTTTCTTGAACAGCAGATCGCGATGATCGCCATACACGCCGGCGGCCCAAATTCGCCAGCCGGCGCTGTACTCGCGGAAAAGTTCCTCCGTAATCGGCAGCCGCTTAGGCTCACCAGTCGTGCCGGATGTCATGGCGAACATCAGCACGCGCGTCCCCGGCGCGAACAATGCCGTCACATCGCCTTCGAGGACCCGCTCGACATAGGGATGAAGGTCCTCGTAAGTGTGAATCGGCACCCGCCGGCGAACGTCGGCCACCGTGCGCAGCTCGGCAAAGCCGTGGGCACGTCCGAAATCGCTCGCCGCATGCTTGGCGATCTTGCGAAACAAGGCGCGGCGCTGAAACTCACGAGCCTCTCGCGCATCAGCCAGAAACCGGCGCAACCGGTGCTGCAGCCAGGCCAGGTAAGCAAATCGAACAATCATACTCGGCGCGAAATAGGATCGGGGTTCTCAAGTGCCAACCACGCGGGGGACCACAAAGTCTTCGTCGGTATTTAACAAGTGTTTCTTTGCCCGCCGCGGAAGTCGCCTCCAATGGATGCTGGATTGCGCCGGCAACGGCCGGAAGACTCGGTAAAACGGGGGGAGATGCGCTGTGCTGCAAGCATCATGCCGGACGAGCCATGGCCACCGCCATACTAGGCGGAATGGGCCTGCCCCATCGATGGCGCAGGCCCCACAGAATGCATTTCCTAGCCTAAACGGCAAGGCGATTATACATAAAAAAAGCAGGAGTTACTATGTCGCATCAACCCCCTCCATGGAATGTTGATAGGCCGAGACTGCCCACTAGTCTGTCTGATACGGCCGGCGCCTGAGGTGCCTTGTGGGCGATTGGCGACCAATCGCGGGATCAACTACCCGCCGATTGAGTTGTATAGGCCTCTGGTTGTAACCTGCTTTCAAGACATCGCGAGACCGCGCTGGCAAGTTGCGCGACGCCTGCCCCGGTCATCATCGTGAAGTGGTCGCCGGGCACCTCGACGACCTCCACTAGCTGGCCAATTTCAGCCGACCAGCCGTTGTCCTCATCGACATGCGTATCGCGACCAGAAACTTCGGCCAGCCCACCTTTGATGGCCGGCACGAAAAGCTGCACAGGCGTTGTCAGCGGTCGAGGCCGATAACTTTGCAGAACGCGAACATTAGCCTGGCCCACACTGACTAAACGACGGATGAATGATTCGGGAGTTTCCGCCGGCACGAGGTCTTGCCGACGAGCTTCTGCCAATGCGGCCTGAAAACCTGCATGCGCGGTTTGCGAAGATAATTTGTCATACGTGAACTGCACATCAGTCCCAGCGAAACGGTTGGCATAGTTCAAGAGATCGCAGAGGAACCCGGCATCGTCTTCCACGTCCACGTTGTCGCAGATCGAAGGCAAAGGCGTGTCGAACAAGGCTAACAGGCCCACGTCGTCGCCGCTTCGCTGAAGTGCCTCGGCCAGCGCGAACGCGAAGATGCCGCCCGTCGACCAACCCGCCAGGTAATAGGGACCGGCGGGTTGCAGCGCACGCAGCGCTGCCACGTAATCTTCGATCATCTCATTGATATTCAGATGAGGCGGCAGGTCCTGATCGACTCCGCGCGGCCGGAACGCATACACCGGTTGGTCATCGCCCAATTGCTGTACGAGCTCGGCATAGCAGCGGACATCGCCGCCCAGCCCGGGGAGCAGCACGAGCGGCGGCCGGTTTCCGGCCGCACGCAGTGCGAGAAGCGGCGACCACGTTTCTTCAACATTTTCCGTCGCAGCCCCCAAATCGGTGGCAATGGAGCCAGCTGCCAACAGCCGCGCCGTCTCCGCCGCGAGTGATGCGATGCTCGGGCCTTCCATCAGCTTGGCCATCGGCAGTGTGAAGTCGAGTCGCGTTTCGAGGTTGTTCTTCAGCTCCAGTGCCAGCAGCGAGTCGAGCCCGAAGGTGCTGAGAGGCTGATCGACCACAAGCGTGTCCGGCTCGACGCCCATGATGCGAGCGAGCTCCTGGCGAATGTAGTCGCTGACCAGTGACTGTCGCGTTTGGTCATCCGCTTCCAGGAGTCGCTCACGAAACGCACGATCGACTCGGCTATCTGTTTTACCGCCACCGGCCCGGTCGACTTCAGCCGCAATCTCGCTCAACAGCGCGGGGCGGCGGGATCCGAGCAGCCGCAGCATATCGCCCCATTGCGCATCCATGACGGCAACTTGCGCGACATGGGTTCGCAGGATTTTGCCCAGCAATTCGAGACCCTGCTCGGGCTCGATGAGCGCCATGCCGCGGGACTTCACCTGATCGGTCCGACCGCCCTCGGCGGCCATACCGGAACCGCCCCACGGACCCCAATTGATGGCCGTGGCGGGCAAGCCTTGAGCGCGACGGGCGTGGGCCAGCGCATCGAGGTACGCGTTGCCCGCTGCGTAGTTCGCCTGCCCCGGTGAGCCGAGCACGCTGGCCACGGAAGAGAATAATACGAAGAACTCCAGCGGTTGGCCCAGCGTGGCCATGTGCAGGTTCCAGGCGCCGCGGACTTTCGGCGACATGGGACGATCGAGTTGCTCGAGCGTCATATCGGTCAAAATTCCGTCGGCCAGTACGCCCGCGGCGTGAACCACTCCTCGCAGCGGCAGAGCATCGTGGGGAAGCTGCGCGAGCGCCGCCGCCAGGGACTCCGCATCTGCCACATCGCCCGTCAGCACGATGACGTTCGCTCCCTGTGCGCGGATTTCATCGAGCACGTCTTTTGTCTCCGCCGATGCGCCGCGCCGCGACAACAGCGCGATGCTGCCGGCCCCCTGCTCCGCCAGCCAATTCGCCACGCGCAACCCAAGCGCGCCCAGTCCGCCCGTGATAAGGTACGTGCCGTCGCGATGAACCAGACAACCCTCAGCGGCCTGTTCTGACTCTTGACTCTTGGCTCTCGACGCGTGACTTTCAATCGAAACAACCACTTTGCCGATGTTCTTCCGCTGCGACATGTAGCGGAAGGCGTCAACCGTTTCCTTCGCATCGAAATGCGTCAACGTCAGCGGCCGATAATCGCCGGCCTCGAAGTGCCGCATCACCTCAGCGAACAATTCGCGAATGTAGTCGGGCCGCTGCCGCAGCATGCGATCCAGGTCGATCGCGAAATAAGCAAGGTTGTCCTGGAACGGGAGCAGGCCGATCATGCGATTCTGGTAAATATCGGTCTTGCCGATTTCCAGGAATCGGCCGTAGGCGCGCAGAATGGCGAGGCTTTTGGCGATTGCCTCGCCGGGCAGCGAATTGAGCACCACGTCAACACCCTGCCGGTCGGTAGCCGTCAGAATCTCGTCGGCAAACGCGACTGAACGGCTGCTGTACACATGCTCGACGCCGAGCGACCGCAGAAAGTCGCGCTTCGCGTCGCTGCCGGCCGTGGCGAAGATCTCGGCGCCGATTTGTTGCGCGATCTGAATGGCAGCCAGGCCGACACCCCCGGCGCCGGCATGGATCAACACGCGCTCGCCCGGCTGCAGCTGCGCCAATCGAACTAAACCGTAATAGGCGGTTAGAAAAGTGATTGGAATCGTACACGCCTCGCGATGGTCGATCGACTTTGGTTTGTGCACGAGCGCGTACTCAGCCGTGCGGGCGTGCGACGCGAACGCATACGGCACGACGCCCAACACCTCATCGCCGACGCGAAATCGCTCCACGCCCCCGGCCACCGCCGTGACGATGCCCGACGCCTCAATCCCTAGTGGCACGACGGCGTCCTTGATCCCGGGGTAGAGGCCGAGCGCTTTGAGAACGTCGCTGAAATTGAGTCCAGCTGCACGGATTTCGATCTCCACCTGGCCCGCCGCCGGCAATTCACGCTCAACGGGCACGAACCGCAGCCCGTCGAGCGAACCGGCCTGCGTGATGCGAAGCTGGAACGGGCCATCGGGAACGCTTAGCGCGGCCGCGTCAACCGAGCCGGCTTCCGCCAAGAGCGATGGTTCGTGCAACAGCCGCGCGACGTACCGCTTACCGCCGCGGTACGCGATTTCACCTTCGACCGACCGGGCACTGGGCTGAGCTAGTAGCCGGGGGCCGGCAGCCGCGAGCTCCACGGATAGTGCCGAAGCCACGTCGCGTGTGCGCTGCGCCAAGCGATCTGGATCTAGATCCACCAGGCGCGGCTGGAAGTCCGGCAGCTCCAGCGCAGCCACGCGGCCAAAACCAAGCAGCGGCGATTGGGCAATCGCCGAGACGCCACCACCGTTGACTGCCTGGGCACCGGCTGTGATGAGCCACAGCGACGGTGCTTTGGGCAACGCGGCGCGCGATAGCGCCCGAACGAGCTCTAGCGCACCGCCGCATCCCAATCGCTGCGCCTTCTGCCACATTTCTGCTTCGCGGCTCGTGCGAGCGTCAAGCGTTGGTTCCTCGATGTCTAGCGACCACAGATGCACCACGCCCAAACATGCGCGCTCGTTCGCGACGAACTGCTTTTCGATCAACTCCCGATAGTGGCTTTCATCCAGTGCGTCGACCGTGGCGTGCGCTTGGCGGCCGGGTTGCCCATTCGTCGATGCCTCAGCCGCGACTTCGAAGCGCTCCCCCGGCCGTACGAGCAAGCTGGCCTGGCCGCGCTCGGCGAACACATCGGCCAACTGCTGCCCGAGCCCCTGTCCATCGGCGAAAATCAGCCAGGCACCAGACTGGCCCGCAGTCTCGGCCAGCCTTAACGGCTCTTCATGCCACGCGACGCGATACAACCAGCCGCTTGTATCGACGGCCGATTCCGCGATGCCACTCCGGCCGAGGCGCTGCACTTGCACGCCGTCCATGGCCACCAGCACGTCACCCCTTTCATTGACTAGAAAGACATCGGCCTCAACTCGTTCCGGGCTTGGCCCGGAATCGCTCGACCTCCGCACCGCGTACACGAATAGCGGCTTGGTGTAATCGTCAATCGTCGCGTGCATGAGGACGGCGCGGATGCCAACGGGCATGTAGGTAAACGGGCTGAACGACCCATCCTCTTCCAGCGGCACCGCACCGGCCAGGGATTGAAGCAGCGCATCGCCTAGCACGGGATGCAAGTGATATGCATGCGCTTCACGCAAGATTGGGTCCGGCAGCTCGATGCGCGCGACAGCATCTTCCTCGCCGCGGTGCAATTCGTGGAGGACTTGGAACGCGGGGCCGTAACTCAACCCGCGCTCATCCATCAACGCGTAAAAATCTTCGCGCGACGTGATGCTCACCGCTCGGTCGCGTGCCGCCTCCAGGTCAACATGAGTCAGCGAATTCTGGGACGAGATGCGCGATTCATGAATCAGCGAACCCCTGGCATGAAGCGTCCAGGCAGCCGATTTGTGGTCCTCATCCGCTGGCCGGCTGTACGTTTCAAACGTCGACTCGCCGCCCGACTCGGGAGCCACCGACACCTGCACCCGCCGGCGTGCGCCGTCGGGCAGGAACATCGCCTGTTGGATAACCAGATTCGTCACCCCATGGCGGCCGGGGCCGAAAACCTGCTCGGCCGCGGCCAACGCCTGCTCGACGTACACCGCAGCCGGCGTCACGGCCGAACCCTGCACTTGATGATCCTTCAGATACGCCGGCGAGCGGGCGCTGAGCTTCGTTTCGAACAACTGATTGCTCCAGACCGTGGAGAGCGCGGCGCCGAGAAGCGGGTGGGCGAGCTTCGCACCAAACGCCAGCCCGGCCGCTGAAGCGGCCTCGCCGTCCTGTCCGAAAACACGGCGGCGCGAGGGGTCGAGTTGGTACCAATGCCGTGACCGCTGAAACGGATACGTGGGCAACAACAGTCGCTGCCGCTGCCACGGTCGGTCCCAACCGCGCCAGTCGATCTGCCCGCCGCGCACGTAGTATTCGCCGGCGCTCGCCGCAATCACCTGCCAGTCGTCCTGGCCTTCCCGGAGCGACGGCAGCCACGCCGCTTCCAACTTCGGAGCGCAGCGTCGGCCCATCCCCAGCAGACTGGCGGTCGGGCCGATTTCAATAATCATCGCCGGCTCGAATTCGGCGATCCGCGCCATGCCCTCCGCAAATTGCACCGTGTTCCGCAAATGATCGCGCCAGTAACGCGCGGTGGGCGCGTCGGCCATTAACCGCCCGGTGAGATTGGCCGCAAACGCGACCCGCGGCTGTTGGAACTCGATGCCGGCGGCGAACTGCTCAAACTCGTCGAGCATCTCGTCCATCAACGGCGAATGAAACGCGTGCGACACGTTGAGAGGTTTCACCTGTACGCCGTCGGCGGCGAACTTCGCGGAGAGCCCATCCACAGCGGCCGCCTCGCCGGAAATCACGGTGTTCTCGGGTCCATTCATCACAGCGATGACGACTTCGCCGTTCGCGTTAGCAATCTCGCTCGCAACGCGGTCCGGCGGCGCGAAGACGACGGCCATCTTGCCGCGACGCCTGATGCTTTGCATCAGCCGCGCCCGTTCGGCAATTAATGCCAGGCCGTCTTCCAGGCTCATCGCGCCGGCGATGCACGCGGCCGCATACTCACCGACACTGTGACCCAGCACGATGTCCGGCAGAACGCCCCAAGACGCCCACAGCTCAGCCAGCGCATATTCCACCGCAAACAGCGCCGGCTGCGTGTACCGGGTTTGATGCAATCTCTGGCCGGCGTCCTCCGGCGCGGCCGCTTCAGCTCGGCTGAGCTCGCCGAAGTCAGCGGCCGGGTAAAGAACTTCCAACAACGATTGCCCGCCCCAACAATCCCGCAGAATCGCATCGCACGCCTCGAGCGCGTCGCGGAACACCGGCTGCGACTTATAAAGCATGCGTCCCATCCCAACATATTGGGAGCCCTGACCGGTAAACAGAAACGCCACCTCAGGCCGGCCCAGCGCGCGGACGACGCCCTGTTTAATGCCGGCGGCTGAAGCCAGTTCGCCGGTGGCAAGCGCACCGAGTCGCTCTTTCAACTGCCCGGCATCTTTCGCCGCAATGACCGCGCGGTGCGAGAAGTCGCTCCGGCCGGTGTTCGCCGACCAGCAAAGATCGGCGATGGAGTCGGTCGGCTCTAGCTCCAGGTGCTCAGCCAGGCGCGAGGCTTGTTGCCGCAGCGCCGCTTCGGTTTTCGCCGACAGCTTCACCAGGTGCAGCGGCCGGTCAGGCAAATCCGACGAAGCCGCGGAGCCAAGTTGGGACGTAGCCGCCTCAACGATGAGATGCGTGTTCGTACCCCCGAAACCAAACGAGCTGACGCCCGCTATCCGTGGCTGGTCGCCCGCCGGCCACTCCACGTCTTTTGTCGGGATCGCTAACCGCGTACCGCCAAGGTCAATATGCGGGTTGAGCTTTTCGAAATGCGTTTGCGCCACAATCGTCTCGTGCTGCATCATGAGCACGACTTTGATCAAACCGGCCACGCCAGAAACCGTCTCCATGTGGCCCACATTTGCCTTCACGCTCGTGACGTAGCACGGCGCCACGGGGCCGTTTGCCGTTCGAAAGATCTCCGCCAGCGCCTGCATCTCAATAGGATCGCCCAGCGGCGTGCCGGTGCCATGGGCTTCAATATAGTTGATGTCCTCCGGCAACAATCCCGCTTGCTTTAGCGCGGCGCGGATGCAGATGATTTGCGATTGACTGTTCGGCGCGCTAATGCCAGACGTGCGACCGTCTTGATTGGCGCTCGTCGCACGAATAATGGCAAAGACGCGATCGCCGTCGCGCACCGCATCGGCTAGCCGCTTAAGCAGCAGCAATCCACAGCCTTCTCCCCGCACATAGCCGTCGGCGCGAGCATCGAAGGGGCGGCAAACACCTTCCGGCGAGAGCATCCGCGCTTTTGAAAAGGCGATCGTCGTCTCCGGCGTCAGGATCATATTGACGCCGCCCGCCAGGGCCGCGTCCGACTCGCCGCGCCGCAAGCTCTCTACCGCCAGATGAATTCCCAGCGAGGAGCTGCTGCACGCCGTGTCGACCGACAGACTTGGGCCGTGAAAGTCGAAGATGTACGAGAGCCGATTAGCCGCAATCGAGAGCGCGTTCCCGGTGCCCATGTGGGCATCGATGTGCTGGTAATAATCGTCGTAAGGCACGCACACCTTGCTGTAGTCCGTGCCGCCGATGCCAATGAACACGCCCGTTCGGCTGCCCGCCAATTGATCCGCCGGCTGCCCCGCGTTTTCCATCGCCTCCCACGCCACCTCCAAGAGCAGCCGCTGCTGGGGGTCCATGCGGGCTGCCTCGCGTGGCGTGATGCCAAAGAACTGCGGGTCGAACTGATCCGGCCCTTCGATGAGCGCCGCCCAACGCACCGACATCTTGCCGGCCGTCTCGCCGGTGGGGTCATAGAACTCATCGGCGCTCCAGCGCTCGGGCGGCACTTCGACAACGGCGCTGGTGCCTTTCTGGATCAACCGCCAGTAAGCCCGCAGGTCCGCTGCACCGGGAAAGCGGCACGCCATGCCGACGATGGCAATCGGCTCGGGCGCGGCCGGCCGGTCGCCGCGGCGACCCAGCCGCTGCTCCAACAATTGCCGCTGAGCCGGCGAGAGGCCGGCCAGTCGTTGTGCAAGATCGCTCATCGATGCCGCTGTTGGGAGGCGCAATTTGCGCCGCGCCCCCCTCATTTTTGGTGGGATTATGCGAAACCTTCCAAGGTATTTCACCCATCAGATCGACGCAAGAGACCGCGCGAAATCCGGGCGTTTAATGCACTAGCAAACCGGTTTCGGAGCGGGAGAGAGGCACTATCGCGCCAAGTATTTAGCCCCCGTCACTGACCGTGTGCATTAAGCAGCCGATCGCTTCAGGCTCGCGCCGCGAGTCGCTTCGACGTCCAGCTCGCGCCAATCCCGCGCATGCTGCCGTTGCCAAAGATAGGCATGTTTCAAAGAGGAGAGATACGCGACCAATATGCACACCTGCAGCCCGGCCAGGCCATCTAAAAAACCGAGCCGCAGCAGATAGCCCTGCAAGAAACGCAACGGGAACCTCAGAAGCAAGTGTCCCCAATGGGTCCGCCGTCCCTGGGCATGCCAAACGCGCGATTGCACGTCAGCATATCTGGCCAGCTTGGGCAGATATTGGGCGTAGGACGTGCAAGTGTAGTGGATCATGCGTGCCCGCAGCCGGCCGACGCTGCCGCTGCTGAGTTCCACTTCGGCGTGATCGGTCGCGCCGACATAGCGGCCCAAGTCGCGCCGGAACAGCCGCAGGCAGCGATCGTTCTTCCAGGGACCGAAGCGAATCGGGTGGCCCAAAAAGTGGTTGCGGCGATAAATCCAATAACCGTCGTGCCGCGGTCGGATGAGCACGGAGCGAATCTCGGCGGCCAGCTCAGGCGTCACTCGCTCGTCGGCATCCAGAATGAGCACCCACTCGTGCGCCGACTGCGGGATCGCCCAGTTTTTGAAGTCGCCTGACGTGCGGTATTCGCGCTCAATGGTCCGGCAGCCGAGCTTGCGCGCAATCTCCAGCGTGCCGTCCGTCGAGCCGGAATCCGCAACCAGCACTTCGTCGGCGACTTGCCGTGCCGACTGCACGCACGCACGAATGTTTTCGTGCTCATCCTTGCACGGAATGATGACCGTGAGTTGGCTCGACATGGCGCGCGCCCTCCTTGGCATCGCGCAGGCGGGAACGGGGACAATGCTGGCACTAAGTGTAGCCCTGCAACGACAAGCCGGTCCAGATCAATAGATAGACATCAATAGCTTGCCCTGCCCCCGGCATCCCGCATCCTGCCCCCTCAATACGCCACATCCACCCACCGCTTCTCGCGCGAGCTTTTCAGCACGGCGTCGCAAATCGCGATCTCGTTGTGGCCGTCGACGAACGTGGAGAAGTCGCCGCCGGCGCGCGTTCCCGCGATGAAGCCATACACGTTGCGGAAGAAGTTCTTCGGCCCATCGGGGTAGCCTTCGTTGTGGCCCCCGGGATAGTGGGCGTACTCGCGGGCCGCCGGGTACAGCAGGCTGGGGTCTTTCATAATCGTCTGATTTGGCCCGTCGCGTCGGCCGACCCACAGCTCGTTGGGCCGCTCCTGGTTCCAGGCGATGGCACACTTGCTGCCGTCGATCTCAAAGTACAGCCGATTCTTGCGCCCGGCCGCGCATTGATTCACCGTCAGGCAACCGTGCGCGCCGGTATCGAACTCGATCAAGATCGACCCGTAATCCTCCGTGTTGATCGGTACGTCTTCCAAATCTTCGGGCCGCAGGACTTTGCCAGCGTACGTCTCGACCTCGACCCGCGGCCTCTTGCGGTTGGGATGGATCGTCACCAAGTCCGCCATCACCCGCACGATTTTGAGCCCCGTCACGAACTGCACGAGGTCGCACCAGTGGCTGCCCACGTCGGCGACGGCACGCGACTCGCCGCTGAGCTCCGGCACGAGCCGCCAGTTCCAGTCGTTCTCCAACAGCAGCCAATCCTGCAAATACGAACCATGCACGGCGTAAATCCGGCCCAGGTCGCCCGCCGCCTGGCACATCTGGTGCGCCTGCTGCACGAGCGGCATGTAGCGGTAATTGAAATCCACGGCGTGCACCATGCCAGCTTCCTTCGCCTGCCACACCAGCTCGCGCGACTCGGCCGAGTTCATCGCCAGCGGCTTCTCCGAAATCACGTGCTTCTTGGCCGCGAGGATTTCCTTGTTGATTTCAAAGTGCAGATGGTTCGGCGTGCAGTTGTGCACCACCTGAATCTCCGGATCGGCCAGCAGCGCGCGGTAATCGCCATACGCTTTAGGAATGGATAGTTGATTGGCCTTCGCCTGCGCGAGCTCCTGCCCGTTCTCGCCGACGGCGACCACCTCCACAAACCCCAACCGCCGCAGCGCCTCCACATGCGCGGGGCCGATGAAACCAGTGCCGATGATGCCTGCTTTGATTTTCGTCATGGATTAATCCACCGCTGTCTGCATGAGTAACAGTATGGGAATTAGTTTTGATCCGCAGATGAACGCAGATATACGCAGATCGGAAGAGCTAATTGTCGTTGAGGAGTTAAGTAGTTGGAACATCTGCGTTCATCAGCGTTCATCTGCGGACAATAAAATAGAATGAATCGGCGTCAATCAAACCACTCATCTGCCGGATCGAATGCCGGCACGGGCACATTGAGCACGCGCAGCCGCCCAATCGCCCGGTGGCGGCAGCCGGGCTTGATGAGAATCGCATCGCCGGGCCGCACCGGATGCCGCTCGCCGTCGAGCTCCATCTGGCCTTCGCCTTCGAGGATGTAGTAGATTTCGGTCAGCCGCTTGTGATAGTGGGCCCGCGCGTCGGTCGAAATATCGACGATATGCAGCGACGCCACGCCATCCGCCTCATCGAGAAACGCCCGCCGCGATTCGCCGCAGGGACATTCCACCGCTGGCAACTCCGCCGGCCGCGCGATTTGGAAACGCTTGGGCATACGACCTCAGTTCACCGTCTCAACCTTCGCCCACGTTCGTTCGCCGATTGACTTCTCGACCGCGTCCAGCACGGCGACGCATTGGGCGCCGTCGCGGAAGTCGGACATGCGCGTTGGTTTTTTGTTGATGGCGTTCATGAGCTCGTACACGGCGTGGACGAACGTGTGCTCGTAGCCGAGCACGTGCCCCGGCGGCCACCAGGCTGACACGTACGGATGCGTGCCCTCCGTGGCCATGATCCGCCGAAAACCCTGCCGGCCGGGCGGGTCGGCGCAACTGTAGAACTCTAGCACGTTCATGTCCTCAAAGTTGAACACGATCGAACCGCGGCTGCCGTTGACTTCGATGCGATTGTAATTCTTCCGGCCGGGAGCTAGGCGAGTCGCCTCGAACGAGCCCAGCGCGCCGCCCGTGAATTTGGCGAGGAACAACGTCGCATCATCCACTGTTACCTTCTCGGTGCCTTCGCCCGCAGTGGCCGTGAGACCCGCCGAGCGTCCTTCCGCCGGCCGTTCGCTGATGAAAGTCTTCTGCATGCCGACAACCTCGCCAATCTCGCCGACCAGATATCGTGCCATATCGACGTGATGCGCATTGAGATCTCCGTTCGCCCCCGAGCCGGCCGCATCCTTTCGCAGCCGCCAGTTCATCGGGAACTTCGGGTCCACGAGCCAGTCTTGCAAGTACGTGGCGCGGAAGTGCCGCACCTCGCCGATCTCACCCGCCTTGATCATCTCCTGCGCCAGCGCCAGCGCCGGCACCACTCGATAGTTGAAGTTCACCATGTGCACGACGCCCGCCTTCCGCGCGGCCTCGAGCATCGCGCGGGCATCCTTCAAGTTGAACGCCAGCGGCTTTTCGCAGTAGACATGCTTGCCGTTTTTGGCGGCCGCAACGGCGATATCGTGATGCAGGCCGCCAGGCGTCGAGATATCGACCAGGTCAATGTCCTTGCGCTCGCACAGCTTCCGCCAGTCCGACTCGTAGCTCTCCCAACCAAACCGCTTGGCGAACTCGGCGGTCTCCTCCACATGCCGGCCGCAAATCGCCTTCATCACCGGCTGCGGGTCGACATCGAAAAACTTGGCCACCTTCAGATACGCATTCGAGTGGGCCTTGCCCATGAACTTGGTGCCCACCAGCCCGACATTGATCGTTTTCGCCGCCATGAATCGCCCTTTCGTTCGGCCGTCGTTCGCGAGTTGCTTGCCGCAATGCCGTACAGCGTACCGCGAGTTGAATTGAGGTCGCAAGTACCAGGCGTTATACTCAGCGCCAGAATGGCCAATCCGTCGAATCAGGGACCGACGTCCCACGAAGTTGCCGGTCACGCACACAGCGGCCGACTGTTATCGCTCGACGTGTTCCGCGGCCTGACGATCGCGGGGATGATCCTCGTCAACAACCCCGGCAAGTGGGGCGACCAATACTGGCCATTGGCGCACGCGGCTTGGCATGGCTGGACGCCGACCGACCTGATCTTTCCGTTCTTCCTGTTCATCGTCGGCACGTCGCTGGCCTATTCGTTGCGCAAGTATCGAGACGGCGCTCAGATCGCCCCGGCGGTTTACTGGCGGATCGCGCGGCGTACTGCGGTGCTGATTCTCTTGGGATGGATGCCGAGTCTGTTGCTGCAATCGATCGGTTACTTTCAAAGTGCCACGTTTGATCTTAGCACGCTGCGCCTGCCCGGCGTGCTCGTGCGAATCGCGCTGGTTTATTTCTTTGCGTCGTTCATCGCGCTCCATATTCCCGTGCGCGGACAAGTTGTGCTCGGAATCGTGCTGCTCTTGGGTTATTGGGGCCTGTTGGCATGGCTGCCTGATCCGCACGATTACACGGCCAATCTTTCGCGCGAGGGAAACTTAGTCGGGGTGATCGACCGCGCTGTTATCGGCCAAAACCACATGTACTCGGGCGACCGAATTACCGACCCCGAAGGATTGCTCAGCACGCTGCCGGCGATCGTCACCGCGCTGCTGGGTTACTGGACCGGGCTCTTCATCCAACGACGCGGCCTCAACAACGAAACGGTCGTGCTGCTCGTCGGTTGCGGCGCGATTTGTGTGGAGGTCGGACTGTTGTGGGACCTGGCATTTCCAATCAATAAGAAGCTCTGGACCAGCAGCTACGTGCTCTTGTCCGGCGGCCTGGCGATGCAACTGCTGGCCGGTTGTATCTTGAAATTCGACGTCTGGAACTGGCGGCGACTGGCCCGGCCGTTCGAGATCGTCGGTGTCAACGCGATCTTTGTGTTCGTGGCTTCCGGGCTCCTGGCCATCTGGCTCGGCCGGTGGCAAATTGGTGGTCAAAGCGCGCACGATTGGCTTTACACGACGCTATTCTCATCGTGGATCGCCGACCCGAAATTGGCGTCACTGGGTTTCGCGTTGGCGACGGTGGCGTTCTGGTGGCTGGTGCTATGGATCATGTGGCGGCGTGGCTGGTCGATTCGCGTGTAACAACATTTAGCCCCCGGTCACTATCCGCGGGACAGAAGCTCACCAATGCGTGCCAGCCATGCGGCTCGCTGAAATCAAATTTGACTTGCCCGAAGTCACGCTGCCCGCCAACGTCATCGGGCTTTTGGCCCAAGCCCACCGACTCATCACAACGTTGGAAAAGGAATCGCAGCCCGCGCTCGCCGCATTTGTGCCCAGCGATTTTGAGCTCGTCTATCGGGCGCTGGTGTCGATCCAAGCGCGGCGCCTCGCCACCGGCCGGCGATTTATCGAGTGGGGCAGCGGACTCGGCGTTGTCACTTGCCTGGCCGAATGGGTCGGTTTCGACGCCGTCGGCATCGAAGTCGAGCCGCGCCTGGTGAACATGGCAGAAACGCTCGCGGCCGATCACCGAGTCGACGTCGAGTTCGTCTGCGGCAGCTTCGTGCCGCGCGGCGCGGAGCTGCTGCTCGATCGCCTGGTCGATGTTGCCTGGCTCTCCCCGCATGGCCCCGACGGCTATAGCGAGCTGGAGCTCGACCCCGACGATTTCGACGTCGTATTCGCCTATCCTTGGCCCGGCGAGGAACAAGTCGTTTTCGACCTGTTCGCCGATTATGCCGCCGTCGGAGCACTCCTCTTAACCTACCACGGCCAGGACGGCATGCGGCTGCAGCGCAAAGTGAGGGGGTAGGATGCAGGATGCGGGATGCAGGGAAGAAACTGTGACTCGCCGTTACCCTGCACCCCGCATCCTGCATCCTGCATCCTTTTCCTGTATCCTTCCCACATGGCCTACCGCACACTTCGCGAATGCATCGACGACCTGGAGCGGCACAAACAGCTTGTGCGGATTGATTGCGAAGTAGATGCCCGGCTCGAGGCAGCGGCAATTCACCGCCGAGTGTGTGCCGCCGGCGGCCCAGCCCTTTTGTTCACACGTGTTAGAGGTTGCCGCTTTCCAATGGTGAGCAACCTTTTCGGCACGATCGAGCGTGCCCGATTCATGTTCCGCGATACCTTGGAGCGAGTGCGGCGGCTCGTGGAGCTAAAGATCGATCCCACCGCTGCGTTGCGCCGGCCGTTGCGGTATCTCGGCGCACCACTAACGGCGCTGTCGATGCTGCCGCGGTTTGTTCGGCATGGCCACATCACGGCCAACGAAACGAGCATATCGCAATTGCCGCAGCAGGTAAGCTGGCCGGAGGATGGCGGCGCGTTCATCACGCTGCCGCAGGTGTATACCGAGGACGTCCGCAATCCCGGCTGGCGGCATTCGAATCTCGGGATGTATCGCATGCAGCTTTCCGGCGGCCAGTACGAGCCGGACCGGGAAGTCGGGCTGCACTATCAAATCCATCGTTCGATCGGCGTGCATCACGCGGCGGCGATCCAGGGCGCCAAGCCGTTTCACGTGAACATCTTTGTCGGCGGCCCGCCGGCCATGATGCTCGCCGCCGTGATGCCCCTGCCCGAAGGCATGAGCGAGCTTACCTTCGCCGGAGCACTAGGCGGCCGACGTGTTCGAATGCTCCGCCGCGCGGGCGGTCTGCCAATCCACGCCGACACCGACTTTTGCGTCTGCGGCACGGTCGTGCCCGGCAAGCTCCTGCCCGAAGGCCCGTTCGGCGACCACTTGGGCTACTACAGTCTGCGGCACGACTTCCCGGTGCTTCGCGTCGAGCGCGTGTATCACCGCGACGGAGCGATCTGGCCGTTCACCGTGGTTGGCCGTCCGCCCCAGGAAGACACCATCTTCGGCCAGTTGATTCACGAACTCACCGGGCCAGTGATACCCACCGTGCTGCCGGGCGTTGTCGGCGTCCACGCGGTCGATGCCGCCGGCGTCCACCCACTACTTTTGGCCATTGGCAGCGAACGCTACTGGCCATTCGCCGCTGGCGCGCGCCCGCAGGAGCTGCTCACCCAAGCGAACGCGATCCTTGGCCAGGGCCAATTGTCGCTGGCCAAGTTCCTCTTCATGGCAAACCAGACCGACAATCCGCGACTCGACCTGCACGACGTCCCCGCCTTCCTGCGCCACATTTTCGAGCGTGCCGACTGGACCCGCGACCTGCACTTCCAGACAGAGACCACCATCGACACGCTCGACTACTCCAGCGGCGAGCTCAACGCCGGCTCCAAAGTCGTCATCGCCGCCGTCGGCCCGCGCCGGTTCGACCTGACAACCGAACTGCCCAGCGACTTGCGATTACCCGAAGGCTACCGCAACCCGCGCGTTGTCCTGCCGGGCATTTTGGCAATCGAGGGCCCACCATGCGAGCCGCCTGCCAATCCGCAATCCGCAATCCGCAATCCGAAATCGGCGGGCCCCGCCGCCGACATTGACCGCTTTTGCCAGTCCTGTCGCCGCGACGACCCCATCGGCCGCTTCCGCTGGATCATCATCGTCGACGACAGCCAGTTCGTCGCCGAATCGCTCCGCAACTTCCTGTGGGTCACGTTCACACGCGCCAACCCCGCCGCCGACGTCCACGGCATCGATTCGTTCGTAAATGAAAAGCACTGGGGCTGCCACGGCCCGCTGGTGATCGACGCCCGCCTGAAACCCCACCATGCCCCGCCGCTGATCGAAGACCCGGAAATCTCGCAACGCATTGAGGCACTGGCGGCCCGCGGTGGACCGCTGCATGGGCTGTTCTAGCAACACCGCACCTACCAATGGATCATGTCGAAGCAAAATGGCTGCTCTTACGCGAGCTGGTGAAATACCGGCGGTACCGGTACGAGGTACTGTGTACGATGATCGGCGATTCCCAAGACTTCGAGGTCATCGCTGCTTCCGGGACGTCCTATCAACTTGAAATCGACGTCTTCTGGGACGACAAACCCGCCGGCGCGATTCGAATCCTCGCATCGATCGACGACGGCGGTTGGCGTGCGTTCTGCCCACTCGCGTATGGCGATCTCAAAATGCCGCCAACCGCTTGACGTTATCACCGACCGCCATCGCGGTTAGAATTTCGCTTATGTCGGATTGCATTTCCATTTCGTTGATCAACTCGCGGGCGCTGGATCAATCACTGACAGTCGCCATGTGGTGGTTCGCCATTCTGTGGCTCGGCGCCTTGGGCGGCTGCGTGGGTAGTTTTCTGACGGTCGTGTGGGACCGCCTCGGCACGGGCGATGGCTTCGTGTTTCCCCGCTCGCGTTGCCCCGAGTGCGACCACGAAATCCGCTGGTATCACAACTTGCCGGTTCTGGGATGGTTTCTGCTGGGCGGCCGATGCTACGATTGCGGCTCGCGAATCCCGCTGAAGCATCCGCTGATCGAGGCCGTTTTCGCCCTGTTGTTCATCGCGATCGGACTCGCCACGCCCTGGCTGTAAGTTTTTGTAGGGCCGGCTATGCCGGCCGGTATTCAGCCTAATAAATTTCATGGCGCTTATGGCCGGCATAGCCGGCCCTACTTCGGCTGTTCGTCCCAATGGGCCTGGCCACGCCCTGGCTGTAAGTGCTGACCGCGGTTGGCTTAGCGGCACTCATGCCGTATGGTGAAGTGTTCCCAGGCTCACCCCTGTTCGGCCGCCGATCATCGCAAAGCGAATTTCATGAAAAAGAGCTATCGAGCCCCACCGGGCCAAACCGCCATCGAGCCCACCTTCGCATCGCCCGACGAATCCAACACCGATGCGTCGGCTCCACCCATCGACGCCGACGATGCTTTCCGCGCGGCGGTCGCGGCCAATCGCGAGGCCATCCTGATGTCGCCCAGTTACCGACTTGCGGAGTACGACGTCGACTTCCTCCGCCGCAAGGAAAACCGCCCGCTGCGGATGCAACTCGAGCTGCTCAAGACGGAGACCCTGCTCCGCGAGCACCAGATCGATTCGACCGTCGTCATCTTTGGCGGGACGCAAATCGTGTCGCGCGAGCAAGCCGAGGCCAACCTCCGCGAGGCCCGCCTCAACGCCCAAAAATCGCCGCACGACCGCCGCGTGGCCCGCGCCGTCCAGCGGGCCGAACGCATCCTGGCCAAAAGCCGTTACTACGACGAGGCCCGCGAGTTCAGCCGCCTGGTCTCCACCTTCGAGCCAGCCGATCACGTGCGCAAGCTCGTCGTTATGACCGGCGGCGGGCCCGGCATCATGGAGGCCGCCAATCGCGGCGCGTTTGAGATCGGCGCCAAAAGCGTCGGCCTCAACATCGATCTGCCGCACGAGCAGGAACCCAACCCCTACATCACTCCCGAGCTTTGTTTCCAGTTCCACTACTTCGCCATGCGGAAGTTCCACTTCGTGCTGCGCGCGGCCGCGCTAGTTGTGTTTCCCGGCGGCTTTGGCACGCTCGATGAAATGTTCGACACGCTCTGCCTGCGACAAACGCGGCGAATGCAGCAAATCCCGGTCATCCTGTACAGCCGCCAATACTGGGATTCGATCATCGACTTCCAGCGCATGGCCGACGAAGGTGTCGTCGACGATGAAGACCTGAATCTCATCAATTACGCCGAGACGCCCCAAGCGGCCTGGGATATCATCGTAAAATTCCACGGCCTGAAATAAGAATGTCTCACGCAAAGGCGCAAATATATGCAATGGGATTCAGGATGCGGGATGGAGGGAGCAGGGAATGTATCAGGATCCCTCCTCCCCGCATCCTGCATCCCGCATCCTCCCTATTCATTGCGCCTCAGCGCCTTTGCGTTAGTTCTTCTTGATTGATTTCACTGTCAATTATGAGTGATCCAACCCAGCGGCCGGTCGCACTCGTTACCGGCGGCGCGATTCGCGTCGGCCGTGCGATCGTCCGCGATCTGGCTTCCCGCGGCTACCGCGTCGCCGTGCACGCCAATACGTCGCTGCACAAAGCACAGGAGCTCGTCGACGAGCTAGCCAAAGAGGGCCACGAGGCCATGGCTTTTGGCGCCGAGCTCCGCGACGAAGACGCCACCCGTGCAATGATCGATCGCGTCCGCCGCCACTTCGGCCGGCTCGACGCCCTGGTGAACAACGCCGCCATCTGGGCCCCCACCCCCCTGGCCACCGTCAACGCCGGCGACGTCCGCCGCTTCTTCGAAGTCAACGCGCTGCCCACCTTCGTCTGCTGCCAGCACGCCGGCCTCATCATGGCCGAGCAGGATCAAGGCGGCGCGATCGTGAACATCGGCGACTGGGCGGTCGAGCGGCCGTATCGAGATTACAGCGCTTATTTCGTTTCCAAAGGCATGATTCCCACGATGACGCGGATGTTCGCCGTCGAGCTCGCGCCTCGCGTCCGAGTGAATGCCATCCTGCCCGGCCCCGTGCTGATTCCGGAAGCGATTTCCGCCGCCGAACGGAATCGCTCCATCGCAGGCACGCTCCTCAAGCGCCTCGGCCGACCCGAGAACGTGGCCCACGCCGTCGCCTGCTTCCTGGAAAACGACTACATCACCGGCGCCTGCCTCCCCGTCGACGGCGGCCGCACCATCGCCCAAGCGGTGTCGGACGAATAGCTGACGCGGGACAAGCCGCACCGGCCACTCGGTATATTCGCCAGGCCAAATGATGGTGAACCGTGCCGATTTCGCGGTATAATTGAATTGGACCAGGCATTGGAAGCTGATGGCGAACCATCCGAATAAGCACATCCGCGCGGCAGTCGAATACGCCATCAACCACGGTTGGACATTGAAAAAGGCTGGCCCGCGAGCGCACGTTTGGGGACGCTTATACTGTCCGCAGGGCGACCGGACTGGATGCGCGAAAGCGGTGTACTCCACGCCGCGGGTTCCAGAGGACCATGCCAAGGACATCCGACGGGCGGTCGATCGCTGTCCACATGTGCCGTAAATCACAAAATAGGTGTTGTCGCAATGTCGAAATATGAATTCACGTTAATCCTCAAGGGTTCGCCAGGTTTGACTGAAGAGATCGCCGACCGACTCTTTGAAGCCGGCTGCGACGATGGTTCGCCCGGCACATGCGACGGGGTCTTTTCCATCGATTTTCACCGAACCGCCACTACCCTTGAGGAAGCGATCAATTCGGCCATTGCGAATGTGAAGTCCGCCGGCTACGAGGTCCAGCGGGTGGAAATCGAAGCCGGCGCGATGCCACAACCGGCCTGAGCTAAAAAAGAACTGCGTCCCCCTTTCTGGAACCCAAAAATCGTGTTCGCCGAAACGCGACAAAACTCCGATCCGCCATCGATAGCCAGCCGTGGGCGAAACAGATGCGAAAGACAAACCATGGAAAATCGACTTCGCAGACCCCGTTTCCTTGTCTCCCCCCAGCGGTCTATGCGTCCTGCACGCCCGGCTTGCCCGACTCGACCACAAACGACGCCCGCGTTTGAGTTGGCGCGCCCGGCCGGTTCACATACGGCACGACACGGAAATCGCTCCGCCAGGCCTCCGGCGTCACGATGCAGCGGACATAGCCGCGCTCCTGGTTGTGAAACTTTACGCACGGGTTCGCCGCGAGGGTTGCTTCTAAGTCGTCCGGCTTATCGATACCGTTTCCGCCACTCGAAATCGATGTGCCGACGAATTCGGTGGCAAGGACACGTTCCTCAGGGCGGCGGTCGTCGACGCGCAGCTCGTTTACCCAGTTCGAGTGAATGTCGCCGGTTAAAACGACCGGATTGGCAATCCGCCGATCATCGAGGAATTGCATCACCCGCTGCCGTTCAAAGGCGTAGCCTGCCCATTTCTCCATCGAGTAATTGCACTTTTCGCCATCGCGCAGCGCGACCATCGCCATCATCACCTGCTGGGCCAGCACATTCCAATTCGCCGTTGACTCGAGCAGCGACGCCTGTAGCCATTTCAATTGGCGAGCGCCCAGGATCGTGCCGTCGGATGACATGGCGACGTCGTCGATGTCGTGTTTGCCGCCGCCGTAGGGTTGGTCGGTCCGGTACTGGCGCGTATCGAGCACGAAGAACTCGGCAAGCTGGCCGAATGACGCCTTACGGTACAACTGCATTCGCGGTCCCTCAGGAACCGCTGTGCGACGCAATGGCATCATCTCATAGTACGCCTGATACGCATTCGCACGCCGTTTCAGGAACCTGACGGGATCGACCCCCGGATCCTCGCAAATGTCGTCCGCGCAATCGTTATCGAATTCATGATCATCCCACGTCACCATCCACGGGCAACGCGCATGAGTCGCCTGCAGCAGCACATCCGTCTTGTACTGCGCGTGACGGATTCGGTAGTCGTCGAGCGACTCAATTTCCTTGCCGATATGCAGCCGGACCCGGCCCTCGGTACCCTCGTCTTCGTAGATGTAATCGCCCAGATGAACCACCAGGTCGATGTCTTCCTGCGCCATGTGCTCGTAGGCCGTAAACAATCCGGTCTCGTAATGCTGGCACGATGCGAAGGCAAACCGCAGCTCGCTTGGAGTGGCGTCGCTTCGTGGCATGGTCCGCGTGCGACCGATGCGACTCTCCGCGTCGCCAGCGCGGAACCGGTACCAATACCAGCGGTCCGGCTCGAGCGTATCAAGCTCGACGTGCACCGAGTGGCCAAGCTGTGCCGTCGCGACGGTGGTTCCGCGGCTCATCACGTTGCGCATCGCCTCGTCGCTGGCGACTTCCCAGGCGACCTCCACGTTCTCGGGTTCCATGCCGCCGCCGGGCTCGAATGGCCGTGGCGCAAGCCGTGTCCACAACACCACGCCGCGATCGGTCGGATCGCCCGACGCTACGCCCACGCTGAACGGATCGGCCGAGAAACGGACGGTTCGCTTCGCCGCAGTGGCTGTATTTCCCAGCCAGGGAAGGGCCGAGAGACTCGCCGCGTACGCCAGGAAAAGCCGTCGGCTAACGCCTCCTTCGTAACGGGCCGCCTCGTGCAATTTCGACAGATCAAGCATGGCAACAACCTTTTTCCTGGTGGTGTGCTTTTGACGCCCCTACGTCGCGATGCCAGGCGTCAGTTTAAACGCGAACCGTCAAGATTAAAAGGAATGCCCACCGGGCGGAGGGCCATTTGGCCCGCTAGCGGCACAGCGCTCGCTGATCTTGCTCGGCCCCGCTCACATTGCTACCATCGCGGCCCCCATCTCACACACGGAAGTGGAGCGGGGACACGCTACGCACCTTGCAAGGAAGCAATCGCGATGAGCCACCGAGCGACGACATTGGGGCAATTGGCGGAACTAGTCGGCGGGCGCCTTGAAGGCGACGCCGCAACGGTTATCCGCGGTGCGGCGGTCCTTAGCGAAGTCACGGAAGGCCAAATTACCCTCATTGATCATGCGGACCGCGTCAAGCGCTTGACGGCGACGCAGGCCGCCGCCGTCGTGCGACCGGAGAAAGTTGCCTCTGACTGGCCCGCCGCCATCATCGTGACCGACGCTCACGCAGCGTTCGCCACGATCATCAGCCATTTCCGCCCGCCGCGCACTCGCGCCGCTGTCGGCATTCATCCGAAGGCCATTGTCAGCCCGTCCGCGCGGTGGGGCAAAGGCGTGAATATTCATGCCGGCGCGACCATCGGCGACGATTGCCTGATCGGCGATGGCACCACGATCTTTCCCGGTTCCCATCTGCTTGCCGGTTGCGTGATCGGCCGCGACGTCACGATCGGCCCGGGCGCGGTCCTCTATGAAAACAGCATCGTGGGCGACCGCTCGATCATTCACGGCGGCGTCGTCATCGGCGCGCACGGCTTCGGCTACTCGCAGGTAGGCGGCCGGCACGTCCTCTCGGCCCAGCTTGGATACGTTCGCATTGATGCCGACGTGGAAATCGGCGCCGGCACCACCGTCGATCGCGGCACGTACGGCGCTACCACCATCGGCGAGGGCACCAAGATCGATAATCTCGTGCAGATTGCTCACAACTGCCAAATTGGCCGGCACAACCTCATCTGTGCGCAGGTTGGTGTGGCCGGCAGCACGACCACCGGCGACTACGTGGTGATCGGCGGGCAGGCAGGATTGCGCGATCATGTGCACATCGGCGCCGGTGCGCGGCTGGGCGCGATGGCCGGCATCACGAACGATGTGCCCGACGGCGCAAACATGCTGGGAATTCCCGCCACACCCGAGCGGGAGCAGAAGCTGAAGCTGGCCGCCGTCGCGAAATTGCCGGAAATGCGGCAGGAATTCAAGGCCATGCGGCGGGCAATCGCGGAGCTGCAAAACGCCGTGGGCCTGACGCCGAAGTCAACTGCATCGGACCAGGCCGCATGAGCGAGATGCGACGAATCGGTTTGCTCGCCGCTTGGGGCCGCTTTCCTGTGCTGGTGGCCGAGGCCCTGCGGCGCCAGGATTATCACATAAGCTGCGTCGGCGTGGCCGACATGGCGGATCCGCAATTGCGATCTCTCTGCCACGACTTCCAGTGGACGGGCTGGGGCAGCCTCGGCGGCGCAATCAGGTTTTTCCGCCGCTGCGGCGTACGCCAGGCCACGATGGCCGGCAAGTTTCACAAAGTCGTGATGTACCAGCCTGGCGTCTGGTGGCGACACCTCCCCGATTGGACGTTTATCAAGACGTTTTACCGATTCTTCATCACCCGCCAGCGCGACAACAAGGACGACTCGCTGCTGGGGGCGCTGGTCGATGCGTTTGCTGCGGAGGGGATCGTGTTTCACCCGGCCACCGATTTCGCGCCAGACCTGCTCGCCAAAGCAGGGCAGATTGCAGGCCGTCCGCCCTCGGCCGCTCAACAAAAGGATATCGAGTTTGGCTGGGACATTGCCAAGCAGATGGGTGCGCTGGACATCGGCCAAAGCGTGTGCGTGAAGGACCGTGCGGTACTGGCTGTCGAAGCGATCGAAGGCACCGATGCCTGTATCCTGAGAGCCGGCCACCTGTGCAAAAAAGGCCACTTCACTGTCGTCAAAGTCGCCAAACCGCAACAGGACATGCGCTTCGACGTGCCGACCGTCGGCGTCCGGACGCTGCGCACCATGGTGGCGGCCGGGGCGCGCGTGCTTGCCATCGAAGGTGGCCGCACGATTCTTTTGGATGACGACGATTTCCGCCAATTCGCCGCCTATCACAAGCTGTCGATCGTCGCCATGGCTAATCGACCAGCGGCCGACGTTGCGGCCTGACCAATGGCGGCGCGCCGTCGCTGCCCTCGGCCGCAACACTGCTCTGCACGATGGCTCGCCGGTATAATGAGCGCCGTCCGCCGACGCTATTGCTGATTTTATCCAGCACTTGCATCCACTCCAATTTTGCATCAACGAGCCCCGGATGAAATTCTTTCATTCTGCCGGCCAAAGGCCGGCAATTCGGCAGCCAGAGTTCGAGCGGGAAGAGGTTGCCGAGCTGGCGGCTAAAGTGGTCGCGTTGCCCGAGCGCGGAAGGGAAAATGCTGGTCCCGCGATCATGAGCAACAGCCAAAATCTCGCCAGCGCGCGACACTCGGCGGCACACGGCTCGCTGTGGCGGATTTTCTATCTATTGGCCTGGGTAACTACACTGTTACTTGCCGTCGTCGCCGCGCTGCGGATTTTTTACCACGACGGAAACCTCATCTTGACTTCGCTGAACGCATTCACTCGATACGTCTATCTGCCTGCTTATCCGTGCGTCGTTTGGGCGGCCTGGCAGCGGCGTTGGAGCCTCGTGCTCGCTGGCTCGGTGATCGTGCTGTGCCACGTTACGTGGATGGCGCCTGATTTTGTGCGGGACCGCAGGTTCGATCTGCCGGCGGAAACGGCTGCCAAAACCACGGCGGATTCGCCGTCGATCCGCATCTTTTTCGCCAACGTGCTGAGGATGAATCGAGAGTTCGACGCCCTGCTGGAAGAAATCTCCGCGGCAAACCCCGACGTGGTCGTGTTGGCGGAGTGGGGCTGGGGCTGGGACAAAGCATTCAAGAACTCTCCCGTCATGATGCCGTACGTGCATGGCGTCAGTCTGACACAACCGGTGTTCGGAATGGTGAACATTTTTTCGAAGCTGCCTCTCAAGAGCGAGCTGCAGAATTGGGTCACCAACCGGCTCGTGCGCACCGCCGATATCCAGCTCGGTGCGCAAACGTTGCGACTGGTGGCGCTTCACGGGCCCCGGCCGATGTCGGCTCCGCATTACGACTATTACGGCTATTGGAATCAGATGATTCCTCTGCTGGCCACCGAGAGCGGCCCGCTGCTGGTGGTCGGTGACTTCAACGCTACCGAACACTCGCTCGTGTACCGGCGGCTCAAGAGCGCCGGGCTGCGATCGGCGCATGACGACCGCGGCCGGGGCTACGCCACCACCTGGCCGAACGAGACCTTGTTGCTGCCGCCAATTCGCATTGATCAAGCATTCCTGTCAGCGCAGCTCGAGTGCGAACGAATCGTCGAAGGGCGTGGATTGGGGTCGGATCACAAGCCGCTCATCGTCGACGTGCGGATTCGCGCCCCGGTCGACAAGCCGCAAACGGCTCAATCCCATAGGAAGTAGCCACGGTCGGGTGGTTTCAAAAGGGGCAGCATGAAAGCGGCCCGCTCAAGCCGAACTTTGCATGGGGGAACACACTGATCGGCGCAAACTAGCCTTTGCCAACAGCTTACGTTCACGACGGGCTCCCCACGCCGACGACCTTACAATTGGCAGACTCAGCCCAAGAGTAAGCCGCACCGCAGAATCCCGCACTTTTGCGATCGATTTCATTGAGCTATTCCACAAGGTGGCTACAATGACGGGTATGGGCCGCAGCCCGTCGTGGCGACTTGCTGCGCGCGGCTCGGCGTATCGACTAACACAACCGCGGATGGGACGCTCGTGAGACAAACCACGTTTGGACTCGTATCGCGACACATCGCGCCGGACGAATGTTGAACTCGTTCCGGGTAGTCCAACGGGCGAATGATTCGGCGATGAGGCTCGTCGATGTGTCCGCACAGAGAAGCCATGGCTCCACCAACCGTTGCCCCCTCCATCGAGTCTCTACTTGACCTGGCTCCGGAGGATCCCGATAGCTGGGTTCTCGGTTCTAATCCGAAGGTGAATCGCATTGCGCGCCATGTGGAGCGCGCCGCGGACGTCGAATGCACCGTGCTGGTGAGCGGCGAGACCGGTACCGGCAAGGAGCTGTGGGCGCGGCTGTTGCACCGCTTGGGCCCGCGACGCGATCAGCCATTCGTACCTGTCAACTGTGCCGCGCTCACTGCCACCCTTGCCGAAAGCCAGTTGTTCGGTCACGAGAAAGGCGCATTTACAGGCGCGGCGGGACGCAGCCTCGGTGTGTTTCGAGCGGCGGAGGGCGGAATTGTCTTCCTGGATGAAGTCGGGGAGATGCCGCTGGAGCTGCAACCCAAATTGCTCCGCGTGTTGCAGCAGCACGAAGTCACGTCGGTCGGCTCGTCGTTGCCCGTCGTGTTGGACGTACAGGTTGTTGCCGCCACGAACCGCGACTTGGAGCTGGAAGTCGTCGAGGGACGCTTCCGGGAGGATTTGTACTACCGGCTCAACATGGTCGAGTTCCACGTTCCGCCGTTGCGCCACCGCGTGGACGACATCCCCCATTTCGTCGAATACTTTTCGCGAAAATTCGCGGTTCGTTATCGCCGGCCGTTGTGGAAGCCCGCCGGCGAAACCCTGCGGCAATTCTGCGAATATCGTTGGCCGGGTAACATCCGCCAATTGGCGAACGTCATCGAACAGGCCTACGTGCTCGACTGCGAACCGCGGCTGCCGGATCGGCCGAATGATCGGCGAATTGCCGAGGCCGCCCTGCCTCTCATGGATCTGGCCCAACTGCGCCGCATCGCCGTGCGCCAGGCGCTCCGAGCCACGCAAGGGCACAAAGGCCGCGCAGCCCGGCTGCTGGGGGTTCATCCAAACACGATGACTCGCCTCTTGGCATTGCTTCGTCGTGAAGACGCAAGCGATCGGCCGGCGGACGAGACGATGTAATTAGTCCGCTGCAGCAGGGCGACAAAAAACGGCTGGCGTTTAATCCGCGCCGCGTTTCATTAACTCGCGGGCCTTTGACCTCAGTTCCTCGCTGGTCCAGCCGTGCCGTTCGGCGTCGCTGAGCAGACGCTTCTGTAAATTGTGCGGCAACCGTGCGACCGCGGCATGGGCCGACCAGGAAAGACTCGCCACACGGTTCTCGATAGGCACGCGGCGCGCCACGGAAGCATAGCGGTTGAGCATCTCGGTCGAGAGAGTGCCTTCGCACATCTGCGAGAAGGTCTCGCCGAAGCGGTCTTCTCCAGCGTTCAGCAGGTCGCCGATCCACCATGGGCCCGCCCGTTGACACCACAGCGCAAATTGCAGCGGGCCGCGCCAATCGGTCAGCTCCGGCTTGCCGGCGATCCGCACGCCCACCGAAGTGAAGTGGAACGGGCCGATCGATATTTTCGGGGGCAACGTGGGCATAAAGGAAACCGCCGCCAGACGAGTGAGTCAAAGTCTGCCCATAGATTTTAGGTCCACGGATATTGATAATGAAAGAGTCGCTCGTCCTCTGGCACGCTCATCAATCGGGTGCGTTCCGATCAGCTCGAACGCGCGGTGGGATCTAATGTCTGAATCATCGATGTCACTACCCTTCTGGGGGCAATTTCCCCAAACGCGCCTGCGTCGCTTGCGGCGCCACGACTGGTCGCGGCGGCTGGTGGCTGAGGCGAGGCTATCGGTCGATGATCTCATTTGGCCGTTGTTTGTGCATGAGGGCAAAAATCGCCGTCAGCCAGTGCCATCTATGCCCGGCGTGGAGCGGCTATCCATCGATCTGCTCGTGCAGACGGCTGGGTCGGCAGTCGATCTGGGCATACCTGCCGTGGCGATCTTTCCGGTGGTCGATCAGGCCAAGAAAACGCCCGATGCGGAGGAAGCGGTTAACCGGGAAAACCTTATTTGCAGGGCTGTTCGCGCAATAAAGCAGGCCCACGGTGAATCGATAGGCGTGATCTGCGACGTCGCCCTCGACCCGTATACGAGCCACGGCCAGGATGGACTAGTGCGCGACGGCTACGTGGTAAACGACGAAACGATCGATGTGCTGTGCCGACAGGCGATTGTGCAGGCCGAGGCCGGGTGCGACGTCATCGCGCCATCCGACATGATGGATGGACGAGTCGGTCGGATTCGCCACGCTCTGGACGAAGCGGGCTTCGAGCAAGTGAGCATCATGGCCTATGCGGCCAAGTATGCCTCGGCGTTTTACGGCCCCTTCCGCGACGCCGTGGGCTCGGCCGCCACTCTAGGCAGCGGCGATAAACGCACCTATCAAATGGACCCGGCGAACACCGACGAGGCCCTGCGCGAAGTGGCGCTCGACATCGCCGAAGGCGCCGACATGGTAATGGTCAAACCAGGTTTGCCGTATCTCGACGTCGTCCGCCGCGTAAAGGACACGTTCCGTGTGCCCACTTTCGCGTACCAGGTGAGCGGCGAGTACGCCATGATCTGTGCCGCAGCCCAAAATGGCTGGTTGGATCGCGAAAAGACAATGCTCGAAAGCCTACTTGCATTCAAGCGAGCTGGCGCAGACGGAATTCTTACTTACTTCGCGCACGATGCGGCACGACTTCTAACGCGATAGCGCCAGCATCGTAAGCGCGAGTTGCGCCGTGAGAGATCGCGATAAACTACCTTGCGCGCTCCGGCACACTTCTTACCTTCAGCCGCGATAAGTGGCCATTTTCCTCCACCGTCCTGGTGACTCTTCACCGGCACAGTGATGATCGTCGCATCCCCTTGCACTCGCTCGGCTTACAGCGACGCTAGCAGCGTTCTTTCCCTCCTTTGGTGAGACGCTTTGCAGATCCTCAGTTCGTTGCACGGCGCGCAAAAAACTGCAAGTGGTTTGGCGTTCGCTTGTTGCGATGCAATCCGAAATCTGCGGCGCCAACGGTATGCCAATCGCGTAAGGCGTCGCCGGATTAAAGCGCCGTTCGCGTGGGGCGACCGAGTGCGCATGGGGGACTCGATAGAGTCAGCCCCCGCAGTGTTTTTGAAAAGAGCTGCAGACAGAAAGGCATGCATCATGAGCCACAAGCAACAGTACGAAGCAACGGACCTGGATTACGAAGCGGGAAACTTCCGCACCATCGAGCGATTCGATCACGCGCAGCAGCGGCGTCCGACGATGGGTCGGCGGCGCGGCAAGGCGCCTCAGTCGTTCAACGGGATCCACCGCCGACGTCGGCGCAAGATTGCCTGGTAGCGCTCAGGCTGGCAGGCCTGAATGTGCGCGCCAGCGCGGGGCCGAACAGCGTGATTTTGCTGGGGGCAATGCGCCGAGTGGTGAGAAGCGTGTACTAGCGGAACGAGAGGGGTCGTGGCCGAACCGAAATCAATTGCGCGCGGGCAGGGCGCAGAGGTTGCGGGGAAGGCTGAGCGTAGTTAAGTGCATGCGCGGTTTCGCCTGCGTGCGAAAGCGCGTTGCAACGGTGATGCGCCGCCGAATCGTCGGCAAGACGGTCCGCGGCGCGAGTAGCGTTAAAAGTTACCGCCAGGGATGCCTGCGCGGTGTGGGGCGGCCGTGATGGTGCGATGGCGGGAAGCAACATGTGATGGGCCACTTTCATGAATGAATTGCAGACGACCGTGCCGGCGACGATCGTGTCGCCGGACTCCCGCGCGCCGGTTAGCCGTCGTGCTCCGCCGACGCTGCACACATGCCTCGTGGTTTCCGGTTCCGCACCTCGAGCACAGCTATGGGTGCGGGCCGCACACGAGGAACAATGGGCCACGATCGTGTGCAGCACGGCCGACGACGCCGTACGTCAGTCGGTGCGGCATCGCGTGGATTTGGCATTGATCGATTTGCAGTCGGCTCCGACGGCGCAAAAGCGAACGCTCCGCCGTTTGGTGGAACAACTGGCTGCCCGCGACGGGCCCCTGCTGGCGGTGTGCGGGAGGCCCGACGACACGACGGGGGAGGTATGGTCGCGCCAGTTGGGCGTGTGGATGTACCTGCCGGGCGTCGATAGTCAAAGCGACATCGCACTGCTCTGCGGGGAAGCAAGAAACATTTTGCGAAAGCTCCATAAACACGAGGTGTATTGAGCGAGCGGGGGTGCAGGGTGCCTTCGCCACGGCTGAAGAACTGAATCACAACAATCGGCGCCGGGGCAGGCCGGCGCCGCGTTCGATAAGACGCAATGATGCGGGGGACAACCTGGAAAGGGTCAAACCATGGGTCCGTATTTGCTCACCGACGTGATGGAGTTGGGCGAAAACGAAGAGCTCGCCGGGCGCAGCGAATGCTCGCCGCCGGAGAGTTTTAATCGACGCAAAACCAGTCAGCGCACGCGTAAGCGCGCCCGCCGAAGCCGGTCGAACAACATGGCCAAGCGGGGCATTCACCAACGGCGCAACAAGCGCAGCGCATGGTGACGTGGGAGCAGTTTACGCCGTGGCCTGAGAGAAAATTTTCGGAATCCTGACAACCACGGGGCTTGAATAATCCAGTTCCGCTGAACTTTGTTTGGCTTGCCCGTCGGGCGGCGGAAGGTTTGCGGACTCATTGAAAAGGCACTATAGCAATGTTGCAACCGATTCGCAGACTAGCAGCTCGAGGCATCTTCACGGCATTGACGGCAATTTGTTTGCCGCTGGCAGTGGAGGCAGGCACGATCAACATCATTGCGTCCGACATGGATGTCACGTACATGGGGGCGACCCACGGCGGTTCCCTGTTCGATGCCATGGGCGGTCATTCGGGCGGCGCACTCGCCGAACCTACCGCCGATGACATCTCAACCGCGGTGTTTGAAGTCGACAACGTGATTCAGGGCACGCTCATCAACGCTGCAGGCGACGGTGACGATATCCATGTTGATCTGCACATCGACGGCATCGGGCCGATGATCACGAAGGGTGTGTTTCTCCCCTCGGTCGGCAGCAACGGAGGTGCCTTCGGTTTGGATTTCTTTACCGATACTGGAGTCAAGGTGCGCATTACGACGGATGACGTCTCGTTGCTCGTCTCGAACAATGTGTTCTTCTTCACTGGCTCGGGCTTGGTGTATGACCAGAGTCTGCCGTTCGGGATAGCACCGTTCTCTATGACGATACCAGTCCAGTTTTCATTCACTGCCACGTTGCCCTCCGTGCCGATCACGCCCATCATTGCTTCGGCGATTGGCAGCGGTGCGTTGACGATTTCCGGCATTCAGGTGCCTGAGCCTGCCATTGCCGGGCTGCTGACGATGGGCTGCCTCAGCATGGGCGTGATGGTCCGCCGTCATCGTTTGGCTCGGCGGCCGTGAATCTCCGACGCCTTATTTAGTGATTGCAGCGGCAGCCTCGGCCCTGGCGAGGCTTGCCGGCGGACGCCGCAGGCGCAAAAGCGGGTCACCTAGCAGGTGATACATCAGCACGTGTTCGCCTCGCTCGGCGGCCAGGTCCACCGGCGGCGGGCTGAGCCCGCGACACATCGCATCCAGCGATTCTCTTAACGCATCTTCCGCTGATTCCCGCATTGTGCGCTGTTGTGCCAACAGCAGGACGTCACCCAGCAGCGGCTGACGGTCTTGAAAGCAGGCCCGCAGTAGCTCGTATCCCAGCACGGTGTTGCCGTAAGGCATGGTTACTCGCGTGGCGGCGATCACCGCCACCGGGCCGTCGGTTGCGAGCGAGAGCTCTTCACCCAGGCAATCGCGCGGCGCATCGAATGCTCCAGTGTAGCAAGCCACCAGGACCGCCAACGGGCCGTTTGAGCCGCAGCGGAGACGCGGCACGTCGCTGACAGATAGAATCGGCTCCCGTCCATTCGCCGTTGGCACGCAGTCGAGCTCAGTCGGCAAGCCGTGCCCCAAATAAATCCACGCCAGGCTGCCCTCGGTGAATTGATCGCGGACGTGCGTGCGGATCGGAACAACGGGCGCAGCCCGCGAATGGATCGCGTGTGCCCGCGTGTGTCGCACCTCGTAATTGCGGGGTACGGTTTGCTGAATGACATGGCGGCCCGCCGCCTCCACAATCGCATCGGTCATCGCACCGAACCCGCCACCGCCCGCCACCACGTTCAATCGCCGCTGCCAGTCGCCGCTTTCGGATTGCTCGTAACGCAGTATTTTGCGCAGAGCGGCGTCCAACTCCTCGACCGAATCGGCGGCGATGCGGCCGACAGCGAGGTCCGGCACCTTATCACCATCGACATCGGCATAAGGCGTATCCGTGGCGATCGTTGGCTCAGAGCCCCATCGAGTATTGATCTTGGCGGAAACGTAGTTGGTTGCAGTCGAAAGCCGCTTGCCCGGCACCGGATCAACCGATGTGCCGGGCACGTCGCCAATGAGAAGCAAGTATTTGAGATGGCCCGTTTGCGCAACGCGGTGGATCGTGGCGGTCAAATCGGCCGCATCGTGGGGCGGATCGACGATGAGAATCTCGTGTCCCTGCCCACGGCGATACTTCTCCCAAGCAGCGAGCGCGGGCCGAAACTCCGGCGGACAGACCACCAGCGTATCGGGTGGGGCCGGCAAGGCCACAAGCAAAGTCCAGAAAAGTGCCGCGTGCAACACCAAGTCCACGGTCTCGGGGTCACAAACAATGATGGAGGGCGGGATCGTAGTGGCGGAAGCAAATACCCGACAAGGTCAGCGCGATACCCTGTTCTTTCGCTGCTGCTTGCCATTTGCCGGAAGGTTCAGCTAGACTGGCGCTATCGGCCGCCCGGCAGGCCGGCAACTTTCTGCGGGCGTAACTCAGTTGGTAGAGTGCTAGCTTCCCAAGCTAGCTGTCGCGGGTTCGAGTCCCGTCGCCCGCTCTTTAGCGGCATCAATCCTCGGCTCTTCAGCGCGGATGGAACGCATTCTTGACAGCTTTTTCTCGTTCATCGCCTTGGCAATTTCAATAGCGGCGACTGGTCGCTGCCTGCGTAAGTGCTAACGGCGCTGGCAAATGCAAATCACTTCACGCTTGTGACTCCAGAGGATCGATTTGTAGATCTCCCTACCCAATATGGCTAAATCCGTCGCAATTCGATTTATCGTCGCTGCCATTCTGTTGCCATTGCTCGGGCGACACGAGGCGCTCTTCGCGCAAAGTTTGCCGTTGGTGCGAGATGTTGGGCTGCAGCCGCTTGCCGCGCAGGTCGAGCGGGTCGTTCAAGCGTTGGAGCTCACCGGTTCGCCGCTGCCAGCGGAACAAAATACAGCGCTTCGCGCCGCGCTTTCAGAAACCGATGAAGCGAAGGCCATTAGCCGGATTCAGGAAGTGCTCGACCCGTTGTGCCTGGTCGGCGTGCAAATCAACCCGGAGAGTCGTGTCAAGGTCGCCGAAGGGGCGGCGGCGAAGGAGCTGATCCAGCAGGGCTGGCGAGTCTTTTTGATCAAAGTCCACAATCAAGCGGGAGTGACGGCGGCGCTGCGCTGCACCAGCCCCAACGCGTCGCCGCTACACGACGCATCGCGGGGCGAGGCGGAGCCGCCGCAGACGATCACCCCGCGCGACGTGATGCACCGCTGGATGGACGTCAGCACCTATGACAAAGCCCCGCTAAACGAGCGGCTGTCGGGCCTGGCGTTAGAGTATCGCATTCTCGAATTGTTCAGCCGCGACCGGGGCCCGCGCGAGGCCAAGCTGCAATTCGACGTCGGCCAGGGCACTCAAGATTTGGGCTTTCGCAGCGAACTAAACCTGGTGTTCAACTGCCAGAAGTGCGTACGAGTAAAGTTGGAAGTGCTTGACGACGACGGTGCTCCGACGACCGGACATTTTGTGTTCCGCGACGAGCGCGGCCGGGTCTATCCGGCCCGCTCCCGGCGTCTGGCACCGGACTTTTTCTTTCACGACCAGGTCTACCGCCAGCACGGCGAAGAAGTGCTGCTTCCATCGGGCAACTATCGCGTCACCTACACGCGTGGTCCTGAGTACGAGGTACTGGAGCGCGAGATAAAAGTCCCCGACCGCGACGAGCACACCGAGCGCTTCCGCATGAAGCGCTGGATCAACCTGGCGGCCGCCGGATGGTTCTCGGGCGATCACCACGTGCATGCGGCCGGCTGCGCCCACTACTCCTCGCCCACGCAAGGTGTTGGACCGGCCGACATGATGCGGCACATCCTGGGCGAGGACCTCAATGTCGGCTGCGTGCTCACTTGGGGGCCGTGCTGGTACCATCAGAAGGAGCACTTCGACGGCCAGGTGCACTCGCTCTCGACGCCACGGAATGTCATGCGTTACGACGTCGAAGTCTCCGGCTTCCCCAGCTCCCACGCCGGCCACGTGGTCCTTTTGCGACTCACTGAAGACGATTATCCGGGCACCAAGCGCATCGAAGAATGGCCGAGCTGGGACCTGCCAATTCTGCAGTGGGGCAAGCGGCAAGGCGGCATCGTTGGCTATGCACACAGCGGCTGGGGCCTCTCAGTGCCCGCCAAGAGCCTGCCGACGTTCGACATGCCCGCCTTCGACGGCATTGGCGCGAACGAGTACATCGTCGACGTGACCCACGATGCCTGCGATTTCATCTCCTCCGTCGATACACCCTTCGTCTGGGAGCTCAACATCTGGTATCACACGCTGAATTGCGGCTTCACGACCCGCATCAGCGGCGAGACCGATTTTCCCTGCATCTACGGCCAGCGCGTCGGCCTCGGCCGCGTGTACGTGAAGATGCCCGGCGACGAACCGCTCGATTATGACGGCTGGGTCGCAGGCGTGCGCGATGGGCGGAGTTACTGTTGCGACGGACTCACGCACCTGTTCGATTTTGAAATCAACGGCTTGGCGGTTGGCGAGCCGGGCGACAAAGGCCGGCCGAGTTACGTGGCCGTAAATAGCGGGCAGCCGCTAAAAATCAACTGCAAAGCGGCCGGTCTGTTGGCAGACAAGCCGCCGAAGGACAACATCGCGACGCGCGATCTGGGCGAGCAGCCGTATTGGCATATCGAGCGGGCCAGGGTTCCAAGCACGCGGCAGGTGCCAGTGGAACTGATCGTCAACGGTTATGCCGTCGACAAAAAGCTGATCGAGGCAGACGGGCGGATCGAGGAGCTCCAGTTCGAGTACACGCCCGAGCGATCGAGCTGGGTGGCAATTCGAGTTTTCCCGGCGGCCCACACAAACCCCATCTTCGTCGAAGTCGACGGCGCACCGATCCGCGCCAGCAAGCGCAGCGCCCAATGGTGCCTCGAAGCCGTGGATCGCTGCTGGGCGTCCAAATCGCCGTTGATTCGCGAGACCGAGCTGGAGGCCGCCAAAGCTGCCTACGATCATGCGCGGGCCGTTTATCGGCGCGTTTTCGACGAATCGCACGACGACGTGCCAAAACCGTAGCTGAAGTGGCAAGACTTCAGATCAGATTCGGGAAACGTCGGAATTCTTGGAATTCCGCTACCCAAGTTAGCGAATTCCAGATTGGCGTTCCGTCATTCCACGGCGGCAGTTTCCTATTCATCTCGCGGCGAATATATTGGCGTTTCCCCTGGCCGGCGTAAAAATGCTGCTCGCAACGAGACAATCCATGCAAACCAGTATCGCACCTCTGGATGAACACCGCGGCAAATGGATGGCCCTCATCGCGGCGCTGTTGGGGTGGATGTTCGACGGATTCGAGATGGGGCTGTTTCCGCTGGTAGGTCGCAATGCGCTCAACGAATTGCTCCAGTCGGAGACCGCGGTGAATGCCACGGTGGCGGGCGAGTGGTTCGGCGTGATCATGGCGGTGTTTCTGATCGGGGCGGCCACCGGCGGCGTGGTGTTCGGTTGGCTGGGCGATCGCATCGGTCGTGTCCGCGCGATGTCGCTGAGTATCTTTACCTACGCGGTGTTCACCGGTCTTTGCGGCTTAGCCGGCGAGGCCTGGCACATTGCCGTGCTGCGATTCATCGCGTCGCTGGGCATGGGCGGCGAATGGGCGCTCGGCGTCGCACTGGTGACCGAATTGTGGCCGGATCGTTCTCGCGCGTTCCTGGCCGGCCTGATCGGCGCGGCTGCCAATGTCGGCTTTTTGGCCGTCGGATTGCTCAGCTTAGTATTGGTGCGATTCCTGGAGGGCTTCGGCGAGCTACTGCTGAACATTGGTCTGAGCGACACCCTTGTGGCTTCGCTTCTGCAAGGCCATGGTTGGCGACTGTTGATGATTGCGGGCGCGATTCCCGCGCTGCTGGTGTTCTTCATCCGGTTGTTCGTGCCCGAATCGCACAAGTGGGAAGCTGCCCGCGACAAAGGGTCAACCTCGCATTGGGCGACGCGCGACCTCCTGGGCGTCGTCATCGGTGCGCTGGGGGCTTCGGCAGTGATTGTTCTGTGGTCGCCCGCATTCGACAACATCGCACGCACACTTGCTGCTCAAGAAGATCCCGCTCTGCCGATTCCCACGTGGACCGAGATAATCCGCGGGATCGGCACCCTCGTGGGTTTGTCGGTTGCGCTGGTCGGGTACATGTACCCGGTGGTCCGCTATCTCGGGCGCGCGGAGGCGGCCGGAAGAACGGCCCCCGGCGATCGTCCGCGGAACGTACGACGGATGTTGCTGGGTGCATGCCTGGCGGGGGTCGCGCTATTGGGTACGTGGGGCTCGCTGCAGTGGGCGCCGAAATGGGCCGACGCGCTCTCCAATCTACTTGCGGCCGACGGCGGGCCATACTACGCGAAAGAATACACTCAAATCGCTTCCGCCTGCGGGGCAATCGTGGGCACGATCCTCGCCGCGCTGCTGGGAGGCTGGCTCGGCCGACGCATTACCTACTTCGGCCTGTGCCTGTTTTCATTCCTGTCGCTGATCTACATGTACCAGGCGAACGATGCCTACGGACCGAAGCTGCTGCTGAGCGTCTTCGTTGCCGGCGGCGTGACGGCCTCCTTTTACGGCTGGTTTCCGTTGTATTTCCCGGAGCTCTTTCCCACCAGCATCCGCGCCACCGCCCAAGGCTTCGCGTACAATTTCGGCCGAGTCCTTTCGGCCATCGGCACGCTGCAGACGGCGACTCTCACGGCGTATTTCGCGCACGGCATAGCGGCCGATCGCGTTGAAATCGACGCCTTCCCGAAAGCCGGCGCCACCCTCGCCGGCATCTACCTCATCGGCCTATTGATTATCTGGCTGGCCCCCGAAACAAAAGGCAAACCGCTGCCAGAGTAAGGTTTGGTGTGCCACTGCTTGCGGCTTACCAGTACGCGTGAACGAACGAATCAGCACTGCTCGCCACTAAACGATGCGACGTTCTCGAGGCAAGCAGTGCTTCGGCTCGACTCAACGTTTCCACATCCTCCGCGAGCAGTGGCACACGGCCACGACGCGAATATAACAACCCTTCACACGCCGGCAATCCGCCGCTTGTATTCGGCGAGTGCCGCGTCGAGGCGCGCGTGGGCCGTGGTGTCGCCCGGCACGTTGTGCGACGGATGAATGTAGAGCTTGACGCCGCGTTCCGCCAAGATTTCCGCCACGGTGCAAACCGTCATCCACAACCCCGCACCGCCAATCCGCGTTGCACAGCCAGCCGTTCCAATCGTCGGATTTCACGCTTGATGAGCTCGGCAATCGCGCTGCCCCGGCGCTGTTCGAGTGGCACGGCACGTTTCGCGAGCGGTCGTGCTTGGCCAGCAAATAAGCAGGAAGCCAATTTGGTCCCGCCGAGATCAAGCGCTATGACGGCATGTTGGGGATGCCGGACCGAAACTTGTTGCCGTGGCATTCCGCTTCAACTTTGCATGGCCGATGGAGTCATGCTGAGGCAGGTACGCTTTCTCCTGCAGTGCCGCAGTCTATCGCGACTCAGACTCACTGGGAAGGCTTTGCCGCCGGACTCCCACGAAAGCGTCGAATGCGGAGTCAATTACCGTCAATACGGAGCCGCTCGATTGCTCATCGGCTTCGGCCGAACTGTCCGGCAAACCTATCATGGTAAGGCTACCATCCTCGCGGCCGTCGCGCTGCGGTGACAAATGCCGCTGGGCAAGCAGCAGTTCGTCAGAGAACTGATCTCGAATGCTGATCGCAGCTGACTTCGTTCCTGTGTTCACTTTTTGTTTCGCTACAAGTGTCGAGCTTCCTGATAACGCGAGCGCGGCGTCCGTGAGCGGAACTGGCGAATGCATAATCCTCTCCTCGACAACTGCCAAGTCGGCGTCGGCAGTACCCCGAGCAATGCTTGAGCCGGATCCCGTAGTTGCCGTGTCGCCAAAATTTGCCGTCCAAACGCCGTAATCATCCTGATCGACGGCGCCGTCGCCGTCGCCATCGGCGCCGGTGTGAGGCGTAACATTGGAATTCAACGTCTTACGCCAAATAACGTAATCGGCGGCGTCCACCGATCCATCGCTGTTGTAATCGCCCTGCAGCGGCAGCGGCGGGCCGGTGATCGTCATTTCATAAGCGGGATTTATGTCATCGCCGAATCCGTACACGTTGACATAGTACGTTTCGCCTCGCATGGCAGCGATGCTGACGAACTCGTCGTCGGTTGTCGAATCCGAGCTCGCGACGAGCGTTTCACTTGCGCTAAAAACGGCCAGATCGATGTCGCCCTGCGCGTGGAGGAACGATATCAAGATTTCAATATTGCCGTCGTCTGCCGCCGTGATCTTGTAATAATCCTCGTTCCCCGGAGCGTGGATCGAAAGTCCGCTGGCCGAAAAATCACCGACAATCCCCAGATCGTACGCCGCGGTAAAGCTGTTGTTGGGCTCGAAAGCATCGCCGCCCGGTTCAAGCCCGCCGATTGTCAGTTCATATTCGGGATTCGTCTCACCCTCGAAGCCGTACACGCGGAGGTAGTACGTTTCGCCTTGGATCGCCGCGATGGTCACATGTTCCGTGTCATTTGAAGATGTGGAGTCGTCCACGAGCGATTGGTTCTCGTCATAAACTTCCAGGTCGATGTCTCCCGAGTCGTGCGAGAAGAACAGATCGATGTCGATATCGCCAGTTTCTGCCGCCGTTATCAGGTAGTAATCGTCGTTCCCCGACGCGTGGATCGAGAGACCGCTCGCCGAAAACTCTCCCATGACGCCCAGGTCGTACGCAGTGCCAAAAGTATCGTTCGGCTCAAACACATCGGCGAGCGATCCGGAGCCGGGACCGTCGATCTCTAGCTCGTAGTTGGGATTCGTATCGCCGCTGAACGCGTAAACCTCTATGTAATACGTTTCGCCCGCGAGGACCGACAACACAATGTTTTCCATGTTGCTGGTCGATGTCGACTCATCAACAAAGGTGAAGTTGCCGTCGTAAACCCCCATGTCGATATCGCCCAGGGAATGGCTAAAAAAGATGCTGATGTCGATGGTGCCGTCGTCCGCTGCCCTGATCTGGAAATAATCGGTGTCGCCGGTCTGGTGAATCGATAGATCGGCCTCGCTGCGATCGCCGACGAATCCTAAATCGGTGGCGGTTTCAGGCGTGTTATTTTCCTCAAAGCGGTCACCGAGGCCTGAACCCCCACCCAACTCGATGAGTATTCGCTCGGCGTTATTCGACTCATTCGCCTCGAGAATATGATTGTCGGGATCAACGACGACCTCCAGCCAATAGGTACCGTCGGCAACGCTCGTGATGTCAATCCATTGGTCGGGTAGGCTCTGGTCGTAGATGTCCGCCCAACCCGATGAAATGCCTTGGCGCGTAGTGGTGCAAGTTTCGTACTCAGCAGGACCCGCACTAGGCTCGAACTCCTCAGTGTCCAAGAGGCAGAAGCTCGTTTTATCACCCGAGACCACGATATCGCCGACGCCGTTGCCAGCGGTTACCTCACGCAAATGGTACTGCGCAAAGCCATCAAAATGGGTATGGCCGTGGCCCGGGTGGTGCGTAAAAGTGCCGGCCAGCACGTCCCGAAATCCGCCCATGTCATTATAAATCCGCTGATAGACTTCCTGACTACCACTCGGCAACACCGCGCCGCCGCGAATCTCCATCGCTCCGTCGCCCGCGTTCCCGACGGCTGTCGTAAGACGCAGTAGCGTATGGCCCGGCTGTTCGGCTGTGTCGAGCGACCAGCCGTGAATCCAGTCGTTTGACGCACTGGCCAGCGCGATGAGATCGGGCAACACGTCGGCAACAGATCCGCCGCCCTGTGATGCCGCAGAAGGCGTTGCTAACGCATCGTCGTCGGCATCCGCCTTCGCGTTGGCAATCGAGACGAGCGAGTTGCCGTCGAGCAGCGCTCGTCGCTCAAGTCGTTCAAACTTGCACGTGCGATGATAGTTGCGAATAGAGCGCGGCATGGCGAACCCCCAAGGTGACAATCAATGCCGGTCGGACAAGAGTGGCGAGGTCCAAATTCAGCAAGACTCGCTATTGCCCTATGTTACCACTGTCGAAGTGCTTAGTAACCGCGCCGTCAAACATACGGCAACTGGCCTTTTTCGGCGTTCGACAGGCTGACCAGCAAATCGGCTAGCGCCGTCGTGACCGCTTCAAAATAGCGCTTGCCCTTTTCCGCCTTGGCCCGTTTGGGATTGCCGCTCCCCGTGTCGGGATGCGTTTTAGACCACGGCCGCGGCGTCCACACTCCCGCCTGCGTCAGCCCGTCGATGGCGAACGGCCGTCGCTCACCGGCTCCAGAATGCTCTAATTCGACCAACTCCGGACACAAGTGGAGGAGCAAGCTTGTCTCGAGCTCATCGGCATGATCGCCCGGCTCATCAAACACCGCTTGTTTTACGTCCGGAACCATCTGGTAGAAATTGGCCACGGCGATCAGCAGTCCGAATTCCGACTGCACGTCCCGCACGAGCGGCTGGAACTGGTTGCCGCCGTGCGCGTTGAGAATCACGAGCCGCTCGATGTGTTGTCGAGCCAGCGAGCGGGCCACATCGCGGAGAACCGCCAACGTCGTTGTCGTAGTGAAACTGATGGTGCAGGCCTGGTCGAGCTGCTGCTCGTCGTTGCCGAACGGAATCGTCGGCAGCACGACGAGGCGCGCGCCGCGTACATGAGCCAACTCGGCGGCGCGCTCGGCTATCCGCGTCGCCTCGATGACGTCCGTCCCGTACGGCAAGTGCCGGTTGTGCGCCTCAGTGGCGCCCCACGGCAGAACCGCCACGCGCGGCGGCGACTCCAGGAGCTGCCGATGATTGGCCTCCATCAACAGATAAGGACGTGGTGGCATAATACCTGTTTTAGCTCAGAATGAGTGGGCCGTCGCCGCCTAATGCGCTCCGAAGTACGCTTTTCGAATCTCGTCGGTGGCAGCCAAATCGGCCGCGGCGCCTTCGGTCCGAATTTCCCCGACTTCGATGACATACGCACGATGGGCGACGTGAAGCGCCATATTGGCGTTCTGTTCGACCAACAAAATCGTAGTGCCTTCGCGATTGATCTCTCGAATGACTTGAAAAATGCTGCGCACGAGCTGCGGCGCCAGGCCCAGCGACGGTTCGTCGAGCATCAACAATTGGGGTCGCGCCACGAGTCCGCGGGCAATGGCCAGCATTTGCTGCTCACCGCCCGAGAGTGTTCCGGCCTGCTGGCGCAAACGTTCGCGGATGCGCGGGAATAACTCGAGCGTACGCTGCCGATCGCTGCCAATAGCCGCGCGATCCTTGCGGGCGAAGGCGGCCAATTGCAGGTTCTCGTCGACGGTAAGGTTGGCGAAAATCTTGCGGCCTTCAGGCACTTGCACCAGGCCGCTGCGCACAATCCGGTGCGGCGACCAACCGGCAATCGCCTGCCCATCAAACTCGATGCGCCCGCGCTTGGCTGGGAGCAGTCCGGAGATCGTGCGTAGCGTTGTCGATTTTCCCGCCCCATTCGCGCCGATGAGCGTAACGATCTCGCCCTTCTCCACCCGTAAAGAGATTCCGCGCAGGGCTTGGATCCCGCCATAGTAAACAGACAGGTTTTCGATGGATAATAGGGACATCACATCACACCGTCTCAACATCGCTGCCGAGGTAGGCGGTGATCACTTTGGGATCGCTCTGGATTGCAGCGGGCGGGCCCTGCGCGATGGTGACGCCGTGATCCAGCACCACAATTTGCTCACAAATGTCCATCACCAGCCCCATATCGTGCTCGATTAGCAGGATCGACACGGCAAAGCGGTCGCGAATCTGGCGAATCGCTTGCGCCAACTCCAGCTTCTCCTGAGAATTTAACCCCGCGGCCGGCTCATCGAGTAGCAGCACTTTAGGCCCCGTGGCCAAAGCGCGGACGATCTCTAAATGGCGCTGGTGGCCGTAGCTGAGGCAGTCGGCCGGTTCCGAGGCGCGGTGCTGCAATTCGAAAATGCCGAGCAGCTCGAACGCCTTGCGGTGGATTTCGGCTTCCTCGCGTCGGTATCGGGCCGTTCGCAGCACCGTGTCCACGAGTCCATGCCGTCGCCGCAATTGGCCCGCCAGCCGGACATTGTCCAGCACATTCAGCCCCGGAAAGAGACGAATGTTTTGAAACGTCCGCGCAATGCCGGCTGCCGCGATGTCGTGCGGCTTGAGGCCGGCCAGGTTGCATGAGCCGAGGTGCATGCGGCCCCCAGCCGCGTGGTATACGCCCGTGAGCAGATTGAAAACCGTCGTCTTGCCGGCGCCGTTCGGCCCAATCAAGCCATAAAGTCCGCCCTTCGGCAATTGAATCGAGAAGTGCTGGACGGCCTTCAATCCGCCGAATGAGATTCCGATGTCCTCGACATCGAGCAAAAGCTGGTCAGAGACAGGGAGACAAGGAGGCAAGGAGACAGGGAGACTCGTACGCGATCCCTCTTGGTATCCTTGTCTCCCTTTCTCCTTGTCTCCGTGTCTTTGCCCACGCAGCCGCGGCAAAAAATCCCAGATCTCGTGAATGCCAAACAGCCCCTGCGGCCGCACCAGCATCATGCCGATCAGCAGCAAGGCATACACGATCAGCCGATATTGATCGAACTCGCGCAACACCTCCGGAAGGGCGGTGAGGATCATGGCCGCCAGCATGACGCCTGTAATCGACCCGCGGCCGCCCAGCACCGTCATGAGCACATAGTCGAGCGAGCGCTGAAATCCAGCGTCCCGGGGGCTGATGATGAGGCCGCTTTCGTGGGCAAACAGGCCGCCCGCCGTGCCGGCAAAAAACGCCGCCAGCATGAAGGCCAGCACTTTCACGCGCGCAACGTTCACGCCCATCGATTGCGCGGCGAACTCATCCTCGCGCACCGAGATCATCGCCCGTCCAAGGCTCGACCACTTCAGTCGGAAGGCCACGATCAGCGTGATGCTGAGAAACATGTAGACCCAGAATAGATTCGTATATTTGGGCAGGCCGTGAAAGCCCACTGCGCCGCCGACGGGCGGCGGGAATAAGTCAGCAAGATTGGCGGAGCGTAACGCCTCTCGATCATCGATGACCCGCCCCGTCTGCTGCAGCACGACGCGGAGGATTTCTCCAAACCCCAACGTGACGATTGCCAGATAATCGCCGCGCAAACGCAGCGATGGCAGTCCCACGACGTAGCCCGCCCCCGTGGCGACCAATCCCCCGAGCAGGCATCCGGCCACAAACAACCATTCACCAAGTCCCAAAAAGCCGCCGTGCTTGGCGGTCGTAGTCCACAGCAGCATGGAACCGTAGTACGTAACCATGCCAGCGGCGTATCCACCCAGCGCCATGAACGCGGCATGCCCCAGCGAGAATTGGCCCGTCATGCCGTTCACAATGTTGAGCGAAGCCGCCAGGATCATCGCGATGCCCATGTCAATCGCGATTCGCGTGTAGAACGGCCCGACCGTCTGCGGCAAAGTGAAGTGCACCGCGACGGCGATCGCGATTCCCAGCGCGATCGGCCACACACCGCTCAATACCCTGCCGGTGACGCTGCGCATGGGCGGCGCCGGCGCCGATTCGAGCAGTTCTGACTCCGTTGTGGCACTGGGCATACTCATACTTTCTCTTGCAACGGAGAGCCCAGCAAACCAGAGGGGCGGACGAGTAGAATGACGATCAACAGGGCGAACACGTACACGTCGCGATAGTTCGACGACAAATAAAAGGCACCGAACTGCTCGACAGACGCAATTACGAATCCGCCCAGCACGGCCCCCCGCACATTCCCAATCCCGCCGATCACTGCCGCCACGAATGCCTTGAGCCCCAGCAACACCCAGATCGCATGCGCGGGCTGATTGAGGCCGGGGTATTTTAGCGCGTACAGGAACCCCGCCGCGGCGGCCAGGGCCGATCCGAGCACAAACGTGAAGGAAACCACGCGATCGACCGGCACGCCCATCAGCGCGGCCGCGTCCACGTCGAACGACACGGCCCGCATTGCCGTGCCAAGCTTCGTGCGAAACACGAGGTATTCCAATACCAGCAGCAACACGGCCGACGTGCCAATGATCACGGCGTCGACAAGGCTGATCACCACATCGCGGCTGCCGCCGCCGCTGGGCAGCGACAACCGCAGCAGCTCCAGGTTCGGAAGCAGCGGTGGCATCTTCTGCGGGCTGGAACCGAACATGAAATTCAGTTGACCGACGTTTTGCAGCAGCAACGACACGCCAATCGCCGTGATGAGCACATTGAGCCGCGGCGCGCTGCGCAGCGGCTTGTACGCCAACCGCTCAATCACGAAGCCCACGATCCCACAACAGAGCATCGCCGCGATAAGGATGACCCCACCGACCCACAGCGGAGGCGGAACCGCCGGATTGTGCGGATCTAAGCCGATGCCCGGCAGAATTTTGCTGGCCAGCGTATAGCTGATCCACGCGCCAAGAACGACGATGTCGCTGTGAGCGAAGTTGATGAACTTCAAAATGCCGTAGACCATCGTGTAGCCAAGCGCGATCAGCGCGTAGAGGCTACCGACTGCCAGGGCCGTCATCAGAGTCTGCGCGAAGTCAGCCATGTGAGGATGCAGGAGGCAGGATGCGGGGCCCAGGGAGCGGGAGCGTGAAAAACAGACCGTTTTCGTTCGGCAAACTTAGTGAAAGCCCAGCGAATCGACTTTGCGCACAGGAATCGTCGGCAATTGAGAACGAAGCATGCGATCCGTTTTCTTCCCTGCACCCCACCTCCGGCATCCTGCATCCTCGGCGCTCACGGCTCGATCGTGGTGACGTAGGTTGGAACGCCGCCCTTCATTTCGAGCATGACGGCCGGCTTCACAGCGTTGCGCTCCGCGTCGATCGATATCTTGCCCGTAACGCCGTCGAAATCCTTCGTCTTGGCAAGCTCGGCGACAATCTCAGCGCCGGCGAGAGAGTTCGCCCGTCCGATCGCATCGCACAAAATGCGCGCCGCATCATAGCCTAAGGCGGCCAGGCCGTCGGGCGTGGCACCGTGACGTTCCTTATACTTCCGAATAAACTCCTGCACGCGCGGGTTGGGATCTTGATGCGAGTAATGGTTCGAGTAGAAGGACCCGTCGATCGCTGACCCGGCGATCTCGCCCAGCTTGGAAGAGTCCCAGCCATCGCCGCCCAACAGCGGCACCTCGATGCCTAGCTTTCTTGCCTGCAGCGCGATGTTTCCAACGTCGGTGTAATACCCGGGCACAAAAATCACGTCCGGCCGGCTGGCCCGGATCGAAGTTAGCTGGGCGGAAAAATCCTGATCGCCTGCCTGGTAGGTCTCGCGGGCAACAATCTTCCCTCCGAGCTCCACAAACGCCTTCTCGAACTCTTCCTGCAACCCGACCGAATAGGGAGACACTTGATCGTGCAGAATGGCCGCCTTCTCGGCTTTTAGACCTTCATGCTCGCGGGCAAACTTCGCGCACACCAATCCCTGAAACGGATCGATGAAGCACACGCGGAAAATCATGTCGCCCACCTGCGTGACCTTCGGATTGGTCGACGACGGCGTGACCATTGGGACACCATTCTCCTGGCAAATTGGCGCACCAACCAGCGACAGCCCGGACGCCACTTCTCCTAGCACCGCAACCACGGCGTCCCGGGTTACTAATCGGGTGACCGCCGTTCCGGCCTCCCGCGCATCGCCCTTATCGTCGTATGTGATGAGGTGAACCTTCTTTCCGTTGACACCACCCGATTCATTGATTTCGTCGATCGCCAGTCGTATGCCGTCGTCCGTGGATCGACCGAAGGTGGCCTCCGAGCCGGTCATCGACGCGTAATGGCCGAGGACAATTTCGTTCGTATCGGCGGTCCGGGAACCGCAACCTGACGCGGTAACGAGCCACGAAACGGCCAAACATGCGATCGCGAAGAACAACGCGGCGGGGAACGAATGTCGCGACATTGCAGTGCGGCGGCGTTTCATAACATCTATCTCGGTGAATGATTAACTATCGGAGTACTAAGTATATCCCACACCCGTAATGATTCTCAACCGCTAGCTCTCCAATCTCACGCTGTCCCAATGGCAAATTGTCGACTCTTTCATGGCAGGTTGTCCCACAACCACTGTGGCGCGATGAACAGCAGAATCGTCGCCAAGCTACAGACCGCGCCGGCTATCCAGGACGACCAGAAGAGGCTCCGCGGCTGAGACTCCGCGTCCGTCGCCGGCTCGAGAAACATCAGCGCGATGAGCCGCAAGTAGTACCACGCGGCGATCGCTGCATTGAGAGCCATCATAATCGCCAGTGAGCGGCCCAGATTTGTCGCGTCCGACCACGCGGCCAGAAACAGGTTGAGCTTGGCCAAAAAGCCGACCGTCGGCGGCAGCCCCGTCAGGCTGAAGAGGCAAACCGCCAGCAGCAGCGTGACCGATGGGTGAACTCGGTTTAAGCCGCGAAGATCTGCGTCGGTTCGCAGCGAACGATCCGCGCTCCCAACCGCCCCAAGCAGGGCAAACACGCCGATCGTCATCAGCCCGTACGCTGGCAGGTAAAACAGGATGGTGCTCACGCCGCCGACTGGTTCGGCATCCTGAACGGCCAGGCCGATGAGCATGTATCCGGCGTGCGCGATGCTGGAGTATGCCATCAGCCGATAAAGATTCGCCTGCCGCAGCGCCATCAGGTTGCCCAAAAACATTGTGGCCGCGGCCAACAAGGCGAAGAGCGGCTTTGTCGGTTCGTCGGGTCGCCAGCGATCGAACGATTCCGTCACGCCAGTGAGCGGCAGCAAACGCAGCAGGGCCACGAACCCGACGACTTTGGGAATGAAGGAAAGCAGTGCCGCGTTCGAGGCCGTCGTGCCCTGCAGCACATCGGGCACATAAAAGTGGAACGGCACGGCGGCGATGCGAAAGCATAAACCGGCGACCAGGAACGCCATCGCGATCTGCAGCATGGCGCTGCGCGACTCGGCCTGCCCAACGGCCGCGGCGATTGCCTGGAAGTTCGTGCTGCCTGCCGCGCCGTAGAGCCAGCTCATGCCATACAGGACCAATGCCGACGAGAATACGCTCAGCAAGAAATACTTCACCGCCGCCTCGCGGCCAGCCCGGTCGCGACGCGGCAGATACAAAATCACGTAGGTTGGAATGCTCACCAGCTCTAGCGCGAGAAATAGCGAAACCAAATCGTCAGCGGCCGCCACCAGGTTTGTCCCGACGAGGATCGAAAGCAGGCAGGCGTGCGCCTCTGCCGCGTGGCTATCGTCGATTTGATTCCACAGCACCAGCGCCAGCACGATTCCGGCGGAAAGGGTCAGGCCGCGCGTGTACCACACGAGATCATCAATTTGAAACAGCGCGCCCTCCGAGAGCTGTCGCTCGCCGCCGAACCACACGGCCCAGGCCACGCCCAGCGCCAACAGCGACACCATGCCCCAATGTTGCCGCAGTCCCGACGGCGCTTCGCCGGCACGGCTTACCAACAAGGGCCCCACCAGGAACATCGCGCATACCGCCGCCAGGAGGATGATCTCCGGCACGAGCAGCGATGCGGTCGCATGGATGTGTGCGATGGCTTCGGTCACGGCACTCGCTCTAGTATTGTGGGAGGCCTCTCTGGGGCCGATGATGGCTGGAAGGATGACGCGAAATCGGCGTCAGAGACGCTTCCCACAAGTGATTCCTCGGACCCGTCGTACAGTGCGACGACGGCATCCACGTCAGGCCGGATGGTGTCCAACAGGGGCTGCGGCATCACGCCGATCCACAGGCAGAGCGCGCAAATCGGCGCGATAGAAACAATCTCGCGCAAATTCATGTCCGCGATCGATTGGCCTTCGTGCGCTGGCTCGCGAAGCGGACCAAAAAACGCCTGCTGAATCATGGAAAGCAGGTACCACGCCCCCAGCACCACGCCCGTCGTGCCGAGCACTGCGTAGATCGGTTGCCGCCGGAACATGCCGACGAGCGAGAGCACCTCGCCGACAAATCCGTTCAAGCCGGGCAACCCGATGCTGGTCATCGCAATGAACACCATCGTGCAGGCCAGTAGCGGCAGGCGCGCGGCAAGCCCGCCCAAATCGTCAAGCTGCCGCGTGTGGTAACGGTCGTAAATCATCCCGACGAGCAAAAACAGCGCGCCGGTCGACAGGCCGTGGTTCACCATTTGCAACACGCCGCCGGCCAACCCGGCCGAATTTAGCGCGAACAGCCCAAGCAGGCAAAAGCCGAGATGGGCGACACTGCTGTATGCCACGAGTTTCTTGATGTCGCGCTGCGCGAGCGCGCACAGCGAGCCGTAGATGATGCCCGCCACCGCCAACATCGAGATCAATGGAACGCCTATTTCCCGACACGCGTACGGAAACATCGGCAGGCACAGCCGCAGGAAGCCGTACGTGCCGAGCTTCAGCAGCACGCCGGCCAGCAACACGCTGCCGGCCGTCGGCGCTTCGACATGCGCGAGCGGCAGCCATGTGTGCAGCGGAAACACCGGCACCTTCACCATGAATCCCACGGCGATCGCCAAGAACAGTGCGATCTGCCAGTCGCCGCTGAGCGGATTCTGCGACAGCCAGGCCGACAGGGCGGGAATCGAGGACGGCGTTTGCAGGCCCGCCGACATGGCCGCCAGCACCAGCGCCAGCAGCCCAATGAGCGTGACCAGGCTGCCGGTGAACGTGTACAGAAAGAACTTGATGGCCGCATGCCGCCGCTGCGGCCCGCCCCACATGCCGATCATGAAAAACAACGGAACCAGCGTGAATTCGAAGAAGACGTAGAACAAGACCAAGTCGAACGCACAAAACACCCCGATCAACCCGGCCTCCAGCAGCAGCAAACAAGCGTAGAACCCGGCGGCCCGTTCGCGAATCGATTCCCACGAGATGAGTACGCAGCTAACGGTAAGGATCGTCGTCAGCACGATGAGTGCGAGGCTGATGCCATCGACGCCCAGTAAAAAGTCAAATTGCAACGGCGGGCCGCCCGACGGTGTGGATGATGAATCGCCGTAAGTGAACCAGTGGTACGCGATGCTGTATCGCGGCTGGACGGGCGAATCCCGCGGGCCAGTCACGGGCAGTTGCACGAATTGATACGCCAAAACCAGCGAAGCCGCGAGCGTTGCCAGCGAAGCCACGAGCGCGAACTGCCGCGCCGCATTCTGCACTAACCGTCCCCGCGCCAGGAGCAGCACCAGCGCCGCGGCCAAGGGCAGACTCAGCATCACCAGGAGCAACACGTTCATGTCAAGTCCTATGGCAGCAATCGAAGCGCAAACAGCATGCAAACGATTAAACCAGTCCACATTACAAGCGCATATGCTGGCACGAGTCCGTTATGCAACACATGCGGCACGCCGCTCACGAGCCGCGGAATCCAGCCCACCCCATCGACAATGGGATCGATCACCCGCCTGTCAAACCAGTCGGCCAGCCAGGCCAAGCCGCGCAGCGGCGCAACGACCATGGCGCTATACAGCTCGTCGAAAAAGAATTTGTTGTACGAAGCCCGATACAGTGGCTCGATTGCCGCCGCAAACTTTTCCGGCAGCTGCGGCGAGCGCACGTACATCAGCCAGGCCAGGCCGATGCCAACGATCGCAATCACGGCGCTGGCGAGCATCAGCCCAATATGGAAGCCGTGCGCCTCGGCCGCGGCCAGGCCGGGCGTATGGTGCAGGTATTTAGCGAACCAGTGCGTCGGTCCCACGGCAAGTCCGACCAATAGCGCGCCCACGGCGAGGAATCGCAGCGGCCAGGCCATGACGGGCGGGGCTTCGTGCGGATGGTGTCCCGCCTCTTCGGGAAAACGCTCCGCGCCCCAAAAAGTTTTGAAATAGGCGCGAAACGTGTAAAAGGCGGTGAGCAGGGCCGTGAACGCGGCGACCAAAAATATCGCAACAAAGTACGGCCCATGGCGAGCGCTGTGCGACGCCTCTCCAAGCACAACCAGGATGTCGTCCTTGCTCCAGAAGCCAGATAGCAACGGCACGCCGGCCAGCGCGGCCGCGCCGGCCAGAAACGTCCAATGCGTCATCGGCAGTGCCCGGCGCAGGCCGCCGAAGCGGCGGATGTCGATCACATCGCCCATGGCGTGCATCACACTTCCCGCCGCCAGGAACAGCAGGGCCTTGAAGAAGGCATGCGTGAAAAGATGAAATATGGCGGCCGTCGTGGCCAGCATGGCGGCTTCAGCGCCCGCTGCACCGGCGCCAAGTGCCATGAACATGTAGCCAAGCTGGCTGACTGTGGAATATGCCAATATTCGCTTCAAATCGTGCTGCGTTAGCGCAATAAGCGCTGCAATGAGGGCTGTAACGGCTCCAATGCCGCTCACCGCGAGCTGCGCCGTCGGGGCAGACACGAATAGCGGCGTGCAGCGCGCGACCATGTAAACTCCAGCGGTGACCATCGTGGCCGCGTGAATGAGCGCGCTAACCGGCGTCGGGCCTTCCATCGCATCCGGCAACCAGACGTGCAGCGGAAACTGCGCCGATTTACCCATCGCTCCCAGAAACAGCAGCAGACAAATCATCGTGATGCGGCCCGGCTGCGCAGCAGCGAGCTCCGCCAGTCGTTCTGGCCGATAGAGCACGTCCGCGAAGTCAAGCGAGCGGAAAGTCGTCCAAATCAGAAAGATTCCCAGGAGAAAACCAAAGTCGCCGATGCGGTTGACGACAAAGGCCTTGGTCGCCGCGGCGGCCGCGCTCGGCCGCCGGTACCAGAATCCGATCAAGAGGTAGCTGCACAGGCCCACCCCTTCCCAAAACACAAACAGGAGCAGGAAATTCGCGGCCAATACCAGCATGCACATCGAGAACACGAACAGCGACACAAAAGCAAAGAACCTCGCGTAGCCAGGATCGCCATGCATGTAGCCGGCGGAAAACACGGCCACCAGCAAACTTACCGACGTGACCATGGCCAGCATGATCGCGGTCATCGCGTCGGCCCGCAAAGCGACGGGAACCTCAATGCCGCCAACGTCGATCCACTGGTAACCGACGGCGACAGCCGCCGCGCCGCCATGCTCGCTGAAACCGTGCGGCACAATCGACACCAGCAGGACCAACGAGCAAACGACCGAAATGGACAGTCCAAACCAGCACACCAAGTGGCTCCGCTGGCGCAGCAGCTTCGGGCCGATCGCCGCCGTCACCACCGCAGCGCCCAGCGGCGCCAGCGGAATCAGCCAAAGGATCAGTTTTTCAAGGTATTCAGGTGCCATTTCAACGAATAGTCAATTCTTTGCCGCAGATGCACGCGGATGAACGCGGATGTTTCAATCATGCATCCAGCATCTGGCGAATATCTGCGTTAATCGGCGTTCATCTACGGTTAAATCGGTCTTCTTCGCCATTGATCAGCGCTTGGCGGTCTTGATGACGTCCTCCGGTTTCGGCGGTTCGGTGGGCGATTCCGCCGTCGGACTGGCGGCATCATCGATCAGGTTGTGATCGCGCTTGTCGTGAATGTCGGGTACTCGGCCGGCAGGGGTGAGCCGCGGAAAATGCATCGGTTCCGGCGGCACGATCGGCGGCGCCGCGGCGTCCTCAGCCAACATCGGCGGCGGCAGGTCGGCCTCGCGCAACTCGGTCCAGAACTCAATATCGAGCGACTTCGACGTCTGATACAGTGCCAGAATCAGCGACAGCGCGAGCCCCGCATCGCACGCCGCTACGGTGAGGATAAAAATGGTGAACGCTTGACCGTCGAGGTTATGATGCACGCGGCTGAACGTCACGAGCGAGAGCGACACGCCATGCAGCATCATTTCGGCCGACAGCACCAACACGATCATGTTGCGGCGAGTAAAAAAGCCGAGCGCCCCCAGCACAAATAGCACTGCGCCGACAATCAAATAGCGTTCGACTCCGCCGGTCATAGCGTCCCCCGGCTGCGGCGCGGCGCGATGGCGATGGCCCCGATCGTCGCCACCAGCAGCAGCGTGCCGGCCAACTCCACCGCGAACAAGTAGTCGCCAAACAGGGATCGCCCCAATGCCTTGATCGAAGCCAGCGATTCATTTTCGGCCGGCCGGCTGAGCGGATTCGCCACGGTTGTGGGAGGCGTCTCCGACGCCGATGTGGGCCGAGCCTCGACAAATACATCGGCTTCGGAGAGGCCTCTTACATCTTCCAGCGTGCTCAGCAGCGCGCCCAGCACGACAAACGCAGCCACCGTCGCCACCAGCGGCTGCCGCGAACGCTGATCGTACACCGCGGCGCCGCTCTGCTGGGCCAGCATGATCACGAACACAAACGTCACCACGATCGCCCCCGCATAGATAATCACCGTCGCGGCGGCTAGAAAGGGCGCGAACTGCAGCAGGAACAGGCCGCATGTGCTGAGCGTTACCAGTGCGAACCACAGCGCCGAGTACATCGGGTTGCGATTGGTGATCATCAAGATAGCGCACACGATCGCGGCCGCGGCGAAGACGAAGAATAGCACCGTCTCTAAATGCGGGCCGGCCGCGGCGTGCAATCGCACGGCCAATAGCGCCGTGCCCACGAGCGCGAGCAGCAGGCCCACCACCTTCGGACGCGACGGCGCCGGCGGCATCAACCACCAGATCCCAGCGGCAATCAGGACGAGCGACGCCGCTTCGAGCCAATGTTCCGCGATCCAATCCATGTCGAGGGCGTTTCCAATATGGCTGTAGCCGGGTCTGTGACCCCGGCCGCAGACTACGCGGCCTCATGGAGGCCTGCTACAGTAGGTGCCGGGTTCAACGCGGTTCCCAGAATGGTAACGCACGGGCCGCAGCGGTGGCAGCCCAAAGCTGGCGCGCGACGGCTACTCTTTCTTGGGTGCGGGCGGGGGCGGGCCGATGACGCCGGGGGTCGGAGCGCCGGCCGAGCGGTCGTCGCGCATCACCGGCGTCGCCGGGCCGATCGTCGGCAACTCGCTGAATTCAGACGCCGGTCCCAATCGGCCCCGCTGTGTGCGGACCGGGTCCTTCGGATTGTCCTTCGTCTGGTCGTAGATCTCCAGCAGCTTGTCCTTGTTGAAGATCATTTCTTCGCGCGTTTCGCCCGTAACGTCGTAGATGTGCGTCAGCTCGATGGCGTCCACCGGGCAAGCCTCCTCACACATCCCGCAGTAGATACAGCGCAGCTCGTCGATCACGAACTCCAACGGGTATTTGTCGCGGTCAGGCCAGTCGGGCGGGGCAGCCGCCGCCTCGATCGCGATGCAATTGGCCGGGCACGCAGTCGCGCACAACATGCAGGCCACGCACTTCACGCGACCCTGCTCGTCCCGGTTCAAGCGATGCAGACCGCGGTAGTGGGTCGGCAGCTCCGGCTTCTGCTCAGGATACTGCTGCGTGACAGGCCGGTGGTGCGTGATGTGGCCAAATGTGGTCCTCAGTCCTTTGGCAATGGCCGGCAGGAACGTGGCCTCCCAAAAGCCGATCTCCCGCTCTTCGATCCACACGACGTCTTTGGGATTGATTGGCATATTAGCACTTAATGAACCTATAGGAAGGACTCACGCAAAGGCGCGAAGGCGCAAAGTCCGCCAATTTAATTATCCTTTGCGTCCTTTGCGACTCTGCGCCTTTGCGTGAGATGCTTGATTATTGTTTCGTTTGTTAAGCCGTCGCGAGCGATGCGCGTCGGCGGCGGCGGATTTCGGTCTGCTTGGCGATGGCGGCCATCACGGCCGATAAGGTGAACAGAGCAAGCGAAATCGGCAACAGCCACCAACGATCCATTTCAAATTGCTTTACGGTCATCACCGCCACCACGTTCGCCAGCGCTAACGGAATGAACACTTTCCACGTCAGCTCCATGAGCTGGTCGAAGCGAAAGCGCGGCAGCGTCCAGCGAATCAGCATGATCAAAAAGATGCTGGCCACCACCTTCGTGAGCAGCACCAGAACCTTCACGAGCCAGGCGCCGGCGTACGCGCTTTGGGGCGTGGCAATCCATGGAAAATGCCAACCGCCGAAGAACAGAATCGCCGTCAGGAAACTGATCACGATCAGGTGCGTGTATTCGCCAACGAAGAACAGCACCAGCCGCAAGCCGCCGTATTCCGTGTGATAGCCGCCCACCAGCTCCTGCTCGCACTCCGACAAGTCGAAGGGCAACCGGTTCGACTCGGCCAGCGAGCTGACGTAAAAGATCAAGCAGGCCAGCGGCTGGACCCACACGTTCCACCCGAGCAGCCCCGCCTCGGCCTGCTGATTCAGGATTCGCTCCAGGTTCAGCGTGCCGGAAAGTAGCACCACGCCGAGCACCGACAGGCCCAGCGGAATCTCGTAACTGACAACTTGAGCGCTGGCACGGAGCGAGCCGAGTGCGCTGTATTTGTTGTTCGAGGCCCAGCCGCCGAGAATGACGCCGTACACGCCCAGACTCCCCACGGCGAAGATGAATACCAGGCCGATGTCGATGTTCGGCGCGATGATGAACCGCAGCCATCCGGGCGACTGCTCGACCGGCCCGAAGGGAACCACGGCGAATGCCAGCATCGTGGTAAACACCGAAATTGTCGGCGCAAGCAAAAATAAGCCCTTATCGACGTGTGCCGGAACGACCCCCTCCTTGAGTAGAATTTTCAGCCCGTCGGCGAGCGGCTGGGCGAGACCGAAGGGTCCCACGCGATTCGGCCCAATGCGGTCCTGCATCCACGCCGACACCTTCCGTTCGGCCAGCACCAAATACATGCATGCGCCAAGGATGCAGCCCATCGCAAGGCCGATCGTCACCAGAGTGGTTATTAGCTCATTCATGGTAGATGCAAATTAGTGTGCCACTGCTTGCGGCGCACCAATGGGTGGTAATTCACCGGGCCGCACTGCTCGCTGTTAAACAGTTGCCGGCCGGCAAAAGCAAGCAGTGCTTCCTGGTTTGTCACACCTTCCACCTCCGCCGCGAGCAGTGGCACACTGCCGGCGACAACTCGCCGGTTTGGAAACCTTACATCGACAATGCCACGCCGTATTCGCCCAACTCGCCGCACGCCAGCGGACGCAGCGTTTCAATAACCTCGCTCATTTCGCGGCGCACTAGCGGCGCGTTAAACAGCCCGCATCGTCCGGCGAGATCCCAGAGGATGCGGCCGTCTGGCCGCGCTTCTCCTGGTGAGCGGATCGCTTTGTGGATTTCCTGGGCCAGCCCCGCGTGATTGACAAACGTCCCCGCGCGTTCGGCAAACGAACCGCCTGGCAACAGGAACGTGGCCCGATGGCTCGCCGCCGACCTCAAGATGTCCTGCACGATCACCGTTTCAATGTGGTCCAAGGCGGCCGCTTGAGCGTCGTTGATCCAGCCCTCGGGATCGCCGCCGACAAGATACATGGCCGCGAAATCGCCACCGGCGGCGCGGCCCAACACGTCGCCCATCGGCACCACGTCGCCCGCGAAATGCCGCAGGATCGCTTCGATGCCGCGGCGATTCGGGCACTTTTCCGCGCGGATCGTGAACTTCACCGGCTCAACAGGTTGCCCGTGGACGTCTTTGGGATATTTGTCGTCCTGGCCCACGGTGCGAACAGGCGCCAGCGCGAACGCGACATTCGATGTCAGCGACTTCAGGTAACTCGCGAGCAAGTACGCCTCTTCCAACGTCATCCACGGCGACAGGACCGCGGCGATGCCTTTTCTCTCGTGTCGGGCGGCGGCGGCGACGAGCGCGGCCTGCACCGCCGGCAGGATGACATCCCAATCACGCGAAATCACATTGCCGTGCCGGCGCTGTTCCGGCATGTCGATGCGCGCGTCGCCGTGCATGTATTTCCAGCCAAATCGGCCCTCGTCGCACATGAAATGGCCCTGCGCCAGGGGGTTCACCCGCGGCCGCAGGCGATAGACGCGGTCAGCCGATTGATCCACGTGGACGCTGCACCCGGTGCTGCAGTTCGGGCACACGCTACTGGCGGTCCGCAGCCACCACACTCGCTGCTTGTACAGGAAATCCTTGCTGCACAGCGCGCCGACCGGGCACAAGTCGACGACGTTCCCCGCCAGCTTGTTGTTGCAGGGATGGCCGGGAAAAATGTCGATCTCCGAGTGCGCCCCGCGATTGACGATCTCCAACTCCGCCGTGCCGCTGATCTCCCGCGTGAACCGCACGCACCGGCTGCACATGATGCAGCGATCGGTGAACAGCGTGATTTGATCGCCAATATAATCCTTGTCCGGCCTCTGAATCTTGTCTTCCGCCAGCCGGCTGTAACCGCGGCCATAGCGATAGCTGTAGTCCTGCAACAGGCATTCGCCTGCCTGATCGCAGGTCGGGCAATCCAGCGGATGATTGAGCAACAGGTATTCCAGCGTGGCTTTTTGAGCCGCCTTCACCTTCTCACTGTCGGTGACAATCACCATCCCGTCGGTTACCGGCGTCTGACAACCGGGAATCAACTTCGGCTGCATCGCCACACTGCCGTCCGGCTTTTTCTGTCCGATCTCGACCAGGCACATTCGGCAACTGGCCACTACCGTCAGCGCCGGATGCCAGCAATAGTGCGGGATCTCCACCTCCACGCGCTGTGCCGCCTGCACGCAGTTGATCCGCTCTTCGGCGCCGACCTCGATCGTCTTGTTGTTGACGTAAACGGTAGTCATCAAACGAAATCGAAAACCAAGATTAATATCTCACGCAAAGGCGCTAAAGCGCAAAGTGTATGAAATATTTCTCTTCTCTTTGCGCCTTAGCGACTTTTGCGTGAGATGTTCTTATTAATGGATTGCGACTAGCTGCTGCGCCGCAGTAGCCGTTCTCCGGCCCGCGCGGATGTAATCCTCAAACTCGCCGCGAAACTTCGTGATCGCATTCTTCACCGGCCAGGCCGCTCCATCGGCCAAGCCGCAAATCGTTGTGCCGGGGATAATTCCCATCGAGTTGCCGACCTCCAGCAGCAGATCGATGTCCTCCAGCCGGCCCTTCCCAGCGCGAATCCGCTCCAGGATTCGAGTCATCCAATTGGTGCCTTCGCGGCAGGGCGTGCACTGCCCGCATGACTCGTGCGCCATGAACCGGCAGCAATTGTAGAGCACGTCGACGATGCTCGTTTGATCGTCGATGACGATCACGGCCGCAGTGCCCAAACCGAGACACCCGGCTCGCACCGGCCCTTCGAAATCGAGTGGCGTTTCGAGCTCGTCGGCCGTGAGAAAGCCCATGCTGATGCCGCCCGGCACCACCGCCTTCGCCTTGCGGCCCTTCCACACTCCGCCGCCGTGAACCTCGATCAGCTCGCGGGTCGGCACGCCCAGCGGCAGCTCGACGCAGCCGGGCCGATTCACGTGGCCGCTGATGCAATACAGCTTCGGCCCGTAGCTGCCCGGATCGCGCTTGTTGTTCGGATCGGGCGGCACGCCAATCGATTTGAACCACTCCGCGCCGCGCTCGATGATGTGCGTCACGCAGCACAGCGTTTCTACATTGTTCACAATCGTCGGCTTGCGGAACAGGCCTTCGACGGCCGGGTACGGCGGCTTGATCCGCGGCCAGGCTCGCTTGCCTTCGAGACTTTCAATCAGCCCCGTTTCCTCGCCGCAGATGTACGCGCCTGCGCCGCGGTGCAAATAAACGTCGAGATCAAAACCGGTCCCCAGAATATTCTTGCCCAACAGCCCCGCGTCGTAGCACTCCCGAATCGCCGCGTCCAACACGCGATAGCTCCGCCCGTATTCGTAACGCAAATAGATGTAGGCGGTGTGGGAGCGGATCGCGTGGCAGGTGATCGCGATGCCTTCCAGCAACTGGTGCGGATCCTGTTCCATCAAAATGCGGTTGTTGAACGTGCCCGGCTCACTTTCGTCGGCGTTGACGCACAAGTAAATCGGGCCCGGATGATTCTTGGGCAGAAAGCTCCACTTCGCGCCGGCCGAGAATCCAGCCCCGCCGCGCCCCCGCAAGCCCGAATCCTTCACTACCTTGATCACATCATCCGGCGCCATGCCCAGCGCGTTGTTCAGCGCCGCATAGCCGCCGTCGGCCCGATAGCTGGCAAGCGACGTGCTGGCGCGCTTATTGATCCGCTTCAGAAGTACAGGTTCAAAAGTCGGCATGGCAATATGAGGATGCAGAATGCGGGATGCAGGGGGCAGGGTTTAAATTCGATTCCCCTGCCCCCTGCCCCCTGCATCCTGCATCCTTGATCCCGTCTTGATTAACTCCGCGGCAGTCTCTTCCGTGACATTCATGTGACATTCATCATTCACGAGCATGCAGGGCGCTCCCTCGCAGGCGCCCAGACATTCGGCGAATTCCAGCGTGACGCGGCCGTCCGCCGTCGTTCCTCCCGGCTTCACGTCAAACCGCTCGCACAATCCGGCCAACAGCTCCTCGCCGCCGCGGAGCATGCACGAGATACTGCGGCACACCCACACGCGCCGCTCGCCCAAGGGCCGATCGGGTTCCCGAAAGAACCCGTAAAACGTCATCGTGTCCGACACCTCGGCCGGGTGCAGCTCGAGCAACTCCGCAACCTCCTCGATCGCGGCCGGCGACACGGCACGCAGTGCATCATGCACAACGTGCAACGCCGGCAACACCACCGCCCGCTTATTCGGATACTTCGGGAACTCAGCCCGAATCCGCTCTCGCAACTCTTCGTTTAAAACTGTCATACGAATCAATATCTCACGCAAAGGCGCCAAGGCGCAAAGAGACCAGGTTCTTTAACTTAGCGATCTTTGCGCCTTAGCGCCTTTGCGTGAGTTCCTCTTTTGGTCTTTAGTTCACCGATCAAGCTCCGCCGCGATGATGTTCAAGCTGCCCAGCACGGCCACCACGTCGCTCAGCATGTAGCCGCGAATCATGTGCGGAAACATCGCAAAATGGATGAACGAAGGCGGCCGCGTGCGGGCCCGATAAGCCCGCGGCGACCCGTCGCCGACGATGTAAAAGCCCAGCTCGCCGTTGGGCGATTCGGTCGCCGCGTAAATCTCTTCGCACGGCACGTCGAATCCACGGTTCGGCATCAACACCTCGAAATGCTGGATCAGCCCTTCGATGCTGCGGTAAACGGTTGGCTTGGCTGGCAGCACCACGTCGGTTTGGGGATCGACGTTCACGGGCCCGCCGGGGATGTTTTCAATCGCCTGGCGGATGATTTTGAGGCTCTCCCGCATTTCGCGCATGCGGCACAAGTAACGGGCGTAGCAGTCGCCCCCGTCCGAGCAAATGACTTTGAAATCGAGATCGTTGTACGCCAGATACGGCTCGTCCTTGCGCAAGTCGCGGACCACGCCGCTCGCCCTTGCCATGGGGCCCGTGGCGCCGAAATTGATTGCGTCCGCTTTGTTCAATACGCCGATGCCCTTGGTGCGATCGACAAAGATGCGATTGCGCGTTAAGAGGCCTTCGATTTCATCCAAGGTCGCCGGCAAGTCGCGAATGAACTCCCGCACCTTGTCGACCCAGGCAGTGTTGACATCAAACAGCACGCCCCCGACGCGCGTATAACTGCAATGAAACCGCTGGCCGGAAGCGTACTCGACGATGTCGTAGATTCTCTCGCGCTCCTGGAAGCCATAGAGAAACGCCGTAAAGGCGCCCAAGTCGAGCGCCGCCGTGCCGACGTTTAACAGGTGATCGTGCAGCCGCATCAATTCGGCGAGAATCGTCCGCAGGTACCTACAGCGCGGCGTCAGCTCGATGCCCAGCAGCTTCTCGACCGCGTGATGCCAGGCGATTTCATTGGCGACCGGCGAAACGTAATTCATGCGGTCGACGATGGTCACGTACTGGTTATAGTCGAGATGCTCGCCCAGCTTCTCGAACCCGCTGTGCAGGTAGCCGATATGCGGCACAGCATCAACCACTCGCTCGCCGTCGAGCGTGAGCACCAGGCGCAAGGTCGTATGCGTCGCGGGATGCTGCGGACCGAAGTTGAGCGTCCACAGGTATTCCCGCTCGTTCGTGTCCGGTGGGAGCGTATCGGCGAGCGTTAAGGGCATGGCTAGTGGAGTAGTGGAGTAGAGCAGTAGTGGAGTAGCAGACAAGTTTTCATCGCATTGTTCTACTCCAATACTCCACTACTCCAGTGCTGCTCTCCTTCCAATCTCTCTATTTGCTTCAACTTTCAGCCCGGGTCAGCACCGGGAAATTGTGCCGCTCCCCGCGGCCGCGGAGTGGGTAATCTTTACGCATGGGGAACGCGGTGAATTCCTCCGGCATGAGGATTCGTCGCAGGTCGGGATGGCCGGCGAATCCAATGCCGTACATGTCGAACACCTCTCGTTCCATCCAATCGGCTGAACGCCACAGCGGATAAACGGATGGCAGTTTCAGCTCCGGCGGATTCAGGAACGTTTTGACGATCAATCGCTCGCCCGTCGCCGTGTTCAGTAAGCCGTAGATCACGCCAAACCGATCCGTCGCGCCCGGATACTCGAGGTAATCGACGGCCGTCAGCTCGGCCAGCATGTCGAACCCCTGCTCGCGCCACAGGTATTCCATCACGAAATAAACCTTGTCGCGCGGGACAATAATCCGCCGATTATCGCGGAACGTCGATTCCACGATGTCATAGCCAAAGCGGTCGTGTAGTGACTTTAGTTCAAGCATGATTCAGCATGGCGTTGGGGTCTTTTCCCAAGCCGCCGACTTGTCGGCGGCCGGCCCACGGCAAGCCGTCGGCGTGGGGATTCCCCCTTCGCACCGATTCAGTTACTCACTTCCAATGTGGGCGGCGCATAAACATCGAGCCCCGGCACGGGCCTGGCTTCCTGCGAGCGGCGGACTTCATCGCGGTCGAACGGCGGTGGACCGGTCGGCTCCGTGCGGTCGGCGAACTCGCGCCCCGTCAGCGTTCCCGTGCGCATGATCTTTGCTTGCATCTCGATAATCGCCGCCAGCAACTGCTCCGGCCGCGGCGGGCAACCCGGCACGTACATGTCCACTGGAATGAATCGATCCACGCCCTGCACCACCGCGTAGGTGTCGAACACGCCGCCCGTGCACGCGCACGCGCCCATCGAGATGCACCACTTCGGCTCGGGCATCTGCAGCCAGATTCGCTGCAGTACCGGCAGCATTTTCATCACCACGCGCCCCGCCACGATCAATAGGTCGCACTGCCGCGGGCTGAATCGCATCACTTCCGCACCGAATCGCGCCATGTCGTGGCGTGAAGCGGCGGTGGCCATCAGCTCGATGCCGCAACAGGCCGTGGCGAACGGCATCGGCCACAGGCTGTTCGAGCGGGCCCAGTTGGCCGCCGCATCCAGCCGAGTGAGAAACACGTTTTCCGGCAAACCTTTTACCGCCATCGAAACACACCCTTCCGCCAGGCATAGACATACGCGATGCCCAGCGTCGCCATGAACACCAGCATCACGGCGAACACCGTGCCGCGAAGCGCCACCGGGATGCCGCCCTCGACGTACGCGCTCGCAGCCCAAGGAAACAGGAACAACAACTCCACGTCGAACACGAGGAACAGGATCGCCACCAGATAAAACTTCACGTCGAACGGCTGCCGCGCGTCACCGACCGGGTCCATCCCCGATTCGTAGGGCATTTCCTTGACGATCGTCTTCTTGCGCGGACCGGCAACCTGCGCCAGCACCAGATTGGTCAGCACGAAACCGACCAGCACGACGATGTAGACCAACAGCGGGAAATACGACTCCATGAGGCGCGACCAACGTGGCAGAAAAATCCCTTTCCCTCGTCAAAAATCATAGTGATCCGCGCTCCGCGGAGCAAGGCTGGCCACGGCGATGGCGAGCCGCCCGGGTCCGCCGCAGCGGATTCGCCGTGGCGAACTTGTCCCGGCGGGATAAACCGGCCGGCTCGCTGACTTGCAAAAACGATGTTTACTTGGCCGCGAATCGAGCTGTGCCGGGCAGAGCACCGCGGTCAACCGCCCTTTTTCAGCATGGTCGATACAATTCGCACGTTCGTCGTAAACGGAATTTGCTCAGCGGCGCTTTCATGCCGCGCCGCGCCGGCCAAGAAAACGGCGAGTTTCGCGGAGTGGCTCAAGCCCCTCGCTCGACACCCACGGTCCTCCCAGCCTGTCCGCTGCGCACAATCGGCGTACAATTGGCTAACCGTGCCGTGCCAATACGGCACGCTTTTCTACTAGCCGTGGTACGCTAGATTATGGTCTCCGCCGCGATTTCGGCGGTCGCGTTGCCGCAACGCGCTTGGCAGTGGTTTTGCTCCGTTCATTCCATCAAGGGTCCGAGAGATGCGTTTCGTTCGATCGTTCTCACATCGTTTAATCGTTTGCTCCGTTTTGTCGATTACGGCCGGTCTCGTTATGACGGCCTCAGCCCGCGCCCAAGAGGAGGAAGAGGGGGAGGCGGCAGCGGCGCCCGCTACCGAGGAAACGGCTGAAGGCCAGCCCACCGAGGTCAATGCGAAGGAGCTCGTAGAAAAAGGTGAGGCAGCGCTCAAGGAAGGCAATTATCCAGAAGCGCTCAACCTCTACGAGCAACTGGCCCGCGGAGTGGAGCAGTCCACCACGCTCGAATATCAAGCGAGAATCCTGTTGGGGTCGATGGCTTACACCGGACGCGCCCTCGCGCTGGTTGGAATGCGCGAGTTTTCGGCGGCCGAAGAAGACTTCGCCAGAGTCCTGACCGACCAGCCCAATTTTCTGCCGGCCTTGATCGCTCGCGGCCAGATGTATCTCGAAATGAACGCGCCGGACCAGGCGCTCACCGATTTTGAAGCGGCCGTTAAATTGCAGCGCTCGAATCTGGAAGCCCAGTTCGGCCTGGGCAAATCCCAGATACTCCTCGGCAACTATCCGGCAGGCATCGGCCCGCTGACCCGCGTCATCGAGGCCGACCCGAAGAACGCCGAGGCCTATCGGCTGCGCGGATCGGGCCAGGCCGGGGTCTTCAAGTTCAATGACGCAATCAACGATCTGCAACTGGCCATCAACGTGAATCCGCAAGATTATGAAGCGTATTTCACGTTGGGCATCGTCTATCTTCGCACCGAGGACTACGAGCGATCGGTCGAAGAATTGGGTAAGGCAATCGAGAATTACAAGCCCAAGTCGGGCCAGGAAGATCAGCCCTTCCTGCAAGGCTATCTCACGCGATCCACCGTCTACGTCGAACTCGGCAAGGCTTCGAAGGATGAAGCCGCCAGGAAGGCGGCTTACCAAGGCGCGGTCGACGAGGCCGAGAGGCTGCTCAAACAATTAGACGAGAAGAACCCTTACACCGCGGCGGCGCGGGCCGCTGGGCTGCACGCCCGGGGCGTCGGCGAACGCATGTTGGGCCAGATTGGCAAGGCAATCCAAACCTTTTCCGAAGCCATCCAGCTGAACTCCGAATTGGCGGAGACCTATTATCGTCGCGGTATCTGTTTTCATAGAATTGGCGAAGACAAAATGGCGATATCGGATTTCGTCGAATCGGCCAACATCAACTTCGAGGATCCGCGCGCGAACCTGTGGGAAGGCTATACCTACGCCAAGCTCGGCGATTATCACGAGGCGATTCGGGCCTATGGCAACGCCATCGCCGTCAGCGATCGGTACACGCCGGCCTACATGAATCGCGCGCTGGCCTACATGGCCCTCGGCGAGTACCAAAAGGCGATCGACGACTTCGATGATGCGATCCGCCTCGAACCCGCCACTGCCGACTATTACTTCAAGCGCGGCGTGGCCTACGAACGGCTCGGCGACAACGAGAAGGCGTCGGCATCCTTCGCCAGCGCGATCGAGTTCGACAACAAGCACGCCGCCGCCCATCGCCACATGGCCGACGCCATGCAAGCGCTCGGCCACGCCGAGCTCGCCAACGAGTATCGCCAAAAAGCAAAGGAGCTCGCCCCGCCGCGGCAAACGCAGTAGCGTGCTCCCGTACAGTACGCCACGGTTTACGGCGCGAAGCGATCGTAGTGTTTCAACAACGCTAGCCGCGTGAGTTGCTCAATAGCCGCGACCCCAACGGGTCGCCGGGCAAACTGCTGATATCTCTCCGGCGACCCGTTGGGATCGCGGCTAATTATCGATTCGGCCGATTTGGCGTGGCAGAACCAGTAGGGTGGGTCGAGTCCGCGCGACCCACCACTTACTTGTCACACTCCCCCGGCGACTCCTATACTGTCGCCGATGATCGCACGTCGACTGATTCTCCCTTGCGTTACCTTATCGCTCGCTGCGACTTATGCCGCGGCTGATGACTGGCCGCAGTGGGGCGGGCCGCAGCGCGACCTCGTGTGGCGCGAGAGCGGCATCATTGGCAAGCTGCGGGACGTCGATCCGGCCACCGGCATGTTGCCGCGCGTCTGGACCGCGCAGATCGGCTCAGGCTATGCCGGGCCGGCCGTGGCGAATGGCCGCGTGTTCGTCACCGATCGGATTGCGGAGCAGAATCTGGAGCGCGTACTGTGCTTCGACGCCGAGACCGGCAAAGAGCTTTGGAAGCACGAATATGCGGCTCCCTACACCATCAGCTATCCGCTCGGCCCGCGCGCGACACCGACCGTCGATGGCGATTATGTGTACGTCCTCGGCGCCGTTGGCCATTTGTTCTGCTTCGATGCGGCCACCGGCCGCATTGTGTGGCAAAAGCACCTGCCGACTGATTTCGGCACCGAACTGCCCGCCTGGGGCATGGCAGGCGCGCCGCTCGTGGATGGCGAGCAGCTCATCATCCTGGCCGGTGGCAAGCCGGGCGCCATGGTCGTTAGTCTCGACAAGCACACGGGCGACGAAAACTGGCGGGCACTGGACGGCAAGGAGCCCGGCTACTGCCCGCCGGTAATCCTCGAATTCGCCGGCCATCGGCAGCTAATTATCTGGCACCCCGCGGCCGTCGTTGGCTTGGCTCCGGCCGACGGAAAAGTGCTTTGGGACGAGCCGTTCGCCGTCGAAGCCGGGCTGACTATTCCGACGCCGCGAAAAATCGGCAACCGCTTGTTTGTCACGAGCTTCTACGACGGCCCGCTGATGATCGATCTGGGAGCCAACGGCCAATCGCCGCGCGTCGTATGGCGGACGGCCCCCAACAACTCCGAAATAAAAAACGACAGCCTGCACGCCATCATGTGTACGCCGGTTATCACGGAAGATTACATCGTCGGCGTCGGCAGCTACGGCGAAATGCGGTGCCTCGACACGAACACCGGCCGCCTCGTATGGGAAACCCACGACGCGACCGGCCCCGGCCGCTGGTGGAACGCTTTCCTTGTGCCGCACGGTGACCGCGTCGTCATCTGCAACGAGCAGGGCGAAATCATCTTCGCCAAGCTTAGCAGCGAAGGCTACGAGGAGCTGAGCCGTGCAAAAATGATCGAACCTACCCAGCCGATCCAGCGCCGCATGACTGTCTGGTCGCACCCCGCCTTCGCCATGCGCAGCATTTTCGCCCGCAACGATGGCGAGCTGATCCGTGTGAACCTCGCCAAAGAAAAACAATAAGGAGCCCAGACGTGGACTTCAAAGATGCGGTTCGATCGTCGCTGAACGTTGCCGACTTCATGGTCCAGGGTTATCTGGCCGACCTCACGCCCGAGGAATTGCTGACGCGGCCGGCGCCCTATGCAAACCACGTCGCCTGGCAGCTCGGGCATCTGATTGTCTCGGAACGCCGCTTAGTCGAGGCGGCCGCCCCGGGCGCCATGCCGCCGCTCCCCGACGGTTTCGCCGAGCGGCACACCAAGGATACCGCGGCCAGCGACAACCCGGCCGACTTCCTCTCCAAGGACGATTACCTGAAGTTGGCCCAGCAGGTTCGTGCGGCAACGCTGCGAGTGCTCGACCAATTCAGCGAGGCGGACTTCGACAAGCCGATCACCGCCAAGGTGCCGCCGTTCGTCAAGCGCGCCGGCGATTGCTTCGTCACCGTCGGCTCCCACTGGGTCCTGCACGCGGGCCAGTGGGTCGTACTGCGCCGCAAGCTCGGCCGGCCGCGGATGTTCTAACGGCGTTAGTAGGGCGTCATTCCCGGGCTTTTTTTGAACTTTTCGCCCGCGGCGCGCAACCATTCTAGCGCGTCTGCGGTCATCTTCGGTCCGTTGGAGCCTGTATGAGCGATCAAGCGGAGCGGCTTTATGAGCGCCTGCTGGTCCTCCGCTGCCAGACGGGGGATAAAAGTGCGTACCGAGAGTTAGTCGCTCGCTTCGGTCCCCGGCTGCACTACTTTTTGCGCAAGCTTTCGCCGCGAGCCGATCGGGCCGACGACTTGGCGCAAGAAGTGTGGCTCGAGGTGTTGCGCCAGTTGCCGCGCTTGAAGGATGCCGGCGCGTTCACGACCTGGCTGTATCGCATTGCTCACGGCAAAGCAATGCTCGATGCACGCCGCAATGGCCGCGCCCCGGCCACCACGCCCGATGTCGATCAGGTTGCCGGGAAAGAGGAACAGTTTTCGCCTGAGGATGCGGCACAAATTCACGCGGCACTCGACCGGCTTGAGCCGCCCCATCGCGAAGTGCTGGTCCTCCGGTTTTTGGAAGAACTAAGTTACGACGAAATTGGCCAGATTGTCGGCTGCCCCGTTGGCACCGTTCGTTCGCGCATCCACTTCGCCAAGGCCGCACTCCAGCGGCTGTTGCGGCGCGACCAGAATTAACCATTAGAAAACAACGACGAGGAGCTGGTGTGATGCTCGACAAAGATGTTGGAGACGCCCTGTTAAAGCTCGACCTTTCTCCACAGACCGACCCACCGACTTCACAAATCGAACGCATCATCGGCGCCGACCGGCAGCGCGTGAAACGCTGGACGCGCATTTCAATTTTCCTATGGATCGTGGCGGCGCTGGGAGCGCTCTTGATCTTCGTCATGGGAGGGCTGGCCTTCCCCGCCATCGCCAAGTTGCTGGCCGAGCAAGGCGAGGGCACGCTCGAAACCCCCGATACGCCGTTTCTCGTGCTCGCCAAGCTAATCGCCATGTGCATGGTCTTCGGCACCGCCTCGTTTGTCGCTCTCGTCTGCGCCGGTTTAGCGACCGTGCTGCTATTGCTCCGCTCGCGCAGCGCGACGCTCCGGCAGATCAACGCCAACCTGCTGCAGATCTCCGAGCAGCTCAAGCGCACGCCGGCGAGCGGGGCGTCTTCGCCTGCAACGCCGACCGGCTGAACTGCCTAAACCTAGGGCTGAACAGCCACAGTTTTGCCCGCACCGCGCTTCGTTTCAATCGTTTTTCCGTTAGAATGGGTGATGGGAAGAGCGTCTTGTCATGGTCTAATTTCCTAGCGCCAGGTGTAAACATGGCTACAATCACTCCTGTAAAATCATCGCTTCCGCTTCAAGAGCACGTCTATCTGCCCGGTGTTTCGTACCCGACTTACGAAGCGCTGGTCACAGAAATCGAAGATCGTCGTCATCTGCGCGTCACCTATTATCACGGTGAGATGGAAATCATGTCGCCCACACAAGACCACGAACGAGCGAAGAAGCTCTTTGGTCAGATGATCGAAGCGATTACTGAAGAGCTAGGCCTCCCGCGTATGAGCTGCGGCTCGACGACGTTCAAGGACCAATTGTTGGACTGCGGGCTCGAGCCAGACGAATGCTATTACGTTCAGCACGAAGCCGATGTGCGCGGACGGACCGTAAAAATTGGCGAAGACCCGCCGCCCGATCTTGTCGTGGAAGTAGACATTACAACTAGCGTGATCGATCGCTTCCCGATTTATGCCGCGCTTGGGTTTCCGGAAATCTGGCAGTATGTCGACGGCGAGATTGTAATCCACCTGCTGCAGAAGGAAGGTCAGTACGCTGTCGGCGAGCAAAGCGCCGCCCTGCCGATGGTCTCCGTTGAAAAGCTGGTCGAACACCTCGATCGATGCAATGATATGGACGAAACCACCTGGATACGGGCCTTCCGTCAATGGGTGCGGAGCGGCATGAACTGATCGGTCAACCGGCGCGCGGCAAAGCACTGCCGCTTTGCGCTTGCAACTAGAGATCTACGCCGGCTGCAGCTCCGCCTTCCGCTCGGCGATGACCTCGGCCTGAATAGTCGCCGGCACCGGGCGATACTTCGAGAGCTCCATCGTGAACGTGCCTTGCCCTTGCGTCATCGAACGCAGATCGGTCGAGTAGCCGAACGTCTCCGCGAGCGGCACCTCGGCCATGATCTTGGTGATGCCGCCCAACATGTCGGTCGAAAGCACGATGCCGCGGCGGGCCGAAATGTTGCCCACGACCGCGCCCTGGAACTGCTCCGGCACTTCGAGCTCCATTAGCATGATCGGCTCCAAGAGCACGGGTCGCATCTTCGGGAACGTCTCGCGAAAGCAATTCTGGGCGCAGATCATGAACGCCATCTCGGAGCTATCGACTTCGTGGTGCTTGCCGTCGTTCAGATCGATCTTGATGCTGACGACGGGGAACCCCGCAACCGGCCCCTTGGCCAGCATGTTGCGGAAACCCTTTTCGATGGCCGGGATGAAGTTCTTGGGGATGCGGCCGCCGACCACATTGTCGACAAACAGCAGCTCGCCCTCGGCCTCGGCCGCCTCTTCCTCAGTCAGCGGACTCATCTGGCCGACGATGTGGGCGTACTGGCCCGATCCGCCCGTCTGCTTCTTATGCGTGAAGTCGTAGGTAACGGGCTTCGTGGCCGATTCACGGTAGCTGACCTTCGGCGGGCCGACCTCGACCTCGACGCGGTATTCCCGCCGAATCCGCTCCACGTAAATCTCCAGGTGCAGCTCGCCCATGCCGGCGATCACCGTCTCGCCCGTCTCCTCGTCGGTCATCACCTGGAACGTTGGATCTTCCTTGCGGAACCGCTGCAGCGCCTTGCTGAGCCGGTCGGCGTTATCGCGCGACAGCGGCGCGATCGACATCTTGATCACCGGCTTGGCGACGAAAATGTTTTCCAGCGTGCAGTACTTCGGCTCGCTGCAATACGTGTCGCCGCTCGCGCAGTCGATGCCGATGATGGCCACGATGTCGCCGGCCGATGCCGAGTCGATCTCCTCGCGCTTGTCGGCGTGCATCTTCAAGATCCGGCTGAAGCGCTCCTTCTTGCCAGTCCGCTGATTGAAGTAGCTGCCGCCCTTCTCCACCTTACCCTGGTAAATCCGCGTGAATGTTAGCTGCCCGAACTCGTCGTCGACAATCTTGAACGCCATGCCCACGAACGGCTTATTCGGATCGGGCTCCAGCTGAACGGCCTTCTCCTGGTCGATCGGATCCTTTGCCTTGACCTGCGCATCGAGCGGCGACGGCAAGTACCGAGTGATTGCGTCCAGCAGGGGCTGTACGCCCTTGTTCCGATACGCCGTGCCCAGGTAAACCGGCGTGAATTCCTGCTCAATCACCGCATGACGAATAATGTCGTGAATCAGCTCCTCGCTGATCTCCTCCTCGCTCAAGAGGATCTCCATCAGCTTGTCGCTGTACATCGACAGCGCTTCGAGCATATGAGCTCGGGCGGCCTCGGCCCCTTTCGCCAGTGCCGCTGGCACCGCCTCCTCGCGGACAATCTCGCCCTTCGTGCCGTCGAAGTACAGCGCCTTCATGGTCACCAAATCGACGACGCCCTCAAACTCGTCCTCGCGGCCAATCGGAATCTGCATCAAAACCGCGTCGCAGCCCAGCTTCTCTTTCAGCTGCCGCACCACCGATTCCGGGTTTGCTCCCGTGCGGTCCATCTTGTTCACAAACGCCAGCCGCGGCACATGATACCGCTTCATCTGCCGATCAACCGTGATCGACTGCGATTGCACGCCGCCCACCGCGCACAGCACGAGCACCGCCCCGTCCAGCACGCGCAGGCTCCGCTCCACCTCGACCGTGAAATCGACGTGCCCGGGCGTATCGATGAGGTTGATTGTGTGGTCCTTCCATTGCACCGTCGTCGCCGCGCTGGTGATGGTGATGCCGCGCTCCTTCTCCAGCTCCATGTAGTCCATGGTCGCGCCGGCGCCGTCGCCGTGGACGTCCTCCATCTTGTGGATGCGGCCGGCGTAGTACAGAATCCGCTCGCTCAAGGTCGTCTTGCCCGAGTCGATGTGCGCGGAGATGCCGATGTTACGCAATTGATTCAGGTTCATGGCTCAATTCTCTGTCTACAACCTGTGCCGGCCGGTCGTCCGTGTGGAAACACACACAGCTCGCCGCAGCGAGTCGCCGTGGCGACTTGGAATGCTGGCGTGAAGGGCCGGGCGGTACTATCCATCGCAAACCACGCGCCAAAGCGCACGGCAAGTCGCCGCGGCGACCCGCCGGCCCGTTTTACAGCACGTTGTTCATGGGATGGATCTCCAAAAAAACCGTGGCCGCCCGTCGTGGCAGAACAGGCCCGCCGCCGCTCAGTGACACCATTTGACGGGGTGGCTGGGGCAGAGCGGAGCGCCGCCCCAGAGCGTCGTTTCTGGGGCGTTGCCCCAGCCACCCCAACGTTCAAACCGTACCAATGGCAGCGGTCCTGAAACCCAGGGGAGAACTATGTATAGTAATTGGTTCTGTCGGTTAGGCCAGACCAATTTGCTTAATTTCTCGTCCCGCTTCCGAATTTAGCGCGTAAAACCAGGCCAAAGCCCCTCATTGCGGGCCCAATGGCGCGTCGCAGGCCCGCGCCAGCCGCCGCAGAATACCCGGACACTTCCAAGCGAAGGATAGCACTTTGGACGACCATTCTTCCCACTCCGCCGCAGCTCGCATTCCCCACTCCCCACTCCCCACTTCTGCCCTCTCCCGCCACCCCTGGCTCCCCTTCCTGCTGCCCTTCATCGTCTACATGGCCGTCGGCAGCCTGGAGCCCAGCCCGCCCCAGGCGCCCCCCGGCATGGAAGCGATCGACGAACCCAACCGCCTCGGCATCCGTTACGCCCACTACCCGCAGATCTACACGGTCAAGATCGTTCTCACGATCGCGGCCATGCTCTATGTCCTCCCCGGCTACCTCCAGTTCCCGCTCCGCATCTCGCTGCTGGCGATCGCCGTCGGCCTGATCGGCGGCGTCCTCTGGATCACGATCTGCAATCTGCGCCTCGAAGAGCACCTCGTCGATTGGCTCGGCCCAAAGAACCCGCTCATCGGCTGGCTCGGCCTCGGCGAACGCCCATCCTACAACCCACTCGACCAGCTCGCCGCAACGCCCGCCTGGGCCTACACGTTTTTAGCCATCCGCTTCGTCGGCCTGGTGCTCATCGTCCCCGTGATCGAAGAATTCTTCCTCCGCGGCTTCCTGATGCGCTTCGTGCTGCGCGAAGACTGGTGGAACGTCCCCTTCGGCGACGTCAACACCACTGCGATCCTCCTCGGCACGCTCTTCCCCGTCCTCTACCACCCAGAAAAACTCGCCGCCCTCGTCTGGTTCAGCCTCATCACCTGGCTCATGCTCCGCACAAAAAACATCTGGGACTGCGTCGCCGCCCACGCCATCACGAACCTGCTGTTGGGAATCTATGTTGTGAACCAGCGGCAATGGCAGTTATGGTAAACCTCGCCAAAGTCGACACCCACGAACAACGGCTCGCGGCCGATTGTCGCACTCGTTTGCGATTGTACGGATGGATCATTAGACTACGTAAGAACTCAAATTGGTCGCCTCAAACAAAGCAATGCCTACCGAGCTTCAAAGCCTAACGAAGATATTCAACAACCGCCTTTTCCGAGTCCCCGACTACCAACGTGGATTTGCATGGGAAGAGCGGCAGCTCAAGGATTTTTGGTCCGACCTTAAGCTGGTTGGCGCAGACCGGAACCACTATTGCGGCCAGCTTACATTGGAAAGAGCCGATGCGACAGCTTGGCAGCAGTGGGACGGAGACAATTGGCTAGTCGCAGACGCCGATTACGAGCCCTATTTTGTTGTGGACGGCCAACAACGCCTGATGTCATCCGTTATCCTACTACAATGCCTATTGGAAAACCTTGCTCCGGAGCAGCTTCTGGCACAACAGAAGGTATCCGAATTGCGCGAGCGTTTTCTGGTTAAAGGAAACGGAGTGCTGAGGAGTTGTCTCTTTGGCTATGCGAAGGACAATCCGAGCCACGAGTTTTTTCGGACGCAGATTCTTGGCGTGCCATCAAATGAATATCACGGGGTGCGAACCGTTTATACAGCCAATCTCGCGTTTGCGCGGGATTTCTTCCGACGAAGAATCGCAAAACTCAAACGGGCCTCTGATCACGAAGTGCTGTTCAAAGGGTTGGTACAGCGATTTCGCTTCATTTTGCACGAGTTGACCGACGATATCGATGTGTTCGTTGCATTTGAGACAATGAACAACCGAGGCAAGCCACTCTCTCGGCTTGAATTGCTGAAGAATCGCCTGATTTACCTTTCCACATTGGCGAACGGTTCAGAGGCCGAGCGCAGCAAGGTTCGGAAAAACATCAATGCTGCTTGGCGAACAGTTTACGAAGAACTCGGAAGGAATGAGGACGAATCGCTAGATGACGACGAGTTCCTACGCGCACATTGGATCGTGTTCTTTGGATACGATAAGGAAGAAGCCGACCCCCTTACTCAATTTCTGCTCAATACGCATTTCACAGCGGAACGATTGGATAGGGGCAAGTTAACTCTCGACGATATCCAGGCATATGCCGACAGTCTTCAAATTAGCGCGAAGGTATGGCAGCGGCTCCATTTTCCTGAAGATCATGGAAACACCCTTGGAACGAAAGTTACACCAGCATTGATTCGACTGAAAAGGTTAGGCTTCGGCGTATTGCGTCCGCTCCTGCTTGCCGCGCTCTCGAAGGAATATGATACAAACGAGTTTCTACCGGTTCTTCATCAAGCTGAGCGGTTTTTACTTCTCGTACGCAGCTTCGCGGGTACGCGATCGAACATTGGCGAGGCGGAATCATACCGGCTTGCTTACAAACTTCAAAATGGGACCAAAACCGTGGCTGATGCGGCTTCGATGCTTTCCGACCGAGTCAGACGCCATTTCTCTACATCAGTGTTTCAGACGGAGATTGATGACTTATTCGCCGATGAAGAGGGCAAAGGCTTTTACCAACTGCCCGGTCTTAAGTTTTTACTTTTCGAATATGAGGAGCACCTTCGCAGAGCTGCAAGAGCAACGGCTTCGAAGATCGCCTGGGACGACTTCCGTGGCGCACGAAATTCGGTAGAACACATTTACCCGCAGAATCCTGAACCCACTGCATGGCCGTTGTTTGAAAAGTTCAAAGGCGATCGTCGGCGGTTCGTCACACATAGCTTGGGCAATCTTGTAGCTGTTTCAGTCGCAAAAAATGCCGGTTTATCCCGACGTTCGTTCAAGGATAAGAAAAAAGGCACCCCCAGAATCCCAGGCTTCAGCCAAGGGTCTTTCAGCGAATTGAAGATTGCGCAATGCAAGGATTGGACGCCACGCGATATACTCGACCGCGGTTTAGAATTACTTGCGTTTATCGAAAAACGGTGGGAAGTCGATTTGGGTACCGAGAAGGATAAGATCGGATTGTTGAAACTTGACTGCCTAAAAAGAATCAATCGACAAGCGTCATTGTCAAAAACCAGCTAAATGTTGTCGTTTTCTAACGACCATTGAGATAGCGGATGCAGGCGTTCGTGTCGAGCGGCCACGTCATGTGATCGGTTCACGCGGTTCGAAATCCCTCTGCTCGTGTCGCTCCAAGCCCAGGCCGGCGCATGAGCCGTACGTCCGCTCGACAAAATCCGGCCACGGCATAGCGGCCCCTTGCTGAGCTTCGTCGTTCGCCGACAACGGCTCAATTGTGACGACGACTTCCTTCTTGGCTTCCGTGCTGCCCAGATTGACCTGCACGTTCAAAATTCCGTCATCGCCGACGCGCGAGTGAAATTGTATCGCATCGTTCATGGCACACCCTAGTCGTGCATAGATATACAGGCTTTGGCTTGCAGCAGATCCAGGAACTGGCCAAAACCAGCAGCTAGACGCTTCCCGCATCCAAGTTTAGTCTGGCAACAATCTCGTGACAAGAAAGCCGGGGCCCCTTCCGGCGCGGCCAATTCTTCCGTTGCATCTCCAGCGCAATCTGCTAGGCTGATCCTACCATAATATACGCATGACCACCATTCGCTTCGACGCGCCGCCAACGCGGCCGCGCTACCGTTACGCGCGGAGGCCCTGCGTTTTGACAATTTGTTTTGAGGCCCCGGAAAACTTGTCCCCTTGTGTCCCCTTCCGAGGAATTTGAGACTTTGTGGCAGATAACGTGTCCCCTAGATACGGCCCATTCGCCATGTCAACGACTTTCATTTCGATCCAGATGCTCGAACGCAAAGTTGTTCACATAGCCGCGCGGCAAACGGTGCAGATTCATATCCCGCGCCTGATCCAGGTTCGGGTCGAACTCGGCCAGCGGGCGGCGGCGGCCGCTCGAGAAGAAGCTGCCTTCGTAGCCGAGCGACTGCAGAAACTCGAACACCGGCCGCACGTCGCCGTCGGACCGGTGACGCGCTTCGCACTCAACGAGCAGCGTCGGCCGGTGCGCTTCGAGCGTATGCCGCGCCCCGCGCAGCACCGCCAGCTCGTGACCTTCGACGTCGATCTTCACGAAGACCGGCCCCTGCGGCCGATCCGCAAAAAACGCATCCAATGTCGTGACGTCGACGAGCAAGCTGCGAGGACCGACGAGCGAGGAGCGAGAATTCCCCACTCCCCACTCCCCACTCCCCACTTCTGTGCCCCTCGCTCCTCGCTCCTCGCCCCTCGCCTCCAGCGACGCCCCATGCGTCATTCTGGACATGTGCAACGACAACTGGCCCGTCGTATCCGAAAGCGCCATCGGTACGACCGCGACGTTGTCGTACCGCATCGCCGAAAACACATCGCGCAGATACGCCACCTGCCGAGGCTGCGGCTCGAACGCGAACACACTTCCGTTGGGGCCGACCCGCCGCCGCATCCAATACGTGTACGCCCCCTTGTGGCAGCCGACGTCGACCGCCACTTGGCCCGCTCGCAGATGCCCGCAGACAAACCGCACCTCAGCCGGGTCAACGTGGTAACGATATCGGTAGGCACGGTAAAGATAGCGGAGCTTCGACGTCATGCGCCACCATTTTCCGCACAGCGGTTTGCGGCCGGCAAGATCAATCAGGGTGGCAGGGGCAACGCCCCAGATCGAATGGGCCACGCTGGGGCGACGAGGGCACCGCGGCATTGCCGTGGTCTACTCTGCCCCAGCCACCTCCCCGCAAGCTGTGCGCGCGACAAGAGCCCGGCCGCTTGCGCAACCAGGCTCTCACGCTCCCCCCAAAAGTAGCTCTTAGCTTTTAGCGATTAGCTCTTAGCCTGAGGGGTTGGCTAATAGCTAACAGCTAATGGCTAACAGCTTAATTCTCATAACTCGCTTGCATCACTCGGCCGACTGGCGCGATGCGATACGGCTTCGCGTGCTGATACAGCACCAGCCGCTCCTCGTACAGTTCGCGTTCCTCGGCAGGCGCCAATTGAACGGCCTGACGAACGGTATGCATCGCGGCGGAGAAATCGCCCGCGTTGGCTTGCGCGGCGGCCAGCGTGTCGAAGCTTACCGCGTCCTTCTGAGCGGTCAGCTCGATCGCAATCTTCGCCCGCTCGATCGCCAGCTCGGCGTTGCGGACCGACGCATCGGGGCAAGTCGCCAGCAACCAGGCCGAGCTGCTGTAGGCATGACCCGACTTCGGATCGAGCTCGATCGTGCGTTCATACTCGGCGACAGCTTCGCCATAGCGCCCCAGATCGGTCAGCAAATCGGCGCGGCATGCGGCGGCGTACGCATCGTCAGGCATGAGCCGCACCGCGTCGTCGTAGTGGCCAAGTGCTTCGTCGACGCGGCCGAGCAGGTGGCAAGCGCGCCCCAGTCCGCGATGGGCCACCGCCAAGGCGGGATCCCGTTCAATCGCCAGGCTGTAGTCGTTCTGAGCGGCCGCCAAATCGCCGGCCACCATGAGCAGCGCTGCTCGATTGGAATAGGCCTTGGCAAACTTCGCGTTGAGCTGGATCGTGCGACTGAAATCATCGAACGCCCGCTCGAACTCGCCCGATTGGGCCAGCAGCACGCCTCGATTGTGGATCGCCCGCCAACGGTGGGAATCGGAGCGAATCGCGTTGTCGAAGTCGCTAAGCGCTTCCTTGTCGCGGCCGGCTTCCGCTTTAATCTGGCCGCGGCGGTTGAATGCCCAAGAAGCGAGCTCGCCGGCATAGCGACCGGTGTCGGGACTCGGCTGGCTGGCCGCGGCCCTGCGACACGTATCAATAATTCTCGAAAAATCCGCTTCTGTCTGGGCAGCGCTGCTCGCGCTATGCGCCTGCGACAGCAGCCGGTCGGCCGGCGACTCGGGCACCATCGCCGTTGCTACCGGCGCTGCGTTCGATTCGGCCCGCGATGCAGCCGCCGGTTCCGGATTCGTGGCCGACGGTTGCATTGGACGTCCCGACCGCGCCACTCCACCGATTGCACGTTGGACGGCATTGCCCGAGGGCGGACTCTCCATCGGCACTTGAGCGGGATCATAAGTGGCGCGGACAACGGGTTCGGCGCGCTGAGGGCCGCGCTCGACGGGTGCTGGCTTACCGTAGGGACGAAACGCTGTTGGATTGTGGCTCATCCGCTGCTGCGAATGAGACATGGGCCCACTGGTGCCGCCTACGCTCTGGCTGCCGAATCGCGACGCAGTTTGACTGGCCCCATAGGGCGTGGTCCTATTGGGCGCGAGCGAGCCGCTTTGTGCCGCTTTCGCGGCCGGCTTGTGGCGCGCAAACGGCATGGCGGGCCACCGCAGTTCTTGCCCATGGAACAGCGGGCCACGCCTGGTGAGCGCCGGCGTGTCGGTATTCCGAACACCATTCGCCTCGGCATTCGCGACCGGGCGAGTCTCGGCTGCCGGCCGGGAGAACGGCGACCACGCGTACGTAGCCCGCAGCGATATGGCGAAACAACAAACAACCACCGGTACGCCAATGACCCATCGAGTAAACGATGTGCGATGCATGGCTGGATCCATCCCACGAAGATTCGATTGGAGGTGTGATTTGCGTATGTGCCTCTATCGGCAAGCGCACGCAATCAACCTAATCGGAATTACCCGAAAAGACGGCGGAATCGGCAAAGTCGTCCCAAGCTGCCGATTCGCACACTGCTGGCAACGCTGTCGCTAGCAGCGAATCTCCGCGCCGGTGGGTGGCTAGCTATCCTGGCGTCCCAGGGGAGGGTTGCTATTGGCTAGGGGCCTTGCTATCCCCAGAGCCGCTGCGAAATGGTTTCCCCGCTTGATAGAGAGCCAGCCGCTGCCGCCGCGGCTCTGCGAAATCGGCCGGGGCGGCAGCAAGCACCTGCTGTTGAATTTGGACCGCTATGTCATACTGCCCTGCCGCGGCATGCGCGGCGGCCAATGCATCCAGAACCAGGTAATCGTCGGCCGGCGACAGTTCGAGGGCTTTCTTCGCCGCAGCCAGGGCCGCCTCCGCGTTGCGGTGCCCCTCGTCCGAGCAGGTCGCATGGAGCCACGCCAGGCTGCGATAAGCCTCGGCACACTGCGGATCAATTGCGATGGCTTGCTGGAAGTCGGCCAGCGCGCGGGAATAGTCGCCGCGCTCGGCGGCCAAATTGCCGCGCTGCGCGAGCGTGTCGGGCCGGTCGGGTTCGATTTCTATTGCCCGATCGAAGTCGGCACTCGCACGTTCAAAATCGCGAAGCTGCTGCCAGGCGTAGCCGCGCGCAGCATAGAGTTCAGCATCGCTAGGCAGCGAATCAATGGCCCGGCTGTAATCGGGAAGCGCCTCATTCAGCCGGCCCAACGCGGCCAGCAACTCGGCCCGATTGCGATACGCGATCCCCAGCCCAGGGTTGAGCTCAATGACCCGATTGAAATCGCGGAGCGCGGCAGCGAGCTGGTTTTGCTCGGCCAGCGTCACCGCGCGGTTGTGGATGGCGAGCGAACAATTCGAATCGAGCGAGATTGCCATTTGGAACTCTTCAATGGCTTGCTGCTGGTGACCGGCATCGGCGAGCAGCTCACCCCGACGGTTGTGCGCCCAGGCGGCCAATCGGCGCAAGGAGCTCGAAAGTTCGGCAGGCGGCGACGCAGCCAGGCCACGCTGACACAAGCCGCTCACGGCCGACAGGTCATCCAGCGACGCGGCGCTGCTGGCGGCCTGCTGCGCCTGGGCCAGCCAGGCTTCCGACGAATCGTCGAAGTCGGTGATGACAAGCGGCGAAAAATCGGCCTGTGGACGCGGCGGATGGGTTGGGCCGCTCGCCCATGTTGTGGAGCGGTCCGCTGCAGTCGTCCGGTCGAACGATGCCTGCCCGATCGGCGAATCCGCGCGGTTGGGCCGCGGTTCAACAGTGAGCCACGCGGGCTGAGCGAGTGGTATCGCGGCGAATTGGACGGGATCGGGAGGGTCCGCGAACTCGGCGGCGGCTGGCGCATCGGTGCCTTGCGAGCCCGAGAATGCGCGATCGCGCAGCGTAGCCGCCGGCGGCAGTTGATCCCACGGTGTCTGGAAAGGCTCGATCGGATCGGCCGACAGAATTGCGGTTTTCACCGTCGATGGCTCGTCGAGCGGCACAACGGAACGTCGCCAGCGGCTCACCGGGCCAGGGAGCAGCGGTGTTTCAATCGGCGGCGCCGTGGAATTGGCGGCGAATGGATTGCGGTATGTCGTTTCGCCACGACGCGGCGGCTGCGGTTCGATCGCAGTTGTCGTCGACTGCGACGCCCCGGCCGCGAATGGATTCTGCACAATCTCCGGCGGCGCGGGTTCGCGGATCGACTCTTCGGCCAGCGCCGCTAGTGTGGCAAACGTCCCGCCGGCAATCGCCGCAAGATAAAGCGCGCGGCGTGTGATTTCAGACAGCTTCCTTGCCATCGTCGATCAACCTCCAATTTGTGTTGTCGAGCTGAACCGCCCGCGGCTAGCAATTCAACTTGCTCGCCGGCTAGTTGCGCGGTTCGGTCATGTTCCAGGGATCGAGCGCATCTTCGAGCTCCGCCTCAGGCAGCAGCTTTTTCTCGCGCACTAGCTCGCGAATTGTTTTTCCGGACTTAAACGCTTCCTTGGCCAATGCGGCCGCCTGATCATAGCCGATTTTGGGCGCCAACGAGGTGACCATCATCAGCGATTGTTCGATCAACTGCCGGCACCGCTCCTCGTTGACTTCCAGTCCCGCGAGCAGCTTTTCGACCATGACGTTCGACACGTTGGCAAGCAGCTTTACCGATTCCATAAACGCGTCGATCATCACGGGCATGGCGACGTTGAGCTCGAAGATCGAGCCAATACCCCCGAAGCCAGCGGCGGTAACCGTCACGTCGTTGCCAATGACGCGGCACGCGACTTGGATCACGGATTCAGTAATCACCGGGTTGACCTTGCCCGGCATAATCGAGGAGCCGGGCTGGATTTCCGGGAGCAACAGCTCGAAAATGCCGCACCGCGGGCCGGAGCCGAGGTGCCGGATGTCGTTGGCAATCTTGGAGAGCGAGACGGCGATTGTCTTCAGTTCGCCATGGGCCTCCACGAACGAGTCTTTGGCGGCTTGGGCCTCAAAATGATTTCGGGCCTCGGTGAACGTGACGCTCAGTTTATTCGACAGTGCAGCACACACCTTGGCGGCGAATTGCGGGTGCGTGTTAATGCCGGTGCCGACCGCCGTGCCGCCGATCGGCATGTTTTCCGCCAGTCGCTTCAGCGCGCGGCTCGCGCGAATCACCGCATACTCCGCTTGGGCCGCATAGCCGGAGAACACCTGGCCGACGCGGATCGGCGTGGCGTCCATCAAATGGGTGCGGCCGATTTTGACAATCGCGTCCCATTTGGTGGCTTTGGACGACAGGTCGCTGTGCAGCCGTTCCAAGGTAGGGATCAAATCTCGGGCGATGGCCAGCGTCGCGGCAATGTGCATGGCGGTCGGGAATGTGTCGTTCGACGACTGCCCCATGTTCACGTGGTCGTTCGCGTGGACAGTCCCTTCCTTGCCCTTGGCGCCGATGCCGAGCCCCAACCGCTGATTGGCCAGGTTGGCGATCACCTCGTTCGCGTTCATATTGGTCGAGGTGCCGGAGCCAGTCTGGTAGATGTCGACCGGGAACTGAACGTCGTGCTTGCCTTCAGCAACCTCCTGCGCGGCGGCGATGATCGCGTTGGCCCGCTTGTCATCCAGTTTGCCCAGTTCGCGATTCGCCTGGGCGGAAGCGGCTTTCAAGTGGCCAAATGCATGGATCACTTCCGCCGGCACCGGCTCGTGAGCGATGGGAAAATTTTCGACGGCCCGCGCCGTCGATGCCCCGTACAGCGCTTCGGCCGGCACGCGCATCTCACCCATCGTGTCGCGTTCGACGCGGTAGTCGCTCATCGTCACAACTCAACCGGTTAAAATGAATATCTATAGAAGCGCATACCGCTAGCAACAGAGAGTTTCGCGCGGCGATAATACTGAGGTAGGCCGCCTCGCGGAATGGAGAATCGCAGCGATTCGCCCACAGTGCCGCGGACGCCCTCTCGCTATCAACGATAGCGTTTTTTCGACGCCTCGTTAAGATAGCACTAGCTCCAATCGAATCCGTCGCAGCCGACCGATAGCCAATCATGCCCACAATCCTGGATCAAATTGTCGCGGCCAAGCGAATCGAGATCGAGCGTGCAAAGTCCGCGGTGCCGGAAGTGGAGCTGCGGCGCGGGCTCGCCGATGCGCCGCCGCCGCGGGACTTTTTTGGGCCATTGGCGGCTGCCGGACCGATCAAGCTGATCGCCGAGGTGAAAAAGGCAAGTCCTTCGGCCGGCGTTATCCGTGCTGCCTTCGACCCGGTCGAGATTGCCCGAATCTATGAAGCACACGGCGCGGCGTGCATTAGCGTCTTGACCGACGAACAGCATTTTCAGGGCCGGCTGGAATACCTGCGGCAAATCCGCTCCGCGGTTAAATTGCCGGTGCTCCGCAAGGATTTCATCCTCGACGCGTATCAATTGGTCGAGGCCCGTGTCGCGGGCGCGGATGCCGTGCTGTTGATCGCCGAATGTTTGGACGATTGCAACCTGCGGAAGCTGTTTAACGAGGCATTGGAACTCGGCATGACGCCGCTGGTCGAGCTCTATGAGCCGGCCAACTTGCAGCGGGTGTTCAACGCGGGAGCGACGCTAATCGGCGTGAACAACCGCAATTTACACACGTTTGAAGTTGACTTGGAGCATACAATTCGTATGCGCGCTTCCGTGCCCAACCGATGCGTGTTGGTGGGCGAGAGCGGCATCAGGACACGTGAGGATGTGCGGCGTTTGCAGGCGGCCGGCGTCGATGCGATCCTGGTCGGCGAAACCTTGATGCGCAAACCAGATATTGGCGCCGCGGTGGACCAATTGCTCGGCCGGTAAGGAAACTGCAATTGCCTGCCGAAAACGATCCAGCCACAGAGCACACAGAGCACACAGAAAATCTCGATAATAGGTGATGAGAGATAAACTACATCTTTCATCTTTCATCTTTCATCATTCATCCCTCATACCGTGTCGTTCCCTTTGCGTTCCTCGGTGATCTCCGTGACCTCTGTGGCTTTGTTTCCGGTTTGGTTTGATTATTATGAGTGAGTTTTTGCAAATCACGACGACGACGGCGACGCGGCACGACGCCGAGCAAATCGCCGCGGAGCTCGTATCGCAGCGGTTGGCAGGTTGCGTGCAGATTAGCGGCCCGATTGTGAGCACCTACCGCTGGCAGGGCAAGACGGAGACATCGGAAGAATGGATCTGCATTGTGAAGACTAGCCGCGAACAGCTTGCCGCAATCAAGAACGTGATCGATGAGATTCATCCGTACGAAGTGCCGGAGCTGATCGCGACGCCGATCGTGGATGGGAGTGAAAAGTATCTGGCCTGGTTGAAGGAACAGTTGGGAAACTAAACCGCCCCTCGGCCGTGAGCTCGGGGCCGAACGGCAAGTGAGCGGCCGAATGTGTGGGAGATTTACGTTGCGCACCCCGGCAAACGTGCTGATCGAGCACTTCGATCTCGACGTGCGCGCCAGTCGGCAGCTCGAATTGTTTGAGCCGCGCTACAACATTGCTCCGACGCAGGAGATCGCCGCCGTGCGGTCGGATGCGCCCAATCGCCGGCGCACGATCGCGTTGCTGCGCTGGGGGCTGATTCCTTCGTGGTCGAAAGCGGGCGCCACCGGACCACCCATGATCAACGCGCGGGCCGAGACACTGGCGGAGAAACCGGCGTTTCGGACCGCGCTGCGCTGCCGCCGATGTTTGATTCCGGCGGACGGGTTTTATGAGTGGCGACAAGCGGCCAGCGGCGGCCGCGGCAAGAAGCAGCCATATTACATCCATCGGGCCGACTACGGCCCCTTCGCGTTCGCCGGTTTATGGGAGAGCTGGACTGCTGCGGACGGCGGGCCGACCATCGAAAGCTGCACCATCGTGACGACCGACGCCAACGCCGCTTTGTGCGAGCTGCACGACCGGATGCCCGTGGTTCTCGCTGCGAACGATTACGGGTTGTGGCTCGATCACACAGTCGGCGACCCCGCCAAGCTTGCCCATCTGCTGGCGCCGTGCGGCGACGATGAACTTGTCGCCGAGCCAGTGACGACGCACGTCAATCGCGTAGCCAACGACGACCCGAAATGCATCGAGGTTCAGCAGTCGTTGTTTTGAAGCCAGCAATGCCAGCGGAGTCGCGGCATTATTTCCCGAATTCTCATCTGGCAAGTGGACGATTCACCCCCTACTGTAACGCGCTGCTGCCGAGCGCCGTCGCGGCCGCTGCCGGCATGCTCGGTTGCTTCATCTTGTCGTTGACGTTGTATGCGACGCTCGCGCTCCGCACCTGGTATGCAATTGCGCACAATACGTCGCTGGTCGCTTACCCGGCGGCTATCGTACGACGCGGACCTGCCGCAGTACCTGGCCGAGGCGCTGTGGCGCGGCGATGCCGATCGATTCCTGTATTCATCGACGCCGCTCCAGGTGAAAGATCGCTGCACGGTGGCGCGGCACGACAGCGCGAACGGCGCTTTGCTGGTGAAGCGCCACACGTGGGGCGGCCCCTGGCGCACGATCCGCTCCGCATGGCGTGAGGCATCAGCACATCGCTGCGCGCGCATCGCCTCGTACCTGGCGGAGCACGGTATTCCTACACCGCGACCGAGAGCATCGCTGGAACAATGCGTCGGGCCGTTCGGTTATCGCTCATATTTCATCACCGATTACATCGAGGGAACGGACCTCTATCGGTATATTCGCTATGCCGCACCGAGCGACGCCGACTTGCGACACCTGGCCCGGCAAGTCGTCGGCATCTGGCAACGGCTTGTGGAGATGGGAATCAGCCATAACGACACTAAGCCGGAAAATTTTATCGTGGACGAGGAATTGGGCGTTTGGCTGATCGATTTTGAGAAAGTGCGTTTCGGCGGCAAACCACAGCGGCAACGGCAGCGCCAGATCGACGACGTGAAGAATTTTCTGCATATTCGCGGCTGGCATCGCCGAATGGACGCACGACAGATCTTCATCGATGAGTTCTTGCGGACCTCATTCGGCGAATGGCTGCGCGGCACCGGCGCCGACGATGCTCTGGCGACAGATTCCGATCTATCCGTGCTGATTCTGTGCGACGTTGATGCCAACACAACCTCGGCGCGGCCGGTAATCGACTCGGTGCGAGACATTGCGGATGAAATCGTGCTCATCGGCCCTTCGGCCGGCGGACGATTGGATGTGATTGACCGGATCGAACCGTGCGGGCCGACCAAGGAAGCGTCTGACTGGATGCTGGTGCTGCATCACGACGAGGCCGTAACGCCATTCCTGGCCAAAGAGCTGCGGCAGCGTATTGCCGAGCAACAAGTCGCGGATGCCTTTCGCCTGCCGATCGATCACCAGTTCTTTGGCCGAAGCATCGCCAACAGAGCGCGAGCCGATGCCGAACCAATCCGCCTATTCCGGCCGCACCGCTGCTCGTACTCATTGGCCCGCGGCACGGTGACGATCTCGGCCGATCCACTCCGCACGGAAGAGTTGAGCGGCCGTATCGAGAAGTGCGTCGCTTCCAGCGTGGCCGAATTCGTTGAGCATCTCAACGAGCAAACCACCGTCGCGGCGCGGTGCCGTTTGGAGGACGGCCAGCGGCCCGCGCTGGTTCGAGCGCTGATTCACTCGTTTGCCGACTTTTTGCGATCTTATTTCTGGCACGGGCGGGCCCGGGCCGGCTGGGCCGGCTTTCAACTTTGTTGTCTCGAGGCCGTCTTCACTTGGTTGGAAGAAGCCAAGCTCTATCAAATGTCACGCCAATTCGGTAATGAGCGGCCCGACCGAGTTACGTTGAACGACGGGGAAGCCCCCGTTTCTGAGCAGCCGTCTTCATTGGTGCCCCGCGCAAAAGCCGCCTAGCGCTTCACGGCACCTTCTCTTCCCGAGCTCCTGGGCACATTCTCTCGCGTGCCTGATGTTCCCAATGCGCCGTTCGCACGGCCTGTAACGCTGCCGCGCCGGCAGCGTGCATTCGTTTTGCTCGAACGCGTGAATTGAAAATTAGCGCAACCGGCTTTCGCGCTTGACACCGAAATTCGGCAATTATCATGGAAAGCGCACCCCCCAAAATCCTCGTCTCAGCCCCTCCTCCCCGCTTCTCTGAGCCGAGCCAGCTCTTTTCAAGCTGGCCCTTCGTCAGATCGCGCGAAAAAGGCACCCATGTCGACACATCCACTGAGCATTCTGCGCCGCAAATTGTTTTCATCCCGCCGTAAAACAAAAAAGCAAACCAACCGGCACGGCTATCGGCGCGCGCTGGCCATCGAGGCGCTGGAATCGCGGCAGATGCTTTCCATTACGCCGCTGCAAAATCTCTCGGTCTCAGAAAACACTGGCGAAAAGCCACAATCGAAGGTGTTTGAATACGCCGGGCAGTGGTGGACGGTGATGCCTAACTCGTCCGGCACGTGGGTGTTCCGGCTCGACGGCACAAGCTGGACCCCGGCTCAGCAAATCACCACCACCAAGGGCTTTCATGCCGACGTGAAAGTCGTCGACGATCTGGCACACGTATTACTATTTGACGGAAGCAGCTCCCGGTTGGCCACGCTGCAATTCGACGCTGTGGACAATCGATTCGAGCCGTGGGCGCTCCGGCCGCAATTAGTCAACGTGCCGCTCTCCAGCGGCGTTGAAACGGCGACCATCGAAGTCGATTCGACCGGCCGGATGTGGGTTGCTTCCGATGTTAAGTCCACCGTAGAGGTTCGCTACAGCGACGGGCTGTACACAAGCTTTAGTGCGCCGATCACCCTGGGATCTGCCAAGTCTGACGACATCTCCGCGATCGTCGCCATGCCGAACAACTCGATCGGCGTCCTGTGGTCGAACCAGAGCGCCAAAGTGTTCCAGTTCCGCGTGCATCAGGATGGCGCGTCGCCGACGCTATGGTCGACGGTCGAGGTGGCGGCCAGCCAGTGGGCTTCGAGCGTGGGCGGCAGCATGGCCGACGACCACATACACTTGGCGATGGCGTCCGACGGCACTCTCTATGCCGCGGTGAAGACTAGTTACGACAGTTCCAGTCGTCCGGAAATTGCCCTGCTGGTCCGCCGCCCGAACGGCATCTGGGACAATTTGTACCAGGTGGATACGAAGGGCACGCGTCCCATCGTCGTCGTGAACGAGGCGGCAGGAAAGTTGATCGTCGCCTACACTCAAAGCGACAGCGGCGGCAGCATCTACTATCGCGAGTCGCCGCTCGGCAACATCGCATTCGGCCCCCGCCAAACGCTTATCTCCGGGAGCAATAACAACGTCACCAGCACGAAGTACACATCCAATAACCAGATCGTGTTTCTGGCCGGCAGCAGCAGCACCGCAAGAGGCGTGCTGTTCAGCTTCGACACGGCCGCGCCGGTTGTATTGAACCAACCTCCGGTAGTGAGCGCCGGGCCGGATCGGTCGATTGTCCTCGGCCAGGCGGCGGCGCTCGATGGCACGGTGTCGGACGACGGGCTGCCGGTGCCCACCTCGCTCAGCACTTCCTGGACAAAATTCTCCGGGCTCGGCACCGTGACATTCGGCAACGGCGGCCTTGTGGATTCCACGGCGACCTTCAGCGCGGCCGGCACGTATGTGCTGCGCCTGGCGGCAAACGACGGCCAGCGGGTGGCGTTTGATGACGTGACGATTACGGTTTCGGCGCCGATTGTGGTCGATCCGCCCCAACAGACGCCGCCGGGTGACGATACCGAGCCCACTGGAATTGCATTTCAGGATGGTTTGTTCCCGTACGTCACTTATGCGGGCACGCGCGATACGAAGATCGTCGGCGGCAAACCGACGACGAACTATGGTACCGTGACAGCGTTCGACGTCGATGGCAGCCCCGATATTGCCGCTTTGTTGAAGTGGGACGTTTCAGCGATCCCGACCGATAGCATTGTGGTGTCGGCTGCGATCGAACTGAACGTCACGAATGCAACGAAGCACAACTACGAAGTTTATGCCTTGCAGCGGGCATGGGACGAATTATCGGCGACCTGGCAGCAGTACGCATCGGGCCAGGCTTGGATCGGCGCGGGCGCCAACGGCAGCGGCGACCATGGCTCGGCCGTTTTAGGCCAGCTTGGCCCGGCAAGCAAAGGAATTCAGCGAATCGCACTCAATGACGCCGGCGTGGCGGCTGTGCAGGCGTGGATCGACGACCCCGCCGCAAACTTCGGCATCATCCTGCAGGATTACCTCGTGTCGGACGGCGTCGATTTCTATTCGAGCGAGGCTTCCAACGCCGCCCAGCGGCCGAAGCTCATCATTAACTATCAGCCGGTTCCCCCATTAGCGCTGCACGGTTCGGGCGGCGGTTTACCGACGAACGTCGCGCCCACGGTCAATGCTGGCGCGAACCAAATCATTTCGCGCGGTCAGCCGGCCATGCTCAGCGGCGTTGTTAGCGACGACGGCCTGCCAGACTTGTCCCTGCTCACAGTGCTGTGGACCAAAGTCTCCGGACCCGGAACGGTCAGCTTCGCCGACTCAACATTGGCCAGCACTACCGCCGACTTCAGCGAAGCCGCTGATTACACACTGCGGTTGACGGCGAACGACGGCGAGCTGTTCGCGTTCGACGAGCTAAACGTGGGCGTGATCTAAACAAAATCCTTGCTGGCGAGCCGCCGGGCTTGTCCCGGCGGGATAAACCCGCCGGCTCGCCGAGTTTTTGAAGCTGGTTCCTAACTGCTCAACTGGCAATGTCTCGTCGGGCCCTCCGCCGTGCGGCCAGTGCGAGCGTCGCGAGGCCCGCGAGCCATAACGCGGCCGGCTCCGGCACACTGCTGCCTGCCAGTCCGCTGCCGCTACCCCCGGTCATACCGAAATTCGCTCGCCACGTGTTGTACTGTTGACTGCCAATCGTGCCGCCGTGTGGATCGTTGGGCATCGTGTTGGTGGTGCCGACGTTCTTGCGCCAGATGACGTAATCGGCGGCGTTGACAACATCATCGTCGTTATAGTCGCCGTCGACGCCCTGAACCACAACGAATTCCACCTCGCCGGTAATAACGCTCGCCAAATTGATGTCGTGGTATTCGAATTTAAGCAGATTGTGCGCGCCCCCAGGCTGAAACGCGCTGCCGAGTGACAGTGAGTTGTCCGGCGTGATCGTCGAGCTGCCCAAGAGAAACGACTCGGCCAACACCTTGTAGCTGGATCCGCCGGCTTCGTCCCAGGTTTCGCCCGGATCATTGCCGCCGCCGACCGCGTCGATGCCCTGGTCGCTCAGGCTATTCCAGCCCGCGAAATTCAGGTCTTCGGTCAGGTCGTCCTCGAACCCGATGCGATACGAATTGAAATTGATGGCGCCGTTCGTGTCGTTGCGAATCGAGACTTGGCCGTTCGACTTGACTTCGAGCGTTAAGGTCGTGGGATCGATCGGCAGATCGAGCGGATTGGTCGTCGTTGCGTAAATGCGATCCAGATCGAAGAACTCCTGCTTCGAGATCATGTCGATGCCGCTGTAGTCGCCGCTAAACGCGAGCCGCATCGAGTTGCCTTCACGGTCCGAGGCTACATTGGCCGTTCCAAAAAGCGAGAACGACGAGGCGCTAGCGGTCTTGTAAAAAATCGAGTACTGGTTAGCGTTCTTGTCGAGCTCAAGCACGAAGGTGAACGGTTCGATTTGATTCAGGTTGAGGGCCGGCTGCACGCCCGAGACGTTCGTTCCGCCGGTTCCCAAAGCGGTGCCAAACAATTCCAAGCCGCCACCGCTGGTGCGCTGAATACGGGCCTCGGCGGTGACGAAGCTGCTGGCTACCGTGAGGCCTGCATCGTTATCGAGAAAGGTGAGACGAAACTGCTCCAGCGCCGTTGGCTCGAAATTGCCGACGCTCTGTTCCGAATTGAACCTCCAGCCGTCGATTTCCGCCACAATCCAACCCTTGCCGCTCGCGATGTTGCTCGTGATGTCTAGCACGTTTCGCGCGAGGTTCGAGGTATCTTTCCGCACGTGGTAGACGCCCGATTGGACCGAGGAATTTGTCATGTTCGATTCGACAATCCAGGTGTTCGCCGGATTGACGACGTTGGCCGCTTCGTTCAGCAGCGCATCGTCGTCGTCGTTGAACGGGAAGTCCACGAGATCGATGGCCCGCGCGGTCGGAACCGCAGCCGCCATCATGACAGCTACGATGCTTGTCAGAAAAATTTTAGCAAAGGGCGGCATCGCGGAGTCTCCGGCAGGTGAATGGTCTTGAGAAGCCTGGCTAGGTATTGTGTGAACCACCGGCGGAGCTATCCTGCCGCGGCGCCGCCGTCGAGCGGACAAGAACAGGGCGGCAGTCCCCAGCAGCACCATACTGCTGGGCTCCGGAACTGAAAGGTTGACGATCATGGCGTCGAATGCACCGGCACCTCCGTTGGCCGCGTCGTACAACGCCTTGAACGCGACAAAATCCTTGATGCTATTGACGCCGTCCCCATCGAGGTCGCCGGATTGATAGCCCTCCACTCGCGACAGGCCGTCGAGATCGCTTTCGGCATTTGCGATGAAGCTTAGCCAGTCACCGGCGTCGATTGTGTTGTTGAGGTTGAAGTCGCCGTGCTGCCATTTCATTCCGCCGTTTGCGAGGAAGTTCACGTTGACGGTACGCGTGGCGCCCCCCGTGAGATTGAGCACCATCTGCAAGTCCTCGAACGGGCTCTTGATCCACGCCCCGACGCCCATGCTGAGGCTGAGCGTCTGAGCGTTCGTCAGACTAATCGGCGTGGTAAACGTCGCGGCCAGCGCTTCGTTCGTCGAAGTGGTGGGGGTTGCCGCACCCGGATTCCAGCCGGCCGGGTTGAGACCGCCGCTAACAGACGTAATTGAATACGACTCGATTCCCGAGATTGTGGCGCCCGACGTGTTCCGCAGCGTCATCGACGCACTGCCGCGGTCAATCTCAAGACTGATCAGGTCGGAGAATGGATTCGTATCGGTGAGGGCCAGGCGATCGACCGAAAACACTTCGAAATAATCAATTGGGTAATCGTCGCTGAAGTTGCCGAAGTTACCGTTCACCGCCATGCGGGCCGAGTTTCCTCCGCGGGCCGAGTCGACCGTGCCGAGACCGAGAACCTGGGTCGGATTCGCGCCATCCTTGTAAAAAATCTTATAACTGTTGGTGTCTTTATTGAGTTCCAGGACCATCGTAAACGGATTAGTCTGCGTCGTGTTCAATATGGGTGCCCCGGGAATGTCCGTCGCGCTCGTGCCAGGCGAGCCAAGTGCGGAGCCCATGAGTACGATGTTGCCGCTCCCGCCAGCGTCCCGGCGAATGTTCATTTGAGCCGTGATTGTGGCTCCACTGTTGCCAGTGTCGTTGTCCAAGAATGCGATGCGAAATTCTTCCGACGGGTCGCCCGGGTTGAAGTAAAAGTCCCAGCCGGACATCCGGGCGACCAAATAGCGAGTGCCACTGGTGATGTTGTCGATCTGCAAATAGTTCGACACCAGCGTCGTTTGCTGCTTGACGATGTTGTACGAGCCGTTGCGAATATCCGATGCCCCCATCCCGGTGCCTTCCACCCAGTTGTTGGCGGGATTGGCGGTGTTAGCCCCGCCGGCGAGCAGCGTGCCGGACGCGTCGTTAAATTCGAAGGAATCTAAATCCACGGCGAGAGTGTACGGAGCACAAGTCAGTCCGCCGACAGCGGCCAAAAAGAACGCACCGAACCAGATGCGACGCTTCATGATCTATCCCTCCGTTTATTGATTTTGTTTTAACGTATCGGTCCGCGTGACTCTGGCCGATCTGCAGCTCAGTAATAGACCGCCGACCAGCACAAGCCAGCATGAGGTCGGCTCTGGAATACCTGCGATTAGTTTGGCAAACGCGCCTTGCCCGTTGAAGTCGTCGAACAGTTGCTTGAACAACACGAAATCTTGGATGCTGTTTTGGCCGTCGCCGTCGAGATCGCCCATGCCGTAGCGATCGATCGCCGACAAGCCCGTCATGTCCGTTTCTGAACCAGCGATGAATAACAACCAGTCGTTCTCATCAAGAACGCTGTCGAAATTCAAGTCCGCCGGAACGTGGAACACATCGTGCCACGCCAGGCCGAAGTTTTGTCCCAAGCTCAGGTACCGCGGAATGTTCTCATTGGCGGGAAAGACCGTTTCGAACGTGGCCGAGAATTCCGCGTTGAGCACGTCGCGGCCGAACTTCGCGCCCGTGAAGTCCACGAGTGCGGCGCCCGCGGTCAGCACTGCCGGCTCCAACCCCCGCAGCGCGAGCCAGAACGGGTCCGATTGCCATTCCGCCAGGACTAAACCGTGATGATACGGAATCGAAGGATTCACCGTCGAATGGAAGTCGATCAAGTAATCAATGTCCTCGCCCGAATCGAGCCGCATCGCCTCGCCGCCGACGCGGATGTCGTCGAGCGTCCCTGAAACGTTGTCGGGATCGAAGTAGTTCGGCGGGTTCCATGCACGGTTCGGGTCGACATTCACTCGCTGCACCGTGCTGCGGTTGTAGCCGGCGAAGCGGCCGTCCGGATTGGCCATCGGGTAAACGTAAAACTCCGCGTAACGGCGAAGCTGCGCGGCCTCGAGGTCATCGCTCAGCAGAAAATCTACAAGGCCTTCCAGCGTGAAATTGCCGAGCGTTTCATTGGCATGCACGCCGCTGAGCGTGACGATTTTTTTCTTCGGGCCGGTATAGTTTGGATCCGTGATCTTGTAGCCGTACAGATTTTTCGAAGTGACCGTGCGGCCGATGTCGTCGGTGCCACCGGGCGACTGGCCAACGACAAGCATGCCGTCACCGCTAACCGTCGGCGATACCCACTGGCTCGATGCAATCGAACTCGTGTGATCCACAGTGCGCTGGTAGGGGTATGGCGGTCCGTACGCCACGTACACGGTTTCTTGCGTGAAAGCCGAATTGTTGCGAAACGTGAACTTGCCTTGCAACGACGAGCGGACGTTGCTGTCGAAGAACAGCCAATTCGCCTGATCGTAGCTGTACATCATGCGATGGTTGTTCAGGCTTGCAGCCCCGGTGGCGAAGTTGTCGGCAATCTCAAACGTGACCTGCTGGCCGTTTACGCCTGAGGCCGCAAAGTAAATCCACTTCCACTGGTTATTGTTGAAGTTATCGCGGCCGACCAGCGTCACGGTGTTGCCGTTGATGGCCGTGGCTTGATTGCTGATCGAGCACGCGGTACTCGGCGTCAGGCAGAGCGACGCGCTATCGAAGCCGGCGTCAAGCGTGATGACGGCATCGGCCGGCGCAGCCGACAAACCCGCGACCACCAACACCAGAAGCACCAATATCACAGGACACTTATAAACCCGCCGTGTGCCACTGCTTGCGGAATACCAACCGACGCCGAAATCCCAATCCGCACTGCTCGCATTTAAAGGGTGACGATCGTGGCGAGGCAAGCAGTGCCGTGTTGAGTGACGACGCTCCTCGCCACCTCCGCGAGCAGTGGCACACGGCGGCGCGACGGATACCATCACTCTCTGACTGAACTTCAGCATCGATCGCTCAATCTCCATCCGCGGCGTTGGTGCGGCGAACGTCGGCCACGGCGTGCAGCTTGAAATCCGTCCCATACATCACCGCGCTGCCGCCGCCGAAATAAGCGCCGTTGCGAGTGTGACGTTCCGGTTTCCAGCCCATTGTGGCCAACTGCTCGTCGAACTCCGCCGGCGCATCGTCTTCGAGATCCACGATGTTGGCCGATTCATCGGCGCCGCGCGGCCGGCGGACGTGGAACCGCGGCCGGTCGAACGCCTCTTCGAGTGGCGTGCCAAAGTGCAGGATATCAGTCAGAAGTTGAATCGTGGTGGTCGGAATCCGCTGGCCGCCGGGAATGCCCAGCACGAGCACCGGCTTGTCGTTCTTCGTGGCGATGATTGGTGCGATCGTGCTCCGCTCGCGCTTGCCGGGAGCGACGTAATTGCAGCCGTTCGGATCGCCGGTGGAGAAATTGCTCATGCTGTCGTTGAGCAGGATGCCGGTGCCCGGCGCAACTACGCAGGCGCCGAAGTGGTAGCTCAGCGATTGCGTGAGACATACGATGTTGCCGCCCCGGTCGGCAATGATTAAATGCGTCGTGCTGGCCTCAGGAAAGTCACCAGCGGCCGTCTCGAGCATGCCCGTCTGCACCGGCGCGGCCTCCGCGCTCGCCGGATCGACTGCCTCGGCCTCCTGCTGGATGCTACGCACGCTTTCGTCGGCAAAAAGTTTCTTGGCGTCGTCCTCGGCACTCGGCACATCGGCGATCGTGCCGCTCACACGCGGATAAATCGACAGCAGCACGCGGCCGACCAGATCGATATAGCGCGGGTCACGGCCATTCGTAGCGTCGAGCGCAGCTACGCCGTCCACCGCCCGCAACGTCGCCAAGACGGTAGCACCACCAGTGAGCGGCGGCGGCGATGCGTATACCCGATACCCGTCGTAATCCACCGCGAGCGGCTCGCTCCATCGCGGCTTGTAGCCGCGAAAATCGTCCATCGTCAGCGGCGCCGTCGCTTCCCGGGCAGCGGCGACAATCCGCTCGGCAATCTCGCCGTCGTAAAACGCCCGCGGCCCTTGCTCGGCGATGAGTCGGAGACTGCGGGCCAGATCTGGATACTTCATCAGCGTGCCGACGGATGGCGTCTGATCATCGACCAGGTAAACCCGCGCGGCCTCGGCATCGCGGCGCAGAAGGTTCCGCTTCGGCCGCATCATTTGATACATCTTCTCGGAGACGGCGACGCCGCCATCGGCCAAATCGGCGGCTGGCGCCACCACCTCGCGCCACTTCTTCGAGCCCCACCGCTGATGCGCCGCATCCAGCATGGCGACCAGGCCGGGCACGGCCACCGACGTGTACCCGTAGTAACGCTCGCGCTCCGGCCGAGCAGCGAATTGAGCCGCGTCGACCGCACCGGACGCCGCGCACATGGCTTCAATGGCGTACACGCGCCCGGTCTTGCCGTCGCGATAAAGGAGCATCCCCTTGCCGCCAATGCCGGAGGCGTACGGCTCCGCCACGCCCAGGCACAGCGAAGTAGTGACCGCCGCATCCATCACGTTGCCACCACCGCGGAGCACTGCCACACCCGCGGCAGTCGCATCGGGATGCCCGCTCGTGACGACGTACTGCTCGGCCGTGATCGTCTGCTGGCCCAACGCGGTCGCGGCGTGGGAGCTTAGCAGCGAAGCCACAACTGCGATCAGCGACGCGAACTGGGTGGAATCCCTCATTCTGCCATGCCAGCATTGAGTGATTAAACAACGGGGGCTTCACGCCCACCGTGAAGCCCCAGCCGAATGTCGCCTGATTGCCAATTCCTCAGCCTCGGCGCCGACGCGCAAACCAGCCGATCCCGGCGAATAGGGCGAGTAGGCACGTCGACGGTTCCGGAATCCCCGGGGGAATGCGAGTAGAAATGTAGAATCGATCGAGGTTGGCAAACTCGCCCACTTCGTCGCCCCAGAAATTGTTGATGGTCATCCGCACGACGATCGCATCACGCGTTGGCTCGAGATTCCCTTCGCCAAGCAGGGCGGCCGGGTTGCTGCCGTCCTTGTAATAAATCGCGTAGGTATCCGTGTCCTGATCGACGCGCATCGCCATTACGAACGGATCGTTCTGGACGAAGTTGATGTTCGCGGTCGCTATGTTGGTGCCCGCCGCCCCCAGTGCGGTCCCGGAAATCTGAAACTGGCCCGCCCCGTGGTTGCGAGAAATCATCATCTCAGCCAGGACGGTCGAACTAGGCGGTGGGGTCAGGTCCTCGGTGCCCATGAATCCAAAGCGAATCTCCTCGACGTTGTTGCCATCCGGAGCGCTGCCCAGCACCGCCCAGTTGGCAAACTCCGCGACCATCCACAGCACGCCCGATGAGACGTCGTCGAATCCTAAGCCTTCGGTGACGAAGTCGGTGTTGTTCTTGACAATGTTCAGCGACCCGCTCTGGACCTGAATCGTGGCGGCATGATCCGTGTCGTGCACCCACATATGGGCCGACGCGCTGTTGGCGGCCATGTTGAGCGCCGTGCCGTCGGCGTCGTTGAATTGGAAGTCCTCCAAGAGCGCGGCTTGGGTGCCGGTGCGGAAAAATATCACCGCGAAAATGGCTAGGATGGCAATTCGTTGAGCTTTCATTAGTCCCTCTCACTGATGGGTGCACACGAAGTGTCCACGGGTCCGAACACCCACAGATTAGTGTAAAGGGCGGGCAGCCGTCTGTCACGCAAAATCGCGAGAAATCCGTGGCAATTCTCGTCGTTTTCGTCCCGTTTTTGAGAGACGCGATCCCTCCCGGCACGGAACAGGGCCGCTCTCTTCCGCTCCAATCCCTGGGAAATTGCGGTACTTTTGGACCGCCAAGATGTTGCGAAATATAGTCGCCCCACCGTAGAATTTGACGTGTCGGGGCTAGCTCGCGCAGCTCCAGTTCCCTTGCAGGCGCCAGACTGCCTTCCAGGAGCGTTTTCACCATGAGACGGTGGACCAACGCACGACGTGTCGCCGCTTTTACCCTCGTCGAGCTGCTGGTCGTGATCGCGATCATCGGCATTCTCGTGGCGCTGTTGTTGCCAGCCATCCAAGCCGCCCGCGAGGCCGCCCGCCGCAGCCAGTGCCTCAACAACATGCGGCAAATCGGCATTGCGCTGATGAACTACGAGTCGTCCAAGAAGCGGTTGCCCATCGGGGCGACCCAACGCTATGGCAACGACGCCAAGACAGGCCAGCCCTATACGGGCGATCCGACCATGTATAGCTGGATATCCGTGGTCATGCCGTACGTCGAAGAAGCCTCGCTATACGAAAATGTCGATTGGACTATTCCGCTAGGAGTGCGTAATGCTCTGAGCCCCGCGGATACTTCACATCACATTCCGTTTGAAGTATATCGATGCCCAACGGACGAACGCGTCGGAATAACGAACACGTGGTACGGCGCTCGAGGTAACTACGCAGGAAACGTCGGCATTGGCGTAATCTGGATGAACGACACGTCGCCCACGCAGGATTGCGCTTATGGAAGCCTCAATCCAGGGTACAGTTGTAACCACGGACCGATTGCGCCTTCAGGCGACAAAGTCAATCCGGAGGCGCCCGGTTCGTCGCTGTCTCGCTTTGGCACGTTCATGGTGAACAAAGGCCGCAAGATGTCGGAGTTCAACGATGGCACGTCGAAAACGGCAGCAGTGTCAGAAGTTCGTAACGTGGAAGGCCAGGATACGCGCGGTGTGTTGCATTTCGGCGCCGGTGTGATGTACATGCACGATTTTCCACCGAATTTCACGCTGCTTAAGGACAAGACCCGCTGGTGCCAGGATATCGACTTTGCGCCTTGCCTGGCGACCCCGCAGGAATGGAGAGGCGACTGGCGCCACTTCGCCCGCAGCGCGCATCCAAATGGGGTGAATCTGTTGATGGTCGACACCAGCGCCCGCTTCATTTCGGACAGCATCAACGAAGACCTCTGGAAAGCGCTCGCCACGCCCAAAGGTGAAGAAGTGATTGGCGCGGATTTCTAGTCGATCGTCGCGTCTTGTAGTGTAGGCCTCCCGCTCCGCGGGAGGCACCGCTTCTCGCGGAGCGAGAAGACTACACTCCCTCGCTTGCGGTTTAGCGCCGTTTCCGCCAGAATTAACGGCGTAATCGGGCGTACTCTTTTGGTGGGCGTCGCCTACCCAATCTTTTTGGCGCATTGGGCTTCTTTGGCATGTTTACTGAGCAGATCGAACGCATGAAGCGGCAGTACACGGACAAGTACGTCATCGTCGACGGGACGCGACCGGAGCTTGCGAGGTTTCGCGACGTCGTTGGCCGCGTGAAGACCGTCAATATGAGCGGGCGGGCCCTTGTGGAGTTCGACGATTATCACCTGAACACCGGCTGGTACGACATCGATCCGGAGTTCTTAAAGGTCGTGGACAAGCCGCCCCCGAAGACGCCGAAGCCGGAAGCGAAAAAGCCTGCGGCCAAGGCGGAAGCGAAACCGGCCGCCGCCGCAAAGCCGCAAGCGGCCAAAGCGCCGGCCGCGGCCGGCGCAACGGCCGGTAAATCGTCGGTCGCCGATATCCTAGCAGCGGCGCGGGCGGAAAAAGCAGCAGCGCCAACGGCTGCCAAACCAAGAGAGGAACCAGCGCCGGCGAAGGCGGAAGCCGCAGCAGCCGCAAAGCCGCAAGCGGCGGCGAAAGTCGACCGGTCGAAGATGAGCGTGGCCGAGATGCTCGCCGCGGCCCGCGCCGGCGGCGCCGCTGGCTTACTGCCCGCCAAAGCGAAGGCCGAGGCGCCGGCGCCCGCACAGCCGAAAACGGAAGACGCACCGCCTCCAGCGGAAACCGCGAAGCAACAACCACGGGCCGCGGAACCGGCGCCAACAGGCGAGCCCGCTTCAGCGGGCGGGAAAGCCATCCAGCGCGTCGACAAATCGAACATGTCGATCGACGACATCCTCGCCTACTGCCGCCAGCACGACGCCAAATGACTGGTAGGGCCGGCTGTGCCGGCCGGGCGCAACCGCCGCGATTGACTCCGGCCGGCACGGCCGGCCCTACGACTTGTCACTATTAAACTCGCGGCTTGGTGGCCGTGGCCACCGGCACGTCCTCTTCCCCGTTCGCGGGCGAGACACGCTCCGGGCTAGCCGCGTGGCCCGCGCCGTTGGTCTTCGCGCTTTCTTCGCCGGTTAGCTTTGCCAGGCTGTCGGGGATGTCGATGCCGCCGATGTCGCGCATCACATGCAGCATGGGCGGCAGCGTGCCGGCCATCTTGTGCAGGAAGTCGGCCGTGTTCGAGCGGCCGTTCGAGCCGCCGTTCTCCCAGACGACGACCTTGTCGAACTTGATGTTGCTGATCGCTTTGGCGCTGGCGTCCGCCAGGTGCTCCAGGTGTTCGAGCATCATGAGCTGGAACGCCTGCTGGGCACCGCCGCAGGCCTCGACGATCCGCTGCAATCCTTCGCCCTTCTTGGCGAGAATCTCATATTGGCCGCGGGCTTCGGCTTCCAGCTTCGCAAAGATCGCGGCGGCCTCGCCTTCGGCCTCAAGTCGACGCTTCTCGGCTTCCGCCTCCGCTTCCACGACGATCTTGGCCTTCTGGGCCTTGGCCGGCGCTTCGAATTTGGCCCGCTGCTCGGCTTCGATGCGTTCGGCGTCGGCCAGGGCCGCCTTGGCCATCGCGCGGTTCTGGATTTCGATGACGGCCGCTTCGGCCTCACGCTTCCGCGACTCGCCGCGCTCATAGGCCTCAGCCTTCTGCTCCTGCAGCGTGGCCTGCGACTGGGCGATCTTGGCGTCGGCGATGTTTTCGCCATCGACCGCTTTTGCGTTCGCGTCGGCCATCGCGATACGCTTGGCCTGCTCGGCCTGCTTGACCGACACGTCGCGTTGGAATGCGGCGGTTTGCTCGCCGACCGTTTGCTCTTTTTCAAGCTCGGCGATGCGAACGGCCTGCTCGCGGGCCGCTTGGCGCGTGCCGACTTCGCGTTCCTTCGTGGCGCTGGCGACCTGCACGACTTTGTCTCGGTCCGCGCCAGCAACGCGAATCTCGCCCTGCTTCACCTCGTCGGCCACGTCGGCGCGGGCCTGCTGGATGGCCTGCGACGCCGCCTTCTGGCCGATGGCGTCGATGTACCCGCTCTCGTCTTGAATGTCCGTAATGTTGACGTTGATCAACACCAGGCCGATCTTCTTGAGCTCCGGTTCGACTGAATTCTGGATGTGCTCCAGAAACGTGTCGCGATCGCGGTTGATGTCCTCGATCTTCATCGAGGCAATGACCTGCCGCAGTTGGCCGAAGATGATTTCCTCGGCCTGCTTGCGGATGTCCTGCACCTGCAGATCGAGCAGACGAATGGCGGCGTTGGTCATCACGTCAGGCTGCGTGCCGATGGCCACCGTGAACACGCTGGGCACGTTGACGCGAATATTCTCCCCCGACAACGCGCCGCGAAGCGGAATTTCGATCTGGATCGGCTCCAGGCTGAGGTAGCGATAGTCCTGCAACAGCGGCAGGACGATGGCGGTGCCGCCGTGGATCGTCTTCGCCGCCCGGCCCGTGCCCGTGAACGCACCGTACACGACCAACACCTGATTGCTGCTGCAGCGTCGGATTGTCGACTTGATGAAGCCGACGATCATCATCAGCACGACGACCACGCCGGCAATGATCAGAATCGGGCCGACGACCCTCCAAAAATTGGCGTTGCTGAAATCTTGGAGCTCCTGGGCCAACAGGAATTGGGAAACGTTCATGGTTTTCGCCTTCTGCCGTAGTTGGCAAAGATATTGAGAATTCGCCGTTCGGTTATGGTTGAGCTTAGCGCATCGTTTGTTTTTGAATTAGCCGCGAGCCAACGGCTCGCCGGGTGCCGGCGACCTGTTAGGTCGCGGCTAGGTTTTGTTTCACGCTGTCGTATTGGTAGGAACCATGTCGGGAACCGGCGATGTCGCCCGGGCAACACGAACGGTGTCGGAATTCACAATCGCGACGACGACCACCTTCTCGCCCGTCGGCAACCGGTTTTCGTCTTCCGTCACGGCCTGGTATTCGACGAGCCGATTCTGCATTCGGAACGTCACCTTGCCCACACCGGCTCGCTGGCCGGGAACAGGCACATAGACGACTGCCGACGCGCCAATGGCGTTGCGAATGTTTTCCGTGCCTGTGTGCTGCAGCTTGTAAACTTGCTTGAACAGCCAGTAAACGATGTACATGGCGGCCAGGCCGACGACAGTTGCCAGGACAAAGGAGCCAAGCGGCGAATACGCGTAGGCCAGCGCCGTTTTGCCCGCCAGGCCGAAGAACGTCACCGCCGCGCTCAACGTGCGCAGCGACAGCACTTCGTAGAACCATGGTGCTTGAGGATGGCCCAGGTCGGCGTCGGCGGCTTCATGCCAGGTCGGATGATCGGTCACCATATCGGTGCCGCCCACATCCACGCTGCCGACATCGACGCCGCCGACATCTGCGCTACCGACGTCGGCGCCACCGAAGTGATCGCCTCCCGCAAAGTGGCCGCCGTCCGCGCCGGTCATATCACTGTCGCCGCCCATGCCGAGCAGCATGAGGACGAACTGGAAGACGAGCACCGTGCCGCCAATCAGCGCGGCGAGCGTGAATAGAGTGTCCATAGAAGCCCCTCCTGCAAAGCGCGTGAACGTAGCAGAACGCGCAGTCCGCAATTGTAGCTTATCCGGCCTGCAAGTGCGATTACTTTGACCGGCCAAACACATGCGGCTGGCCGCCAAAGCCCGTAGCCCGCCCAACCTGCGACTGGCCGTGATTTAAGAGCAATTCGCTCGCCGCCCGCCAATCTTGCCGGCTAGCGAATGACACTCAAAATCGCGGTGATTTACGGCCCAACGCCTAAGGCGCGGAGGAGCAAGCTGAACAATCCAGCGCCCAACCCTGCGTTCCATCAAATGATCAACAACGTCAACAGCGCGAAGGCAATAACTAGCCAGACCGTAAGACGAATCAAACGCGGCGTCGAATCTGCCGCGCTCATGTCTTCCGGCTCGCCGACATCCACTGCCGCCCAATCGATATCGTCATGGTGTTGCCGAACGTCGTCCAAAATGGCTTGGGCACGCGGCAGGTCCTCTTCCGCCACAAGCACTTGCACCCAGCCCGGCGCCTCCGCACGGAATCCCGCGGTCGTCTGCCCTGCCATGGTTGATTTGATGCCGTTCTGTTCGAGCGCCGCCACGATGATTCCCGCTTCCATCTCCAGCGGCGCGGAGGTCAAACGTGCGATACGTTCCGGATGCACAGCCATGCCGCCATTGTAGCAGGCACGCTCAGCAGCAGTGTAGTCGGCTCGCTCCGCGAGCCGAAATTTGCATCGATGTCGGATGAGCTGCGGGGAATTCGGCTCGCGG
>JBBDWY010000052.1:0-5413 GCA_040902605.1 Pirellulales bacterium | reverse complement strand
CCCCCCCCCCCCCCCCCCCCCACTACACTTACGCAAACAGCTCCTCAATCACCCGCCCGCCGTTGGCGATTTTCATCGGCCGGCCGTTCTTCGCCGTGTAGGTGGTTTGCAACGAGATGCCGAGCGCGTGGCAGACGGTCGACATGAGATCTTCCGAGGAGTACGGGCCGGTTTCGACGCCGGTGCCGTCGGCGTTGGTCTTGCCAATGGCCCGGCCGCCCTGGATCGCCGCGCCGCCGAGCACGACGCTCCAGGCGCGGGCAAAATGGTCGCGCCCCGCGTTGCCGTTGATCCGCGGCGTGCGGCCGAACTCGCCCATGCACAACACGACGGTGCTTTCCAACAGCCCGCGCTGCTGCAGGTCTTCCACCAATGCGCTGAACGCCTTGTCCAGCTCGGGCAGCTTGGTTTCCAGCGACGTAAAGCAGCCTTGGTGCAGGTCCCAACCGCCCGAATTTACTTCCACAAACGGCACGCCGACTTCCACCAGCCGCCGCGCCATCAGGCAGCCGCGGCCGAAGTTGTTGTCGCCATAGCGCTCCAGCATGTCCGCCGGCTCGCTCCGCACCTGAAACGCTTTCATTTGTTCGCTCGACAACAGCGCTTGCGTTTTCGCAAGCACCTTGGCATGCTCTTCCGCGGCCGTGCCGCGCCGTTCCTCGATGAACCGCGTCTCCAGCGCGGACAGCAGTTTCATCCGATCGTACATCCGCTGCCACGGCACGCTCATCTGGGCGTCGCGGATGCGGCCGTTGGCATCGACCTGGAACGGCGCGTAGGCCATGCCCAAAAACCCCGGCCCTTCGCTCGCCCCGCCCACCGAAACAAACGGCGGAATTTCCAGCTCCGGCACCTTGTTTTCCATTTCATGCGCGATCACCGCGCCGTAGCTCGGATGTTCCACGTTCGGGCTGGGCACAAAGCCCGTGTGCATGTAGTAGCGGCCGCGGTCGTGGTCGGCTTCGCGCGTGCTCATCGAGCGGACGATCGACAAATGCTTCATCTGCTGCGCCAGCTGCGGCATGAGCTCGCAGATTTGAAAATCGCCGGTGGTCGAGATCGGCTTGAACTGTCCGGCGGTCGGCGCACCCGGTTTCATGTCCCACATGTCGATCGACGGCGGCCCGCCGCCGAGCCACAGCAAGATCGCCGACTTGTGATTACGGCTCAGCGACTCGGCATGGGCCCGCAGAGTGCGCGTCAGCGCAAACGCCGGCATCGCGAACACCGAAGCCCCAGCCAGGTGACGCATAAAATGCCGGCGCGACATGCCGGCGGGAATGTTACAACAAGTCATGATGACTCTCCCGGCTCTTAGCGATTAGCTGTTAGCCGCTGCAGTGCTGGATTGGTTTTGGCTAACAGCTAATGGCTAATGGCTAACAGCTTTGCTAGTGATTCAATATAAACTCATTCGTATTCAATAGCGCCCACCAAATATCCTGCAGCGCCGCGCCGACGTTGCCGCCGCGGGCTACCAGCAGCTCGTTGCTGATCGCCAGCTCCTGACGCGTGGGCAGGCGAGAAAGCGCCGCCATATACAGGTAGCGGATTCTTTCGCCGTTATCGACCCTTGCATCGCGGGCCACCCGGTGCAGCATGCTGCCGGGCTGGTTGCCGGTGGCCCGCCGCACCAATTCGCCGTTCATGAGCGTGAGGGCCTGCGGGATCGAGCCGTTGAACGTCGTTGCTTCATCGTTCTCGTCCGTGCCGAACGCAGTGGAGAATTGACTCAGCCAGCGGTCCTTCATTTCGTCGCGCTGCTCGCGAGAAAAAGTGCTATCGGCAGCCGTCGCCACGAGCAACGATTCGTATAACTGCTCGGCCTCCATCTGCCGCAGATAAAAGCGGCTGAACATCGGCCGGGCGCCGACCGCCGGATCGTCGCTCTGATTGCGGCTCGTGATCCGGCTGCTGAGATTGTACGGCTCCGAGAGCACAATCCACCGCATGAGCTTCTTCAGGTCGAATCCCGTCGCGCGCAGCGCCGCGCCCAACTGGTCGAGCAGCTCCGGGTGCGACGGCGGATTGTGCGGGCCGATGTCGTCCACCGGCTTCGTAAAGCCGTAGCCCAGAAAATGCGCCCACAGGCGGTTGACGATCGCCCGATCGAATTCGCGTGAGGCGAGGATCAGCTTGGCCAGCTCTTCCCGCCGGTTGACGTCGGCCAGGTAGCCGCGATCGCCGAAATCCTCACCGCGATCCGCATAGATGCCGGCCAGCGACGTGCCGTCCACGAACACCGGGTAGGCGACTTTCATCTTGCCGTTGCGGAGCTCGTAGTAAATCTCGGCTTTTTCCGCGTCGCCCCCCTCGCCGCGGAAGTCGCGATTGACCACCCGGCCGTAATAGTATTGTCGCTCCTCGCCATAATCGACCCGCTCGACAGCCGTCTGCCGGAAGAACGCGTTGAGCTCCCAGAACTGGTTCTGCTTGTATTCGTTGAACGGATGGTTGTGGCACTGGGTGCACTGCGTCGCCATGCCGAGGAAGATTTGCGAAGTCTTGGCCGTCGCCTGGATCCCGCCTTCCTCCATCTTGTCGGCCAGAAAGTTCGCCGCGCCGTTGAAGTCCTCGTCGCCCGGCCGGCAGCTTCCCGCGGCCGTGATCAATTCGCGCGCCAGCTGATCGTACGGTTTGTTGTACTGGAATGCCTCGCTGAGGTACTGCTGCATCCCGGCTCGATCCACGAGCGAACGGCGCTCCATGCCGCCAGTGCGGCCAATTAAGAGGTTGGTCCAAATGGTCGTCCAATTGCGAGCGAACGCGTCGGTGTATTCGTCGCCCAATAACCGATCGACCAGCCGCAACCGCTTATCCCGCTTGCGGTCGGCCAGGTAAACGTTGAGTTCCTCGACCGTCGGCACCCGGCGGATCAAATCGAGATACACGCGGCGACACCACTCGCCGTCGCTCGCCGCCTTGGACGGCACGAGCTCATGATCCGCCCAGCCCTTGCGAATCGCGTCGTTAATCAGCCCGACTTCTGGATAGCCGAAGTCGTTGAGCTTCTTGCCGGGGGCCGCTTGCGATTTCGCCCCCGAATCCGCGGCCGTCGCCAGATGCGTAGCCAAAAGAAACGCGAGCAATACCAACGCGGCCGCACCTAACGATCGCCGCTCGACATTGCATCGCACGATCATCGCCGCCCCCGAATCTTCTCCGCTCTTCCACCCGCGCGCAGAGAACTCGCTCCTCGCTCCCCGCAACTCGCTCCTCACCCTGATTCTAACCCCGCCCCGCATAGAGAAGCCATGCGCGACGCGCCGACGAGTTTTAGCCAGACAGGATTTACAGGATCAATTGGATCAAAACCAAAATCAAAATCCCGCCGATCCTGTAAATCCCGTCAAACAAAGCTTCGTGTCCTTAATGCCGTCGTGGTTCCAATCCCGACCGTCAAAAAAATTATTCCCGGCCCATGATTTAACTCGGCGACACGACGCAGTGACCGGCCAAGATATGTATTAAAACAATACACATGTATTATTTTGCAACACAAAAAAGATGGGCGAACTCGGGTTCCATCCGTGAAGGGGGTACCCGAATTCGCCCTGGACGTGCTGGAAATCACCCAGTTTGCGAGCTTCTGTGGGAGGTGGGCAGATCTCGCTAACTGCTGTTCTAGCAGGTGATTTCGTTCACGTGCTGTTGTGCCTCGTCGCCCTTTCCGGCCCTCTTGTCTGTTCCGGCCCCGAGCTCGTCTCCGCCCGTCGCCTCAAAAGGCCCCGACTCGCGACGATCGCTTATAGGCAATCGGCGTGCCAATATGCGGTGGTGGGTCATATAGGTCGTGCTCGGGGAAGTGTGTCCGGCCCTCCGAACGGGATCGGAGGTGCGCCGTGACTAGTTCGATCATGGACACACTCACGCGCCGGCAGGGGTACTGGCACCACCGGAAGCGGTGCGCAGTATCATGGTCGCTATGCACGACGACGCGACATCGCCCTCAAATCCTCCTCCGTCGCAGGGCAAGTACCTGGAGAGGAGGTTTTCGGTGACGGATTGGATTGTCAATTCGCTGCCGTGGGTGCTCGCCTTCCTATGGAGCCAAGCGAAGCAGTCGCCGTGGCAGATGACTGCGGCGGTTTTTTTGTTGCTGTTGGCCGCTGCTGCGCTAACGGGACCGTCCATTCACGCGTGGCATTTTATATTGCGAACTGGCAAGACAGCGACGACAGAGCCGAATATTCACCAGTTTGCGATGGGCTGTGCATTGCTCGTTGCATTTTTTGTGCTGTGGCTAATTTATCCGGAGGACATGAAAACAATGGCCAATCTAGTATTTACACCCACGTCAAAAAAGTTAGTGGTCGTGGGAGTGATATTGGCCATTATCTCTGCCATCTTCTTGACATTGGCGTTTAGGACTCCTGCCGCCCCGGCTACTTCACAAGCTACTACCTCTGATAACGAGGACGTCAACGCCTTGCGCAAAAAGCTAGACGACCAAGGAAAGTACATAGAAGATTTGGAGGCCGAAAACCTTGCAATGGGCGAACACCACCCTTTTGAAATCAAGAAGCTGTCGGAAGAATTGTGGGAAGTAACCCAGTCGCGCGATGCTCTCAAAGAGGAAAAGGAGGAGCTCGAAAAGTACGCAAAGCCAAACTTGGACGAAGTTGTGGGCTTAAATTCGCAGGTTTACAAATTAACGGCAGAACGCGACAAACTGAAACTGGCAGCCGATCCGCCAGAGAATAGGCGGGCTCTGCAAACAGCGCAAGATCTTTATGCATCCAAAGCAAGTGAAGTTGTCTTTATGGATAAAAGCAGCAAATGGAAAGGCTACACGGTAGCGATAAAGGTGATTGACGACTTAATGGCGCAATCGGTTGGGTCGTTTGAGGATTTGCAACGACTCGTGCTAACCACTGAATACGCGCTTGACATTATCCAGCGGTTCTCCCGCATCTATGCGGCACATTTGAACCGCGATATCACGCCGCCATCCAGAGTGCTGAAGCAATTTCGCGCTTTTAATCCACGACATAACGAACTTCTAAACGATCTCGACTATCAAGCCGAGAAGTGGCGTGAGGCCCTGAAGCATATCGAATCCGAAGAGGCGCGCCGGCCTCCCGGCCGGGGCGAACCATAGGGCTATTGCGGTGTCGTACCATGCATGAACGCCAACATCTAACGGACAACCCGCTCATAATCGGAGAGAAGACTAAAAAGGTGTCAGGAACGAATGGCACTCGGTTAAGCACAAACAACGACATATGCTCAGGTTAAGAATGCTATCGCGTCGGTGAACTCACCCGCCTCTCTCCGATTGCGAGCAACGAAGAAACGACGGACGAAGAAAGGGGACGAAGAAAGGGGACGAAGAAAGGGGACGAAGAAAGGGGACGAAGCGGCTCTGTAGAAAACCTGGACGATCACGAGAATCATGACGTTGTGGGTGAGG
>JBBDWY010000051.1:0-123894 GCA_040902605.1 Pirellulales bacterium | reverse complement strand
TGCTCGTCGGTCATCGAGCCGGAGACGTCCATCATGTAGATCACGGCCGCGTTGACTTCGGGGTGCTCGACGGTCGTCCAGGAGCGATACTGCTTGTCGGCCCGGATCGGGACGACGCGGGGCTCGTCGGGCTCGTACACGCCGGTGGATATCTGGCGCCGCAACGCCTTCAGGTAAGTGCGTTTGAAGTGGCGGAGCGATTCGGGACCGGTCTGGCGGATGGTGTTGTACTTCGATTTCTCCTGGATGATCGAGGCCTGCCCGCGCGGCTCGATGCGAGGCAGCTCCAGCTCTTCGCCGAGGATCGCGGCCAGCTCTTCCAGCGTGATATCGACTTCGAGCAGGTGGCCGCCGCCGGGGTCGCTGCCGGCCGGGCCGTGGCCGCTCTTGGGGTCGCCGCCTTTGGCGATCGGCTGGCCTTCTTCGCCGTCGCCCTGCCCTACCCCGCCGGCGCCGTTGTCGCCGAAGCGGAAGTGCGGCACGTCGAGCTGCGGCACGGGAATGCTGACCAGATCGCGACCCTTGCGGCCGATCATCTCGCCGTGGGTGATGTACTTGCGCAGGTTTTTGCGGATCCGGCCGCGGACGATCTGTCGGAAGCGGCGCCGATCGCGCTCGATTTTCATGATCATGGGAGTGGAATGACGAATGACGAATTTTCGAATGACGAATGACGAACCGGCCATCGTTCATTCGTCATTTACTTGCTCTCTTTCGTGTCACCTCGCGCGAAGATGCTGGCCACGTAGTTCAGCACGTCGGTGGCGCTTTCTTCGTCGTAGCCGTAGTTTTGAATGAGCCGGCCTTTCACGACGTCGATCTTCTGCTGCGTCTCGGCGTCGACCACGTTGGAGACCAGGCTGGTCAGCTTAATCGAGTCCTTCTGGTCCTCGAACAGTTTTAATTCGAGCGCCTTGTAGAGCCGCTCGTTGGTCTTGTAATCGAACGTCTTGCCGTCGATCGACAAGGCGCCGATGTAGTTCATGATCTCGCGGCGGAAGTCGTCCTTGCGGCTATCCGGGATGTCGATCTTCTCCTCGATACTCCGCATCAGCCGCTCGTCGGGGTCTTCGCTCTTGCCGGTGAAGCGGTTCTTGACCTTTTCTTTTTGCGTGTAGGCCTTCACGTTGTCGATGTAGTTGCCGCAGAGGCGCTTGAGGGCGTCCTCGTCGGCTGCGATCGCGCGCTGAACTTCGTTCTTCACCACGTTTTCGTATTCCTCCTTCACCACGCCCAACAGCTCGCGGTACTCCTGTTTGGTTTCCTCGTTGGTGATGAGGCTGTGGTGCTTGAGGCCGGACTCGAGCTCGTTGAGCACCATGAAGGGATTGATGCTTTTGGAGTCGGGGTGGGCCACCAGAGCGTTGGAGATCTTATCCTGCACGTAGCGCGGCGAGATGCCGATCATGCCTTCCTGGGCGGCGTGCTCGCGGAGCTCCTTGATGTTCTCTTCCGTGAAGCCCGGCAGCGTTTTGCCGTTGTAGAGCTTGAGCTTCTGCAAGCGTGTGAGGCCGGCGTGCTTCGGCTCTTCGAGGCGGGTGAGGACGGCCCACATGGCGGCCATCTCGATCGTGTGCGGGGCGATGTGCTTGCCCCGCACGGTTTGTTTGTTGTAGTCCTTCTCGTAAATCTTCACCTCATTTTTTAGCGTCGTGACGTACGGGATGTCGATCTTCACCGTGCGGTCGCGGAGCGCTTCCATGAACTCGTTGTTCTGCAGGCGGCGATATTCCGGCTCGTTCGTGTGACCGATGATCACTTCGTCGATGTCGGTTTGCGCGAACTTCTTGGGCTTGATGCGGTGTTCCTGGCTCGCGCCCAAGAGATCGTAGAGGAACGCGACGTCGAGCTTGAGCACTTCGACGAACTCGATAATGCCGCGGTTGGCGATGTTGAATTCGCCGTCGAAGTTGAAAGCCCGCGGGTCGCTGTCGCTGCCGTACTCGGCGATTTTGCGGTAGTTGATGTCGCCGGTCAGCTCGGTGGCGTCCTGGTTCTTTTCGTCCTTGGGCTGGAACGTGCCGACGCCGACGCGGTCCTTCTCGCTCAACAGCACGCGCTTCACGCGGACGTCCTGGACTACGCGGCTCCAATCGCCGTCGTACTTTTTGAGGCGCTGGTAGTACATGAATCGGCAGAACGGATCGAGCTCGCCTTCGATGCGGATCCGAATGTCGTCGTCCTCGTGGCCCTGATTGAGCTCGGCTTCGACATCCGGGCGAAAGCGCTGCGGGATCAGGTGCAAGGGCTCCTCGTTCATGGGGCACCAATGAATCGCTTCGGCGTTCTCCGGATCGTTCTCATCCACCCAGCCGAGCGTGTAGAGTGCGCCGGCATCAGTGGCGGAATAGCGCTCCAGCCCTTTCTTCATCAGGCGGGCGATCGTGCTCTTGCTGCTACCGACCGGGCCGTGCAACAGCAGCACGCGGCGCTCAATGCCGTAGCCGGCCGCCGCGCTTTTGAGCGCGTTGACGAGGTGATGCAATGGCACGTCGAGGCCAAATACTGCATCCTTGCCGCCATTGTCGGGATCGTCGAAGAAGCGGTAGTGGACGTGCTTCTCGCGACCGGTCTCGGTCACGTCCACACCGTACGACAAGATCATGTCGTAGAGGCGTTGGTAGGCGGTGCGAGTAACCTCGGGCGTCTCGCGGACGATGTTGAGGTACTCGACGAACGTTCCGACCCAGTTCTTGCGGCGGAACTGTTCCGTGTCTTGTCGTTGGGCAACTAGGGAAATGATGTCCCGACCGTCGCTCATCTTTATTCTCCTATGAGCGACTCCGATCGCGCCGGATCCGTCGGCTAATCTATTGACACTCCATTGATGTGTTGGACGAGCGGCTTCCTTTCCGTGTTTTCCGGCGGACGATCGATGTCGCCAAAGTGTTTCAGTAAATCCCAGTCAACTCTTATGCCGACCTCCGGCCTGTATGCCGACAGGTGACGATGCACGATGGCCGTGCTATGCACGGCGCGCGCATCGTCCGACCCAATCATCCGACAGCGCGCATCACGAATAGACCGCGATCGTGCGAATCGCGCCGAATTACCGCAGCGTTACTTCAAGCAGACAATTGCCGGAAGCATTGCTAAGGTGCCAAAAAAGAGTTGGCCGCGATGCGCACAACCGGCCAGACGTAGGATGACTTTCCAACGCGTGCCAGATTGCACACAGTTAGAGAGATTGGCAAAGAGCGGTGATTAGGTGGTGGTGTGTCGGCCAAGCCGCTCGCTCGACCGCGACGCGTTTGTAGGTACGAGTCGCACCTCTTCTGCTGTAAGTATCGGCTGAATTTGCGGGTTGGGCAACATCGTTGTTATAAAGCGACAGCCGCTCAGTGAGCGGGCCAACCTCCTGAAGAACCCCTTAACTACCTACTGCTTCATAAGTTGCGTCGCGGATTGGGCATCTGCACCGGCACCGAACGGGTGAGAAAAAACATGCTGACACAGCGTTCTACAGGGGGGATTGTGCGCGATGTCAGGTCGCATTGGCATTGTGAGGGCGTCTGAGCGTTGTCGCCTGACGGGGGGCAAATGGATTCCCGCACGGGGCGTCAATTCTTTCGCCGGCCGCGCGGACGTCCCCGCGCGGAGTTTGTTCGCGAATGCGGGCGCGACGGCGGCCGCCGCTGCGATCGGGTCTGCATGTTGGAATCAACGATGAACCCAATCGCTTCCTCCCAGGAAGGAATCGTCCTTTGAGCCGCCTTGATTCGAGTGGAATCTGCGGCGTCAATCGGCGCTCCATCCGACTCTTCGTCCGCATCGTACTGATCGCCGCGCGACTGCGAATCGGAAATGTCATCTGCGGTCTCCGCGCCGCCGAGATCGTCCAATTCGTCGTCCAGCTCCAGCGCCTCGTCGCTGATTTCATCCTCGTGCCTGGCACGTCGAGTTTCGCCTGGCCGTTCGCTGGTCTTGCGCCCGCGTCCACCGCGACGGCGCCGTCGGGGCCGGCCGCGCTTGCCTTCCTCCGACACGGCCTCATCGGATCGCTGCGCTGACTCATCGTCCCGATCCAACTCCTCGACGAATGCCGCGGCTGCTACATCTTCACCTGATAGCGAACGAATTGAGTCGGAGCTTGCGATGCTCGGTGATTCGGCGGTCGACGGCGTCTCAAAACTCTCGCGTGGCTCTCTGGTAGTGCTCGTGATTTCTGTGATCTTCGCGGTCTGCTCTGCCGGTGAACCGAAGATTTTGTGCCACAGACTCACGGCGGCGGACTTTGCCGGCTCCTCCTGCAGCGAACTCGGCGTGGGCGACGTTTCCGCTTCCCGCATCGTTTCGTCGTCCGCTTCAGATGATACGTCAGCGTCCCTGGGACGCCGCTCGCGGTGCTTCGCCGGTGGTGGGCGGTGTCTGTCGCGGGGTTCGGACCGCTTCTCCCGGGGTTCGGACCGCTTCTCAGGCCGCTGACCGCGCCGCTCGCGTGGCTCCCGGTGAGACCGCTCCATTTGCGGCCGACGGGACTCTTGGTGTTCTACTGGCGCTGGGCGAGGTTTTTCGCGCGGTTCTTCACGCGGTTCTTCAATCGGGGCCGACTCAGGTTCGCCGGGCGGCAAACCCAGGTCACCAGCCAACTTGTCCCAATCGGCGGCGGCCCGCTTTGGCACCGGTGGCCGGACTATCGCCGGTGCTGCCTCGCTGCTGTCCGGTGCGGCCGATTCGGTGACTACGTCGGAAATGGTCTCTTCCCGCTGCTCGATTTCGGGCGAAACATCGGCGCCCAGCTCGCGCGCCAACTCGTCCCATTTTGACTTGAATTCCTGCTTTTCCATATTCGACATTCGTAGTATTGATATGCCTGCCCCGCACGCCCCTGACGCTTGGACTTGCCAATTTCCTGAAAGCATCCAAAGTATAAGGCTTTCGCGGCGTCGCGGAAAGCCGTACCCGCGAGCCGCGTTACGTGAAGTAATTCGCCACCGAGGACACAGAGGGCACAGAGAGGGACGAATAGATCTAAGATCGAAGATTTGAGATCTAATATTTGCGATCAAAATGCGGGACAATCTTAGATCTTCAATGTTAGATCTTCGATCGTCTCCGTGTTCTCTGTGAACTCTGTGGCTACCCCCACGCCAATGTCCGATTCAATTTCAACATCGACTGACGTTACCGAACCGGAGTTCCCCTTTGTCGAGGAGGTGGAGATTTCTGGTCATATCATCGACAGTCTCATCCTGCCGAAGGTGCTCGACGCGATCATGGCCTACGGGGGCAAGTTTCGCATTGCCAACATTGCGATCGGACAGTCGCGGCACGATCCCAGTTACGCGGTCATCGAAGTGCGAGCGCCGACGCAGGCAGTGATCGACAAGGTCCTGGCACAGATTGCCGATCATGGCGCGGTGCCCACGGCCAAGCAGGATTGCCGGTTGTCGACCGCCGATATGGACGGCGCGTTTCCCGAAGGCTTCTATAGCACGACGAACCAACGCACAGAGTTGCGCCTGGGCGGACATTGGATTGAAGTCGCCGACCAGGAAATGGATTGCGGCATCGTGGTGGAAGAAGTGAGGAGCGAGGAGCGAGGAGCGAGGGGGAAAACTGACATTTCTTCCGTTCTCGATCCTCGCTCCTCGCTGCTCGCAGCTCGCTGCATCCCAATGATCGACGTGCGGCGCGGTATGCAGATGGTGACCGGGCACGCCGGTGTGCGCGTGTTCCCGGTGGAGCGGGCCTCGGTCAGCAGCGACTTTACATTCATGTCGAGCGGCGTATCGACGGAGAAGCCTAAAGGCGCACTGGTACGAGAGATTGCCCGCGATCTGGTGAACAACCGCCGCGGCGGTGGGAAGACGCTTGTGGTCGGCGGGCCGGCGATCGTCCACACGGGCAGCGGCCCGGCGCTGTGTCAACTGATTCGCGGCGGGTATATCCACAGGCTGTTTGCCGGCAATGCGCTCGCGACGCACGACATCGAGCAGGCTCTCTTCGGCACGAGCCTCGGCGTGCACCTGGCCGACGCGAGCGTCGCCGAGACAGGCCACGAGCATCACCTGCGGGCGATCAATCGCATTCGCCGCTGTGGGTCGATTCAACAGGCGGTGGAGCAAGGCGTGCTGACATCGGGCGTCATGTACGAGTGCGTGCAGCATGACGTGGATTTCCTGCTGGCAGGCAGCATCCGCGACGACGGGCCGCTGCCCGACGTGATCACCGACGTGATGGAGGCGCAACGCCAGATGCGCGCGGCCATTAAGGACGTGACGTTCTGCCTGATGATCGCCACGATGCTGCACTCGGTGGCCGTGGGTAATTTACTGCCGGCATGGGTGAAAGTGGTCTGCGTCGATATCAATCCGTCGACGGTGATCAAGCTCAGCGACCGCGGCAGCTTCCAAACGCTGGGGCTGGTAACCGACGTGGAGCCGTTCCTGCGAGCGCTGGTGCAGGAGGTAGAGTCGCTTGAACCAGGAAAATGACCAATGACCAAATCCCAATGACCAAGGCTCAAGCTCTCGAATCATTGGTCATTGGTGCTTGGTCATTGGTCATTCCGTTTTAAATATGACCGCCACCCAGCCTCACATCCTGATGTGCCCGCCGGATTTCTACGGCATCCACTACGAGATTAACCCGTGGATGGATATGTCGCGGCAGGCGGAGCATGCAGTGGCGGTGGAGCAATGGAACCGGCTATACGAGCACATCAACGATGCGGGTGCGCGGGTTTCGCTGCTGGAGCCGGTTCCGGGGCTCCCGGACCTGGTGTTCACCGCAAACTCCGCGATGATATTTCGAGGTAGGACGGACAATCCTGTCCGTCAGCCTGACAGATCGGAGAGCGATGTCGAAAAAGCTGCGGAGACGGACAGGATTGTCCGTCCCACGGCTCTCATGTCGCGGTTTCGACACCGCCAGCGGCAGGGAGAGGAGCCATACAATCGCCGTTGGTTCAGCGAGCAGGGGTTCGAGATTGTCGAGGTGCCGGAGAACTTCAGCTTCGAGGGCGCCGGCGACGCGCTGTTTTGCGGCGACACGCTCTACGCGGGTTACCGCATGCGGAGCGACGCGGCCGGCCATCAGCAAATCGGCCGCCTGATCGGGTGCCGGGTGATTCCCGTGGAGCTCATCGACGCCCGCTACTATCACCTCGACACGTGCTTCTGCCCGCTTGCTGCGGCTGAAGCGATCTGGTACCCGGCGGCCTTCGACGAGTACGGCCAGCTCGCGATCCGCGAGCACGTGCCACGGCTGATTGAAGCCGAACAGGCGGAAGCCGAGCGGTTTGCTTGCAACGCGGTGGTCATCGGCCGCCGCGTAATCACCAACATCGGCTGCGACCGGCTGCACGCCGCACTGGCCGCGCGCGGTTACGAACCGATCGCCACGCCTCTCGACGAATTCGTCAAAGCCGGCGGCAGCGCGAAGTGCCTCACGCTGCGGCTTGACGGCGAAGAAGCAGCGGCGTGGCGGACAAGCTGAAGCCGCCTCGACGATACATCTGAAGCGTGATAAATTAGTGATTGGGGGCACCGGGAGTTCCATCAAATGAATTGGCGAGAACGCATCTCTGTCGATCCTGCAATTTGCCACGGCCAGGCATGCATCAAAGGCACGCGAATCATGGTATCGGTCGTGCTCGATAATCTCGCTGCCGGAGTCGAGAAGGACGAATTGCTCAAAAGCTATCCAACGTTGAAGGCTAAGGATATCCAGGCTGCTCTCGATTACGCGGCCGAACTCGCCCGCGAGCGGACGATCTATTTGCCAACCGGTGCGGCTTGATGCTGAAGTTCAAGGTCGACGAGAATCTGCCGACGGAAGCAGCCTCGATACTCACCGCTGCGGGGCACGACGCGTTGACGGCTCCCGATCAGAAGCTCGGCGGACAAAGTGATTCAGTGATAATGGCTGTCTGCCGTAGCGAAGGTAGAGTGATCGTAACGCTGGATCTGGACTTTGCCGATATTCAGCTTTACCCGCCGGCAGATTATGCGGGTATCATCGTGTTGCGATTAGCGCGGCTCGACAAACATAGGCTGCTACGCGCTGTTGATCGACTCCTTCCCATTTTGAATAAGGAGCCGCTCGCGGGCAAACTTTGGATCATGGACGAGACGCGTATTCGCATTCGAGGTTAACCTAATTGACCTCTACGAAGCGCTGAAGGCGACGTTTCTCGGATTTGGCGACGACGTTCAGGAGAAAATCCTTAAGCTCTACATCGCATTCAAACGCATCAAGAATTTTGCCTCTGTCGAGGTTCTGGCGAATCAAAGTCAATTACGCGTATTCGTAAAGGTTGACCCGAGTTCCATCGCACTAGAGCCGGGGTTTACCAGGGACGTCCGAGAGATAGGTCATTGGGGAACGGGTGACCTAGAAATCACCATTCGAAATCTGGAAGACCTCGCAAAAGCGAAGCCGTTGCTAGAAAAAAGCTATGAGCGATCGTGACATTTCAGGATTAACCTGTTAGCGAGATGCCATGACGGTTACGCCCCTTGGCGGGCCAGGCGCCGACGGTCGGTCTCCTTGAGGATTTTTTTGCGGAGGCGGATTTGGGCGGGCGTCACTTCCACCAGCTCGTCCTCTTCGATGTATTCCAGGGCCGTTTCGAGCGACATGATGCGCGGTGGTTTGAGCAAGATGTTCTTGTCGGTGCCGGCGGCCCGGATGTTCGTGAGCTTCTTTTCCTTGGTGGGGTTGACGGCCATGTCGCCGCTGCGGCTGTTTTCGCCGACGATCATGCCCTCGTACACTTCGTCCCCCGGGGCGACGAACATCTCGGCTCGCTCTTGCAGAGTGTCGAGTCCGTAGGCCACGACGCGGCCGGCGATCATCGAGACGAGCACGCCGTTTTGCCGCTCGGGGATGTCGCCTTCGAGCGGCGCGAACCGCTCGAAGCGATGATGAATCACGGCCGTGCCCTGCGTGGCGTTGAGCAGCCGTGTGCGCAGGCCGATGAGGCCGCGAGCCGGGATTGAGAACACGACGTAGGTGTAATTGTCGTGCGCCGTCATTTCAACAAGCTGGCCGCGCCGCTGACCGACAAGCTCCATGACGGGGCCAAGTTTGTCGTGCGGCACTTCGACCACCAGGCTCTCAAACGGCTCTTCGACGACGCCGTTGTTTTTGTGGAGCACCACGTGCGGCTTGCCGATCGACAGCTCAAAACCCTCGCGGCGCATCGTTTCGATGAGCACGGACAGATGCAGCACGCCGCGGCCGAAAACTTGCCAGGCGTCCATGCTGTCCGTCGGCTCGACCCGCAATGCGACGTTTCGCTCTAATTCCTTGCGGAGGCGGGCGGCGAGGTGCTGGCTGGTGACGTACTTTCCTTCGCGGCCGACGAACGGCGACGTGTTGATGCTAAAAACCATCTGGATCGTCGGCTCATCGACGGCGACGCGGGGCAGCGCGCGGCGGACTTGCGGGTCGCTTACCGTGTCGCCGATCGTCACTTCTTCGAGGCCCACCAGCGCGGCGATGTCGCCGGCGGTGGCCTCCTCGGCCGGCACGCGGCCTAGCTTGTCGAACAAGTGGACCTCGCCGACTTTCACGAGTACGCTTCGGGTGCCACTGGCTTTGCCAGTGCTCTTTGCAGATTCGTCAGAAGCACTGGCTAAGCCAGTGGCACCGTTGTGATCGGCCTGCATCAGTGCGATCTGTTGCCCGGGACGAATCGTGCCGGAATAAATGCGCCCCACGGCGATGCGGCCGACGTAATCGGACCAATCGAGGTTGGTCACCAGCATTTGCAGCGGCGCGTCGGGGTCGATCTCGGGGCCGGGAATCGACTCGATCATCATGTCAAACAGCGGCCGCATCGAGTCGCCCGGCGTTTCGGGGTCATGCGTCGCGAACCCTTCCTTGCTGGAAGCGAAGATATGCGGAAAATCGCTGAGGATGTGCTCGCCGCCCAGCTCCATGAGAAGCTCGAAACTTTCGTTGAGCACCTCGTGCGGCCGGGCATCGGGCCGATCGATCTTGTTCACCACGACAATCGGCTGCAGCCGGCATTCGAGCGCCTTCGAGAGCACATACCGCGTCTGCGGCATCGGCCCCTCGGCGGCGTCGACCAGCACGAGCGCCCCATCAGCCATTCGCAGCACCCGCTCCACTTCGCCGCCGAAATCGGCATGGCCCGGCGTATCGATGAGATTGATCTTCACGCCGTGGTAATGCAGGGCGATGTTCTTGGCCAGGATCGTGATGCCCCGCTCGCGCTCCAGGTCGTTGGAGTCCAAGATGCACTCGCCGACAAGCTGGCTCGCGCGGAACTCACCGCTCTGGCGCAGCAGGCAATCCACCAGCGTGGTCTTGCCGTGATCCACGTGGGCGATAATGGCGATATTGCGAACGTCGGAGCGGCGCATGGGAGGCTGGCGGCGGGTGAACGGCTTCGCTTACCGGGGAGCAAAGCCGGCGGGCGGAAAGACTCAGAAGTATATTCCCAAACGGGTCGTGCGACTACGCCACTTCATTTCCGCAGTGGTGTACACGGCCGCCTACGGCAGCTCGCGGATTCGCAGGTTCTTGAACTCGACCGGGGCGCCTTCGGACTCGAGGCAGAGGTAGCCGGAGCGCGGGTCGCAGTCGGTGCCGCCGGAGACTTCCTCGCCGTTGACCCACAGGCGGACTTCGCCGTTGATCGCGCGGACGTAGTAGTGGTTCCATTGGGGGCTCGCCTTGACGAGATTCTTTTTGGGGAAGCTGCGCTCGCCGCTGGGAGAGGTGGGCGGGAACGGCTTCATTTTGGCCGTGCCGACGGGGAAGACGTCGCCGTGGGTGGTGAACCAGTCGCCTTTCTGACCGCTGGACTTTTCGTACTGGTCGGCGAAGGCGAGATCGAGAACTTGTACTTCGATGCCGCCGCGCGGCAGCTCGCCCGGTTTCAAATCTTTGATGGCCGCGTCGCTCGTCCAGACGAAGATTCCGGAGTTTCCGGCCGGCCGGAGATGCCGCCATTCGGCGACGAGCTCGAAGTTGGTGAACGGTTTTTTCGAGCGAATGACGCCCACCGGCTGACCAGTGCACTTTGCCGTTCCGTCCTCCCAGGTCCATGTGTCCGGATTCAAGTTGACATTGGTGAAGTCGTCGTTGCCGAGTGTGCGCCAGTCTGGGCCGGTTCCATCGATGCATGCCTTCGGCAGCGTCGATGGTTCATCCGTCCCCTTGGCGAGGCTGAGCGGAGCGAACGAGGCGGCGGCAATTAGGACCATGCAGGCCGGCGATGTTGTGTTCATTTTCATCTGACGAGCGTTTTATTGACGTGTGTGGTACGCGAATCCGGCCCTCTGGCGAAAGGCGAGCACTCTTATTCGCCACCGGTGCCGGTAGCGGCGTGTTGGGTTAGCCGTTCCTGCCAGCCGACGGGTTGGCTCCAAGCTTGTTGATGCTGCTCTTTGAAGGAGGGATCGTGGTGCGGTTTGGTGGAGGTGACGACGGCGCGGACATAAAGTTCCTTGCCGGTGAGCTGATAGGAAGGTAAGGTGCCCTCGACCGTGGCGAAGACTTGGCCGATGTCGTTGGAATAGATGCGACTAGTGCGGAGTGGTTTGCCGTCTTTGTCGGTGCGCGGCTTGGAGGTGGGGTCGTAGCCGATTTTGGTGCCGATGAATTGGGTCGTGTACTCAATGCCGTGCTCGGGTTCGATGTTTATCTGGACAATCTTTTTCTGGGGATCGTAACGCACATCGCGGAGCGTGACGCCACTGGAGCCGTAGAAATTGCCTTGCTTAATGGCTTGGATGAGCGTTTCGGGCTCGAGCTTGGCGGCGCGGACCATGATCCAGCCGCGGCCGGGGCGGACGCTTTGCTGGCCATCGTAGTGGTGGCTGTCGTCAGTGGCCAGGCCGTAGAGTGGCGGGGCGGCAAGCTGGCCGAGGCGGATCGTGTTGGCTATGTCCCAGATCTGCTCGACGCTCGCGTGCTGCGCGTCGCCGAGATGTCCGACGCCGGGGTGGCCGTTGTAGACCTCGACGAACCGCTCGCGCAGCACGGCGGCCAACTCCTCGGCGGTGACGGCGTAACCGAAGTTCGGGTGGTTCAGGTGGACAAGGATTTCACGGCCGGTGCGCTTCGCTTGCTCTTCGGCGGCCCGCAGGTTGTTGTTGATGGCCTCGACAACGGTGCGGCCGCCTAGCGGGGCGATCAGTTCTTCGAGATTGGTAGCATTCAGATGGACCGGTAGTCCTTCCGCGCGATCGCTGATTTCTTCGCCTTGAATCATGAGGAAGCGACCGGGCTCCTCGAATAGCTTGCGGAACTCGTCGAGCGGCTTGAGGCGAATTTCGTGGTCCGGGGTGTCTGGCGCGCCGCGGGTTTCGACCCAGTCGTCGCCGAAGCGATCGAGGTATTTTGCGAGGGCGTCTTTGTGGCCACGCTTCACGATCTCATCATGCTTCATCCAACGCACTCCCTGGCTGAGAACATTGTGGTCGGATAGCGCGAGAAAGTGATAACCGTGGCTTCGGTACCAGTCGGCGATCATCTCGGGAAAATCGTTGCCGTCGCTCCAGAGGCTGTGCGTGTGGATGTTACCGCGCCACCAGCGGAACTCGCTCTCTTTGGCTGGCTCAGCGGCATTGGTTGTCACGCCGAGAGCGCACGCGACGAATGCCGCCTTGACCAAGGACCATTGCAGGAATTGAAAATGGTATGTCAAACTCACGCCTTCCAATGAGACCGCTCCGAATACATTGATGCCGATGTCGCGGGACAGCGATTAACGAGGACTCAGTTTAGCATTAAACCACGAGGCGTTCTGAAGAGAAACACGCACCGGGCCAGCTATTGGCCATTTGGCGGCATTTATCTTACACTTGGGTCATGAATCAAATGAGATCGCCGGAACAAGTGCGTGAGCAGCTGCGGGCCCAGATGCCGGCGGCCCAGCGGTGGGCGTATTTTGATCATGCGGCGATGTCGCCGTTGCCGCAGGCGGCGGCCGATGCGTTTCAGAAGTGGTTGACCGAGGCGGTCGAAATCGGCAACCCGGTTTGGCCGGATTGGGTGAAAGGCGTCGAAGAGATGCGGCGGACGGCGGCCGAGATGATCGGCGCGCATCCGGATGAAATCGCCTTAGTGGGGAATACGACCGCGGGAATCAGTCTGGTCGCCGAGGCGATCGACTGGCGGCCGGGCGACAACGTCGTGACGCTGGCGGATGAGTTTCCGTCGAACGTTTACCCGTGGTTCAATCTGGCCGATCGCGGCGTCGAGACCCGCCGCGTGCCGACCGATGTGAGCGGCCGGTTGAATCTGGAGCGGTTGGCCGAGGCCTGCGACGAGCGAACGCGGGTCGTCACGGTGAGCTGGGTTGGTTTCGCGACCGGTTACCGGCACGATGTGAAGCGGATCGCATCGATCGCGCATGAGCGCGGGGCCTGGATGTTTCTGGACGCGATTCAAGGCCTCGGCGCCTTTCCGCTGGATGTGAACGAGACGGGGATCGATTTTCTGGCGGCCGACGGGCACAAGTGGATGCTCGGTCCCGAGGGGGCTGGCATCGCGTACCTCCGCCGCGAGCATCTGGAGAAGCTGCGGCCGTCCGGCGTGGGCTGGCACAGCGTCGTGCCGGGGCAGGATTACACGCACATCGAGCTCAACCTGCGGCCGACGGCGGCCCGCTACGAAGGCGGCTCACAAAACAACGCCGGCATGCTCGCGCTGGGCGCGAGTCTCAAGTTGCTCATCGATTTGGGCATTGAAACGTTGGCCGCGTCGGTGCTCGATATCACAGATCGGGCGTGCGAGCGGCTCACGGAAATCGGGACCAAGATCGTTTCCGATCGGCGTATGGATCATCGTGGGGGCGAGCAGCGATCGGGCATCGTCGCGTTCGAGCTACCGGGACGGGACCCGATGGCCGTGAAGCGGCACTGCCTGCGGCAGCAGGTGGTTTTTGGCTGCCGCGCCGGCCGATTGCGGATCAGCCCGCACGCATACAACAATGAAGAAGACCTCGATCGGTTGATTGAAGCACTGAAGTCATTCGAGTGAAAGCTGCTAGCTCTTAGCTCTTAGCTGTTAGCCAGACTTTTGGGAGCTAATAGCTAAAAGCCAACAGCTAACAGCTTCGAGCTCCCCATGTCCCGACGTGCCGTTTACACTGGTTCATTCGACCCCGTCACGTTGGGGCATCTCAACGTGATTGAGCGGAGCAGCCGGCTGGTCGATGAGTTGATCGTCGGCGTGGGGACGAATCTTGATAAGCAGCCGTTGTTCACGGCGGAGGAGCGCTTGGAGCTGGTCGAGCGGGTCACGAAGCCACTGGGCAACGTCAAGGTGCGGCAGTTCGCCGGCCTGGCCGTACAGTTTGTGCGGGATTGCAATGCCCGCGTGATCATCCGCGGCGTGCGCTCGCTCTCGGATATGGACACCGAATTCACGATGACGCTCGCCAACCGCAAGCTCGATCCCAGCATCGAAACGGTGTTCTTGATGGCGGACGAGGAGTTCTCGCACGTTTCGAGCACGCTCATCAAGCAGATCACTCCGCTGGCCACCGACGAAGAGCTGGCCCGCTTCATCCCGAAAACGATCATTCCCGATCTGCGGGCGAAGTTTGGAGAGTAGCGCGGGTTGATCATTGCCCGTGTCCTGGAGCCCGCAGCGCAAGCAAGGGATTGCCGGTCATTTCCCTTGCTTGCGCTGCGGGCTTCAATCAAAGGTGCTTTACCGAACGGCCTTTACGAGCTGCAGGGCGATGGCAACGAGGCCCACCACTGCAAGTGCCGATTTGAGGGACTCGTACCAGCTTTCATCGATGACGTCGTCCGGGACCGTTGTATTCGCCGAACCGCCGGAGGCACCTGCCAACTGGGCGCCCGCCGGTTGAGATTGGATGGCCGCATCATTTGTCACAGGTCGCGCCAACGTGCCAGGCGGCGACCAAGGTGAACTTGGGTAGATGGAAGCGATGTCGCTGCGGTGCTCATTGCTCGGCTGTTTGACATTGGGCGCTGGGCGGTCGTGGATGGCCACGAGTGCCTGGTCGTTGGCTTGGCCGATGTCGGGGGCGAGCGTGGCCAGGAAGTTGCTCACGCGCGGGGCGTAACTGCCCAGTGTGGTGCCCTGCCCGGCTCCGAACAACACGCCGGCCAGTTCACCGCGGTGATTGAAGATCGGCCCGCCGGAATCACCTTGTCGCGCCTCGACGTCGAGCTCGACCATCTCCAGCGGATAATTTAGGCGAGGGGCGTAGTACGTGGTGCAGCGCCCGGTGGCGATGCGGTACTGGCCACGGCCGTAGCCGTGAATCGTCAAGGGGTCGCCGGGCCGCGGCGGTTGCTTGGCGAGCTTCACCGGCTCAATCGGCGGCCGCCAGATCACGAGCGCGGCCAAGTCCCAATTCGAATCGACTTTGAGAGACCGGGCGTGCGAACGGAAGCCATTGGGGAACGAAACTTCGACCGGGCCGCGGGCGTCGCGCACCACGTGCCAGTTCGTGACTACCAGGCCATATTGATCGCGGACGTCGACGAGCGTGCCGCTGCCGAAGGCGGTGCAGTTTTTCTCGGCCACGATGATGCGGGCCACCGCGGGGTGCCGCGTGACCGTGTGTGGGTCCGATTCGTAGAGCGGCGGGCGCGGCGGCTTGGAAAACGGCCACCACGCGGTGCGGGGGAGGGCGTCGTCCGAGGCCACGCTCAGGGGCGGTAAACTGGCCGCTGACTTCGACGAGCTCAGCCGAGTCGAAGCGGCCAGTCCGTCGTCGGTGGCGAGCGCGGCGTGGGACGCGAGGGCGATCAGCAGCGCGGCCAACAGCCGGCGAGGCAGGTTGCGGGGCCGCTCGTTAACTCGCATGGGGCCGCTCATTGCGCCGAGCCTGTTCATTGTCGACGATCATGCGGAGCAGCCGAGTTTGGACTTCGCTGCGGACGTCACCGCGGTTGTCCATGCGGTTAGCGGTTCTCGAAGAATGGGCGCGACTCATTCGACCGGGTCGAGCTGGTTTGTGCGACGCACGCGCCATCGCCAGTCGCGGAAACAGTTTGACGGTGGACATGAATGGTATTGGATCGGCAGGTTGCATAGGGGAACTCCGAAGCGCGTTAGGCGGCGATGGGCCGGCCACCTTTGAGGTCCTCTTCTCGCGGGGGGAAATCGCAGCCGGCGTGGTAGGCGTCCTTCAGGCGCTGCAGCTCGGCGCGGAAGGCCCGCTCGGCCAACTTCGTGAGCGTCAGTCGCAGCGGGTAGCCGCCCAAGTGGACCGCCGCGTCGCGGGCCTCTTCCAGCAAGTCGTGCGGCAGGTACAGCGTCGCGCGGACTTTGGGCGACGGGGACGGAAAACGGTTGGGCATGGCGGGCTCCATAAACCGCGAGTAAGGAAACGGTGCGATGGCAGGCGATGGCGGCGGGCAAACGTCCGTGCCGCGACCCGGCACCCGGCTGATCCGTGTGCCGGGTGCCCGGGGGCGGGCCATCTTGAACCCGGGCGGTAAAGCGCGTCAGCCGTGCTCGCAGTTCACGCTGACGGGTGCTTCACCAGTCCATAGCATCGGACGTTGCGCGACGATTCATCAAACGTCGGACGTTTCGCGTTAATGTCTCCGCAGCCCAATCGTGCGGAATTTGAAGACGAGGTTCGCCAGGCGTTAAGGTTTTACAGTGTACTCCTCTCGCTCCGTTCGGCTGAGCTCACGGCCGAAGCCGCGAGAGGTTGCATCTCGCGGAGCGAGAAGCCTACACTGGCCGCGATTCGGCGGCGAGGATGGCGGCGACCATGCCTTCGGTCGTGTAGGTTTCGGCTACGGTGGCCGGCGGATAGCCGAGCGACTTCAGGACATCGGCGGTGACGGGACTGATTGCCGCCAATTGCGTTTTGCGGAGCGACTCGCCAAACAGATGAACGAGGCTGCGGGCGATGGCGGAGCTGGTGACAGTCGTCCAGTCGATTCGGCCGGCAGCGAGCGCTTCGGCGATGCCGGCGTTCGGCGAGGTGACGTCGCGGCTTTCGTACACGGCCGCTTGTTCGACGTTGGCACCTGCGGCGGCGAGCATTTCGGCGAGCACTTCGCGTCCGCGACTGGCACGGGCCAGGAAGAATCTTTTGCCGCGCGCATGCGGCGCCAGCGCTTCGGCCAGCGCTTCAGCGCGATACGTTGGCGGTTGAACTTCGGCCCGCAGATGATACTCCGCGAGGGCATCCACCGTCGCCGGGCCGATGGCGGCCAGCCGCGCGGTTGCGAGCCGGCGCAGATCGTAGCCTCGCTCGAACAGCCGTCGCATAAAGTATTGAACGCCATTGCTGCTGGAAAACACAAGCCAGTCGAATTGGTCCAGACGGTCGATGACGGCGTCGAGGGGTGAGCGATCGGCGGGTTCACGGATCTCGATCGCCGGCTGGCAGAGCACGTTCGCGCCCAGATCCTGCAATGGGTTGGCCAAATCATCCGCTTGATGTTCCGGACGCGTGACGAGGATCGTCCGGCCGAACAAGGGCCGCGAGGTGAACCAATTGGCCGCATCACGCTGCCGGGCTACCTCGCCGACAATGATCACTGCGGGCGGACGAATCTTTTGCCGTCGTATTTCGTCGCCCACTTCACTCAGCGTGGTGAGAATCGTCTGCTGGTCGGGGAACGAGCTGCGCCGCACGACGGCCACGGGGGTATCTCGCGGCTTGCCGCGCTCGATCAAGGCCTGGCTCCAGTCAGGCGCGGTGGTGACGCCCATGTAGAACACCAGCGTGCCCGGGAACGTGGCGAGCGCTCGGTAATCTAGCTCCAGTTGTTTGTCGGTCGATTCCTGGCCCGTCACCAAGGCGACGCACGACGCTTCGTCGCGCTGCGTCAGCGGAATGCCGGCATGGCTGCTGGCGGCTTGGGCGGCGGTAATGCCGGGAACAATTTCGTAGGGCACGCCGGCCGATTCGACGGCGGCCAATTCTTCGGCCAGCCGGCCGAAGATGGCCGGGTCGCCGCCTTTAAGTCGCACGACGACGCGGCCCGCTCGGGCGTGCTCGATCATCGCGGCGTTGATTTCGGCCTGCGACATCAGCCGGCCGTGGCCATGCCGTCCGAGGCAAACCAATTCGGCCCCCGGACGCGCGCAGGTCAGCACTTGCGGACTGGCCAGATAGTCGTAAAGCACCACGTCGGCCGAGCGGAGACACTCGGCGCCGCGCAGCGTCAGCAGTCCCGGATCGCCTGGTCCGGCACCGACGAAATATACTTTGCCGACGGATGAATTCATGGCGGCAGGCGCTGAAGTACTTTGTGACCCTTCACTTACGGTAACTCATCAGATTGTGTGTTGAAAGCCAACTGTTAGAATGGAGGTGGGCATCAGCGGCGGGGATCGTGGGTCCTGGCCGTGGTGGACGGCTCAGTCGGAAAACAGGGGCACAGGCAACGTCATGTCGGCTCAACAGCCAGGCAAATCGAGTCGCAGCAGCGTGCCGGCCGTCTCAACAGCGGTCCGCCAACGACTGCAGGCGGTTTTCGAGCACGCCCTGCGAAGCGCCGAAAAGGCCGATTACGATTATGCGCACGATCTATTAGCGCAGTGCCTGGTCGACGACCCTGCCAATCTCATCTATCTGCAACACTTCCTGGGCAACCTCGCCCAAAAGTACGGCAACAGTAAGAAGGGCAGCCGATTCGCCTCGCTCCGGAGCAAAGGCTCGCGGATGACGCTCAACAAGTCGGCTGGCAAGGGCCAGTGGCGGGAAGCCTTCGCGGCGGCGTGCGAGGCGCTCAAGTCGAATCCTTGGGATACGACGACGTTGCTCAACGTGGCCGATGCCTATCAGCAACTCGGCAGCGACGAGTGTCAACTGTTTACGCTTCGTTGGGCGCTCGATGCGGCGCCAAAAGACGTGACGGTGAATCGCCGGGCGGCCGAGACGCTGACCCGGCTGGGTCAGTTCGATCAGGCGATCGCCTGCTGGCGGCGCGTGGTGCAGGCCAAGCCCGACGACGAGGAGGCGGCCAAAGCGATCTCGCAGCTCAGCGTCGAGAAAACAATTCAGCAAGGCGGCTACAATCAGGAATTGCTGCAGGGGGCGACGAGCGGCTCCAGCGAGCTCGAGGCGTCGGTGCGGGAGCGCGTCGCCAAGGCCCGCGGGGACTCTTCACGGGCCGCCAAGCCACAAGCCGACGCGGCGCGAGAGAAGGAGCTGCTGGAGGCAATCGAGTCCTCGCCGGCCGACGTGGCTAGTTATCTGGAGCTCGCCGACTTGTTCACCGCCCGGAACCGGCTCCGCGAGGCCGGTGAGATTCTCGCTCGGGCACTGGCGGCGTCAGGCGGCGGCGATTTGACGGTTCGCGAGCGGCTGGAGGATGCTCAATTGCGTCGAGCCCACCAACAGGTTGCCGTGGCTCAGCGGCGGGCCGAAGAAGAGAAAACGCAGGAAGCAGCCGAACTGGCTCGACGGATGGCAGCGCAGGCTAACCAGGCGGAGTTGGAAGTGTACGCGGCCCGCTCTGCCCGCAACCCCGGCAATACCTTGCTGCAGTACGAGCTGGGACTTCGGTGTAAGCGGGCCGGCAAGTTCAAGGAGGCGATCCAGGCGTTTCAGGCGGCGCGCGACGACGCCCGCAACAAGGCCATGGTGCAGTTGCACCTGGGCGAATCGTTTCAGCACATCCGGCAATTCCTACTCGCGTTATCGAGCTACGAGGCGGCGATCGAAGCGGCGGACCACATGCAACTAGATACGAAAAAGCTCGCCCTTTATCGGGCCGGCGTTCTGGCGGCTGACCTGAAGGACCTCGATCGGGCGGAAAAGCATCTCACCCAGCTCGCGGCGATCGATTTTGGCTATCGCGACGTGGCAGACCGGCTGGACAAGCTGGCCGCGATACGCGATAGTGTGTGATTCGACTTTTGCACCCACATCATTTTCGGATCCATGCCCAATACTGCCAGCGCCAAAAAACGCATGCGGCAGGATACTGTCCGCCGCACCCGAAACCGGTCGACCAAATCCAACATTCGCACGCAACTCCGCAAAGTCCGCGAGGCGATTTCCGCCAAAGATCACGAAAAAAGCCAGGCCGAATTCCGCACGCTCGTGAAAAAACTCGATCGGGCGGCCGGCCGAAACGTGATTCATGCCAACGCGGCCGCGCGAACCAAATCGCGCGTCTCGGCCGCCATCAAGGCGCTCAAGGGCTGATGCGCCTCTTGCGTCATCGCCAGAACTGTTGCAGGAGCCAAAGCACAAAGCTGAGCAACAGACTCAGGAGCAGGCAGGTGACAATCGGAAAATAGAAGCCGCCGTGCTCGCCTTCCCAGCGGATATCCCCCGGCAGGCGTCCAAGCCAGGGAATGTTGGGCAACAACAGCCAGGCCAGTCCGACGACGGCGAGCAGCAAGCCGATCAGGATCAGAATCACGGCGGGCTGGGCGTTCACAGTTCACCAGACGATCTTTTCGGCATCGAAAACCGGGCCTTCCACGCACGTGCGCTTCCAGTCCCAACTGCCGTCCGGCTGAAGGACTTTTGCCACGCAGCTAAAACAGATGCCGATACCGCAGGCCATCGGAGTTTCGAGCGAGGCGATGCAACGAGTCTCGTTCAACCGGCAGAGGTCGGCGACGGCGTGCATCATCGGCTCCGGTCCACAGCAAACGACGAGCCGATCCTGGCCGCGAGTTTGATCGAGCACGCGGCCCAGCAGATCGGTGACGTAGCCGTGATGGCCGACGGTTCCATCGTCGCTGCTAATGCGGACTTCAAAGCCGGCGGAGATGAAGTCGGGCACGCCGGCGAGCAGCTCGGCTGAGCGCACGCCATAGCAAAGTGTCACGCGTTTGGCGCGGGGCACGTGGCGCGGCGGGTCGCCATATTGCCGCAGGCCCAGATATTCTTGACCCAGCGCGAGAAATGGAGTTTGGCCGATGCCGCCGGCCACCATGATGACGTGCTCGGTGGGTAGCGGCGGGAACCCGTTGCCCAGCGGACCCCAAATGTCGACCTCCTCGCCGTCACAGTACCGCGCCAATCGACGCGTCAGCTTGCCGAGCGTGAGATAAACGATGTCCGCGCCGGTGGTCTCGCCGCTCTCATCGCGCACCGTATCGTACAACGCAAGCGGCCGACCAAGCAGCGGATCGTTCATATCCGCGAGCCGCAGCATGAGAAACTGCCCGGGCAGAATCCGGCGAGCGATCTCCGGGCATTCGAGCCGCACGCGATACGTGTCGCGAGCGACCCGCACGTTCTCGACGATGCGGACGCGGCTCTGCCGCGCCTGGTCCGCGTAAAAGTCGGCGTGCAGCGGATTGTGATGACGGTCGATTGTGTGCGCGCTGTTCAACAGTGTTACCCACTCGACGGCTCGGCCGATCAATTCACCACAAAGGGCACAAAGAACACCAAGGAAGACGTGCTTTTCAGCGTCAAGGCATCGTCAGCCAATTACTGTTCTTCCTGCTTTGTGTACTTTGTGTCCTTTGTGGTTATTCTTCTTTTGGCGATGTGGCTTGCTCGACAGCCGCTGGTTTACGGCCGGTGGCAATGCGGCGGCTGGTACCCGGGCAGCCGCGCGCTGGAGCGATTCGATTTCTTTTCGGGTAAGCGGCCGGACGGCGCCTGTCGGCAAGTCGCCGAGCCGGGCCGGGCCGACGGCCACGCGCTTGAGCCGCTGGACCTTGTGTCCGACACGGGCGAGCAGGCGTCGGATCTCGCGGTTCCGTCCCTCATCAAGGACCATTTCCAGGATTGTGGAACGTTTCCGCCGACTCTTGATCCGCACGTGTTTGGCGTGGGCGATGCCCTCGGCCAGCCGGACGCCGCGATGGAGCTGGCTCAGCACGTCTCGTTCGACCTGACCCGTCACTTGCACTTGATAAATCTTCTCGACGCCATGCCGAGGATGTGTGAGCCGATTGGCGAGCTCGCCGTCGTTGGTCACGAGGATGAGGCCTTCGCTCGAGATGTCGAGCCGGCCGACCGCATAGACGCGCGGCGTGTTCGGCGGCAGCAGATCGATGACTCGAGGGCGGCCGGCCGGATCGCGGGACGTCGAGACCACGCCCGCGGGCTTGTTCACGGCGAAGTACACGAGCTTGGGCCGGTGCAAGGCTTCGCCATCGACTCGAATCTCTTGTCGCTGCGGATCGACGCGCGTGCCGAGCTCCGTGACGACTTGCCGATCGACCTCGACGCGGCCCTCGAGGATGAGTTGCTCACATTCGCGCCGGCTGGCGATGCCCGCGGAGGCGAGGACCTTCTGCAGTCGTTCGCCGCCCGAGTCCGGCAACGAGTCGTCTTCGACGGTGATCGTCGACCGGGTTGGAGGGCGTTTCATTGGCGGCGGTTGGGGCCGCAATCGCGGATGATTCAGACGATGGTGATTGCGGCGAGGCATCGTCGGTTCCTGCCGTGAGGGAGATATCGCGCCACCGAATTGAGCGCGTATCCCATCATATGCGGCGCCAGAGTGAATTCCCAGAGCCCAATGTAGGACGGACAATCCTGTCCGTCCGATGGCGTGATGGACGGACAGGATTGTCCGTCCTACGCGGCACATCAGTAGGGGCTGCGCGGCTGAATTTGATAGGGCGTCGGTGGCAGAGGTGGCGCGGCAGGATAGGGCGTCGTGATCACCGCCGGCGGTGCGACAACTGGTGCCGGTCCGACAATCGGCGGTGGTGCAATAGGCAGAAAGGGCACAGGCTGAACGCCAAGCGCGCGCGGGGTGGCCATGCGGGCGCGCTCCACTTCGTTCACCGGCTGTTGGTATTCGCGGGGCCGGCCGCCTTCGATCTCCGGACCCACGTCGTTGAGCGGATAGGGGTCGTGCCGAATGGCTTCCGCCCGCTGATAGGGCGCCGGACCGGGACTCGCGAGATTGGGAAAGCGAATATACCGGTGCGCTTCCGGCGTGCAGCCGATCGCGGAGAGCGTCATTGCAGCAAACGCTGTGTAGCGAAAAGTGTGGCGCGACGTCATATCCGGTGATCGGAGGGAGCGGCGAAAAAATTGGCGACGGATTATAGGAGAATCCACGCGCCCCACCAAGCGAAGTTGCATGCCGCAATAAACGGCCGCTGGTGAGGCTATGGCAGATACATATCGAGGACCACCGACCTGCCACGCGGCACCAGCTCGACTTCGCGGCAACCGGCGGGAACTAGAACAGTGTCACCGCGGCGCAATTGGTTGGTCCCATCTTCTTCGTTCATCGCCACAACGCCCTCGATCGTAGCTACGATGTGAAACCGGTTTTCGCTCACCAATCGTTGCGCTTTGTCGATACGCCAGCGGTCGAGGACGAACTTGTCGCAGGTTACCAGGCGCTCGACGTGCGGTTTGTCGGTTGGTTGCGGCCGTTGCGGATTGACTGGGCCGCGCGAGTAGTCGATTGTATCCAGCGCCTGTTGGATGTGGAGCGGGCGAAGTTTGCCGTCGCGATCGACGCGATTCCAATCGAACAGCCGAAATGTCGTGTCGCTGGCCTGCTGAATCTCGGCGACCAGCAAGCCCGCGCCGAGCGCGTGGACCGTGCCGGCCTCGATGAACACGCAATCGCCGACCTTTGGCTCAAACTGGTGGAGGCACTCTTCAACTTCGCCGATCGCCAATTTGCGTTCCAACGTGGCGCGATCGACGCCCAGTTTAAGCCCGGCGTATATTTTGCTGCCCGGTGCGGCGTCGAGGACGACCCAGGCCTCGGTCTTTCCCCGGTCAGGCGGATCCAGCTTGGCGGCCTCGTGGTCGTTGGGATGCACCTGCACGGACAGCGTCTGCTGACAATCGAGGTATTTGAACAACAGCGGAAACTGAGGCTGCGGATGATGACGGCCGACGAGCGCCGCGCCGTGCCGCGTGACTAACTCGTGCAGCCTGGTTCCGGCCAGCGGTCCTTCGGCCACGATGCTCTGGTCATTGCCGTGATCGACGACCTCCCAGCTTTCGGCGTAGTGATCGCCGTCGCCGAGTGGTTTTCCTAGTTCCGCTAATCGGCGATCGCCCCACAAATACTGGCGCAGGATCGGTAGAAATCGCAGTGGCGGAAGTTCAAGCATGACAGCAGGAACTAAAGCGAGATTGAAATTCGCGTGCCACTGGCTCGGCCAGTGCTTGGCCCGCAATTGCGATCACTGGCAGAGCCCGTGGCACCCAGATTCTAACATGCCGACGCCGAGGCGCATTGAGGGCGGATAGACGCGCGTTGTCGCCACGTGCCGGCATGATTATTATCGCTAATAGCAACGTGCCAGCCTGACTGAGTCCTTCCGCCCTCCCCGCTCCCCCTTCCGCCTTAGCGAAGTTCGTGCGCCGCAAACACAACGAAGACCTGTTTGAAAGCAGTAAGATGACGTTCGGCGAGCACCTGGAGGAGCTCCGCCGGGCGCTATTTAAGGCCGTGTTGGCGCTGAGCGTCGGGTTTCTGGTCGCGCTGCTTTTTTCCGACCGGGTCATCGACTACATCCAAACGCCGCTGCGGGCAGCGCTGAAGGAGCATTATGGGCGCGTGGCGACGCAGGATGAACGGCGTTATCTGGAGCAGCGTCGTGCCGAAGGGCTGCCGGTGCCAGCAAATATCGACGAGGCGGTAAAACATTATGCCGAACAAGGTTTGGTGGCCGAGGAGCGTTACGTTGACCGGCGGCAGTTGCTCGAGTCACTAAAAAGTTGGCTGCCGGAGACGTTCAATCTGCCGGACCTGCCGCAAGGCGACGTCGCTGATCCGCCACAGCGCGACGAGCTGATCCCCCTGCGCCTTTATCACGATTTGGATCGTGACTCGCGCCTGCAATTGATCGGGCTCGGCGCGCAAGAGCCGTTCGTCGTGTACATGAAGGCGGCGTTCTTGGTCGGGGCAATTCTTGCCAGCCCGTTCGTGTTTTACTTTATCTGGCAGTTCGTGGCGGCCGGCTTGTATCAGCACGAGCGGCGATACGTGCACATCTTTCTGCCGTTCAGCATCGGGTTGTTTCTCGCCGGCGTGGCTCTGGCGTTCTTCGTGGTGTTTCGCTACGTGTTGCGGTTCTTGCTGTGGTTCTACGAGCTGACGGGCATCGATCCCGACCTGCGGATCAGCGATTGGCTCTCGTTCGTGCTGATCCTGCCGCTGGGCTTCGGCGTGAGCTTCCAGTTGCCGCTGGTGATGCTGTTCCTGGAGCGGATCGGAGTCTTTACGGTGGCCAGTTACGTGAGCTATTGGAAGGTTTCGACACTCGTGATCTGCTTCCTATCCATGGTCCTCACGCCCAGCGGCGACCCGCAGAGCATGATCCTCATGGCGGTGCCGCTGATGTTTCTCTACTTTGGCGGCGTGCTGCTGTGCAAAATGATGCCGCGGCGCACGACGCCGTTTGGAGAAGCGATTAGTTGACGTTCGCTTCATCAAGCCGGGCATGGCATGCCCGCAATGAAGCGTCGACCGGCGATGCCGTCGCCGGCTTTATGGCCTCAAATCTGGAAGTTGGCTTTCGCTCCCAAGGCCGCGTCCATTTCACTCCGCATCTTGAGCTTGGGCTTTTCCAGCACGACGGTCGTGTTCGGGGCGACGCTTTGCGTCAGCCACACGCTAGACCCGATCACGGCATCGTGGCCGACGACCGTATTGCCGCCCAAAAGCGTGGCGTTGGCGTAAACCACGACACGGTCTTCAAGCGTGGGATGGCGTTTGTGGCCGCGCACGAGGTTGCCTTCGGTATCGGTTGCGAAGCTCAGTGCGCCGAGCGTCACGCCTTGGTACAGCTTGATGTGCTCGCCGATCTCCGTCGTCTCGCCGATCACCACGCCCGTGCCGTGATCGATGAAGAAGTAGTCGCCAATCTTCGCTCCGGGATGGATGTCGATGCCCGTGCGGCTATGGGCCCACTCGGTCATCATCCGCGGGATAAAGGGGATATCGAGCTCGTAGAGCACGTGGGCCAGCCGGTAGACGGTGATCGCCTCCAGGCCCGGATAGCAGAAGATCACCTCGTCGAGCGACTTGCAGGCCGGGTCGCCATCGTAAGCGGCCTGGACGTCCGTGGCCAGCGTCTTGCGCAGCTCGGGCAGCCGTTCGAGAAACAGCATCGTCTTGGCCTGGCCGAGAGCTTCGAAATCCTGGTCCGAATCGCAATCGTCGGCCACGCCGGCTTCGTGCCGTAGCGCGCGGCCGATTTGGATCGTGAAGCGGTCGTGCAACCGGTCGATGAGATCGCCCACGTGATAAGTGACGTTGCCGCGATGCAATCCTTCACGCCGGCGATACCCGGGATAAAGGATCTCCTTTAGATCGTTGGTGGCGGCGATGATTTCGTCGTAGTTGGGCAGCGGGCAGTGGCCGAGGTGGTTGATCTTGCCCACTTCGTCGTAGGTCTGAACGAGCCGCTGCGTAAGCTTGGGAAGCTGGTCTTTGAGGCGAAAATCGGTGGCCATGATCGATGCTCCTGGCAAACATTGCCTTGGGGCACAAGTGCGTCGCCAATCGACGTGACTCGGCGACGACCGGCTGATCTCTTGAAGACTCGATGTTCAGATGCGAAAGACGATGGCCCTGAGGGGCCAAACGGTAGCGGATTGTCCGGCTTAGGCCGGACCCGTACAGGTGCACCGCATCAGCAGCTGGGAAGAACTTATGTGCCTCATGATCGTCTGGCGCGCCATTCTACGCCGTTTGGTGCAGCCCTTCAAACCACTACAGATTCTCTCGGCAAGGGTAGAGGAGCAAATGAAAGATTTGCAGGCCGCCCCGGACTCCTTGGCCCCCTTTCCAGGGACATGGCTCGTGGTCACAGTGGTTCGGCCTGTGCACGGCCGATTGCCCCCAGAGGGCGGCTTGCCGGCATTAAAAACCGTTTACCGCCTCTTTTTCCTTGCCATCCCATAGTTTTTCAGTAAATTGAGAACTGGCGAGGCAATTGCTGCCGGCCGCCCCACCCGTCGGCTGCGAACAGAGAGATTGCCGACTTCGAAGCTCTTCTGCCGAGGCAAGACCTCATGAAGTCCATCACCGTCTGGCGGAGTATTGGTGCGCTCATGCTATGCGCGTTGGCCGCTCCCGCCTGGGCCCTGAACGGCAGCGTGCCGGGAATCTTCGGCGATGATTCGCGAACGCTTCTAGGCGACGGGACGGGCGTCGTAGTCGGCATCATCGACAGCGGCGTGGACGACACGCATCCAGCATTGGCCGGTCTCGACAGCCTGGGCAGCTCGCGACTGGTGGCCGAAGCCAACTTCGTCACGACCGAGCCGTTCAACAGCGGCGACGACGTTTTTGGCCACGGCACTTGGGTCGCCAGCACCGTGCTCAGCCGCGACGCCACGTTCACCGGCATGGCAACCGATGCCCGCTACGTCAATGCCCGCGTGCTCAACAGCGGCAACAGTTTTCCAAACGACACGCCGGTCCGGAACGGCATCGGTTACGCGATCGATCATGGCGCGGATATCCTCAACCTCTCCCTGAACTTCTTCGCCGCCAACAGCTCCGGCAACTCACAGCTCGACCTCATGGTCGATTGGGCTGCATATGCCCGCGGGATCAGCACGACGATCTCTTCGGGCAACATCAGCGGGGGCAACGGCACCAACGCGGTCCGCGGGCCGGGCAGCGCGTTCAACGGCATCGCCGTGGGTCGAACCATCGCCGATCTATCGAAGGTCAGCGTTGACAGTGCCGGAGCGTTTACCGCCGACGGCCGCATGAAGCCGGACGTCGTGGCCCCCGGCACCCTGCTCACCCTAGCGAACGACGATTGGGAGGGAGCGGCCGCCGATTGGGATACGGGCCTCAACGGCACGAGCTTCGCCGCGCCTCACGTCGCCGGTCTGATGGCCCAAATGCTTGAAGCCGGGACGACGCGCGGCCTCAGCACCAATCCGTTGGTGGTCAAGGCAGCCATCTTGAACAGCGCGGACAAAAACGTCCTCGATCGTGACTTCGATCCATGGGAGCCGGGCAACGTTTCCGATATCGCTGGCGTCGAAACGGTAACGCAGCCGTTGGATACGCACTCAGGCGCCGGTCGGATTAACGGCCTGGCTGCGGCCCAGCAATATCTGTCCGGTGAAATGGCGCCTGGCATCGTCGATCCCATTGGCTGGGACTTCCATTCAATCGGCCCGGGACAGTTCATCGACTACGTCATCGACCCCAACCTGATTTCAGGCAGCACGCTCAGTGCGACGCTGGCGTGGCATCGTCACGTCGGCCGGTTCGACAACGGCAACGGCGTCATCGACGCGAGTGACTCGTTCTTCGTGCAACAGGCGCTCAGCAACCTGAACTTGCAGGTGCTGCGCAACGGAAGCCTTATTGCGCAGTCGATCAGCAGCGTGGACAACGTCGAGCATCTGTTTTTCGATCTTCAGCAGACGGCGCAGTACACGCTGCGGGTGTTTGGAGCGAACGTTCTCGGGGGGTCCGAGCAGTTCGCGGTCGCATGGGCCGGTCTGGCCGTGCCGGAACCCGCGAGCGTCGTCCTGGTAGCCTTGGCCGTGATGGGATGGTCCCTTTTGGGCAACCGGCGAAGCAGGAGTGTCGCACCCGCGCTGGCAGTCGGTCGCCAAGAAATTTCCGCGGAGGCTTGACAATTCCTATTGCGGCCAATTAACATAAGCAGCGTGCCGAGTCGCAATCTAGGCCAGCAAACCCGTCTTGGTTTTCATCGGGCCACAAACCAAGTGCTTTCGGTTTGGCGACACGGACAGGCCGCGGCCGGATGAACGGCTGCGGAAAATAACCGTCGGGGAGGACGGGAGGTGAATCGAGGGTTTGCGGGAAGCGCCGTTCGCGCGGGCCAATCGGGCTAAGCGGCTTCCTAACCTTGATTCACGAAAAACGCGCTGCGGGTTTCGGCAAGGCGCCTGTGGTGATGATGGGATCGAACTACGCGCTGTCGAGGCATTGCTAATGAGTTGACTCGCTCGATGAGAGGCCGGCGCCGCGTGAGCTACGCGCATGCGCCGCTGGCCGAAAACGTGTGTGGAATTTGTCCGCACGCGACAGATTGGTTGGAAGCGGGCCGGTTTCCCCAAATCTTCTGAAGAGGAGTGAGATCGTGAATAAAGTTCAAGTGAATTGCCGTGCGCTAACCGCGGCAGCTTTCCTAGCCCTGGCGCTCGGTGCGCCGGCATCGGCAGACCATATCCTGCCCGCGATCGAGCATGGAGATATCGCCGTCCGTCTGAAATCCATCGCTGGCCCCCTGGCAGCCCCGCTGTATGGGATCAACCCGCCCGGCGACACCAGCCGGCTGTTCATCCTGGAGCAGAACGGCCTGGTATTGGTGAAACAGCTCGGGAGCCCGGCGGCGCCCGCGGTGGCGTTGGACCTGCAAAGCCGCGTATCGCCCCCGCTCAATGTAACCAGCTTTAATGACGAACGCGGGTTATTGGGCTTGGCCTTTCACCCCGGTTTTTCTAATCCGGGTAGCCCCGGCTACCGCAAGCTTTATACCTATACCAGCGAAGCGCTCGCCGGAAATCCTCTCACGTTTCCCGTGCCCAACGAACCGACGCAGGCCCCGAGCGTGCTCAATTATGTGAATGTCGTCAGCGAGTACCAAATGACGACGCCCACCTCGAACGTGATCGATCCGGGTTCGCGGCGGGTGATCTTTACGATCGGCAAGGACCAGGGTAACCACAACGGCGGGACGGTCGCCTTCGGCCCGGACGGCTACCTGTACCTGGCGACCGGCGACGGCGGCGGCGCCAATGACCGGGGCCGTGCCCATCGCGAGCCCCTCGGCAATGCCCAGGTGATCACAGAAAACAACGTGCTCGGCAAGATGCTGCGTATCGACCCGATCCATCCGTCGCTGACTCTTGGCAGCGGCGATGCGGTGAGCAGCAACGGCGAGTACCGCATCCCGGCAGGCAATCCATTCGATGCACCCGGCCAGGTACCGGAAATCTACGCCTACGGGCTGCGGAACCCTTACCGTTTTGCCTTCGACGTCGGCACTGGCGGCACAGGCAATTTGATCTTGGCCGATGTTGGTCAAAACAACATTGAGGAGATCAATAGGATCGAAGTTGGCAAAAACTACGGCTGGGCAATCAAGGAAGGTACGTTCCTTTTTAACCGACCCGACGGCACGATCGGAGCCAACAGTCCAGAACTCCCGGGAAGCTCTCTTACCGATCCGATCCAGGGCAGTATGGGATACCTGCAGTACGACCACGGCGACGGCATCTCGGTCACCGGCGGCTTCGTGTACCGCGGTAGCGCAATTCCCGAGCTGTTCGGCAAGTACGTCTTCGGCGATCTGGCGATTCGAGGCGGCCCGCGCATCGATGGCCGGCTGTTTTATGCCGACCTCACGACCGGTGAGATCAAGGAATTCCTGATTCCCCAATTCCCTGGCCACCAGTTGCCCAATCAGGTTACCGTCCACGGCTTTGGCCAGGATGGGAACGGCGAGCTCTACGCTATGGTTACCAACACACCGCCCAACGGAGTGGGGCCCAATGGACCAGGCGGGATAGCATACATGTTCATCGCGGTGCCGGAGCCGGCATGCTTCATGCTCGTCGCAGGAGCCATGCTGATGTTCGTCGGTATCGGCCAGCGTGGGCGGCGATAGAGGTGGGAGGTACTGAGCTGCGGTCGAGCGCGATCTGGCAACCTTGAGAGATGATGAAATTTGGGTCGCGCCGGCCGCCAGCTAGTTGAATCACCGCTTGAGCCCATCGCCCTGTTGCTCGTCGTCCATAGGTTCGACGTGGACGACGGCGTCCATGACGTTGTGCTTCGAAGCCAACAGAGCGTCCTTGACGCGATGCGCGATGTGGTGCCCGTCGCGGACGGTCATGTCGCCGTGGACCTCGACGTGGATATCGACCCATAGTCCCAAGCCGCTCTTGCGAACGCGGCACATGTCGATGCCGGCCACGCCGTCGACATGGCGCGAGATTTCCCGGATGTCGTCGACGACGCGTTCCGGCAGGGCGGCGTCCATGATCTCGCGCCAGGCTTTGCGCAGCAGTTGGACTCCGTTGAAGGCAATGACGCCCGCGGCGAATAGCGCGGCCCAATCATCGGCTGGTTCGTATCCCTTGCCGCCTAAGAGCGCAATGGAGATGCCGATAAACGCGGCCAGCGACGTGAGCGAATCGCTGCGATGGTGCCAGGCGTCGGTCCGCAAGGCGTGGCTGCCAATCGATTCGCCGGCACGAAACAGAAAACGAAACAACAGCTCCTTGCTGACGACGACGACGACCAGCACGATCAGCGTGTATGCCTCGGGGAGACGGTGCGGTTCGCGAATCTCTCTCACGCTTTGAATCGCGATGACCACGGCCGCCGCCAGCAAGCCCGTCGCAATCATCAGCGCGGCAACCGGCTCCACTTTGCGCTACGGCTAGGTGTCGAGGGAAACGCGCGACCAACGGTCGCGGCTTTATGTCTGCTACTCTTCTTCTTCCTTGAGCTTCGCCTTGGCGATGATCTGCTGCTGGACGTTCGGCGGCACGACGTCGTAGCGGGAGAACTCCATCGTATAGCTGCCCTGGCCGCCGGTCATTGAGGAGAGTGTGCGAGCGTAGGTCATCACCTCGGCCAGCGGACAGGTGGCCTCGACGGTGGTCATGCCGCCGCCGGCCGAATCCATGCCGACCATCTGGCCGCGCCGGCCCGAGAGATCGCTGGAAACGTCGCCGACGTTGCCCACCGGCACGGTGATCGCCAACTTGACGATCGGCTCCAGCAAGCTCGGCCGGGCCTCGCGAAACACCTTGGCGAACGCCTGCCGGCCCGCAATGCGGAAGGCGGTTTCATTCGAATCGACCGGGTGGTCTTTGCCGAAGTGGACTTCGACGCAGATATTCTGCACCGGGTAGCCGGCGACGACACCCGAGGTGACCTTCTCCAAGAAACCCTTTTCGATAGCGGGCATGAAGTTCCCGGGAATCGTGCCGCCCACGACTGTATCGACCCACAGGAAATTGTGCTTTTCGTGGAAGTGGGTGTTCTTGAGCTGCGGGAAACGCTCCTTGCTCGCATACTCCTCGGGATTCGCTCCCTCTGGGAACGGATACATGCGGATGTGGACCTCGCCGAACTGGCCGGAACCGCCCGACTGCTTCTTGTGGCGGTAGCTGCCTTCGGCGTTGGCCTGGATTGTCTCGCGGTAGGGAATTTTCGGCTCGTGCGTTTCGACTTCGACCTTGTCGCGTCGCTTGAGCCGCTCCCGCAAAAGTTGCAAGTGCAGCTCGCTCATGCCGGTGAGCACCATCTCTTTGGTTTCCTGGTCGTGCTCGACGTGGACGGTGCGGTCCTCCTCGGTGAGCTTGTGCAGGGCACCAGACAGCTTCGTTTCGTCGCCGCGGGCTTTGGGGGCGACGGCCAGGCCGACCATCGGCGTCGGGAATTGGATCGGCGGCAGCTCGACTTCGCCCAGCGACGTGCCGGTGTGCAGGTCCTCAGTTTTGGCGACGGCGACAATGTCGCCGGCAATCGCCTCCTCGACGGGCGTGGTTTTGTCCGCCTGAACGGACAGCAGCGGGCCGATCTTGATGCCCTTGCGCGAGCCCGGCGACGGCACGGTGCTGTCTTTCTTCAGCGTGCCCGAATAGACGCGGATGTAGCTCAGCCGCTGCACGAAGGGGTCGATCCGAGTTTTGAACACCTGAGCGGCCAGCGGCGCCTTGGGATCGGCTTTGAGCGTCACATCGTCGCCGTCTTTCTTTGCGGTGCGCGGCACGGCGGAGGGCGGCAGCGAAGCCTGCGCGAGCACCGCCAGAAACTCATCCAGTCCGATGCCCATTTTGGTTGAGACGCAAACAACAGGCGTGAGCGTGCCCTGCCTGACAGCTTCAGCACATAGCCGCTGCAGTTCCTCTTTCGACGGCATTTCGCCTTCGAGGTACTTCTCCATCACCCCTTCGTCCGCCTCGATGATCGATTCCATGACGGTTTGACTGACGTCATTGGGGTCGACCAGCGCGCCGGCCGTGTCCTTGGGCACATCGAGCGTGCTCACGACGCCTTTCAAGTCGTGCCCATGGCCGATCGGCACGTTGAACAGCGCGCATTGCGGGCCGAAGACTTCCTTGATCGAGTCGATGAGCGCGGAGAAATTGATGTTGTCAGTGTCCAGCTTGGTGATGCAGAGGATGCGGCCCAGCCCGGCGTCGCCGGCCTCCTGCCACACGCGGCGGGTGTTCACTTTGATCCCCGCGTGGGCATCGATCGCGATGATCGCCGTTTCCACCGCCCGCAGCGATCCGATCGTCTGGCCGATGAGGTCGGGATAGCCGGGCGTATCGATTACGTTGAACCGCTTGCCCGCGTGATCGAAGTGGACGATCGACGCCTCGATGGAATGCTTGTGGTGTTTTTCCTCTTCGTCGAAATCGCAGATGCTCGTGCCGCTGTCGACGCTGGGCTGGCCGGTGACAGCCCCAGTTTTTACGAGCAGGTGGTCCACGAGCGTCGTCTTGCCCGAGGAGCCATGCCCGCAGACAGCGATGTTGCGAATGTCGTCGACGTTTCTGGCCATGTTTACTCCGTCATTCTCTATTCGATTCGGTAAGTAACGAGCGGCCAACCCAAGCCGCCGACTTGTCGGCGGCCGACCGACGGGTCGCCGCGGCGACTCGGCTTGGCTGATGAGACGCACTCACTTACTCACGCCGTCATGTCATGAAACGTTCAACCTGTGTGTGTTGTCGGCGGCCTGCAGCGCGTCGGCGAGCGTCAACGTGCCTTCGTACAAAGCGCGGCCGATGATGCAACCGGCGAGGCCGACGGCGGCGAGACGGGCCACGTCGTCGGCCGTCGTGACGCCTCCCGACGCGATGATCGGCACATCGACATGCGACTGCATTTCCGCCATGGCCGGAAAGTTTGGTCCAGCCATCATGCCGTCGGTGGCGATGTCGGTATAGATAATGGCGGCCAGCGGCTCGGCGGCGAATTGCCGGGCGAGCTCGATCGCCGTCACCTTGCTCGTGACCAGCCAGCCATCCGTAGCGGCCATTCCATCGCGGGCATCGATTCCCAGCACAAGCTTGCCCGGAAACTGCCGGCACGCCTGGCGAAACCATTCTGGGTCGTTCAGCGCCGAGGTGCCGATCACGAGCCGATCCAAACCGAAATCCAGCAGCTCGCGAATCGACTGCTCGTCACGAATGCCGCCGCCCAGCTCGCACTCGATATCGACCGCTTCCAAAATCTCCTGGACGCTGGGCAGGTTGACCGGCAGGCCTTCACGCGCTCCCTCCAAATCGACGATGTGGACGTGCCGGGCGCCCTGCTCGACGAAACGCCGGGCAACCGCCGCGGGATCCTCCGCAAACACGGTCTCACGCTGGTAATCGCCCTGCTGCAGGCGAACACACTTGCCGCCGCGGAGGTCTATCGCCGGCCAGACTTGCATGAATGCGTTCCGTCGAGACAGCCGACTGAATCGGCACCTTTAGGACGAGCTCAGGAACCCGAAATATGGCACAGGCTGCGCCGTGTGGCAAGGGGCCGCGGGCTGTGCCGGATCGCGCAAGTCGCATGTTGCAAGCGAGTTGCGAAGGGTGCAGGATGCGGGATGCAGGGAGCAGGGCTCCATGCAAACCGATCATCTGCCATTCCCTGCCCCCTGCATCCCGCATCCTGCATCCTCAGGTGAACTCGGCGAAATTCTTGAGTAATCGCAAGCCTGCTGCCTGGCTCTTTTCCGGGTGGAACTGCACGGCAAACAAGCGGTCGCGCCAGATGCTGGAACAGAATGGCTGCGCGTAATCGGTCTCAGTGGAGATTACGGATTTGTTTTTGGGCACGACGTAGTACGAGTGGACGAAATAGAAGTACGCACCGTTGTCGACGCCGTCGAAGACGGGCGGGCGGCTGCGGAATTGCAACTGGTTCCAACCCATGTGTGGAACTTTGTAATCGGCCGGGACGCGAAATCGCACCACTTCACCCGGCACGATCCCAAGGCCTTCGTACTCTCCATCCTCATAGCTCTTATCGAACAATAGCTGCAGCCCGAGGCAAATGCCGAGAAACGGCTTGCCGCCCTCAATCGCCGTGCGAATCGGCTCCACCAACTTTCGCTGCCGCAGCGCGGCAATGGCATCGCGAAACGCACCGACGCCGGGCAACACGATTTTTTCCGCATCGGCAAGCACCGCCGGGTCGCTCGTGATCGTGGCCGCATGACCCACGCGCTCGAATCCCTTCTGGACGCTGCGAAGGTTGCCCATTTCGTAATCGATGATGGCGAGCATGGGCGGTCACGAGTCGAGAGCTAAGAGTCAAAATCCGGACAGTGGCTGACGCGGATGGTTCGCGCGCCGCCGCCATTTTAACAGGCAATGCGAGAAGCGTCAGCCGAGTTAGCGGCGCATCGTTTCGGGGTAGACAACGATTTCGACGCGGCGATTGCGGGCGCGGCCGGCGTCGGTACCGTTGGAGACGATCGGGTGGCTGCCGCCGTGGGCAACGACAAAGAGTTGCCGGGGCGGCATTCCGCCGGCGCGGGACAGGCCCTCGTAGACGGCCATCGCCTGGGCAGCTGCCAGGTGATGGTCGGTGGGGAACTGCGGCGAGACACTCGGGCTGCCGTCAGTGTGCCCTTCGATGCCGATGAGCTGCTGTGGGTAGTTTTGTGAGAGGTCGGCCGCAATGGTGCGCAGCAGTCCGTCGGCGCCCGGCTTGAGCTGAGCGGCGCCGAAATTGAAGAGCTGGTCGCCCGGCAGCTCGATGCGAATCACTTCGCCGTCCTGCCGAACGTTAATGCCCGGCATGCTGGCGATCGTAAGACTCCGCAGCAGACTGTTGTTGGCGCGAATCTCGGCCTGGCTGCGGGTTTGCACGCTGGCGGCCAGGGCGGTTGTGCGGTTCCGCAACAGATCGTTATCGGCCTGTACTGAGGCTAGCCGATCGGTCGTATCGCGTAGCTGTGTCTGCGTGGCGCGCATTTGCTCTTCGAGCAACTGCGTCTGCTGACGCGCCTGGGCCAGCATCGATTGGAGCTCTTGATTGTCGCGATCCAGCGCGGCGGCCCGTTGCTGGTACTGCTGCGTCTGTTGTGCCAACGCGGTTTGCTGTTGGGGCGAAAGCGTGACCGCGGCTTGTTGCCCGCTCGGCCCGTACACGAACCGCCCGCCGCAACCGACGATGCATAGCGTCCATACCGCTAGCGCGAACACGCGACGAGACCGGCAAAACTTGGCGTGTGACACAGCGACGAATCCTGTCGCGGCTGACTGGCTAGTTGAAGAGCAGCGGAGACTAGCAAGCCGCTAGTGCCGCGACAAGCCCGCTATCGCAGCGTAGGGTTGCGGTGGGTGGCTGGGGCAGAGGTCGCCGCGGCGACCGATGCCCCAGAGCCGTGGAATCTGGGGCGTCGCGGCTCCGCCCCAGGCACCCGCCCCCTTTCGGACTAGCTAGCAGCCATTGGATAAACGCCGTAGAAGCGGCGGATGTAATTGCGATGCCAACGCTGCGGCTTGTGCGGCTCCCAGCCAAAGCGGGTCATCAGCCGGTCGGACAATCGGACATTAGCCGCGTCACAGACGATGGCGTCGATCTGCTTGAGCGCGGCGACTTGGTCCAGCACTTTTAAGGCCGCGCGAAACGTCCGGTAGCTGGTGCCGCTCGTCGAGATCACATACTTGAGCGCCAGGAAGTTCGGCATCCGCCGTGGCTGGTTGTAGTAGAGCAGGCAACGATCGGCGGCGCCGCCGCCATGATAGCGCGGACCGAGCGGCCACAGCTCCCGCAGCGTGACCAGTTTGGGCCAAGGACGCAAATGAATTGCTCGCAGCTCGCCTCCGGCTGTCTCGATGACACCATAGCGCCGTGCGCGGATTCGCGCTTGCCCCGCGTCAATGTCGATCACCTTTTCAATCGGCCAATGCATGATCTATTCCGCTGCAAAACCGATCATTTGCCACAGAGATCACAGAGAGGGAATACGCAATTAATCAAACCTGCGTTACAACTATTGGTGAATATTGGGGTCAATTGGCGGTTTCAATTTATTGCCTCCTCAGTGCCCTCTGTGACCTCTGTGGCAAATATAGCCCGCTGATTCGCCTCACGGCGCCACCGCAAAGAGGGCTGTTTTGATGATCCGCCAGATCGCCAGCATGAGGCCCAGCAGCACGAGGCATACGACCAGCACCGCGGGCACGAGAGGGCCTACTTGAAACAGCGGTTGGGCCCATGTCCAAACGGGCGCCCAAGCGACGACAACTGCTGCCGCGCCCAGGCAGAGGAATGGGCCATACGGAATCACATCGTCGCGGTGAAGGATGAACTGTGCCACGCCTACCAAGAGGCCGGCGAACGGTGCGACAAAGAAGGTGATCAGGCACGCCTGCCAGCCGAGGAACGTGCCGATCATCATCATGAGAGTCACGTCGCCAAAGCCCATTGCCTCGCGGCGCAACGCCGCCGTGCCGATGAGCCGGACCGCCCAGACGATGCCGCCGCTTCCCGCCAACCCAATCAACGCGGTGAGCAATCCGCACCAAGCAGACTCGCCGGTGGCCCACACGCACCCAATTCCCGCGGTGCCAATGACCAACAGCCAGCCCAGCGGCGGCCGGCCGAACTCGCGGCGAACGCGGCTTGCGATCAGCCGCAGGGCGAATGCCGGCCCGCGCCGTCCCCGCCAGATTCGCGGGGCCAGCGCAAAGCACCACAGCCAGTAGCAGCCGAGCGCGATGGTTAATGAGCGCCAGTCGCGCGGGCGACCCCAGGTGGGCGGCCACGCTTTTGGCGCCACCGTTGTCATCGGCTCGAGCCAGACCGGGTCGCCGTTGGGCCCGATCACCGGTCCGCCGGCCGCGTTGAGGAGCTGCACGCCCACGGCCGGTGCCACCGGGCGTACGGCTACGTGCGGCAACAGCGACATCGGCACCAGCGTCGCCAACACTAAGCCGAGCAACGTTCCAGTGACCGTGATTTCATCCGGAATAATCTTCTCATCGATATCGATGAAAGAGGCGGCGAGCATCCAGGACAATAACAGGGCATGGCTTGCAAATTGCCAATAGACGGTCCAATCCGGAGGCGCGACGGGCACTCCGACCTGTCCTTCAATCAGCCCGAGGCGAATCACTTCCCACCAGTAGAGGGCGGCCAGCGCGACGCCCAAACCGATTTCCACCAACAAGGGGCGTATCCAAAAACGCGGGCCATGCAGCTGGGCGTCGCGGCTCAACAAAAACCAGCCGAATACCGGCATGCGATCCAATCGCCCGCGCGGCGATGCACCCGGCGCCAAGCGCGACCACGGCGAGATCGGCCGCGGCCGCCATGCGAGCGCATAAATCGCCCAGTTCACAAATGACCCCAAGCACGCGCCAATGGCGAACACAATGGCCAATCGCACAAAGAGTGGGATCATTGGCGACGACAAAAGATTGGTCCCCAAGCGGGGCGAGCCGGGCCGTCCCCGGCCCCGCCTTGCTCGGCTTGGGAATTTGCCTTACTCCCGGCTCTGCAATCGGGCGACGATTTCCTCGACGATTTCCGCGGGAGTCTTGTCTTCCGTATCGACCTCAAACGTAGCACAAGCGCGGTAAATCGGCTCCCGCGTGGCTAAAAGAGTTTCAATTTCCGCGAGTCCCCCGGATTCTGTCAGCGGCGGGCGGCGGCTGGCCGTCGCTTCATCGGCCGCGAGTCGGCGGACGAGCGTGTCGACCGTCGCTGTGAGCCAGACCACAATTCCAGCGAGTCGGATCGCCGTGCGATTCGCCTCGCTTAACACGGCCCCGCCTCCCAGCGCGACGACGGAGCGCCGCCAGCGACACAGCTCGGCCACGATGCTGGCTTCCAGATCGCGGAACGCTGCCTCGCCATCCTCGGCGAAGATCGCCGCAATCGACTTTCCGGCGCGCCGCTCGATTTCATCATCGGCGTCCATCCAGTCCCAGCCGAGCCGTCCGGCGAGCAACTGGGCGACGGTCGTCTTGCCCGTGCCGCGGTAGCCGATCAATAAGATGGATCGATCGCCGAGGTCCATGATGCGGCGTGAATCAAAGTTTCGATGCGCCATAAAACTTCACCGGTCCAATCGCCCGCTTGAGCGTTTCGCGCATCAACTGCTCGGGCGCTTCCTTGCCGGTGAACAACAGGAACTGCAGCGCCGCCTGGCGGATGAACATCTCGACGCCGGTGACGATCCGGCAGCCCTGTGAGCGTGCCTCCTTTAACAGCAGCGTTGACTCGGGGTTGTAGACCGTGTCGAAGACGATCATCGCCGGCTTGAGGTGCGATTTGATGAAGGGTGTCTCATCGACGTTCGGGTGCATGCCGACCGGCGTGCAATTGATGATAATCTCCGTGTCGGCGATGTGTCGGGCCGCCCATTCGACGCAGCGGCCGCCAAATGTCTCCGCCAGGTATTGCGCCCGGGAGCGCGTGCGGCTGGCGATGGTGCTTTTGGCACCGCGGCGCTGCAGCCCATACATGATCGCACGCGCAACGCCGCCGGCCCCAAGCACAAGCACCCTTTTGTTTTTCAGCGGGCTGGGCCCTTGGACCGCAATGCCACCCATCGCGCTTTCCAGGCAATCCATGGCCGCCTTGTAATCGGTATTGTAACCGAGCACCTCCGCACCCTTAAACAATACGGTGTTCACCGCGCCTATGCCTTTCACGGCCGGATCGACCTTGGTGAGAAACTTCGCGATCATCTCCTTATGCGGAATCGTGACGCTCAGGCCGCGAATTCCCAGCCGCGGCACGTCCTCCACAAATTGCCCCAGCGTATCGAGCGGGACGCGAAAGGGCACGTACACAGCGTCGATCCCGGTCTCGGCAAAGGCCGCGTTATGAATCTGCGGGCTGAGGCTGTGGCCGACCGGATCGGCCACGACGCCATACACGGCCGTCGGGGGCCCGATGCTGTTGTGCCGATAGATGTTGACCATCTGGTCGTAGCTGAGCTGCCCCGGCGCGAGCGCCCGTTCATGGTGAAACGTGGCATACGTGAGCGGCGCGCCGAACTTCGCTCCTAAAATACGCGACGGCGTGCCGATATCGCCCATGCACATGCCGATCGTCGGCGAATCGCTCTCCTGCATCATCTCCAAAACGCGCAGGTTATCGTGCGGCTGGTTGGCCATCGTGGCGATCTTCACGATGTCGGCGTCGAGCGCCTTGAGCCGGGCATGCAGCTCGCGGAGGTTCTCGGGCGTGTTCCGGAAGCTGTGGTAGCTGATGATCCGCTTCGTCTTGCCGAACCGCGGAATCTGGCCGGCAATATCGTCTTCCAGGTCGACGTATTCCACTCCGTTGGCAATCGCCTCCCGGAGCATGATCAGCCGCGCTTCCTCGCTGCCCATGTATTTGCCGCCATCCTGCTCCCGGCGTACCGTGATCACGGTCGGGCAGGGTCGATCCTTGAGTAGCCGCTGGATGTTGACCCGCGAGCTGATGTAATCGAGGCGCAGCTCCACCAACTGTGCCCCCTGCTCAACCAGGTGCACGTGCTCGGCTCGCATGTGTTTATGTCGGCTGCGGCCGATGCTGACGCAGATCATGTGCGGGGATACAGGATGCAGGAGACAGGGAAACTACCGCTTGCCGTTCGGCCCCGAGCTCACGGCCGAGGGGCGGTTTAGCTCATGGCCTACCGCTATCTTCGTCGAAAGCGCAGCTTGAATCAAATCCGCTTGAACTGGCGATCGAGGTCTTCGCGGGTGAACACGAGCGCGGTGGGCCGGCCGTGGGGGCAGTGGTGCGGGTCGTCGACCAGATGCCGCTGAGCGAGCAAGGCATCGATTTCGTCGGGAGTAAGGCGGTCGCCAAACTTTACGGCCGCTTTGCAGGCGATCATGTGCAGCAACTCATCGAGCAAGTCCCGCGCGTTCGGTTGCCGATTGCCGGGGAGGATTTTTTCCACGAGTTCATGGAGCACCTCTGCGGGGCTGAGGTTCGCCAACATCGCCGGGTAGCTGGAGACGAGCACCGTTTCGCCCCCGAACGGCTGGACCTCCACGCCAAGCTGCTGCAATAGCTCGGCCTGCTCAAGCACGGCCGCCGCCTCGCTGGCCGAGAGATCGACCGGCTCAGGCACGAGCAGCTTTTGCGACTCCAGCGCGCCGCTCAGCACCTTCTCGCGTATCTGCTCGTAGAGAATTCGCTCGTGCAGCGCGTGCTGGTCGATGACCTCGATGCCGGCTTCGTTTTCTACGACGAGATAGCGGTTGTGAACCTGCAGTGCATTACGCGGCCCGTTTCGCTCGTCTAGCCGCGACCTAATAGGTCGCTGGTCGGGCGGTATGGAGCTCTCGCCAGAGTCCTCGCTTGGAGGGGGCGAAGATGACGCCCGGCCACTATCGAACGGCATAAACGAAGGCACGTCGATGCGGTGCAACTGCAATGGTTCGTCGAGGGTGCGCGGCACACGAGCCGGGAGGTCCTCGGGGTCGATTCGGGCCGGGGGCGGGGACGCCCCGGCTCGCTGTAGCTGTTTACCCAATTCCTGCTTCGCCCACTGGACCAACTCGCTCGCGCCGATGGCAGTCGCGTCATCTTCGCCGCCAAACGACCCTGAACCAGGGGACGACGCGCCGCGGGCGGTGAGGTCCGTGGTGAGGAATTTCGTGCGCAGCGTGCCGAGCAACTGGCTGTACAGTCGGCCCGCATCCTGGAAACGGACTTCTTGCTTGGTCGGATGCACGTTCACATCGACGAGCTCCGCAGGCATGTCGAGCCGCAGGAAGCAGATCGGCTGCCGGCCCGTGAGCAACAGGCCGCGATACGCCTCGCCCAGCGCGTGCTGCAAGGCCCGATCGCGGATCGCCCGGCCATTGAGAAACAAATACTGCATCCGGCCAGTGGCGCGGCTGTGCATCGGATTGGCGACATACCCGCTGAGCGTGATACCGACCTCCTCACTGTGAATCTGGATGAGGCCGTCGGCCAGCTCATCGCCGAAGAACGCGGCGATCCGTGCCCGGATGTCGGCAGCCGGGGGCAGATCGTGGACGGCCCGACCGTTGTGCGCAAGCGTGAAATGAATCGCCGGATAGGCCAGCGCCAGGCGCGTCACCGCCTCGATCGAGTGGCCCATCTCCGTTTGCGCCGAACGCAGGAACTTGTGCCGCACGGGCGTGTTGAAGAATAGATTGCGGACTTCGATGGTGGTGCCGACGGGGCAGCCGATGGGCGCGACGGGCTGCGCCGCCCCGCCGACGATTTCCAATTCCGCTCCGCTCGATGCATCGGCCGTGCGACTGCGGACGATGAGCCGGCTGACCTCGGCAATGGATGCCAGCGCCTCGCCGCGAAAACCGAGCGTGGCCACGGAGAACAGATCGTCAGCCGAGCGAATTTTGCTCGTGGCGTGGCTCGAAACGGCCAGCGGCAACTCCTCGGCCGCGATACCGCAGCCGTTGTCAGCCAGGCGAATCACTTCGCTGCCGCCCTTTTCCAGCGTCACGTCGATCCGCGACGCGCCGGCATCGACCGAGTTCTCCAGCAGCTCCTTCACGACGCTGGCCGGCCGCTCAATTACCTCGCCGGCAGCGATTTTGTTCACCACGCTCGGCGATAATTGCTGAATTCTAGCCATGGCTGGGGATCTCACGCAAAGGCGCTAAGAAGCGGATAAAGAATGAAAGGTGAGTGATGAATGCTGAGTGGGAGCCATCATGAATCCTTCCGGCATCGTCATCTCGCATCTTCCTCTCACCTTTGCGCCTTAGCGCCTTTGCGTGAGACACTACGAGAGTCCATATTCTTTAATTTTCCGATACAGCGTCCGCTCGCCGATGCCCAGCATGCCGGCCGCTTCCTCGCGGTTGCCGCCGGTGGCTTTGAGAGTCTCGCCGATGAACAGTTTTTCGATTTCCGCGATTGGTTTGCCGACGAGCGTTTGGAGCCCGTCGGGCCCGGTCGCTGAAGCGACCTCGCCGTTCGTGGGCGCGAGCTCGTCGGGCAGGTCGTCCATATCCAGCACGCTATCGTAGTCGACGACAACCATGCTTTCGATGACGTTGCGCAGTTGCCGCACGTTGCCGGGCCAGTCGAAGACGAGCAACCGCCGCCGCGCCGCCGTCGATAGCCCGTGAATCGTTTTTTGATGGCGCTTGGCATGCTCTTTCACGAAGTAATCGATCAACAGCGGAATGTCCTCCCGCCGCTCGGTCAAGCGCGGCAGCGTGATCGTGACCACCTTCAGCCGATGGTACAGATCTTCGCGGAACGTGCCATTGGCGATGGATTTTTCCAGATCACGATTGGTGGCCGAAAGAATCCGCACGTTGACTTTGATCGGCTCGTTGGAGCCGACGCGAGTGATCTCGCCCGTTTCGATCACGCGCAGAAGCTTGATCTGCGTGGGGATCGGCATGTCGCCGACCTCATCAAGAAACAGCGTGCCGCCGTCGGCGTATTCGAATTTTCCCTGCCGGTCGCTGGAGGCGTCGGTGAAAGCGCCACGGACATGGCCGAACAGCTCGCTCTCCAAAATGTGCTCGCTGAGGGCTGCGCAATTGAGCGGCACGAACGGCCGCTTCTTGCGCGGGCTGTTCTGATGGATCGCCTTGGCCACCAGCTCCTTGCCGGTGCCCGTCTCGCCTTGGATCAAGACGCTGGCGTCGGTGGGGGCAATTCGCTGTAACCGCGCTATGATGTCGTGCATCTGCAGGCTGTTGCCGATAACGCCTTCGAAGCCAAATCGCTCGTCGAGCCGGCGGTGCAGCTCAGCGTTAGCCCGGCGCAGGTACTGGGGTCGGGCTTCGTGCTCGACCACCGCGCGAAGTTGCTTCAAATCCAGCGGCTTCAGCAGAAAATTAATGGCGCCGCGCTGGATTGCCTCGACCGCAGACTCAATGGTGCCGTGGCCCGTGACTAGAATCACCGCCGCATCGGGCTGCAGCTCCTTGCACTTGGCGAGCACTTCCAGTCCGCCGATCTCCGGCATTTTCAGGTCGGTGACGACAATTTCGAAAGTGCGGGTTTCCAGGAGCGAAATGGCCTCGCTGCCCCCGCCCGCCACTGTGCAGGCAAAGCCGATGCTGCGCAGACTGTCGGCCATCGCATCGGCGTGAGCGATGTCGTTATCGACAACAAGCACCTGAATTGGCGGCCCCGCGGTGGCGGCGGTCGAGGTCTTCGGCGGCATGCAACGATAATACGGCGGCCCGACGGCAGCGAAAAGGGGAAAAGATGCTCACGCAGAGGCGCAGAGAACTCAGCGAGAAATCGATGTGAAGCTTTGCGTTCTCTGCGCCACTGCTGACGCTTCGTCGCATTCAGCTTTGGCGAGAGTCTCAAACCGGCGCCACGCTGGACTCGTACGTGCGTACGGGGCGGCTGCCGGTGGTTTCGCTCGGCGCGCCGGCTTGGGCATTGGCCAGCGCGATCTGGTAGAGCTTCTGCCCATGCGGCGTGGGATAGCGGCCGGTGATGCACGCGCGGCACAGTTCGTCGGCCGGGCGGTTGACGGCCCGCTCGACCGACTCAATCGGCAGATAACGCAACGAATCGGCGCCCAAGTCGCGGGCCATCTCCGCATAGATTTCCGTCAGCGGGCGACCTTCGCGCATGAATCGCGGCGCGAACAGCTCGGAGATCGTCGACATGTCGATGCCGTAAAAACAGGGCGAGGTGATCGGCGGGCAAGCCACGCGGACGTGAATCTCCCGCGCCTTGCCGACCTTGCGCAGCCGCGAGATGAGCACCCGCATCGTGGTTGAACGCACAATCGAATCCTCGACCAGCAACACACGCTTGCCTTCCAGCACCTCGCGCAAGGGCGTGTATTTCGCGGCCGCCTTGCGAGCGCGGTTGTCGGTGCCTTCGATGAAGGTGCGGCCGGTGTAGCGGTTACGGATGAGACCTTCGGCGCTGGGCACGCCGAGGCGGTAGGCCATTGCGTCGGCCGCGCATTTGCTGGTGTCCGGCACGGGGACGACGATCGTGTTCTCATCGATGGGAATGTCTTCCAGCCGGGCCAATTCTTCGCCCAGCGCTTTGCGGGCAAGATAAACGCTTCGCCCGTCCATCGAGCTGGCCACGTTGCCGAAGTAAACCCACTCGAAGAAGCAGTGGGCGCGGCGGGGGCTATCGATGAAGCGTTCGATGTTGATTCTGCCGTCGCTGACGGTGATCATTTCGCCCGGTTCCACCGAACGGATGCTGGAGTGCGAGAAGCCGAGGTTTAACAGGGCCACGCTTTCGCTCGCAGCCGCCAGCAGCGGCCCCTCAATCGCATAGCACAGCGGGCGGAAGCCCCACGGGTCGCGGGCAATGACCATTTCGCCCAGCGCGTTGAGCAGCACCAGGTTGTAACAGCCGTCGAACCGCTTGGCGACATTGTGCATTATTTCCCGCAACGTCGGCTGCCGATCGCCCGACAGCTCGCGGCTGATTTCGTGCATGATGATTTCGGTGTCGGTGTCGCGGGCCAGGTGGTGCTCGTCGTCGGCCAGCAGCTTGTCGCGCAGCTCGGCATAGTTTGCCAGTTGCCCATTGAAGCCAAAGCTGAACCACTTGCGCTTCTCCAGGTGATGGCGCTCGAACGGCTGAGCGTAGCTGAGATCGTCGTCGCCGCAGGTTGCGTAGCGGACGTGCCCGATCGCCGCCCGCCCAGCGCAGCGGGACATGATGCTTTCCGCTTTTCCGCGATGGCTGAGCCGAAACACCTCGGTCACGGTCCCCACGCCGCGATAGGTTTCCAGCAACTGCTGCCGCTGCGGATGGTAGCTGGTGATGCCGGCCGAAAGCTGGCCGCGGTTCTGCACGTCGAGCAAAATCCGCGGGATGAGCCGGGAAACATGGTCGGGGCCCTGCGGCGGACAAAGCGGACTGACCTCGTCGCCGGGCAGATGGTAGACAGCGGCCAGGCCGCATTCGTGATGAAGCTCGCTCATGAGGATGAATTTCGCGCCAAGGAGGCGAGTCTCTCCGAGGCTCGCAATCGCGCCGCGGGACGACGCGGCCACGTGGTATTCTAGGGCGCAAGCAGCACAGCCTCAACTGCCGCGGCGTTTTGCCGGGCACGCGAGCGTGAAAGGTCGGGCCATTATCGTGTCTGAGCGAGTGGCTCCTCCCTGGCCACCTCTTCGTCGTCCGCCTCGAGCTCTGCGACGCGCAGCCGGGCTTGGTGGACTTTCATCTCCAAGAACCGCCAGTCGTCCGAATGGAATCTCACGAGTGCATTGCGCTCGGCCCACAAATCGCGCAGCCGAAGCTCGGCATCCCGCAGACACATCCGCAGTTCTTGCAGCGTGATCAGCAGCGGCTGGCCTGTGGAAAACCGGTCGAAAGGCCGATACGCGCGCAAGCGCGCCCGGTAATCGCGAATCTCCGCTTCGGTCAGCTCGATTGCGGAGTTTAGATGCCGTTGGGCACGGGGATACTCGACTTGCCAGTAGTGCCGCAGCTCCATTTTCGCAAGTTCCAAATCGTGGCGAGCGCTCATCCGGGCGGCGTAGTCGGAAGCCTCCTGGGCGCGCGTGACAGAGGAACTTACACATAACGCGGCAATTGCAACAAGCAGGAGCGAGGGGGAGAATCGCATCGGAGCCTCGAGTAGCGAAGAGGAGGGAAGCAGAAGAGCCGTCGGACAGTCCTTGAAATTCCAGCCTAATCACCGCTGCGGACCGCCGCAAATTTTGCCGGGCCCATCCGCCAATCCAGGGCCGTTCACGGCGCGCGCGAACTTGCAAGGCGGTACAACAGTCATAACCGGCACCGCCGGGGCCCCGCTCCCCCGCGCACATCCGGCGCTCGAAGGAACGCAATCCCATGGCCTTTCCAGAGCAGTTGCTGACACCTCGCTTATTGCTGCGCCCACCGGCTGAAGCGGATGCGGAAAGCATCTTTTCGCGATATGGCCAGGATCTCGAGGTGTGCCGCTACCTTTCCTGGACGCCGCATCGCTCGGTCGACGACACGCGATCGTATCTGCAGAGGATCGTCGGCGATAACCAGCAAGGCGCGAGCGCCGGTTATCTGATATTCTCGCGCGACACGCGGGAGCTTCTGGGATCTGTCGGTGGCGGGCTGCAAGGCTCGCGCATGCAGTTCGGCTATTGCCTGGCGCGCGACGCCTGGGGACACGGTTTCGCCACGGAAGCGGCGCGGGTCTTTGTCGCGGCGGCCATGAATGAACCCACTATTTGGCGAATCCAGGCATTTTGCGACTTGGAGAATCCGGCGTCTGCCCGCGTGCTCGAGAAGGCAGGCCTGACGCTGGAAGGCATCACGCGCCGCTACATGGTGCTGCCCAACTTAGGCGATGTTCCGCGCGACTTATGGCTCTATGCCAAGGTTCGCGACTAGCAGGCCGAAAGCGTGCCACTGCTCGCGGCAGAGGAGAAGGCAGGGATAGTTCGCTGAAGCACTGCTTGCCTCCTCGCGTTCACCAAAACTTGATCGCGAGCAGTGCGGATTGGCACTCCGGCGCTCATTGGTACGCCGCAAGCAGTGGCACACGCGACCAGCGATGGACTAGCGCGGCACTCGCGGTGCTACGATTTTGGCGACGGTCTCGAATTCGCCCGCCACGAACGCCGGCGCTTCATCGAACTCGACGAGCTCGTGGACATTCCCGTCGATTGGGCTGCTCGTGAATTTGCCGTCCGCAACATGAATCTCCATCGGCAGCCCGTTGGTCGGCACGAGCATCGTGGATTCTACGTGGACATCGATGTTCGATCCCGGAACCACCTGCAGCCGATGCCGTAACAGGATTTTCCGCAGCGCAATGCGGATGATCGCGGTCGCCAGTGGGCCGCCGATGCATAGCCGCGGTCCAGCTCCGAACGGATGGTATGCATACGGGCTCGGCCGCAGCGAAAGCCAGCGGTCCGGCAGAAACTTTTCCGGCTGCGGGTACAGTTCAGGCAAATGGTGCGTGACCAACGGCGTGAAGACGATTCCGGTCCCGCGCGGCAGAAACAGCGGGCCTAGCTGCACGCCGACAGTATTAATCCGTTGCGAATAGGCCGATGCCGGCAACAGTCGCATGCTTTCTTTGATGACTCGATCCAACAACGAAAGCTGTTCGCCTTTCGGAAGCGAGCCGTCAGCGACGTGTTCCGCTCGCGCTGCCACGGGACCTTGCGCCGACATTTCACCACTGCCATCGGGCTGTTCATTCAATTCGTTCCATAATCGGCGCATGATCGAGGGGTGTTGGGCCAATAGCAACAGCGTCCACGTCAGCGAGTGGGCGGTCGTCATGTGGGCAGCACCGAACAAGACGGCGGCCTGTCCGACCAGCTCCTCGTCGCTCAGCCCGCCTTCCTCGTCGTGGGTTTGCACGAGGATCGAAAGCACATCGCGGCCCGGTTCCCGGCTTTCCCTGCGGCGGCGGATCATCGCTTGGATCTCCCCCTCCAGCTCCTCGGCAAAGTCGAGCAGCTCCTCGTAGGAATGCAAGAAGCGATCGTTCGGCACCAATGCGCCCACCCCGACTTCCTGATTCAAAGCGACCCACCGCGCAATCTTGTCGCCCAGCCGGTAGGCCGCCTCAGTGTCGTCCAGCCCGAACAATAGCGTGCTGGTGACGCGCAGCATGTACTGCCGCATTTCCTCGGCGATGTCGCGGACTTCGCCCGGCCGCCACTGCGCGAGCATTTCGTCGGTTAGCCGCACGATTGTCTCGCCGTACGTGCTGATGGCCTTCAGCCCGAACGGCTCCTTGACGATCCGCCGGTTGCGGCGATGCTGCTCGCCGTTCATTGCCAGGAGGCCGCACGTCAAGCGGCGCTGCGATGAGCGCTTCGGACCTCGCACCGCAAAAAACCGGGCGTGGAACCGCTCGGTATCCGAGAGCACTTGCTGATTGAACTCGGGGCTGAACAGGAACACGACGCGTTGGCCGCCGTCTTCGACCATCGCGATCGGCCCGTGCCGCCTGTGCAGCCAGCGTATGCCGTGGAATAAATCCTGCACGAACTCGCCCAGGTTGAGCGGCGTAATCGGGGCGGCAATCGGCGGATGCGCTAGCGCGGTGGGCGCGCGCACGACTTGGTCGGTGGCAGTGGCCATTGGGGAGGATTCGGCGGCAGCGAAGCGGTGTAGGACGCCACTACGCGTTTGCGACAGCTTCGGCGATCGCTAGCTAAAAGCAATGCTAGCAACGATAGAGGCGGCATAGCATCCCTAGACTTCTTGGCCGACGCATTTTACCAAGCCTAACCTAGAATCGCAAGGTTATCGCGATGGACTACCTCGTCGTATGGTCGGTGGCCGAGGATTTCGACAACCCGATCCCGCGGCTGCCCAACAATTCGGCGCATCTCCTCGGAGCCGTAGTTGATGAGCCCCCGGGCAAATTCCACGCCATCATCGCGGCACAGCGCCACGACGTCGCCCTTTTGGAAAATGCCTTCCACACGTCGCACCCCAATCGCCAGCAAACTACGGCCCTGGTGCTCGATCGCCTGTTGGGCGCCCGCGTCGAGCAGCAGCCGGCCACAGGGTTGCGCAGTTAGACCAATCCAACGCTTGCGCGAATTAACGGAAGGCCCCTGCGCCAGAATGAGTGTGCCGACCGTTTGCCCCGCCAGGATATCGACAAGCACATTGGGACGTCGGCCGTTGGCGATGACCACACTTTCGCCCGCCGCTACGGCCAGTCGCGCGGCTTCCAGCTTGCTCGCCATCCCGCCACGACTCAAATAGTTCGCGCTGTCGCGGAAGGCTGGTTGCCGCTGAAAATCGCGGAGCGCCGCATCGATTTGAGTCACCTGAGGGATGACGCGGGCATCGGGGTCGCTGGGGTGGCGGTCGAACAGCCCTTCGACGTCGGAGAGCAGCACGAGCAGGGGCGCCCGAAGTAAATTAGTCACCATCGCGGCGAGCCGGTCGTTGTCGCCGACATTCCGCTGCAGCTCGTCGACCCGCACGGTGTCGTTTTCATTGATGATCGGCAATGCGCCGTATTGAAACAGCGCCAAGAGGGTGTTGCGGACATTGAGGTACCGCATACGATCGTTCAGATCGTCCGCCGTCAGGAGGATTTGGGCGGCATGGCGGCCGTGCACTTCGAGCGCCCGGTTGTACGATTCGATAAGCCGGCTTTGACCCACGGCGGCGACGGCTTGCAAATGGGCCAGGTCGGCCGGCCGCTGCGACAATCGCAGCCTTCCAATCCCCGCGCCAACCGCCCCGCTGCTGACCAGCACCACCCGCCGCTTTTCGTCCATGAGCTGCACGATTTGCTCGGCAATCGCCGTCAAGCGATCGTTATCGAGCGTGCCATCGTCGTGCGTCAATACGCGGGTGCCGACTTTAACCACAACGGTTTTCGAGGTAGCGGCGATTTCCTGGCGAACGGGGTCGAGCATGGAAGAAAGGTCGCGAAATTAGCGTCGATGGTTCGGAAAAAGGCAATTCTTCGTCGTCAATCGAATGGCCGATTTCAGTTTAGCTTACGCCGGCTCCAGCACCCTAATCTCCAGCCTCGCCACCAAATCCTTTACTTTTTCGCGGTAGCGAAGCATATGGGGCGCGGCCAAATGGTCCTGAAGCGCGGCCAGACTGTCCCATTTTTCGATCACGGTTACGACTTCGTCCCGGATGGGCGGCTGGCCACCGATAGGCGCCTCCAAATCGACCGCCGGTCCATATTCCAGGCAGCCGCTTTCGGCCCTTACCAGGGGCACCACTTCGCGGAAAGCGGCCAGAAAATCGTCCCGCCGGCCGGCGGCCGTATGGACCGTTGCAATGACGTGGATCATCGGGGGCACCTGTTCCTGGGTCGTGATTTACAGGCAAATTACTCACGATACTAAACGGGCCAAAACTGCGAAAGACTTCGGCCAAACGCCTGCCGGAGCAGCAGGGTCGCCGGACACCGGAACAGTGGGCTACTGCCGCTTTTCCCACACCCTGCTCTTGACGATGTACGCCCGTATATTATAGTATCGGTTACAGGCTGACATTCAAAACACAGCCTGACAACCCCAACCCGGAACCCGGAACCCTGCTTCAGCGGAGCATGACCCATGGCAATGTCCGATCTTACCGCTCGCCAACGCGAGGTCTTCGAATTCATTCGCAGCAAAATCACCGGTCGCGGGTACGGCCCGACCGTCCGCGAGATCGGCGACAACTTTCGCATCAGCTCGCCCAACGGAGTGATGTGCCATTTGAAGGCGCTGGAAAAGAAAGGGCTGATCACGCGCGAGCCGAATATGTCGCGCGCGATCCAGATCACCGACGCCTATAAAGAGGAGAGCGGCATGCCGCTCGTCGGCCAGATCGCCGCCGGCAACCTCAGCGAGGCGATCGAGCAGGCCGATCGGTTCAATTTCGAGGATTGGTTTCCGCAGCGGAAGAACCAGTTCGCGCTCGAGGTGAATGGCGACTCGATGATCGAGGCGCAAATTGCGGACGGCGATATCGTCGTCTGCCGCCGCGCCCGCACGGCCCATAAAGGCGACATCGTCGTGGCCCTGACCGACGATGGCGAGGCCACGCTCAAGTACTGGTACCCGGAAGCCAACCGCATCCGCCTCCAGCCCGCCAATTCGTCGATGAAGCCCATCTACAGCCGCAATGCACAAGTGATTGGCATCGTCACCGGGGTCGTGCGCAAGGTGACATAGCTGACATTGCAAGATTGCTGTGTGAGCCGGCGGGTTCACCCCGCCGGAATAAGTTCGCCACGGCGAATCCGCTGCGGCGGACCCGGCGGCTCGCCGTCGCACGTTGCGAATTGCCGATTAACTGCGGAACCATTGCTATTCGGGCGCCGCTCGATTATTCTCACCTCGGCGAATCGATTCCGCTTTTGAGGCGGCCGAATGTCTCTCAGCAGTTACACGAAAGACGGCATCCTGACGATCATCTTCGACGATGCCCGCATCCTCGACGAAACGAAGCTCGAGCAGCTCGGCCGCGACTTGATGGAGCTACTCAACAAAACGACCGAGGAACGCGTGATCCTCGACTTCCGCAACGTGAAGTTCATGTCGTCCGCGATGCTCGGCAAGCTGGTGCAAGTCCACAAGAAAGCCGCCGAGTTCAAGGCCAAGTTGAAGCTCTGCTCAATTGACCCGGACATCCGCCAGGTCTTCAAAATCACGAAGCTCGACAAGCTCTTCGACATCGACGCCGACGAAACGGCCGCCCGCGCCGCTTTCATGAAACGCGGCTGGTTCGGCTAGCGGCTGTGGCGTAGCGAACTTCCCGCGCACCACGTGTAACAGCGACTCATCCGCCCGGTCGTTCACGACACTTCCTCCGCCATACTAGTGCTGGCTCTCAATCTCGAACGGGCCGCTGCACAGTAAATTGAACGGCTTGCTACGTCTGTCGCAGCCAGTGATAATCACGCCATGAGCATGCCGCAGAACCAACTTTTCGAATCCGCTCTTTCGCTGCCGCAGCCCGAGCGCGCCGATCTTGCTTTTCAACTGCTGCAGAGCCTCACGCCGCCAGACGATGGAGTTTCGTCCGAAAAATTCAGCGCGGAATTTCGCGAACGAATCGAGGCCCACCGTCGCGGCGAGTTGCCGAGTTTTAGCTTGGAAGAAACCCGCGCCATCAGCGCGGCGCGGTGCGCGCGGGGGACAAAAAAGAGGATTTCTGTCCCCAAAAATCGTGTTCGCCAAAACGGGACAGAATTCCACCGCGGTTAAGCCGTGCTATCGGTTGCACGTATCGTCGCCGCGGGCCGTGTCATCCGGGTCCGCCGCTTCGTTGGGCACGAGCGTCTTGGGCAGCGAAGGGTGGCCGTACAGAAAACCCTGGCCGCAGGTGAAGCCGATCTGGCGGCAAATCTGGTGGACACCTTCCGTTTCGATCCCTTCAGCGAGCGGCGTGATGCCCAGGTCGTGCACCATCTTCACCAGGCTGGCAAGCATTCGCTGTCGGTCGATCGAGGCTGAGTCGAGGCGCTGGATCAGCTTCATATCGAACTTCAAGTAATCGGGCGGCACATCGACGAGCTCGACCAACCGCGCTTGCCCGGCGCCGAAATCATCGTAGGCCAGGCCGATCTGCAGGTTGGTGAGCGCTGTGCGGAGCGTGCGCATCTGGTCGCCGGCTGCCACTGCGGCTTCGTGAATCTCCAGCACGAGCTGGCGCTTCGGCTCGAGTTCCCTCAGCTCGCTGAGCGAAAAAATCAACAGCTCCAGGTCATCCATTTCGGCCGGATGCGTGTTGACGAACAGCGAATTGCCCGCCGGCAGGACCTGGCCGCTGCGGACGCCTTCCTCCCGGAAGATGCGGCTCAATTCGCCCTCGAGGTTCAGCACCCGGGCGGCGGCGAACATCGAGTGCGGGTCCTTCAGACCGAAATAGGGGCTCCGTGCCAGCACCTCGTAACCGATGACCCGGCGATCGCTCATCGATATGATCGGTTGAAAGTGAGGCGACACGGCCCGATGCGTCATCAGTTGATCGAATTGAATCAGCGCCAGGGCCCGGTCGCACGAGTCGTCTTGAATCGTCTGCGGGCCGGTGTCTGTCGCCTGCTGCACGGCACGAAACACTACCTGGCCGAACTGCAGCAAGTCGCCGTGGCAAACAACACATGGTTGGTGAATGCGCGTGCCGTTGACGTAGGTGCCATTCGTGCTGCCTAGATCGCGCAACAGTAATTCCTTCTCGACGAGCGTGAGCTCGGCATGTTCGCGAGAGACGGTCGGGCTGGGAATGCACAGTGCGGCCTCGGGCTTGCGGCCGATAAGGAATCGCGAAGAATCGACGCGCACGTGCCACACCGGTTGGTCCTCCGCCAACTGGCCGCTGAGCAGCCACGTCACATGTTTTTTTTGCCGAACATCGGTGAGCATTTTACATTACCACGGTCTTGGACATGGCCTGCTGGGACTGAGTCGTGCGGGCGTTGTTGCCGGACCATACGGCGGAGTCCGACGTGCCCGAGCCGGTTACCAGCGGAGTCCAGGCGATATCGGTCCGGCAATGTACGCGATCTGCAAACTCGACCCGGTCGCGCCGGCGCTGCACAAGCTCCAATGCGATGTGCCGAAGCGCGAGCTGGTCGGCTTCGACGCAAAGCGTCAGGCTGTTATTGGGGCCGATCATCAACGTCGCTGGAGCGCCGAGGGAGTGAACAAATTCGGTCGGATTCAATTGAGCGGCCGAGTCGCGCGGCAAGATGGCCAGCGTGCGCCGCGTGCCGCCGAACTCGAGCAACGCGGGCGTGGCCAACGCGAGGCCGGAATGCAACTGGGTATTTGTGCCGCCGCAGTCCGCGCCCAGCGCTTCCGCCAACACGTTGACGCCGGCCAAGGCGTCATGGACGGCCTGACGCGACAATTCGTGGAGCTTCGCCGTAAGCTGCGCCCGCGGCCGACCGCCCTGCATGATCAGCTTCCACAGGCCGCCGTGCTGGTTAATGTATTCGGCCTGAACCTGCGAATCGACGTGCGCAGCAATATCGCGCAGCCTGCCGTGCAGTGCGCTCGCCAGCCGCCCAGAAGCTTGTGCTTCGCAGGCTGGGTTTGCCGAACGGGCGACGGTCGCCGCAATCTGGTCGATTTCCCGGCCCAACGCGGTGATTTCGTCGGCAACTGCCTTGGCGTCACAGACCAATAGTTGGACCACATGTTCCGCCGCCAGGATTGCCACCTGATCGAGCCGTAAGCGAAAATAGTTTGTGAGCCGGACAACACCGCCAGACGCCGGGATGGCCGCCAAAATATCCCGGCGAACTTCCAACATCTTATCGATCGCCGCGCGATGCAGACGGCGCAAGTCGGCTTGGGTCTGCTGGAAATGGTCGTGCGACGTATTGGTGAATTGGCGGGCGCCGGCCAGCCGCTCGCGCGTGTCGTCGATGCGGCTCGAGATCCAACGCCGAACCTCGCCCCGCAGCTTTTCCGCAAGCGGCTCGACAATGGCCGCCACCGATCCGCCGAGCAGCGAGATCTTTTGATCTTCGCTGCCGGTTGGCTCGGCGGGACCGAACACCCGATCGACGACTTCAAGTCGGGCGTGTTCAGTCGCCTCTGCGGCAAGACCGTGCTTGTTGAACCATACTGAGAGAAAAGTGGCTGCGTCGGTTCCCAGCTGCAAGTCGACCAAGGCGCGTGCATTCGTCGCCATGCCAGCCGAATCGAGTTGCAATCGACGCGCGAGTTGCATGGCGTCCTGAGTGGCCTGGCTTTGACGATTGCCCGCGCTAGCGGGTTCGGCTGGCCACCAATTGGATAACACCTGCCGGCTCACAACGCTGGCGAAGTGTTCGCAGAACTCGCTGGGGGCTGCGGTCCGGCGATAGATACCGAACGATCGCAAGCGCGTCGCCGTGCCAACTGGCTTCGTTTCCGACTGGCATTTTGCCGCTTCCCGGCAAGCAGCCAAAAACGAGCTGGCAGGCGTTAAGGTGGAAAGTTGTAAGTACTCGGCGACCGACTGGGTTGCCTGATCGAACTCAACACCACCGAGGTTCTCGCCCAGATGCACCAGATAGGTGCGGTCGAACGGAGGTACGCCGCCAAGGTGCGCCGGCAGGCCGCAGCTTGGATCGCCCGGATATGCATGGTCGCCCTGCTGAAAGTGATTGAATTCGGTGAGCCAGGAAAATGCGTTGACGCGGGCAAGCTCACAATGTCGCGGGTCGCCGCCCGTTGAATGCATCATGATGCCGCAGACGTGGGTGTCCTTGAGACCGAGCTTTTCCAGCATCGACCGCACCGCGTAGCCGATGTCAATCGCCATGCCGCCGCCGGTTCCACCGGAAATGGAGGCGACCACGTAAACGTGCAACGCATCGGCGCGGAACTGCTGACCGAGCGCGCGGCTGGAGGCGGCAATCGATTCTGCATCCACCGATTGCGTCATCGCGCGGCGAACCCGCTGGACGGTTTGGCGGGCATGGTCGGCCAGCGCCAGCCGGCCCAGTGGACGCAGCCCCTCGGTGCGGAGCGAGCGCGGAATGTTGTACAACCAACGGCGGCTGAGCCAATGCAGTAGCTGTTGGGCCCGCTCCCGATAATGCTGCGGTCTGCGGAGTGGCAGGTTGAGCGTCTCCTCCGAAGACAGGCCGCCGCCGTCGCCACTGGCATCGGATATTGCTCGCGGGTCGGTATCGATCAGCAAGAACTGTACAGCTGGCACACTCCCATTCTTGCCAAGTTGTTCGCGAATCATTCTGCGAAGCCGCGATAGAACATGCCCGGCCGTGCCGCCGATGCCCAGTACCAAAGTCGGGACCGGCCGCACGTCGCGCGTCGCCAGATCGACCGGCGGCAAATCGACCATTCGGAAGTCGGTCGGGGGCAGCTCCACCAGCATTTCGGCGGAGGTCGCCTGCCAATCGGCCGACTCGCACTCGTCGAACACGTCTGTTGGGACGACCGGCCCCGTTGCGCCGCCGGTGAATTCAGCAGGCGCCGCGAACGGCATGCTTCGGGAGGCGGCTTCCGCACCGACGGGATTGGCCTCGGCTTTCAATAGTGCTTCGACAAAAGCGCGGCAGGTCGGATAACGATGCTGCGGATCTTTCGCGAGTGCTCGCGAAACGGCATAGCGATCAGCGGCCGAAAGAGGCGACAGGTCTGGCTCTTCGTTCAAGTGCTGCAACGTCAATTCGGCGGCGTTGCAGCCAGCGAACGGCAGCGTGCCGGTCAGCATTTCCTGGTAGACAATTGCCAATGAGTACTGATCGCTATGGCTGCTCGGCGCGCCGCGAAACACCTCCGGAGCGGCATACAAGGGGGTCATGCCGCCAACCAGGGAGGCATGCGATTGCCGCACGTCCTTCACCAGCCCGAAGTCGGCGACCTTCACATGACCTGCCAAGACCAGCAGGTTCTCCGGCTTGATGTCTAAATGCTGGAGCGCATGCGACTGGCTCATGAAGTCGAGCGCGTCGGCCGCGTCGCGCAGATATTCCAACAATTCGCCGCGCGGAATGCCGGCTAAGCCCTCGCGGCGACACGCTTCGAAGCGGTCTTTGACGCTGCCGTCGGCAAGTTCGCTGACGACCAGCAACCGGCCGTCCACCACTTCGATCCGTTCGAGCGAGAGCAGGAACGGATGGCGGACGCCGCGGATGTGGTGCAAAGCGCGAAGTTCGTTGGCCGCCCGTTTTTCGTGGTGCTGGCCAAAGACGAACTTAATGGCCTTCGTGAGGCCGCCGGGCGCCTCGGCCCGCCAGACTTCGCCGTAGCCACCCGTGCCGAGATGCTCGATCAGCCGATAGCCAGGCAACGGCTCGATGTTAACGTCGATGTCGGTCGTCACAGCGAAGATCCTGTGGGTACGGTTCGCCGAGGCGGAGTTGCAGCGATTTCGGATTGCGGATTGACTTCGGAGAGCACAGTCGAGCCGCGGATTGCGGATTGTCGCCCAGCTTTCAAGCCGCAATTGTTTTGTGCCGGCCGGCTCGAGACGCCGACGCGACCGACGGCGGTGAAGTAGCTCTTCACAGCTCGATCGAGATAGTCGGGCCGCAGCTCCATTGGCCGGCCGTAGTAAATGCAATGGTTCTTGATCTGCGATAACAGGTCGCGCGGATGACAACGTCGCAGTGGCCGCCCGTACGGCGTGTAATGCGTTTCCACGAGGTAGTGAACCGCTTCGGGAAAGAATCGGCAGCCGAATGTCCGGCAAGCAGCCTCGAACAGCTTGGCGAATTCGGCCATGGAAGGGTCTTTCACTTGGATCTTGTAAGGAATGCGGCGCAGGAACGCCTCGTCGGCCAAATCAAGCGGTTCGAGGTTCGTGGAAAAAATGATCAATTGCTCGAACGGCACCTGGATTTTCTTGCCGGTCGAGAGCGTGAGAAAATCGTGTCGCATTTCCAACGGCACGATCCAACGGTTGAGCAACTCGGCGGGGTTGATCCGCTGCCGGCCGAAGTCGTCGATCAACAGGCAACCGCAATTGCTTTTCAGCTGGATCGAAGCTTCGCTGACATTGGTCACTGGATCGTGGCGGATTTCCAGGTTGTCCATGGTCAGCTCACCGCCGACGACGACCGTCGGCCGGCGGATTTTGACCCACCGCGGATCGACGTGGCCCGTCTTAAAAATACTGTCCGCCGACTCTTCGACCGCTTCATGACAGGCGGCGTCGTACAGCTTGAGAAATACCCCGTCTTCCAGCAGCACTCGCGGGATCCAAATGTGCTGCCCAAAGCAATGGGTGATATTGCGGGCAATCGTCGTTTTTCCATTGCCCGGTGCGCCGTACAGGAACAGACCGGCTCCTGAATTGATCGCCGGGCCCAAGAGATCAAACAATTCCGGCTCAATGCTGATGCCGCTAAAAGCGGCAGCCAATTGCTCCCGCCTCGCCGCTTCGGCGCGAATCGTTTGGGCCTCGACCGACATCACGTAGTCGTCCAGCGGCACGGGCACGGGGCCGACGTAGGAACAGCCCTGCATGGCGGCCCGGGCACGAGCCATCCCCTGCTCGGTGAGTGCGAAGCAATAATCGTTCAGCGCGGCCTGGCCTTGATGAACCAGCACCTGGCGCGAGCGAAGCGCCAGCAGCATGTCTTCCAGAATGCCGAACGGCAAACACAACCGCTGCGCGATATCGCGCCCGCTGGTCGAGCCGATCTGCAGCAAATACTTGCAGATGAGCGTTTCAATGACGATCGGATTGACGCCCGTTTCGTCGAGCGACTGCGGCTCGGCCGGGTGGAAGACATCGTCCGTCAACAGCGACGCCAACAGCCCATGCTCGCGACGTTCGGCGTGTACGGTGGCCATCGGCAGTTTGCCTTGCAAAGGAACGCCGGGAGCGCAAGGTCTCGTTGCATCACCGCGCAGCAGGTGCGCAGCGTTGCAGACAGACTTGCCCCAGCATGGAAGCCTACGTTGCGGAACCGCGTTCGGGGGGCACGGACCGAAACGATGACCAAATGCCCTGCCACCCGTCGGGATCGAACAATTGATACAATCCGATCCAAAAACGGCTAATCATCGCCAAAACGACTGGGGCGACTATTGAGCTTCTCCCGAGTGGCCCAGAGACCGGCCGAGGGCGTGGGAACGAAATAGAACCGCTCGCCGTCGACCGTGGTGTTCCAACCCTGTTTGCACTGTTCGGGCTGGTAGCGGGCGATCGTGGCATTGATGTCGGCGTAGCGGAAATTGACGCCTTCGATTTCGCGCTGCGACAGGTGACCGGGGGCATACGTGATCGAGAAGCGGTCCTCGCTGGACCCGTGCATCAAGTGGGCGGTCGCATGGGCCAGATCCTGCATGTCGGCGTTGCGGCGATATTGCTCCATCACACTCGGCGTACCGACATAGCCGTATTTGCGGATGAAGGCATCGACCTCCGGCTGCTCGCCGAACCGCTTCAAGCCCGGCGCGATAATGATCAGCTCACCGCCGTCGTCCAAGACCATGCGGGTGCGATAGACGGCTTTGTTAGCGACCCAGGTGCTGAAAAACTCGTCGCCTTGCATCACGCAGACGATTTTCTGCACCGGCTCGTCGAACAGCGTGATGTTCTCGTCGCGCGATTGGCGAGCTGCGGCCAAGTATGTCTCTAGATCGTCGCCGACGTAAACGCCCGTGTGCACGAGCTGGTCGCGCGAGTTGCGGGCCAGCACGACTTGCACGTAGAGGTCGGGCAAGCCGCCCAGGTATTCATCCTCGGCCCGGTTGAAGCATGCCCGCACAGGCGTGATGAGATTTCCCAGGTTGTTCTCGATGCCACAGGAGGCGGCCGCCATATGGGCGGCACAAATGAGGTCCTTGCCGCCCAGGCCGATGAAATAGTTCTTGTTATGGTTGGCGAAGCCCAGGACTTCATGCGGAACGACGTGGCCAACGTTGATGATGAGGTCCCACGGCTGCTCCATGAGCATGCGGTTGAGCACGATAGGCATCGGCCAATCGGCGGCCCCATGCGTGGCTTCATCGACAAAGCGAGCGGGGACTTCGCCGACGTCAACGCAGCCGCCCCGCCAATCGTGGGCGTGAATCCGCTCATTCGGGATCGAGCCGAACATCTGCCGGTTCTCTGGCGGCGTATGCGGCACGTGCTGGCCGAGCGTGGGGATGACGTGGACCTCCGCCTCATCGGCCAGCAACCTGTAGAGGATTTCAGTCAGTCGGCCGGCGCCGGAGTGCATCCGCGTAATATCAGGCGGCAGCAGAAGGACCCGCTTCGGCCGGGCGCAAATCCGCCGCCGCGCCTCGGCCAGCGTCTGCTCCATCAGAACTTGCAGTCGTTCCCATGAAATCTCAGTTGCTCGCTCGGCGATCCAAGGCATGACTTAGTCCCAAAAACATAAGGGGTTCGATGTGTCGCGCCTTCCCATTGTGCTGGATTAAGGCGAGGCTGTCCAAGTCGATATATCGGGGCTGGCCGGTTTGGCGACCGAACCTACCGCAAGAAGTGAGGGCATAAGTATCCGTGGATTTCGCTTGTCGCGAGTCACGGAGCTGCTGATAATGCGCGCGCCATGGTCGAACCGCAAAAACACGCCGTGCCACTACTGGCGAGACCGGCGATGAGTTCACAGCCGCAGCCGGTCGCGGCGCAGCCGCCCGGATTGCCGCTGCTGCGATTCAGTCTGCGGCACCTGCTGTTGTTTGTTGCCGTCTTAAGTACCTTGCTGGCCGGTATCGTTTCGCTGCATGGAATCCCGGCACTTGCGCTGCTGTTAGCGGCGATGGTGGTAGCTTTTCACGTGCTTGGCACCGCTCTGGGTAGCCAGTTGCGCCTGCACGCAAACGGCAGCGGGGCAAGGCAGCCTGATCCGACCGCTGCAGCGCAATCAGCCGCGAATGCAGCCGACCATACCAACTCCGCTGAGGCCTTAACGCCGATTCAATCGCCTTGGTACGGCCGCAGCGGCGCATCGTTCGCCTGGTTACCTCGTCTGGTGGCGGTCTCAGTTTTTTTTGGCAGTTTCCTGGGAGCACTGTATTTGGCAGTCACGATCGGCCATCGAACATCGCTCGCCGCCCTCGTCATTGGTGTCGCTTCGATCGCGGTGCTCAGTGGCTGGTTTGCCTTTTTGGCCGGCAGTTTTTACGCAATCGTTCGTAATGGCTTTCGCGAAGCCGTCGATGAGCAGCAAACTGGCGAATCCCCCGGCTACCCAGGTCGCGTTTAGGGCGACATCGTCCTGTTTCCATTGCCTTACCGAAGCCGCCGTAGTAATCGCCGCAATAGCACGGGATCGATGCGGCCGCGAAAGCGTACCTTGCCGTCGATCTCCACCACGGGCACCCAAACGTCGAACCGGTTTCTCAACGTCGAATCGGCATCGATATCGACCACGTGGTGCAAGAGACCATGGTCGATGAGCACCTGCCTCGCTTCGTCGCAAAGATGGCAGCCGCGACGCGCATAGAGAACGACTCTCGGCGCTGGTTCTCGTATTTCGTTCTCGCTATCGATCATGCCTTATTTGAGCCCGTGAGCCGTGGGGCGAATTCCCGCGAAAGGGCGATTGTCGCGTTTGGTCAACTCAGGTAAATGCTTATCCGATAATGTCTTACGCATTTTGTTGAACGGCCTCTTGTCGGCTGCCTACGATGGAAATGAGGCTGCGGAACGGCCTCGTTCCTTCCTCCTCCCCGCCATTCGGATATGGCGGGCCGTTGGGCATGCTGACCAGCGGCGATGGCTTTTCTGTTCGGTGGCGTGCCGCTTCACCAGCGGCGACTTTGGTTTGAACTCAGGCTAGCTTGCGATGAACGTTCGGCGCGATCATTCGGCGAAATCCATGGCCCGGCAGGCCAAGGGTCGCAATACGTTTGTCGCCGGGCGGACCTGGCAGCGCAGGCCGAAACAGGCTCGCCGGTCCAGCACAGGTCAGCGCAATGCTCGCCTGCCGTTCGCCCCGCCCGAAGACTGGTACGATCCGAGCGAGGACGGCGACTATCGCATCGTCGTGCAGCCGCCCGGACCGGGGTACAGACACATTGTAACGCCCGCCGATATTCGAGCCCGCCTTGCCCAGGTGCCCGCCCAATTTTTGGAGGAATTGGAGGTCGTGCAACTGAGCCGGATTACTCGCAAGAAGCAGTCATTCCCCTGCTACGGTATGCAATGGGGTAACGCGCTGTATCTCTATCCGCTGGAGGAGTCGCTCGTCGAGCAATTCGACACACCGCCGCGGCCGAACCTCGTCAACGAGGCTCGGATGTACGGCGGTCGCTGGGACGAGCCATCGCCGGGCGTCTGGACGCTGACCTGGAGCGAGAAGGCCGCCCGCGACTTCTATCTCAACAACATCCTCATCCACGAGCTGGGCCATCTGGTCGACGAACGCAACACCGGCTACATCGACCGCGAGCGTTTTGCCGAGTGGTTCGCGGTCCATTACGGCTACAGCCTGTCGGGTGGCCAGGCGGCGCGGGGCTACCGCCGCAGCGTCCGCCGCCGGCACCACGCGAGCTGAGTATGCCTAACCGGCTTCAACAGCTGCCAACCTGTCCCGAACAGCCTGTGGCAGACTGACACTTACAAAGCAATTCGCGGGATAGAGCTAATCTTCTCCTCATTCATCGACTTCGAGATCATCGTAGCCTGTGTTGGCGACGCAGATGACGAATTCGCTTTGCTTGCTGCTTCTGGAGATGTTAATTCGCTGTTGACGCTCACCCACCGGCGCGTGCGTCCTTCTGCTGGACTCATTCTCTGAACACGTGCTGACGGTGATAGGCCAAAAAATTATTTGTCGCCTTCGTCGGGTGAGGTTGCAGCTTTTTGTCGGCAAGCGAAAAAATCGACTGCTCTTTTGGCGACAACTTGGCTGAAACGAGTAAATCGCCCGCCCCGCTAAATGCGATTAATCTTGCATCAAACAAAGCATCGAGGTTTGCAACAAGCGGAATGCCGTTATTCGGGTCAAGGCGCTCCTCGTTCGATGAATCGCGCCACGGCTTGATATGAGACGCGCGAATTGCATCGGTTGTTTTGGAGCCGGTGACGGCGCAACTGATGCCCCACATGTTCAAAACTTGCATGCGAAAGGCTCCCTGACCAATTCGAGCATTGATCAATGCCTTCTTTGTTGTCCACGCGATTCTCTGACGTGTGATTGCCTGGAAGTCCTCCGCAACTGTGTCAGAAGGCGCAAACTGGAAATCATCGTTCAAGACGTAGATGCCGCCGCTTCCTTCAAATGTTCTTCTCCCTATCGCTTTTCCAAGACGACGCGCACACAGCTCAAGTTTTTCTCTAAGCTGATTATATTCGCGAGTTCCTGGTTCTACCTTTCTGAACCAATTGGACAATACACGCTGCGTTTCGCCGCCGTGCCCCTTCCCCAAATAATTGTCAATCGTCGTGTTTTTGTACCCGATAAATTTGCTCGGAGCAAATGTGTCCAAATTTGGGAAGTAATACCAATGAAAGAATTGGGAGAATCTTCTCAGCGCTTCGGAATTCGTCCCAACTGATAAACGGTTAAACTCCGCGGCATTCAACACAGCCTCATCTAATGATTCGATAGTTTCCATCGCCGTCCCTTAACCGGCTACAAACTAGGGCAGCACCGTGACGGTGCCGAACTGGTGGAAGTGGTCGTCGAACGCGAAGGCCCGCTGGATGTGGAGGCGCTGCATGACGACCTGGCTCGTGCAGTCGGTGAAGCTCCATTCTTTGTCGGCGAATCGCTGGAAGACTTCCCATGCATCGGCGAAGTCTAGGTTAGAGACAGCAACGATTTTCGCCGATCCGCCGTCGATGACGCGCCTACCGAATGTCAATGCCAGGCGATGTTCGCCGCGTGCGCGGAAGAGCGTCAGCGTTTCATCAACGACGTAATCGGTCGTTACCAGTGGCTCACTAAAAGAATTCATCGCCTGTGCGGCAGCCGCATGATTCACGTCGCGAACAGAGTGAAAGGCGAACCAAGCGCTCGTGTCGACGAAGATCATGGTTTCCCGTACAGAATCTTGTCGTGGTCGCGGCCGGAGAAGCCATCGTCCGGTCCTTCGGGCGGGAGACTTTCGATCTCAGCGAGCCATTCCGTCATGGCGGCTCGCTGTCGGTCGAGTTCTTCGGGAGAAAGTTCTGGGGCGGGTTCAATGGCTGGTAACGTAGGTACTTGGACCTGGACGTGCGTACCTTCAGCCAAATTTACCGGCTGCAGCGGACGGAAAACGCCAGAATCAAAAATGGCAGGGATGGTGCGGCTCATATCATAACTATAGCCAGCCTATAAATCGCGTCTAGCTATGATCTAGGCTGCCTGCTCGAGTTGCGATGACTTGCGGGCCATCCGCTTTCGTTTGCCCAGGTGGAAAATGAAATCTATCAGCCACGGTGCGAAACGCTTCAGGGCGTACATCAGCCGGGCGAATGGTTCCATGACAACCAGCCGGCGATTGCGATAGATTGCTTTGATCGCCGCCTTGGCCACGCTTTCGGGCGTCGTGCAGATGAGCCGGGGTGGCAGCTTCTGCTCATCGACGGACTCCTCCAGCGGCGCGTTGGTAAACAAGTTTGTCGAAACAAAACCCGGGCACAGCGCCGTGACGCCCAGGCCCTGGCGGCCGAATTCGTTGCGCAGCGACTCGCTGAAGCCGACCATCGCGAACTTCGAGGTGCAGTACGCCGTCACTTTCGGCATGCCGATCAATCCCAGAACGCTGCACACATTCAGCACGTGCGTCTCGCGGCGCTCCAGCAGCGACGGCAGCAGCTCGCGCGTGAACTGGATATGCGCGAGCAGGTTCACGCGCATCAGCCGGTCCCAATGCTCGGCCGACATGCGATCGGTGCGGCCATAGTAAGTAATGCCCGCGTTGTTGACCAGGATATCGACGCCACCGCATCGGGCGAGGACTTCGGCGACCGCGGCCGAAACTTCGCGTGGCTCGGCCACGTCGCATCGCCGGCCGACGACCTGCACGCCCAACTGCTGAGCTTCTTCAACAACGCTCGCCAAGCCGGTTTCGTCGATGTCCAGCAGGAATAGGTGCGACCCTTCCCGAGCCAACCGTAACGCGATCGCGCGGCCGATGCCGGAGGCTGCGCCGGTCACCAATGCCCACTTGCCACGAATTTCACGCATAGTGGCCTCAATCCTAAAACACGAAGCCGGCGATGCCATCGCCGGCTTTGTGAATCAGCCCACATAGGCGAGTTTCTCCGAAACTCGATCGCGTGTCGGAGACACGCGGCTACGTGTTACGCCGCCACTTTTCGGCGCGGCATGGGCAGCGGCTCGCCGGGCGGCACCACGCGGGTGAACACGCCGATCTCCAGGTCTTCGGGTGGAATCGCACGGCTGCGCCGCAAGCGATCCTCTCCGCGCAATAGGGCCACGCCCCACTTGTCGAGGTAGTACTTGCCGCCGTTGTACACGCTGCGGTAGTACTTCTTATCCGTATAAGCCGGGACGTGGCTCGGGATGACCCGCATATTGAACGCCAACCGGTGGTGATCGGTGGTGTTCGGCCCCGAGCCGTGAATGCATCGCTCGGTGAAGATGATAAACTGTCCGGCCTTGACGGGCAACTCGACGCAATCTTCCACCTTCTCATCGAAGTCGAACGTGTAGGCCGCTTTGTAGAAGCCTTCTTCGCCGCCGAACTGGATGAAGCGAATGCGGTTGTGCGTGCCTCGAGCGAACTGCAGGCAGCCGCGCTCCGGCGTGGCGTCGTCGATGGCCACCCAGACGGTGAGCTGAAAGATCTCGCTGCGATCCGGCGGAAAGATGCCGGGATCCTGGTAATCCTCAACCATGAAGGTGCTGGCCTGATGCCACTGAATGGCCGGCGACTTCGGGCCTTTATAGAAATACTGCGACCGCCACACGAGCAAGTCGGGGCCCAGCAGTTGGGCGCATCGCTCGGTGATGGCCGGGCTCTTCATGTAACTCCATAGCCGCGGCGACTCAAAATGCCGGTCACGCGGCGTCGCCCAGCCGTAGGTCTTGCTCTTTTCGTTCTCCAGTGCGAGCACCTCCCGTTTGAAATCCATCATCTCGTCGTGTGAGAAGGCGTCGAACGGCCCCAAAAAGCCTTGCGTATAGAACAGTTTGATGTCCGATTCGCTGAGCTGAAACTGCGGCGCGACCGGCACCTTCGGCTTGAATGAGGTCGGCATCTTGAAATAGCACGGCTGATCGATGTAGGCCCTCGTGAAGCCGCTCTTGATCAGCATCCAGAACATCTCGTGCTCCCAGTTCGAGACCACCGACCTCAGGTCGCGTGGGAGGATCTTCCGCGGCAAATGCAACGCCTTGTAGGCCCACAAAATGCTCGTCCCGACCATCAAAAGCACCCGCTTCCACAACGGCCGGACCTTCGGACTCATGTTCATGACTTGGACTCACCGAGTTGGATTGGAAAACCTTAGCTGGGAGCACGGAGCGAGGAGCAGGGAGTCAAATTTCCTACTCCCGGCTCCATGCTCCTCGCTCCGTGCTCAAAAAGTATCGGATAGTAGCGATCGTAACGATGAGGGCACAAGGCGGACTTTTGACGGGCGCGCGTCGACGCTGGGAACCTGCTAGCGATGCAGGCGCGGGCCTCGCGGCTGACGCAGTAAGAACGTAAATTGAAGTAGCGCGGGCGACCGCCGCCTTTTCACCGCGCCAATAGCTAGTTGTCCGCAGAGCTGTGTTCTGAGCACGCATGAGTCACGCCGCCCAACTCGAGAAACCATTATTTACCGCGCCGGTTCGCTGGGCTCTTCGCGTGCTGTCGTGGACGGCCTTCGGCGCGAGTGCCTATTTGGCGTGGCATGCGGTCAATCAGACGCAAGTGGCTGGTTGCGGGGTGGATAGTCAAACCGGCTGCGACATGGTGCTCAGCAGCGTCTGGTCGAATTGGCTGGGTGTGCCGGTCGCTGTGGCCGGCCTCGCGTGTTATGCGACGCTGGCCGCGCTGAGCGTGCTCCTGGGTGTGCAAAATCCGCGAGCGAGCCGGTGGATTAGCACGACCTTCATCATGCTGGCCCTCATCGCCGCGGTTGCAAGCTTCTGGTTTCTGGCGCTCCAAGTGATCGTCATCGGGCACTTCTGCCGTTTTTGCATTGTCGCTGACATCTGTGGCATCGTGATCGGCGCGATCGCCGTGTGGGCCACTATACGGTGGTTGAATGAGACGCGCTACATGCGCAGATCGCAGACCGCGACAACCGGCCTGATGGCTCTGCGGAACGCCCTGCCCTCGGCGAAGGGCAGCGCGCCAGCCGTCGTATTGCACAACAATGCGGCGCCCTCGCTAGCCGTCGCGCTTGGCGGCGCCGGCGTGGTCACCGCGCTGCTGGTCTTTGGGCAAATCCTGTTTCCGGCAAAGCGGTACGACGTCCAACAGGTCGCACTCAGTGAAACCATTACGATGAACGGGGCCAACGGCAATGAGCCTAGCGAGCCGCGGCCGTTCGAGGCCGACACCCGCGTGGTGATGCGGATGCCGTCCGATTCGGCTGATAACGGTGAAGCGACCCAGAACAACGCGGACGACTCCGCGGTAGTCGCAGCCGAACATCGCGAGCCTGCCGATGAATCGACAACGAAGCGTGCCGATGAGCCATCGCCCAACTCAACTGCCGCGGCGAACGACCAAAAGAACCCGCCTGATTCGTCGGATGAGGAAGCCTCGCCCGCGGCTGAACCAGCGCGGCAGCGTGTAGTAAAATTCCTCGGCGGCAAGCTCAAGCTCGACGTGTACAAGCACCCGCTCATCGGTTCGCCGGAGGCGCCGCACGTGCTCGTGGAGATGGTCTCATACGACTGCCCGCACTGCCGCAACACGCACCGCGTGATGAAACAGGCACTCTCGCGCTACGGCGATCAGGTTGCCATTATCCTGATGGTGATTCCGCTGGAACGAGGCTGCAACAAACTCGTGACGAACTCCGCCGGCTCGCATCGTGGCGCTTGTTCGACCGCGCGCATGGCCCTTGGGGTCGCGACGCTGCGGCCCACGGCATTCCCAAAGTTCCACGATTGGCTGATGGCCGACAAAGAAAAACCACCCGGGCTCGACAAGATCATTGCCCGTGCTTATAGCATCGTCGACCGCGAGCGGCTGCGCGAGCTCAGCAGCAGCGAACAACTCAAGAAGCAAATCGAGGGCTATGTCAACCTCTTCGCCACGCTGCGCAATCAACACACGGGAAACAAAGAGTACGGCCTCCCCGTGCAAATCCTCGGCGACCACGTCATGACGGGAACCGTGGATAAGGCCCAGGATCTCTATCGCGCCTGGGAAGAGCATCTCGGCGTGAAGCCGCGCTAACCTCGCTGTCAGTCCGCCGCTTGATTAGCGGCCAAGCCTTCAATTCGCTCGGCTTCCTCCGCGGCCAACCGGAAATCGAACACCTTGAGATCGGCAATCATGTGCTCCGCGCTAGTGGTTCCCGTGAGCGGTATCATGCCGCCTTCAAGAGCAAACCGGAAGATAATTTGCGCGATCGACCGATCATGGCGCTGCGCGATCCGCGTAAGCTCGGGATGAGCCAGCAACTGCCGATTGGCGGTCAGCAGTGAAAACCCCTGGTAGACCAGGTTGTTGGCCGCGCAGAACGCTCGCATGCGCCGGTCCCAGCCTGTTGCGGCATAACAACGGTTCTGGACAAAGCGGGGCCGAACGCGCGCCTTCCGACACAGTTCGTCGAGCTGCTCGAGGCTGAAGTTGCTGACACCGATCAGCCGGGCCCGGCCACTGTCGTGAATGGCTTCGATCGCATGCCAAGCCGCCCAATCGGCCGAAGTGAGTCCAGACCGCATCATCGGCCCATGCAGTAAGTAAGAATCGATCACCTCGATCCCGAGATGCTCGAGCGAGCTGGCAAACGACTGCTGAACCTGGAGCGCAATCGGCGCGCCCACATCGTAAGGCAGCCGATGATCCTGACCTTGGCGAAACGTGAACTTCGTCTGCACGAACAGTTCGTTCCGGCTCAGCAACCCACGTTCAATCGACGCTGCGATCGCCCGCCCGACGGCTGCCTCATGGTAGTGGCGGCGCTGGTTGGCCGTGTCGATCCCCCGAAATCCCTGTTCCAGTGCAAGCTCGGTCAGGCGCTGGGAAACCTGTTCCTTCCACGCGGTCCCATACAGGAAGCGCGGCACACGAACGCCGTCGATCAACAAGGTTCGGTCGGTCATTATTTTGGCGGAATTGGGCGGCTTCGAATAATGTGACAGCTCGGATGCGAATGGTACAATCCGGGGCGCTCCTCTTACACTTCAACTTGGAGGCACGTCGATGTGGTCGGCGACTTCGCCCAATGGTCGCACCGTTGCGCGCAAAAGCGTCACCTCAATCGCGTTGACTAAGATGGCAATTCTAGCAATTACGGTCGTTGGCTGCAGGTCGGAAGATTCTGTCGCGCGGGTGGCGGGCGGCTTGCCACGCTACGCACTCGAGCGCGGCCAGGAATTGCATTATGCGGGTCAAGGCGATTTCAAATACGACGGCGGCTCATTCGAATCGGCGAGCGATTGGAAAATCTGGGTGACCCGGGAGAACTCGGACGGAAGCCGTCGGCTTGTGATTCGCCAGGCCTCCGTACACGGCTCGAAGAATGTCACGTCCGATGACGCCGATGTTAGTCTTGCGTACTTGGACCTGCACCCGGACGGTCGTTTCACCGAGAACTCCAGCTTTGGATATCGCTTCGATCCCCACTCGCTTTTTGCCCACCTGCCCGCGGATGAAAATGAATTGCGCAGCGGCTGGGATTTGTGGGTTGCGGATTCGGACACAACTTTCCGCCACACGGCCAAAACCTCAGACTTGACGCCGACGGCGGATTGGGAATTTTCGCGCGTCGAAGATAGCCCGCGGAACCAGGTCTACCAGCTTACCCGCGAGACTCAATTCGCATTCGCTCGCGGACAAGGACTGATTCGTCGCGCGGACACCAGTTCGAAGCAGGAAAAGGGAAATGGCTCAGGCGTCGATCACATCGAGTTGCAAGACGTCGCGCGGCGCGAACCGGCTTGGATCGCGGCCTTGGACCGCGACCTCGAGCATTACTTGGAAGTGAGTGACAGGTACAGCAAACTCCTGAAGCGCCTGGAGGTGACCATCGAACAAGCCGCGGACCGGCTCAATCAGGCGGGCGACTTGTTGACGAAACTACGGGCCGAGGTTACCAGCGAGGTCGTCCGCGACGCAATCGACCGCCGGATCGCTCAACACGAAACTTGGAACAAACATCGGCTCGAAGAAGCCGAGAAAAAGGCACGTGTGCTCGGACAACCCGCACCTGATTGGGACGGCACCGATCTCGCCGGCAATCGCCATCGTCTGGCCGATTATGCCGGCAAGGTCGTGGTGCTCGACTTCTGGTATCGCGGCTGTGGATGGTGCATTCGTGCAATGCCGCAAGTGAATCAGCTGGCCGCGGATTTTGCCGCCGCGCCGGTCGCCGTGCTGGGCATGAACAGGGATTCAAAGCTGGAAGACGCTCAATTCGTTGAAAACGTCATGCAGCTCAAGTACCCGAGCGTGCGGATCGACAAGGAGTTGCCCCAGAAGTACGGCGTCAGCGGCTTTCCGACGCTCGTGATCCTCGATCAAATGGGAACGATTCGCGACATGCATGTGGGTTACACCCCCACGCTTCGAGACGACGTTTCAAAAACCGTGGCGCAATTATTGGAGGCCAAGCAGTAAATGCCACAATCAAACACGCTTCGCTTGAGCTGCACTGGTTTACTGCTGGCCGTGCTCTGCCAGCCCGCTATCGCGCAGGACGATTTAGCCGACGTCCGCGCTAAGAATCGAATCTTGACGCCAGATACGCTGCAGTACTATCTCATCGGAACGGCTGGAAAGGTCGGAGCACCCGAGCGCGGCTACAAATTGCTGATCGTGATGCCGGGCGGCGCCGGCGGCCACGGCTGGCACGGTGATGTTTTCAACAACATTCGTCAGGGCATCGAATGGCTCGAAGGGCAAGTCGAGAAGTGAATGCGGCACCCTACGCGCAAATCATCGTCGCCTTCCATTACGCGAATTCTGCCATTACACTCGACGGCAGGGGAATTCACGCGCCCAAATAGCAGAAGCGTCCGCAACCGCGTTGTCCGAGACAACTATGATGAGCAACGTACTGCTGAGCCTGGCAGCTGACGTCGTGCTCACGCGCGAAATCTTCGGCAATCATTCGCCGGCCTCCCAGCGCACTTTTTACGCCCTCTCCGCGTTGGCCATTGCCTTGTTTGGCTGGGGGTACTTCCGCCGCGCTCGACTGTGGCGGCTCGGACGGCGCGGAGTAACGAGGGCCAGCGTCGGTATGGCCATCAAGCACCTGGTGCTCGATGTGCTGCTGCAGCGCCGCGTGTTTGGTCGAGGATGGGCCAGCCTCGGGCACGTGCTGTTGTTCGCCGGCTTTATGGGGCTGTTGCTGGCGACCACATTGCTCGCAGTTGAGCACGCCCTGGCCGGCTTTTTGGGCCGCTCCGCCGGGAACCCCGTATTCCATAAAGGCATGTACTATGCCGTCTATGAAGCGCTCGCCGATGGCTTCGGCCTCGCACTGCTCGCCGGTTGTGGTATTTTTGCGGTGCGTCGGTGGCGGCGCGATGCGTCGGTGGACCACCGCTGGACCGATTGGTGGGCCCTCGGCTCGCTGGCATTTCTGGGACTCTCCGGTTATGCCGTGGAAGGTCTGCGAATTCTCTACGAGCGCAGTCCCCACCCCGGTTACTCGTTTGTCGGCGCGGCTTTCGCCGCAGCGTTCCGAGCGCTGGGCCTCGACAGCCTTAATGCCGCGGCGGTCCACTTCTACTCATGGTGGGTTCATTCGTTCGTCGCGCTGTTGTTGATCGCGACAATCCCTTATATGCGACTTGTGCACACACTCAGCGCTACCTTGCGGCTGGCGTTCGCCCCATCGCGCTTGGGTACCATGTCGAAGCTCGACATTGCAGACGTGGAGCAAACCGGCGTTATTGGCGCGCGTGAGATTCGCGACTTCACGCGAGTTCAACTGCTGGAGCTCGACGCCTGCATGGCCTGCGGTCGATGCCAAGATGCCTGCCCTGCATTTGAAGCCGGTAAGCCGCTCTCGCCACGTGCGGTTGTGCAGGACCTTCGCGGCCACCTCGATTCGGTTGGACCGAGCCTGCTTCTTTCGAGGTGGCTGGGGCAGAGCAGACCACGGCCGAGCCGCGGTGCCCTCGATGCCCCAGCGCAGCGATCTGGGGCGTCGAAGACTCCGCCCCAGCCACCCGAATCGATGCATGGAGATGTAATTTCGGCTGCCACGCTTTGGTCCTGCACGGCCTGCTCTGCATGCGTCGACGTTTGCCCGGTGGGCGTGAACCCCCTCCGCATGATCACCGACATGCGGCGTTCTCTTATTGGCGAAGGGCAGTTTCGCGGCGCTCCCGCAAAGGCACTTCAGAATATGGGCCGCTCCGGCAACCCGTGGGGAATGGCGCCGCAAGATCGGCTGGCTTGGACCGCCGGCCTCGATGTACCGGTAGCCGCCGAAGGTCCCGACTTCGACGTTCTCTACTGGGTGGGCTGTGCCGCCGCGTATGATCGCCGCATCCAGCGCATCGCGCAGAGTGTCGCTAAGCTCCTGTCGGCGGCGAAAGCTCGCTTTGCCATTCTGGGGGCCGAGGAACGCTGCACCGGTGAATCGGCGCGGCGGATGGGCGACGAATTTCTGTTTCAGGAGCTGGCAGCCCAGAATATCGAAACCCTTGCGCGGTACAACGTGCAACGTGGTGCGAAGATCATCATCTCGCACTGCCCACACTGCGTTAACAGTTTCAAGCAGGATTATCCTCAGCTCGGCGGCGAATATGAAGTGTTCCACCACACCGAGTATCTTGCGAAGTTGATCGACGACGGCCACCTGCCGGTGCCCGCGTCGTCGACGCAAAACGATACGACCATTTCGTACCACGATCCGTGCTATCTCGCGCGCGTCGGCGGAATAACCGAGCCGCCGAGGCAGTTGCTGCAATTAGCCGCCGGTTCGGAGAACAGCAATCGTCTCGTTGAAATGCCACGTAACCGCCGAGAGACCTCGTGTTGCGGCGCGGGGGGTGGGCGGATGTGGTTCGACGATCCACCATCCGAGCGGGTAGGCACCGGCCGCGTTCAAGAAGCATTGGCAACGGGGGCGAAAACGGTCGCGGTCGGTTGCCCGTTCTGCCTGGTCATGTTGAACGACGGAATTGCGGCCCGCCAAGCCGACGTGCAAGTGAAGGACGTGGCCGAACTGTTGGTCGAAGCCCTGGGGCCGCAGAACGCGGTAGATTAATTCCGCTTGGCCGCTTCCAATCGAAAACGGAAACGGTCGGCGAATCGAATCTCGACCGGATGGTTATTTCGCCGGCTGGTGGCGCGCATGAAGTGATGCGTGTGCTTCAGCGCAATGATGCCCAACAGCGGCAAGCTCGCGGCAGTCGCGCTGCCTTTCACTTTGAACCGCAGGTCGTCGTGCCTGGCGAGCGAGTAGAACAGCTCGGCCGGCGTCGTTCCGCACGCCGTGCTGAGATACGTTCCGGAGGAGCCGATGGTTCCCAGACGATGTGAATCGCTGCCCACCGTAAGCCGCTTGCCGGCCGTGGCCGCGTAGGTGCCGGCTTTCAAATTTGCCTGCCGATGCACTCCGCCGTTGTGCAGTTCAATCGCATCAACGCCGTCCAGAACAATCTGCACGAACGACTTGCCGCGTCGCCCATGCTGATACTCCAACGACTTGCGTCCTAAAGCAAATGGATGCGCGAGCGAAATATAGCCGCCCATTTCTCGTGCCGCGCCCAGGCACTGCTCCGCGCGAATCCACGAGCGGACCATGAACCGGTGCCGCAAGTAGGGCTCCACCGCGCCGATGTAAAACGCTTCCAACGCAGATGCCGAGTCAAAGTAGACGAGCAGGTCGATGCCCTCTTCCGTGCCGACTTCGATGCCCGGTATCACCGGCACCCGCTCGCGCTCACAAAGCCGGACCGCGCCGCGGATCTCGTTGTGGTCGGTGGCGGCCAGGCCCAATCCCCGATTGCGGCAATGCCGCTCAATGCGGGCAATTCCGGCAATTCCGTCTGAATACCGCGTGTGGACGTGAGTGTCGACAAGCAACTCAGGCTCGTCGATGGCTGCGCGGTGCATGATGTTTGGAGGTCCCCACTCCAATGGAAAGTAAGGCGGGAAGCAAGCAAATAATAGGTCTCAAACCATAGTGGGACAAGCGGAATAGCGGCCGCCCGCAGCACGTTTCGACCAGAAATGCCCATTTGCTCCGGCTAATCGGGTGGGCCTAGTGAACCGGCAGAAACCACGGATCGGACGACAGTTTCCCCGCTGCGGCTTCAGCCTCTGCGTTGCACGACGACATGGACGACCACACAAACGAAAATGACCGCCACGCTCGCGATCAGTCCGGCCGCCGTCCATCGCCCCATCCGCACGCGAGAATCGGTGTGGAACGCCAACCAGCAAATGCAGAACATCAACAGCGGCGTCAACATGGCGCCCAAAATAAAGTGGCCCGCCACGATCGACCACTCGGGACTTGCCCGCAAGCTCAAGAATGCGGCCAGCAGCCCGAACAGCCACACGGTTTGAATGATCTGATGACAGCGGCGGACAACCTGCGGATTCTCGTAATCAATCAGTCGCAGCGTGCCGAGCAGATCGGCCCCCATCCGGCCGCTCGCCGCCGCCACGACCACCAGCGTGGAATACAGCGTGCAAAACGCGCCGATCAGGAACAACGCTTTCGACCACTCGCCGTAAGATTCGGTGAATACGCTCGATATCTGGTCCACCACCGCCAGGCCCGAGGGAACTTTCTGGCCGCGGTGCAGCACGGCCGCACCGAGCAGGAAGAACGCCGCCGTGACCAGCGTGGCCAGCGCGGTCGATAAGCCGGCATCGAGCCAGATTGTGCGAATCCACTGCCGGGCCCGCTCTGTCCAGCCGGGGCTCGCCGGATCGCCCAGCTCCCGCGCATAGCCTTTTTCGAGTATCCAGTAGGGATACATCACCAGCTCATTCGCCGCGACGCCCAGTGCCCCCATCAGACTGATCACCGCGTACGCCGCCGCTTTGCGATCCTCCCCAATGGACAGGGTCAGGCCCGAAAGCAGCTCGGCCGCCGAAATACGAAACGGCGTGCCTTGAATCAGGAAAACTCCCACCGCCACGGAGATGCTGAACAGGCCGACGAGGATCATCACCAGCATTTCCAGTTGGCGATACCACCCCTGCCACAACAGGCCGATCGACAGCAATACCATGAAGGTTCCCCACAGCCGCGTGGAGGTCGCCGCGGTATCCGCCAGCGGCCATATGCCGTGCATCAATCCGCCCAACGCGCCGATGATGCCCACAATCGTCAGCATGGCCGCGCAATATCCAACGACATACAGCAGCACGACCCACGAAGTGCTGGCAACTTTCGGTCCTGGGATTTTGCTCAGCGCTTGAAATGTCGTGCATCGATGAACGAGGCAATGCCGGGCGATCTCCACTTGCAACAGGTACTTGATGACGCACGAGAGCAGCACGACCCACAGCAGCACGAACCCGAACTTCGCCGCCTGCACCGGCGTGTTGATCAGCTCCCCGCTGCCGATCACCGAACCCGCGACGACGATGCCCGGGCCGATCGCGGAGAGCGAACGAATGAATCGATGCGGCGCTAGATTACTCATCGACTTCACCAGGATCGTTCAAGAGCCGCTTGCGGTTGAGCTCCATCCGTTACCCACTAGTGGCTCAATGCAGACCTAGGTTGTATAACAGATTCGCCACCCGCTCGAAAGCAATTCCCGAAGCATCTAGCGAGGCCGATCATGTCGCTGCTTATCAAGAACGGCCAGATCACCACCGCCACCGATCAGTACGTCGCGGACATTCTGTGCGAAGGTGAAACGATCTCCGCCATTGGCCGCAGCCTCTCCGCGCCGGCCGGCGCCGAAGTGATCGACGCCAGCGGAAAGTACGTATTTCCCGGCTTTATCGACCCGCACGTTCACATCTATTTGCCGTTCATGGGCACGTTCGCGAAGGACGACTACGACTCCGGCAGCCGGGCCGCGCTCGTGGGCGGCACGACCACGCTCATCGAGATGTGCTGCCCCAGCCGGCAGGAAGAGCCGCTCGCCGGATTCGACCTGTGGATGTCGAAGGCCCAGGGAATCTCGGCATGCGATTTCACGTTCCACATGGCCGTGTCGCGATTCGACGCCGCTGTCGAGGAGCAGCTTCGCCAGATCGTGAAGCGCGGCATCGCATCGTTCAAGATTTTCCTGGCCTACAAGGGTTTCTTCGGCCTCGACGACACCGAGCTGTTCAACACGCTGCGGCTGGCCAAGGAGCTGGGCGTCATCGTCACCGCCCACTGCGAAAACGAGACGCTCATCGCCGAGCTGCAAAAACGACTCCTCACCGACGGCAAGAGGGGACCGGAATGGCACGAGCGGTCGCGGCCGGTCCGAGTGGAGACCGAAGGCGTTCATCACCTCATGACGTTCGCCGAAATGACGGGCACGCACGTCTACATCGTGCACACGAGCAATAGCGATGCCATCTGGGCGGCCGCCGCTGCCCGGCAGCGCGGCGTTCACGTGTGGATCGAAACCGTCGCCCCCTATCTCGTGCTCGATGAAACCTACGCACAGATACCGGACTTCGAAGGGGCGAAGTACGTCATGTCGCCGCCGCTGCGCGCCAAGCGGCACCAGGACGCGATCTGGAACGCGATCGCTTCGCGCACGGTCAGCACCATCGCGACCGATCATGCGCCATTCGACTTTCGCGGCCAGAAGGAAATGGGCCGCGAAGATTTCGCCAAAATCCCCAACGGCATCCCCAGCATCGAAGACCGGGTGAACCTGGTGTACACCTACGGCGTCAAGCGCGGCCGGATCGACCTCCACACGTTTGTTGACGCCTGCAGCACACAGGCGGCCAAGCTGTTCGGCCTCTTTCCGCGCAAAGGCACCGTCGCACTAGGCAGCGATGCCGACCTGGTCGTCTACGATCCCCAATACCGCGGCAAGATCTCGCAGAAGACGCAACAAATGAACGTCGACTACAGTGCGTTCGACGGCTGGCCCATCGAAGGCCGCCCCGGCGCTGTCACCGTTCGGGGGAAGGTGATGGTCCGCGACGGCAAATTCATCGGCCAGCTCGGCCACGGCAAATTCCTCGAGCGCCAGCCATCACACTTTTAGGCAACCTTCCAAGGCTGGCCGCAGCGATTTCAACGTCGGCGCGCTTCGACTTGCATGATCGCAGCTCGAACATAAATGGCGTTCGATAACAGCCGAGCATCGGCACTGTGCCGGTACGCCGGCCTGTTGCCGCTTACGTTGAAACGAGCATGAGTGCTGGGGAGCCAAACTGGCTGGCAATCGCGCGGGCAAACATTTTGTCTCCTTCACCTACTGTGCGCAGTCCCACGTGCATGCGTCGATACTCTTTGCCCGGCTGCGATTTACGGGAATAGAGCAATGCCTTCAGACCGTCGCGGCACGACAGTTGCGTCATCTCGACGTAACCCTGCTGGCTAGAAAAGCCCAACGGCCAGCTCGGAGTTCATCGGCAGGCAAATAGTGCGTGGCCATCGTGGCCGCGCTGCCCGTACCGACACATTTGTTTTTGAGGAGTTAGCGCAATGACAATTTCATTTAGAGGACTTGGTGCCGTGTTGCCGGCCGTCGTCACCGGCGTCGCACTGGTGGCAATGGGTTGCACCGATGCCACGACTCGCGAAGACGTCGCCGAATCGCGGGAAAATCTGCAGGAGGAGCAAGAGGACGTCGCCGAGGCGCAACGCGAGGCCCAGGAGGAAGTCGCTGATGCCCGGCAAGAGCACACGGTTGGCCGGCCGGTCACAGGCGAGGAAGCCGCGGAGGCTCGCGAGGAGATTGCCGACGCGCGCCAGGAAGCCAGCGAAGAAGTTAAAGACGAGCAACAGGAAGCTCGCGAAGCCGCCGCTGAAGCGAAGGCTACCGAAAAGCAGCATCAGGCCACGCAGGCCCGCGACGCCTTTGTGAAGCAGGCCGAGCAACAACTCGCCGACACCGAGAAACGAATCGACGATTTGGAAGAGCGCGCCTCGAACGCGGATGGCGCAGAAAAAGAGTCTCTCGACCAACAAATCGAGACGCTCCAATCGCAACACGATCGCGCGGAAGAGGCTGTCGACGAACTCAAGAGCGCCGACGTCAACAACTGGCAAACCCACCAGGAGAACGTCCGCGTCGCGATGCAAGAGCTAAATTCGAGCTTGAATAACGTTCGGTAACGTTGCGCGTTGGACGCTCGCTAAAACAACGTCGGTCGTCCGGTCACCAGCCGGCGGCCGACGTTTCGTTTTGCGCCCTCATCCCACCGCAAGTGCGTGCAGATGCCGGCCGAAATGGTCGGCCAGCACTTCGGCGTACGTGTCGGCGTGCGCGTGCAGCAACTCGCGAACGCTGGTTCCCAGGTCGCCGTCCATCAACACCGTGCCGAACGTGCAATGAAGAACTTGCCGTCCAGGCTCGGTAAACCCACGTCCGGACGGTACGTCCGACCAATGCCCGAGGTAGATTTTCTCCAACTCTCTTACACTCGACCCATCGTTGGCGGGCGGTAGTCGATCGACTTCCGCGCTGACATGATACGTGGCTTTATCGCGGTCGTAATATCGACGCGCCGTATCGACGACGTGCCGGAACAGCGGCTCATCGTGTCTCGCCACGACACGCAGCGCTTCCAGATAGCTGGTGCCCGCCGTCTTCACGTGGAAGCAGCCGTTTGTAGTCCGTGCAAGAATCGGGTACAGGGATAGTTTGTCGGAGCCGGAATGCAGGCTTAATTTGTATGGCCCAAGTGAGCGGGCTAGCAAAGCATGATCCGCGAGGGAACGTTCCAATCGAGCCAGGTCACCCTTGTAATCGACGCCCTTCTCAAAGTCGCCGATCAGCTTTGGCGCCAAGCTGATCAGCTCAATCCCGCGCTTTCGGCACTGGTCCACGATCATGTAATGCTCGGCAAGCGAGGTCGGCTGCCGCGTTTCATCGATGCTCAGCTCCAGCTCGACCACACGGCCAGCGGCGTCGTTCACCTGGCCGATGTATTTTGCCAGCTTGATCGCGTGCTCCAGCGCCAGGCCATACTTCACCGCGCAGCGCAACGAAGCTTGCTCGTCGATGGTGAACGATCGGCCGCTGCCAAGCGCTACCCGGTCGTTGACGTAATGTTCCTGCCAATCGATCGTCGAGCGCAACGGCGCGAATCGTTCGCGGAGCTCCGTCTCGCTGTAATCGTCCGCGTTTGCATCGACATAATCGGATGGATCGATCGTGTAAAACGTAAAGCCGGCCGCCGCGGTCGCATCGACGTCCTCAAACTTCTTGAGATGGTCCGCATCGGCGCCGCAGGGGCCCTGCCAATTACCGGCACGCATGCCGGCCAGGGCGGCGTCGATCACTTCGCGCGGCGTGCGGCCGGTCCGCTTCATCTCGCGGATGGATTGCTGCGGAAAGATCGGCGCCAAACCGCCCCGGGAGCGCTTCATCGCCTCAACGTGACCCGGCGTCGCCAGCCCGATCCGATCGCCGAAACCGAAGCTCGGCTGCAGGCCCAACGGCGTAAAGCGCTGTTCGCTCATGGTTCGCAACATCTAGCTAACGGCGACCATCGCCTTGATTACGCAGGTTTCCGGCTTCGTGTACGAATCGAACACTTCGCCCAGCTTGGCAAACGACGTGCGGTGAGTGATCCACGGGGCGGTGTCGATGCGGCCATCTTCGATCAGTTTGATAATGCGGCGAAAGTCATCCGGCAACGCGTTGCGGGAGGCCTTCAGCGTCATCTCTCGAGCATGCAACAGGCGATGCGGAAAAGTGATTTCTTGCGTGGTGATGCCCACATAAACGAGCGTCCCGCCATGGGCCACGTAGTTAAGCGCCTGATTCATCGACGCCACGCTCCCGGTCGCATCGAGGACGACGGGGTAAAGCTCGCCCGCGGTGATTTTTCGCAGCTCGTCGAGTTCGCTGCCGTCGCCCTTGAAAAGCACTGTGTTTCCAACGCCGTACACTCGCCGGCAAAATGCCAGCCGGTCCGAGTTCATGTCCATGACGGTGATCTCGCTATCGGCCAGCCGCGCGAATTCCAAGACGGCCAGCCCGATTGGCCCGGCGCCGACGATGAGCAGATGCTCGCCCGGCAGCGGCGCAACACGGTTGATCGCATGACAACCGATCGCGAGCGTCTCAACAAGCGCAAGCTGCTCAAACGACAACGAGGAGGAGGGATGAAGCTTGTCGGCCCGCACGACAAATCGTTCCCGCAAGCCGCCGTCGGTGTGAACGCCCAGCACTTGCAAATCCTGGCAGCAATTGCTGAAGCCGCGACGACTGGCGAAGCTCGCCGCGTTGTTGATGTAGGGCTCCACGGAACAGTGATCGCCGGGCTTCACGTTCTTGACGTCGGCTCCGACCTCGAGCACTTCCACGCCGAGCTCATGCCCCGGAATTCGCGGAAAGCTGAAAAACGGGAATTTGCCCAAGTACGCGCTGATGTCGGTCCCGCAGATGCCGACGCGATGCGTGCGCACGAGCGCCTCGTCGGGACCCGGTGCGTGCGGCTCGTCCAAATCGAGCGGAACAACGGTGCGCGGGGCTTCGAAACGAATCGCTTTCATGGTGAATTGTCGGCGGCTGAGATCATGATGGAATCGCAGTTCGATACGACCAGGGGCTTCGCCTTTTTTCCGAAGCCGTTTCGCAAAATCGACCAACGGACCAAGAATCTTTCCAATTTTTGCTCCCCGCGTTTTAGCATTCGGCTTACAATCAATGCAAGCCGTTCGTCGCAATTCTCGTTCAATCGCCCGGGCGAAGTGTCGTTCAGGAACACGCGCGCATGCCATCACCCTTCGTACGTTTATGGTTGGTGGCCGCGTCGCTCCTGCTCGCCGCCCTGGTGGCAAGTCCGGGGTTCGGGCAGCTTCCCTTCTTTTCGGGCGCGGAAGGATTCGGCGGGTCATTTTCTGGAACGACGCCCGCCGCGGGCTGGTTCTCGAACGCCACTGTTTACCATGTTACGAATCTCAACGACAGCGGGCCTGGCTCGCTGCGCGGCGCGTTCGTGGAGAACAGCTCGAATAAGATCATTGTGTTCGATGTCGCTGGCACAATCCAGCTTTCCGCATCGACGCTCGACATCAAAAACTTGTCGAACTATTACATTGCCGGACAAACCGCGCCCGGCCCCGTCACCATCTACGGCAACACGACTCAGATCACGCACAGCAACAGCACGAACAACACGAACGTGGTCCTTCGGTATCTGACCTTCCGAAAAGGCGCCACCGGCAACGGAGAGGATGCAATCACGTTTGCCGGCGGAAATGGAGCTCAACACACAGGACGTGGCAGCCATATGATTCTCGATCATGTCTCAGCATCTTGGGCCGAGGATGAGATTTTGTCCGTGGCCAACAACAACACCAACGTCACGGTGCAGTATTCGATGATCAACGACGCGCTCGTAAACGATCACGCGTACGGGTCATTAATTCGGCCACGGAGAGATTCCAATGTCACGTTTCACCATAACCTGTATGCTCATAATTCCAGTCGCCAGGCGCGATTCGGCACCTATTTTGCCGAAACGCTCACCACGGATTTCTGTAATAACGTCGTTTACAACTGGCGTAACCGAGCAAGTTACGCCGGCGGCAGCAGCGAGCCCGAGCAGGAGTTTGTCGACGTAAACTACGTCGGCAATTACCTGATCGCCGGCCCTGGCACCACCGGCAGTGCGACGCGCGCGTTCACCGTGGACAAAAACGTCGACGTGCGGGCCTACCAATCGGGCAATTTTATCGATTCTGACAAGCAGGTGAATCCCGGCGGCCAGCCCGATGGAACCGATACGGGCTGGGGAATGTTCGGATTCAACACGATCATCGATCAAACGCTGACGCAGATGGCCACACCGTTCGCCGCGCCGCCGGTCACTACCCAGTCGGCCATCGATGCGTATCAACAGATCATCAACCACGTCGGGAACTTTTGGTGGTCCCGCGACGCCATCGACAGCCGCGTGATTGGGAACGTGCAAAACAATACCAACGCGCCCGCAGGCGTCGCCGCCAGCGCGCCGGACGCCACGGAGCTTAACGGACTCCTTAACGCGCCTGTGGTGAATCATCCGGCCGGCTGGGACAGCGACGGCGACGGCATGCCGAACTCGTGGGAGGTGGCACACGGGCTCAATCCCAATTCATCGCCGGCGTCGCCCGATTGGAAGCTCGACTTCGACAACGACGGCTACATCAATCTCATCGAATACATCAACGAATCGGGCGAGTTCCCCGCGCCCGCGCCAATCGTCTTCAACGGCGCGACGAACAATCGCTACGCCGTTATCACCAACTGGAAAACGAATGATGGGGGCATCACGGCTGGCAGTAACTGGCAACCGTCGATATATGATGAGGCGCAGATCAACAATGGCGTTGCGGTGGTCGATTCCATCGGCCAGCACGCGGGCTTGCTCGTCCTTGCCGCTAATGCCGGCAACAACGCACTGCTCAACATTACGGCTGGCTGGTTAAAGGTCGCCGATGCGCTCGTCATTGGCGGCGATGACGCCGCCACCGCAACATTGAATCTTTCGGGCGGCTTGCTCAGCGCACCCGTGCTGGCCAAAGGCGCCGGCGGCGCCTTTAACTTCACCGGCGGCATATTGCACGCAGAAACCATCGGCTTCGATTTGCAAAACCAGGGCGGCTTGTTCGCGCCGGGCAACAGCATCGGCGCCGCGCACGTGATGGGCGACCTGGCCCTCACAAGCGGCTCGATGCAAATCGAGCTGGCCTCAGCCGACTCGTCTGACACCGTCCAGGTTGACGGCAGCGTGACCTTGGGTGGCAGCCTCGAAGTTGCGCTGCTCGGAGGCTTCGCTCCCTCGAACGGCGAAAGTTGGCAAATCATCGGCGCGGCAGGGGGTGTCGGAGGCGCATTTAACTCCGTTACGCCTGGATACTCGGTGCAACAGCAGGGCAACAACCTGATGTTGTTCTTCGGTGCCGCGCCTCCGCTGCTGGCCGGCGATTTCAACGACGATGGCATGGTCGACGCCGCCGATTACATCGTCTGGCGTAAAACGGGTGGCACGCAGGCCGAATACGAGACATGGCGGGCCAACTTCGGCGCCACGTCCGGAACTGGTGGGGTTAGCCTGGATACCGGCGCCGTGCCGGAACCCGCCACCTGCGCGTTGTTGCTGGCAGGCTTGATCCCTTGGTTAACGGTTTCACGGCGTTTGCGGGTTTTCGGACGTTTTTTGCAAGAATAGCTGCTTGGCTGAAATGAACCCCCAAGTAGTATGAAGGAAAGATTAGAGAGGTGCTCGCCACGAGTGCGCCGAGTTGGCACACTCACGCGCGCTTGTATCGCTACCTTAGACTACGCTTCGCCAGCTGCGCAAAGGAGGGACCTAATGATTAGAAACAGCTCGTCACGTCTTCCTCTAGGCCCAAAACGAATTCTCGTCACGACGGCGGCTGTGGTCGCCATGCTCGTCTGCACCGTGCCGGTCTCTGCCGCACTGGTCGTCAACGATAGATGGCGCGACGGCACAGACACCGATCCAGCTTCTCCCACCTATTCCGAAAACGGTACTGATGCCGACGCCGATGGCGATCTGGAATCAGTTTGGTACCAGGGCGGCGGCGGATCGCTGGATCCAGCAGGTTCCGGTGGTCCCTTGCAGATGATTATGGACGGCGGGCCGACCGGAACGTCGTCGTCCAGTTGGACGACCTATTTCACGCCCGAGGCAAGTCCAGTCGCTCTGGCAAACGCGGGTGAGAGAATCAGGGTCACTTGGGTCTTTACTACGCATGACGTCAATGCAACCAACGCCAGCCAAAACTTCCGCATCGCGCTGGTTGATTCGCCGGGTGCCTCGCGAATCTCCGCCAACGGCACACCAGGCAATGCGGCTTACGCCGGCTACGCGATCTTTGGCAACATGGGCGAAACGCTTGGCCACGCCGATCCGTTCGAGTTAATGGAGCGGACCGCTCCGAATACGAGTAGCGCTTTGCTCAGCGCCAGCGGGTCGTGGGAAGACGACTTCCTGGCAGCCGACGACGGAACCAATGGCAACCCCGGTTACTCCGATAACACTACGTACCGTTACGTAATGGAGTTGACGCGCAATGCGTTGAACCAGCTCGTCGTATCGGCCACCATGACAGGGGGAAATCTGGATGGCGTTGGCAGCCTGTCCGTCTCGGCCACGGACACTAGCCCGCAGACCTTCATTTACGACACGTTCGCCCTGCGGCCGAGCAGCGCGGCGACCACGACAGACCAGTTCGATACACATCTATTCCGCGTCGAATTCATCATTCCCGAACCGGCATCGATCATGTTGCTCGGACTCAGTGGTTTGGCGTTAGCGATGATGCGTCGCCGCGGTAGTTGAAGCGGTCGGAACGATGCCGCTTGATGTGCACACGCGGCACCCTGACCGCAGGGTGCCGCTTTTTTTACGCCGTTGGCATAAAAATCAACGAATGGATGACTCGCCCGATCATGAATACGACGACGAAGCTGAAGTCGATGGCGACCCTGCTGTGCGTCTTGTGGCACGTGTCGGCTGCCGGGGCCGAGGACTTGCTCGACGACAAGTGGACCGACGGCGGCCGGTCCGAATCCAACCGCCCGATGGAAGCCGCCGTGTGGGTTGGCCGCGAGGCCGACGTCACGGTGAAACCGGGCGCGCTCACCACGGTGATGACGCCCGCATCGCAAAAGATTTGGACGTACTTCACGGAGCAAGCGCCGGTGACGCTGGAAATGGGGCAGACGCTTACCGCAAGCGTGTCGTTTATTCCCCGCGGCACGCTGAGCGCGGGAACATCGCGCAGCCTGCGAATCGGCCTGTTCCACGATCCGACCGACTTGCGCGTCGAATCGGACGTCAACAATGATGCCGGCGGCAACGGCATGCCCTGGCGCGACGCGCGAGGCTATGCGGTGCAAGTGCTCATGGCCGGCGGCGAGTATTCCAGCACGAAGCCGTTCGATCTCGGCAAGCGAATCAATCTCCAAAGCCCCAGCCTGCTGGGCACCAGCGGCGACTATGCGAAAGTCTCCGGCGGCCAGCCGGTCGCGCTCGAGCCCGACAAGCAATACACGGTCACGCTCGAAGTCGAGCGTGTATCCGAGTCGCAGGTCGAACTTACGGCCAGCTACAAGCAGGGCGACGAAGAGCTTTCGAGCTGGTCCGTCGCCGACGACGGCAACTACCTCGGCACGGAGCCTGGGTACGATAAATTCGACTTGCTATTCATCCGCATCGCGAACAATACAACGACCGCAGACAAAATTGAGTTTACTAACTTTAAAGTGGCAGTGACGCTATCCGAAGTGGCGAAGCAATGAACCACTTTCGGCGAGGGCAGCCAGGGCCTGGTTTACTATCGCTGCCGGCCGGTTATAACAATAAGGTCACCAATCGCTCGGCTGAGCGAGGGCATAAACGATGATGCGTCCAAGTGTGCTGATGGTCGGCACCGGCGAGTATACGACCGGTTACGTCCACAACGGGGCAAGCGGCTCGGACAAGAGCGCCGGCGTTGTCGCGCTGTCGTTGTTCGACATGCGGCGGCGCGGCATGGTCGGCCGGCTGATGATGGCCGGCACCAACGGCTCGAAATTCCCCGGCATCCGCCGACACGTGCACGAGTCGATCGCCCGCGTTTACAAAGACCTCGACGTCTCGTTCGAAAGCTTTCCTGACGACACGGTTCGCAGCGACCCGCAGGCGTACCTCGCCGCGATGGACGAGCTGCAGCCCGGCGACATCGTCACGCTCTTCACCCCGGACGACACCCACTTTGCCATCGCGATGGAGGCGGTCGACCGCTCGCTGCACGTGCTCGTGGCCAAGCCGATCGTGAAAACACTCGAGGAGCACCTCACGCTCGCCGAGGCCGCGCGGCGCAACGGCGTGCTCGTGGCGATGGAAGTGCATAAGCGGTGGGATCCCATCTACGCCGACGCCCGCGACCGCATCCGCCAGCTGGGCGACTTCAGCTTTTTCTCGTCGTTCATGAGCCAGCCCAAGTCTCAACTGCAAACGTTTCGCTCGTGGGCGGGCAAATCGAGCGACATCAGCTACTATCTCAACGCCCATCACATCGACTTTAACGTGTGGAGCGTGGCCCACATCGCCCGCCCGCTTGCAGTAACGGCGCTGGCATCCACCGGCGTCGCGAAGAAGCAAGGCGTGGACGCCGAAGATACGATCACGCTCGGCGTCCAATGGGAGAATATCGACAGCGGTTCGCTGGCCTCCGCGTTCTATACCGCGAGCTGGATCGCCCCGAAAAGCGATGTCCACTCGCAACAACGCTTTTACTATCTCGGGCAAAAGGGCGAAGTGCAGATCGATCAGGCCCACCGCGGCTACACGTTGGCGACCGACGCCGCCGGCTTCTCGTCGCCCAATCCGCTCTTCATGAAGTACACGCCGGACGCCCAGGGCTATTTCTCAGGTCAATCGGGCTACGGCTACCGCAGCATCGAGGCGTTCGTCGACGCCGTGGCACAAGTGCGGGCCGGCCTGGCGAGCCCCCAAGACTTCCGCGGCGGCCTGGCCACCGTTGACGACACGGTGCTGGTCACCGCGATTCTCGAAGCGGGCCGACGCAGCCTCGATAGCGGCGGTCTACCGCACCAAATCGAGTACGCCGCCACCGGCGATGCCGTCGCCCTCTCCGTGGCCTAGCTTACCCGCGTGTGCCACTGCTCGCGGTATACCGGACGGTTTCGACCGCGTGCATGGCACTGCTTGCTTCTGATGGATTGCAAACCGTTAGAGGCGAGCAGTGCCCGTCTCGTCAGCAACACGGCTTGGCTTGCCGCAAGCAGTGGCACACCTGATGAGAAGTCTCACGTATTCTTCGACCGCTGATACTCGCGCGGGCTCTGGCCGAACTCCTGGCCGAACGCCATCGAAAGCTGCTTCGCGGAAGTGAAACCCGTCCGCCGCGCGACCTGATAGATTTTCGCATTCGGTTCTTCCTCGAGCAGATGTGCGGCCCGCTTGAGCCGTCGGTGGCGGATATACTGGTAGGGACTTTCGCCCAGGGCGTCGCGGAAGGCGTACTCCATCCAGCGCCGCGACACCCCCACGTGCGACGCCAGCTCCTGCACGCCGATCGGGTCCTCGATATGATTGTTCAAATACTCAATCGCCTGGCACAATCGCACGTCTTTAAAGGCCACGGTTTCGGTCGATTCGCGAGCCACGACTCCCAGCGGCGGAACTGACTTTTCCGAGTCCTCAATCTTCTTGCCGCGCAGAAGCTGCTCCAGCGTGGCCGCCGCGTGATAACCCTCCTGCTGATTGTTGCGCGCGACGCTTGTCAGCTGCGGCTGCACGTGAACGCAGATCACCTCCTCATTATCGACGCCAATCACCGCGACCTGTTGCGGCACGCGCAGGCCAATTTGCCGGCAGGCGTCGAGTACTTGTCGGGCGCGGTAATCGGTCACCGCAAACAGTCCGATCGGCGTCGGTAGCGCCGCCAGCCACTTCACCAGCCGCCGCTGCTGCTCGCGCCATTGCATGCCCTTGGCGCGATACGTCGGCGGCATCAGTAGCGCATCGCTTGTAAACCCGCTTGCTTCCAGCCGCGCCGTAAACGAATCGCAGCGCACGAGCGAATACGCCACGTCGCGCAGCCCGTAATAGGCGAAGTCGCGAAAACCACGCTCGATCAAGTGCTCAGCCGCCAATTTTCCAACCTGGCCGTTGTCGAGGCTCACACGTGGCACCGGTGTTTTCGAGAGCGTGCCCGAAATGTTCACCGTGGGGATCTTGAGCTCTTTAACGCAAGCCGCCTCCGCCGGCGTGTTGATCGCCGCGATGATTCCGTCGCCGCGCCAGCCCACCAGATCGAGCACTGACAACGCGAGCGACTCGGGCGCGGTGACATACGACCAGTTGCAGTCATGTTCGATGGCGTAGCGCAACACGCCGGTGATCAACACCTCTTGGTGCGAGCCGCGTGGAAAAGCGAGGGCTATTTCTTTGGCGCCTTTGGCGGGCATGGGTATAATGGACGCGAAGCGTGGCTCGCAAAATCGGCGCCGAGGAACTACGGGACAGATAGACGGGCTGAAACGACCAAACCCACGACTTGCCTTCATCGGAAATCCGGCGTGGCTCGCCGGGCGCTGCCTTGCGTCTTTTCGGTATATTATTGCAAGAAATGCCGCTTGGATGCAATTGCTGACCGGCTAAAATCGAAGAATAGAGGCACTTCCCCAGACTGTCCGTTCCCCCCGTCGTGCATTGGGAACGTGAGGCAACTATTTTGCCGCTCGGCGCCAGAGCGTGAAACAGATCAGTCGCTGATGCACGGCCGGTTTATCCCGCTAGTGAGAGGTCGGTAGCCGATGCACGATGGATTAAGGACGCGACATCGCCAGGTCGAGCAAGGATTTACGCTCGTCGAGCTGCCCTACGACAAGCTCAGGGCAGTGAGCAAGCGTAAACGCAAAGCTTTTACTCTTGTCGAGCTGTTGGTCGTGATCGCGATCATCGGCATCCTCGTAGCGCTCTTGCTGCCGGCCATTCAAGCCGCCCGCGAAGCGGCGCGGCGCACCCAATGCTCCAACAACCTGAAGCAAATCGGCTTGGCGGCTCTCAATTTCCACGACTCGAAGAAGGGACTCCCACCCATGCGAGTCGGCGACCATCAGCAAACGCTGCTCGTGTTAGTCCTGCCTTACCTGGAAGAAGAGCGCGTGGCCGAGCTTTGGGATCCAGCGCGCGGTTGCTTCTTCGATCAGATGCGCGAGTTTCGCATTTTGCACATCGAGAGCTATTATTGTCCCTCGCAGCGGCATGAGTCCCGCACGACGTGGGCTCGACCTGATGCGGTCCACAGCCATGCCCTAGATGAGCCAGGTGCCCCAACTGGGCTTCGCGGCTATGAAGGATCGATTGCCGATTATCGTCCGGTCGCCGGGTCGACTTGTCGAGCGAAAGGGATCGATAACAACGGAACGAACGTAGCATTTTCGTGGACCGCTACCCGCTCCACCCCTGGGTTTAACAACTCAAATTCACACCTCGTGGATGGACCGGTTCCGCAGTGTAAAGCGGATGATGTCCGATTTACGACCACGGCGACTCACGGGCACAACCGCGGAGTTTTGGGCTTCACGCCTTTTACTTCGCTGAAAAGTATTACCGACGGCACCAGCAAGACGCTCCTCGCGGGAGAAGTTGGACGCGGTACGTCGGAAAGCGGCCATGCCTTCAATGGCAATCAAGGCGGCATGTTCATCGGCGAGCTTTACCCGTTCTGCGAACGGTGCGATTTGGCGCCGCACCCGAATCCCAATTGGCCGGCAAACGATCCCGTTTATGGCGACTCCGGATTCGGCAGCGTTCACACCAATGTTGTACTGTTCGCGATGTGTGACGGAAGCGTTCAACCGATTAGCAAGGACGTGAGCTTGGCCGTCATGGATGCGATGTCGACGCGAGCCGGAGACGACCTCTACGATCTCGATTCCGGCCAGGCAACTCCTTGTCAACATACGTGGTAACCTCTCCTCGTACGCCGTCCCGGCAATGCCGAGGAACGTCGCGCCTCGTTGCGCGGGAACATTGATATGACAACTGCGAAACAAACCGTGCCCCTGCGAACTCGCCGAAATGTACCGTTGTGGGCTGCCACGTGTGCCTTGATCTACGCCGTGCTGACGATAAACAACGCGACGTTCGGCGCCATTAGCTGGGATGCTACTGGCGAGTCGCAATGGTGGTTCGATCCGGAGAACTGGAGTGAGAGCGAGGCGATGCGGCTGCCGCCCACCGCGGATGGAGATAATCTGCCGGAGACTCCTGATATCTCGGTGACCGATGCCCAGATCAATATCGGCACCGGCGATTGGGATCAGGGCGAAGGAGTGGTGTACGACCCGGTAAACGACCCGTTTTTCGCAGCGGCCGCCAATCTGCTGTATCCGGCAAATTACGGCCGGGAAATAATCGAAGACTTATACATTTCGCGAAACTCGCCGCTCATCAATCTGATGACCGTAAAAAGCGGCAGTCTGCTTGTGCGAGACGATGTCCACATTGGTCGTTCCAGCGGCACGGCGGGAGTGGACACCGATGGGATAATCGTGCAAACGGGGGGTACCTGGACCATCACCAGCGATATGGATATCGGGACGACAGATACTTCCAATCCCGGCTACGGCAACGGCACCTACGATTACCGCGGCGGAATTTTTCTTAGTGATCCGGCGTCGAACACGCGCGTTCGGCTTTCGGCGGGCGGATCCGCGGGCACGGGCGGCCATGGGCGGATCATCATGCGTAATCCTGCCAGCGGAGGCTACGTGCGGATGCGGACACTTCTGGTGGGCGCCTTCGGTGGCTCGGCCGGCGGCAATCCCGACGGTGTCAACACGGGCGTCGGCATCCTCGAGTTCCATTTTGATAACGGCGGAACTCGGCCAATCCAGGTGGTCGAGGATTTGGTGCTGGCCAATGGTCTGGATTCCGACGGAATAGGAGTGCGATCCTCGCGGCTGCAACTAGTGCTCGATGAAGCGCCGATGCTCGATGGCGGTGTGCCCGAGAATCTGGGTTTAATCGACGTCGATTTTGGTGACTCGGGTTTCGGCATCATTACCGCTCCCGGCGGTTCGCCCGGCTCGTTGGGCATCACCTTTTCCAGCACCGCGGATCCAAACGACCCGCTCAACCAAGGCGACACGGTGTCGGCGCTCTTTGGAAACACCAGATACAACTGGACGATTAGCTACACGGGAAGGATTACGTGGACCGATGCGAATAATAGTATCGTGAACACGGTTAGTGGAACAGGCGGTGTGGACTTCGTCCTGATTGGTCTTAGCTCAGAAATCACAGGCCTGCCTGGCGATTACAACAACGACGGCTCGGTCGACGCCGCCGACTATGTGATTTGGCGCAAGAACAACATTGGTGGCCCACAGGGGTATAACACCTGGCGCGCCAACTTCGGTCAAATGACCGGCTCAGGTGCCAGTTCCAATGTCGGCGCGGTCCCTGAACCTTCTACGTTCGGCCTGGCCGTGCTCGGTGCCATTCGCGCCGTTGCCCGCCGTCGACGCTGCGCCTGAATTTGCTCCGCCTTCTCATGAATCGTAAGTGCCAAAGAGGTACATACTGGCTGGTGCGCATAGGGTCTATACAGTTATCCAGCCCCTGAAAGAGAACGCATCGGCAGCTCATATTCGCGAGGGCGATAAACAGCGCGGATTGGTGAAAGTGGGCGAGGACGATCTTAATACACGTTGGTTTTCATTTGCTCGCCGTCCCAAGAATCAAGAATTCGCGATCATGCATGCAGTTGACTTTTGAAACGTTGGGATTATCCTACGCACTGCCGGACTATCGGAGAGGCCTTCTTGCAATGAATGCGATTCTTCTTCGGTTCGAGAAAGGCAGGCCACAATGTTTGCCTCAAATTTCCGCGGCGCAATTGCTGAAGTTCTGACGAGCCATCTCTATAGGTTGCGGAATCCGCTTCGCAAGAGGCCGCGCGATTACCGGTTTGCACGACTCGGTTTAGAGTCACTCGAAAATCGATGCATGCTCGCTGTCGGCACTTTTACCAGAGTAGACGGCGACGTTGTTGCAAGTGTTACTGCGCAAACTTATAGCGCGAATCAGCTTATCGGAAATGCTGAACATGATGATGGTGACCAAGCGGATGCGCTGGCGCATGCGGCCGCGAAAGCCCAATTAGGTGAGGACGGTGTGTTTCTTTTCGCTGAAGAAGATGGAAATGCGATAGCATTTCCGTCAATGGGTAGCACAGCTGCAGCGCCATACGTGAGCGCCTCGCTTGTCGAGAAGAGAGTTGCAGATGTAACAAGCGCCTTCGGGGTCGCCCGGGGGACCGCCGACATATTCTCGGAGGCTTCAGTTGTGTACCAGGCTGATTCGGAATTTACAGAGAATCTGCAATTGCATGTACATCTCTTCTTAGCCGTTAATGGCGGTGTTGCCTCGCGAACAGGCGATGCGGAATTCGGATTCCCTGCCACAGTCGGTGTCCAGGTGGGCAGTGCTGGTATTGGCGCTGGCTACATTTCTGACCTTGATGCTTGGTATTATAGCGCAAATATACCGGGACATGGCGAGATATCGGGCACTTCGCAGGGAGGCGTAAGTTTACACTATAAGTTTGTTTCTGACTTTTCAGACGGGGCGGGAGCAACACTAACTGCGTATGTAAGTAATACTGACGGTGGAAGTGAGGCCGTCGCTTACGATGGCAGACTTTCCTTTCTTGCAAGTCACCTTGTCACCGCCTGGGTCTATGTCACAGCCACTGGTTCCGACGACCAGCCTGGCGATTTTGATCATGATGGAGACATCGACTTCGATGACTTCAACATGTGGGAGACGGGCGATCCGCGAGCGGACGCCAAGATTAATGGAGCGTATGATGGCGTCATCGACGACAATGATCTAGCAGTTTGGGCCGATAATGCACAAGACTTCGGTATTTTTATGGTTTCGGCCGCAAGTGACGAACTGGATACCAATTATGGTTTTAGCGATCTAAGTCTTCGCGAAGCGTTGCTTCTTGCATCGAACTACTCAGGATCGTCTACAATTCTCTTCTCTCCGACACTCTTTAGTTCTGGCCCAGCCAACATTCTTTTGGCAGATCAGCTAGATCAGCTACTAATCGACAGCGACATCGCTATTGACGGGCCAGGCGCCGATTTATTGACGATCAACGCTCAGGGCAATAGCCGCGTCTTCAATATCGCAAGCGGCGCCAACGTGACGATAAGTGGCGTGACAATCTCCGGCGGACGCGTGACCGGAACTAATGACGGCGCTGGCATATACAATGCAGGCAATCTGACGTTGCAGGCAGTCGTTATGACGGAGAACCATGCGGACGACCATGGTGGAGCCGTCTATAACACTGGGGGAACCGCGCACATTATCGACTCCACGTTATCGCTTAACTCAGCAGCCGTTGGTGGGGCAATCTCCAGTAGGTCGGACGCTATAGACTCAATCGTGATCGAAAACAGTGCCATCGTGATGAACGAGGCAAGCAGCAATGCGGGCGGGGTACGGTTGGATGACCTCAGCAACATCTCCGGGCCATCGGCAAGATTCATCAACAGTACTTTTTCCGGCAACACCTCAGCCAACGCAGCCGGAGCCATTCAAGGAACTCCCTCCTTTTCGCTAACGATTATCAATAGCACAATTACCGCCAACACGGCGACAACGGCAGGCGGTGGAATTCGCACATCCGGGGCGAGTGTCATACTACATAACACGATTCTGGCCGAAAACTCGGCTGGCACCGCCGAGACGGAGGATCATGAAGGTACGGCCTTGACGTCATCAAGTTCGTACAACCTTATTGGGCCGAACGTCGCAGTCAACGGTGGCGGAAACGGGGAGGGTACGATTAGGCTGATTACCGGCCAAAGCGCCGGACTAACAGCGCTAGGAAATTATGGCGGGCCGACGATGACACACGCGCTTGTAGTCCAGAGTCCGGCAATAAATGCTGCTAGCGATTCCGTCGCTATTAATCACGGCCTTGAATTTGACCAGCGCGGATTAAACAGAGAATTCGATGGGCGCGTCGACATTGGAGCGTACGAGTCGGGAAATCCAACAAGTCTGGTTGTGACAATCACCGCCGACGAAAATGATGGCAATTTATCGGCAAATGATTTAAGCCTGCGCGAGGCGCTGGCGATAATTGGTGGCATTCCTGGTGCCGATTCAATCACATTTGGCGAGTTGTTTAATGAGCCGCAAACGATCACACTTTCCCACGCGCCTGGTTTCGGCCAGTTGATATTTCCTAGCCAACGCAATGTAAGCATTATTGGCCCTGGCCGCGACAAGCTCACTATCCATGCTAACTCAAGCGCGACGCAGTATGGGCGTGCGTTCTATATTCCTAATCAGACTTGGGCCACCATCAGCGGCATTACGATTACGGGCGGTGACGTAGGCTCGACATTTGGAGGGGGAATCTACAGCGGCGGTTTTCTCACACTTATTGACGTGCGCATTACGCAAAACAAAGCGGGAAGGGGCGGCGGCATTGCTGCAATCGGCGACAGCTTATCGATAATTCGAAGCGAGATCGATCATAATACGGCGAGTATCAGCGGCGGAGGCATATACTTTGTAAGTTCAGATCCGGGATTGACTATCGAGTCGAGCACCGTGAGCTTTAATAATGCGAGTTCGTATGGCGCGATGTATTTACATGGGAAGATCGATATCCGCAACAGTACGATTTCAAGTAACACTGCTGATTCGTATGGCGGGGTTTTGATGTATGCGGATCCAGATGAGAATGACTACGCCATCATGGTTAACTCCACCATAACGAATAACAGCTCAACGTCCGGCGACACGAGTGGCATCCATGTGAGTTTTGGAGCCCCTGTGCTACTGCTAAATTCCATCGTGGCGCAGAACTATGTTGCGACAATAGAAAAGGATGTACATGGCAGCTTTGATACGAATAGCCAAAGCAATTTAATTGGAGCAATCGATGGCTCGACGGGATTAAACGCTACGACAACGCTATATGGAACAACTTTAACTCCGATAAATGCCCTACTTGAAGCGCTCGATGGCTACGGCGGCCCGACTCAGACGCACCGACTTTCAGTCGATAGTCCAGCCATAAACAACGGCCACAATGGCATCACAAGCGAATACGGCCTGGTGTTCGATCAGCGCGGCTTCACGCGCATAAGTTTCGGTAACGTCGATATCGGTGCGTTTGAATTAGCAATCGAAGACCTATTCGCATAATGCCATCACTTGCGGTTGCCTCTCCGTGGCACGGTGGATAATTCCGCCTCTTGCAATCGCCGCCCAATCTGCGACACTAGCCGTTTGATATACACATGAACAGTATAAAAACGGCCGGTGCCCACCGACCGCCACGTTCGAGGTGCGCCAATTCCTCCTCGGTGCCACCCTGCGCAAATTGAAGATTGTGGCTTGCGCTCCCGGCCATACAAAAAACTTGTCCCCTTTGTCCCCTTCCGAAGAATTCGATGCTTCTCAATTTGAGACACGACCGAATTCTCACCCTTCTGCTCCTTTTTGCGCCGCCGTTGACGCTGGTCGCGGCCGCCGACAACTCGGGCTGGGGAAGCGTCCCGGCCATCCTCGCCCGCATCAAGCCGCCGCAATTTCCTGATCGTGATTTCAACATCACCGATTACAGTGCGGTCGGCGGCCAAGCGGATTGTAAGCCGGCAATCGACAAAGCCGTGGCCGCGTGCCATCAAGCGGGCGGCGGCCGAGTCGTCGTGCCCGCCGGCGAATGGTTCGTCCGTGGGCCGATCCATTTAATGAGCGGCGTGAATCTGCATTTGGAAGAGGGCGCGACGATTCGGTTCAGCACCGACCCCAACGACTTCCTCCCCGCGGTGCTCACGCGCTTCGAAGGCAACGAGTTGATGAACTTTTCGCCGCTCATCTATGCATACGAGCAAGAAAACATTGCGATCACCGGCTCCGGCACCTTCGACGGCCAGGCCGGTGACGAGCACTGGTGGCCCTGGAAAGGCCGCTCGGGCCGGGGCCCCAATCAGAGCCGCGACTCCGAAACGCTCCGCCAAATGGCCGAAGACAACGTCCCGGCAAGCGAGCGGGTGTTCGGCGCCGGCCATTACCTTCGGCCCAACTTCGTCCAGCCGTATCGCTGCAAGAACGTTCTTATCGAAGGCGTCACTTTCAAGAATTCGCCGATGTGGATTCTGCATCCCGTGCTTTGCGAGAACGTCACCATCCGAGGCGTGACGGTCATCAGCCACGGCGCCAATAGCGACGGCTGCGATCCCGAATCATGCCGTGACGTATTGATCGAAGACTGCACGTTCGACACCGGCGACGACTGCATTGCGATCAAATCGGGCCGCAACGCCGACGGCCGCCGCATCGGCGTGCCCAGCGAAAACATCATCATTCGCGGCTGCACGATGAAGGACGGCCATGGCGGCGTGGTGCTGGGCAGCGAAATGAGCGGCGGCATCCGAAACGTGTTCGTCGAAGATTGCGACATGGACAGCCCGAACCTCGACCGCGCCATCCGCCTCAAATCCAACTCGCTCCGCGGCGGTTATCTCGAGAACCTGTTTGTCCGCAACGTTCGCGTGGGCCAGGTGAAAGAAGCGGTCGTCCGCATCAACCTGCGATACGAGAAGGGTGTGGGCGAACATCCTCCCGTCGTGCGCAACATTCAGATTGAGAACGTCACCTCAAGCAAGAGTGCCCGACCGTTTTACCTCGTGGGCCTCGAGAACGCCAAAATCCAAAACGTGCTAATCTCGAACTGCACCTTCAAAAACGCCGCCAAACCGAGCGTCTTTGAGCACGTGGACGAAATCGTGCTCCGCAACTTCCGCCTGCTGCCGCGCGAAGGGCTCGACGACGATTGAAGCTCTTCGTGTGCCACTGCTCGCGGCGCTCCGGGTGGACTCTAACGCCAGTCGGCACTGCTTGCCATTAAGAGATCGCTGCGTCGAATCGCGAGCAGTGCTGTGCGATGAACAAACACCTATTGGTACGCCGCAAGCAGTGGCACACGTCGAAGCGCTTCAGGCCTTTGGCGCCACAAATTCGACCGGCTCCACGCGCGGCATCAACAAGTGGACGATCAGCAGCGCGGTAAGGTACGCGGAACCCGCAATGGCGAACATCGCGATGTAGTTTCCAGTAATCTCCCGGAGCTGCCCCGCACAAAGCTGGAGCAGGAAGCCACCAATTGCCCCGGCGAATCCACCGATGCCGACGACCGATCCGACCGCGCGTCGCGGGAACACGTCGGAAACCAGCGTGAACAGGTTGGCCGAGAACCCTTGGTGAGCGGCGGTGGCCAGACCGATCAGAAATACCGCGCTCCACGGATGCTCCACGAGCGGCGCCATGACAACGGGAACGACGCAGCATGCGCACGTCAACATCGCCGTTTTTCGCGCCGCATTGGCCGACCAGCCGCGTCCCAACAGCCAGGAGCTCTGCCAACCACCGAGGACCGAGCCGACATCGGCCATCAGATAGACGGTGATCATCGGAGCGCCAATTGATTTGATGTCGACGCCGAACTGCTCGTTCATGAACTTCGCGAACCAGAACAGGTAAAACCACCAGACCGAGTCGGTAAGAAACTTGGCAATCGCAAAGGCCTGCGTCTGGCGGAAGGGAAGCAGCTCATGCCAGCGAATCACAACTGGCGGATCGGGCGGATCGCTTTCGATGTACGCCAGCTCTTCCGGCGAAAGGCTCGGATGCTCTTGCGGCCGGCGGTAAATGGGCCACCAGAAAAACACCCACAGCAGTCCGGCGAGGCCTGTCATTACAAATGCAGCCTGCCAGCCATACCAGGCGAAGATAAACGGCACGACCGCCGGCGAAACAACGGCCCCCACGTTTGCGCCGGCGTTGAAGATGCCGGTTGCCAGGGCCCGTTCCTTTTTGGGGAACCATTCGGCAACCGTCTTGATGGCTGCGGGGAAATTGCCGGCCTCGCCGATCCCCAGCGCAAAACGGGCAACCGCGAACCCCAACACGCTATTGGCAAACGCATGAGCCATAGCCGCCAATGACCACACTGACAAGGCGATTGCGTAGCCCAGCCGCGTGCCCAGCCGGTCCATCATCCAGCCCACGATCAAGAAGCCGATTGCGTAGGCCAGCATGAATGAGGCATTGATATAACTCCACTGCGAGGGCGTCCACTGAATGATCTTTTGCAGCTCCGGCTCCAGCACGCCAAGCACGGTGCGATCGACGTAGTTGATGGTCGTCGCAAAGAACAACAGCGCGCAGATGACCCAGCGATACCAGCCGACGGAGCGTTGTCCCGGATCTTGCATTTCCAATTGCGCCTAAGCTTGCGGGCCTCGTGCAGAGGCTTAACGGATGCGCGCCGATACAAGCAGCGAATGAATTTCCAGTGTAACCGCGTTCGACGTCAAATGAACGGCCTGAAATGCGAGATTCGCGCCCGAAAACCCGCAATTCGAACGACTCGCTCCTCTCATAGGGCGCACCCGTGAACTGAGACTCGGGGGCGGCATCGATTCAGTGCTCGATTGCCGGAGACCGCGGTGACGGCGGCTCGCTCGGCCGCGCATTGCCGAGCCTCAATTAACTTTGGATTCCATCGCAGCGGCCCTTCCCAGTTGGCACTGAGGTAATGGTAACCGGCCAACCACGTGCCGCTACCGGCCCCGCTCACTCGCCCTTGTCCGTTGTGGCGCTTGACCTTATGATTAGGAACCGGCCCGGCGACGCGGTACCCGCGCGCCGGCAATTTTGCTTGTTGTCCTGCCTTCTGACACCATTTCAAGACGCCTCTAGTGATCGCCTTTGCTTGCCATGGTTGGCTGCTCGCTCAGGCCCCTGCCCCGGCGCCAGAAGACCCCTACGCGTTCATCCGCTTGATGGGTCCGCTGGTGGTGATCATGGTGCTGTTCTACTTCATGTTGATTCGGCCGCAGAAACGCAAGGAGCAAGAGCTGCGGCAAATGGTGCACAACCTGAAAGAGAACGACCGGGTGGTGACGATCGGCGGGATCTACGGCGTGGTGACGAACGTGCAGCGAGATGCCGAGCGCGTGACCATCCGCGTAGATGAGTCAACGGGTACAAAACTGCGAGTCAACATGTCCGCTATCGCGCGAGTATTAACCGGTGAGGAGCAGGAAACCGGCTCGAGCGGCAGCAAATCATAAGGCCATCGCGCGGGGCTACTGCCGGCGCGGTCGTGCTCGCGTCGCGTAGAAAACGCGACAACGCGCGGTCATGTCGAGCTCGCTGAACATTTCATACAGAACTTGTTGATGGAATCGAGCTGAAACAAAGATGATCAAGAGTGGAAGGAAACTGTTGCGGTTCTGGTTTGTGGCGTCTCTTGTGCTGGCCGGCGTGATGCTGCTGCCGGTACCGTGGGCTGTAGGCCAGGAAGCCACGCCGCAGTCGCCCGCAGCGGCGCCAGCGGAGAACCAGGCGGAGCCCGAGGCGGCGGCGCAAAACGAAACGGCCGCCCCTGCTGGCGATGCGACGCCCGTCGGGCAGACTACTGCCGAAGCGGCTACAGACGCTGACGTCAGCGACGACAATCCGGATGCCCCATCCCGCGAGTCATCGCTACCCGCCGGGAAGACCGAGCCATCGATCGCCACCAAGGCGCTTCAGGATGGCGCACCGGCAGCCAATACCGGCTGGAATACCTGGGTGCTGGCCTTCACATTGTTGGCTTTGTTTATCGTGCCGGTCCTCCTGGGCAATTATCTGGCCCAGCGTTGGAAGATGCCGGATCACGGTTGGAAATTCAGCCTCGTTTTCGGCACGGCAGCGGCGGCGGTTCTCATCTGCACGTTTGGCGAATTCAAATTCGGGCCCGACCTGGCCGGCGGCATCACCTTGGTCTATGAGTTGGCCGATACGGCGCAAACACCCGTGGGCGACGCCACTGCCGCGCAACCGCCCGGGGCGGATGCGCAGGTTCGCGTGGCGGGCCGCGAGTTCAATCTGGGCGAGCTCATCGGCGCCCTCAAGAGGCGGCTCGACCCCGACGGCACTAAGGAAATCACCATCCGCGAATATGGACCGGCCGTCGAGATTATCATCCCCCAAACCGGCCCCGAGGAAATGGAGTTCGTCAAGCGACGGATTACTGACCTCGGACAGCTCGAATTCCGTATCACCGCTGATCCCGCGCTACCGAAAGACCGGCCGATCATTGAGCAGGCCCGGCGACTGCCGCCTAGCCAAAAGTCGCTGATCACCGGCGGCAACAAAGTGGCCGAGTGGGTCGCCTACAACGTCGATGAGTTCGGGCCGGCGCCTGCGGAGATCGGCGCGGTTGACGAGGAAGGCGGCATCGTGAAGCGCGCCGCCGGGGATACGCCCGAAGCGCTGGTGCTGATGGATCCGATGAACGTCACGGGCGAATACCTCACCTCCGCGACCAAGGGCCTCGATGAACGCGGCGGCCCGGCAGTCCTCTTCTCCTTCGACAGCGAGGGCGCGCGCCGCTTCCGGCAGCTTACCAGCCAGAACAAGCCTAACCCCGCCACGCCGAACGTCTCTCGCAATCTGGGCATCATCCTCGATAAGACCCTGGTCAGCGCGCCCCGCATCGAGACGACCATTTCCGATCGCGGCATGATCAGCGGCGGCTCGATGACTGAGAAGGAAGTCGAGCACACGGTCGAAATCCTCAATGCCGGCAGCTTGCCCGCTGCGCTCAATAAGACGCCCATCAGCGAGGAAATCATCAGCCCGACCCTCGGCAAAGTGACGGTCGAAAAGGGCAAGGTAGCAATCGCGGTGTCGATGGCGGCCGTGGTCCTGTTCATGCTGGCGTATTACCGATTCTCAGGCATCGTGGCCTGCCTGGCACTGACGTTTAACTTGCTGTTGGTGCTGGCGCTCATGGTCTTGATCAAGGCGGCGTTCACGCTGCCCGGCCTGGCGGGACTGGTGCTGACGATCGGCATGGCCGTCGATGCCAACATTCTCATTTACGAGCGGCTTCGCGAGGAGCTCAAGGCCGGCACCGCGCTGCGGATGGCAATTCGCAACGGCTTCAGTCGGGCGATGAGCGCAATCATCGATTCGAATGTCACGACGATTATCACTGGCATCGTGCTATTCTACTTGGGCACGGACCAGGTCAAGGGTTTCGCCGTCACGTTGATTCTGGGTCTGATGACGAGCATGTTCACGGCAATCTTTTTTTCCCGTGTAGTGTTCGACGTGGCCGAAAGACGCGGCTGGATCAATAAGCTCCGCATGATGAAGATCCTGGCTCAACCAAACTTCGATTTTTTGGGCGTCCGATGGGTCGCGATTGTCGCGTCCCTATTGCTCCTCGCGATCGGCATGGGAGCGGTTTATTCGCGCGGCTCGCAACTTTTCGACATCGATTTTACGGGTGGGTCGTCCGTGACCTTCACTCTTACCGAACCGATGCCGATTTCTGAGGTCAATGCGGCCCTGGAGGAGACCGATTTGGCAGACAAGAATCTGCTCATTGTCACACGCGGCACGACCAACACCCGCTACACCATCGACACCAGCGAGCAATCGGTCGAAGCCGTAAAGGACAGCTTGACTCAGAAATTTGGCGACCGGCTCATGCGGTATTCGCTGGAGTTCAGCGATCTGAAGCCGTACACCGAAGGAGAGTTTACAGGCACGGAAGCGATGCTCATCGTCAATGCAGGTCCCGGATATGGTCCGGACGACGGCGTGAGCCACGATGCGCTGCGCGAATCGCTGCGAAGAATGCTCACCGAAGCAGGCCATGAAGGCGTCCAGCCCACGCTCACCAATCCCAACTATCGCCCCGGCAGCAGCGCTCGATTCAAAGAGTGGAGCGTGCGTCTGGGCGGGTTGGATCCAGACGCGACGCGCGCGGTGCTCGAACCACTGCAGTCCAAAATGCGGACCACTCCGCTCTTTCCGATGGCCAACAAAATTGGCGGCCGCGTTTCGCAAAACATGAAGACCAGCGCACTGCTTGCCGTATTCGTAAGCCTCGTTAGCGTGGTCATTTACCTTTGGCTGCGGTTCCAAAAGGTATCGTACGGCATGGCCGCGGCGATCGCGGTTGCGCACGACGTGCTGGTGACTATCGGCGTCATGGCGCTGAGCGCGTATGTCGTGCGAGCCCTGCCGGGGTTAGCCTCGGTGCTCCAATTGGAAGCCTTCCAAATCAACCTCACCATCGTCGCTGCGCTGCTCACCATTATCGGATATTCGCTCAACGACACGATCGTCACATTTGATCGGCTGCGCGAAATCAAGGGCAAAAGCCCGCAGCTTACGCCGCAAATGGTCAACGCCAGCGTCAATCAATGTCTCAGTCGCACGATCCTGACCGCGCTGACCGTATTCATAGTCGTCGCTATCCTGTATTTCTTCGGCGGCGAAGGCATCCATAGCTTCGCGTTCGCGTTCCTGGTGGGCGTCATCGCCGGCACGTACAGCACCGTGTACATCGCCGCACCCGTGCTGCTCTGGCTCAGCGGCACCTCCGCGGCGCCGGCAGAAGCACAAAGCACAAGGCGCGTTCAAGCCACCATAACGCGCTAATTTGCCACGAGCGGCCGACCTTCTCCAATCGGCAGTCTTTATCTGCTCCGCACACTTTCGCCAGCCGGCATCGCCGACGACATCCTCCCGAAAACCGCGGCGCACGTGCAAAATCGGCGAACCGCTGAGCGTGCTCGGCCGAAGAAGATTACAGACTGCGCTCGGTGCGCCAGTCCTTGAGACAGTTCACGGACGAACCCGTCGTGCTCGACGTTGACGTCATCTGGCTGATGACGCGCGACGTTTGGCTTGATCGTGAGGAACGCCGTGACTGCAACTCGCAAACTATTCATCGCAGCCGCCATATTGGCGGCTGGCTTCGGTGTCGCCAAGCTGCTGGGCACGCCGGCGCCGCGTTTGCACGCTCCCGAATCGCAAGGAGTTGTGCTGACCAAGCGATCAACCGCTTCGCAGACTTCGCACGCTCCGCCGGCCTCTCCGCATTCCAATTCCCCCGTGCGATTAGTGCCCGATTTTGAGGCGGTGAACGCCGGCAAGTCCGCACTCGATCCGCTTGTTGATGTCGCGCCGCCGCTGTTGTCGAGCCCGGCGACTCAGCCCCTCGAATCGCCAATCACGAGGGAAATGTACGGCCTCGAGAGCGCGGCGCCACGCGCGAAGTTGCGCAATGAAGCGCCGCGGCCGCTGGCGATCGATTCTCGCGCACCAACCACGCTCGAGCGCCCGGTCATCGACCAATTTACCGCCGATTCATCGAGCAACTCACCGCCGCCTCCCCCACGATCGGACTGGCCGACCGGTGGTTCGCGGCAGGCAGGTTTCGAGACCGCCGCTGTTTCAACGCCGGCCATTACAGCTTCGTACAACGAAACGCTCGATCAGGCAACCGATGGCCCACCCATCACGCCGCCACCCTGGCCGGCGCCGGTTGAGAGCGAAGGCCCGCGACGCCACATCATCGTCGACGGCGATTCGCTGGCCCGGCTTGCCGGCCGTTATCTCCACGACCCGCGCCGCAGCGGCGAGATATTTGAAGCGAACCGCGCCATGCTGGCCGATCCCGAACTGTTGCCGATCGGCGCGGAGCTTGTGATTCCGAGCAGAACGAGCATGCCGGCCATCGGTTCGGGACCGCCTCAATCGTGCGCGCCGCGGGCCGTCGCAATCCATGCGGCAGCCAGTGGAGGACTCGTACCGGTGCGGCCGGTGCCTTCGACAGAGGGCATCGTGCCGCGGGCACAGCTCTCACGGCCGTTGCCTGCCGAATAAACGCGTCTACGGCAGCCGTCCCAGGCGGTTGATCCACGGATAATTCTTCGTGGCGACATGCTCGCTGAGAAAACCGATGATCTTCTCCTCGATCGGCGCACCCACCTGCCTCAATAGCGTGCTGCCCTGCAGTTTCGATTTCATCGGGACCACCTGCAAACTGCTTGAGCCTTGTGCCCCGGCCGCGTCCGGCTCGGGATGAAACCGTTGGAGCTGCTTCTCGATGCGACGCACATCGGCCGCCACCTTGGGATCTTCGGCGCCGTACACCAGCATCCACGCGACGTTCTGCTTGAGGGGCCGGAATCGCAGCGGCGCCTGCATCGTCAAACCGGTGTACGACCATCGCGGTGAAAGGAGTACGAGGGCCTTCACATCCTGGCCTTGCTTGCCGATCGCCAGCGGCGGCCAGCTCCAATCCTGCAATGCCCAATTCGCGGCGATGCTGGCGCCCATGCCCGAGCCGACGACGCACAACTTATTGAGATTCAACTCGCCCGCGTCGTTCTTGCTCAACAGAAAGCTGCGCACGGCGGCCATGTCCATAGTCACCATCGCGAAGTAGTCCTCCTTGCGCAGCTTCGAAGCGTCGAGGTCGATCGCCTCGCCGTTCGGAAAAACCGCCTTCGTGCTGTCGCCATGGGCCCGCAAGTCGACCGTCACCACGGCGAACGAGGCGCTGCCTTTCTCTTCTGTGGCAAATGTCTGGAACCGTTGGGCGAGCCCGCTAAAGATGGCCCGCGTCTCTTTATAGTCGTGCAGCAGCACGACGGGCGTCACCTGCTTCGCCTCCGCCGAGCCCTTCCGCTCCGGCCCCGGGAAATAGGTCAGCTTGAGCTGCACGCCGTCTTTGGTCACGAGCGAGACCACTTCCGGCGGCGGCGCCTGGCGGAATTGGGCCGACGACGACGGCGACAGAACCAGCGTTAGAACGAGCGCAAAACACACCGCGAGACGGCTCATCATCGGAACTCTCCGCCGATCCAAGTGTGAAAAGAACGGCCGATCTGCCTGGAAAAAACTCCAACCAGCCGCACCCATTATAACTATCTCCATTCTCTTCCGCTGAGCCACCACCGCTCAGTTGCCGAATTCGGCCCGATTGCTGAGAATGGCGGAAGAGAGAGCGTCCGAAAAAACATCCAGGCGGCTATCGGCCAACGGAACGGTCGGAGGGGATTGTGGCGGTCGTCAACAAAACGCGACTATGGTGGCGGCCGAGTGCCTGGCTAGCCGAGCTGCCCTCCGCCGGCGACGTCGCCGCCTGCGCCGTGAGCCTCGCGGTCCATACGGCCGCGCTCATGTTCCTCGCCTCGCTCACGCTGTTCGTGCCGATCCGGGATGCGGTCTCCCTTTCCGCGCTGCCAATCGAGGAGTTCGACGAAGAGCTCGTCGCGCAGGAATTTCAATTCTCACCCGACCTTTACGAGCAAGTAGGAATGCTGGGCGATGCAGGCCTCGATGCCGCCCGCCCCACCGCGCCCGTCGAGGCGCCCGAGTCGCAAATCGCCTACCAATTGGAGCCCACGACGACTCTCGGCGAGATCGAAGTTCATGAATTCGATCGCACGATCCTCGAAGGCCCGAACATTCTCGAGAACGTCATCGTCAAAGGTGCGGGCAGCATCGGAACAAGCGCCGCCATGGGCGCGGTCGATCGCATCACGCACGAAATCCTGCTGTCGCTCGATGAACGGCCCACGCTCGTCGTCTGGCTGTTCGACCGCTCCGGCAGTCTCAAGCCGCAGCGCGAGTCGATTGCCAAGCGATTTGACCGGATCTACGAAGAGCTGGGAATCATCGAGTCGGCCGGCAACGAGGCATTCAAGCACGGTGAGACGCCGCTCGTGACGGCGGTCGCCCAGTTCGGTTCCACGGTGGATCTGCTCACGCCAAAGCCGACCGACGAGCTCACCGAGATCAAGGCGGCCGTCCGCGCCGTCAGCGACGACGAGAGCGGCACGGAGAACGTATTTCAATCCGTGGGCTTTCTGGCGGAAAAGTTTCGCCACCAACGGCTCGCCAAGCCTCGTCGGAACGTCATGATCGTCGTGTTCACCGATGAGGCCGGCGACGACATCGACGCTCTCGACGCCACCGTCGATATCTGCCGCAAATACGAGATGCCCGTGTACGTGATCGGCGTGCCAGCCCCGTTCGGCCGCCAGACGGCCTACGTCAAGTACGTCGATCCCGATCCCAACTTCGATCAATCGCCGCAATGGGCGCCGGTGCATCAAGGCCCCGAGTCGCTCCTGCCGGAGCGGATTAAGCTGCTCTTCGGCGGCCGCGAGGAGCTCGAGGAGCAAATGGACTCCGGCTTCGGGCCGTTCGGATTGTGCCGGCTCACTTACGAGACGGGCGGCTTGTATTTCACAGTCCATCCTAACCGCGAGACGGGCAGGCGGATTCGGCCTTGGGAAACGGCCGCGATGGCGTCGCACCTCGGGTCGTTTTTTGATGCCCGCGTGATGCGAAACTATCGGCCGCAGTACGTGCCGACGCGGCAGTACTATGACTTCGTCAAAAGCCACCTGGCGTGCGCGGCGCTGGTCGAGGCCGCGCAGCTCTCGGCCATCACGCCTATGGAAGACGTCCGGCTGCGGTTCCCACGAATCGACGACGCCCAATTTGCGCGTGATCTCTCGAACGCGCAGCGAACGGCGGCAAAATTAGAGCCCAAAGTCGCCGCACTGGCGGCCATTCTTCGCCAGGGTGAGCGCGACCGCGACAAAGTAACGACGCCCCGGTGGCAGGCCGGCTTCGATCTGGCGATTGGCCGCGCGCTGGCCGTGAAGGTCCGCACCGAAGGTTACAACGCGATGCTGGCCGAAGCCAAGCAAGGGCTGAAGTTCAAAGACGAGCAAAGCGATACGTGGCTGCTGCGACCGGCCGATTCCGTGACCACCGGCAGCGCGCTGGCCAAAGATGCCGATGATTCCCGAAAATACTTGGAGCGCGTGGTGGCCGAGCACAAAGGAACTCCTTGGGCGCTCGACGCCGAGCGGGAGCTGCGCGAGCCGTTTGGCTGGGAGTGGCGCGAAGAGTTTACGGATGTGGCGGGTCGGCTCGCACGGGCCGAAGCCGCCCGAAATCGCCCCCGCCCCGAGCGACCCGAGCCGCCGCGAAAGCCACGCCGCGATCCACCCGCGCTGTAGTCGGCGACGCAATCCAGCCGCTTGCCTGGGTGGCTGGGGTGGAGCGAAGCGACCCCCCAGCGCCTGGGGCCTCCCTGCGGTCGATCCCAGCCACCCGATCGCGTGCCGTTCGGCCCCGAGCTCACGGCCGAGGGGCGGTTTAGCTTATTACCGGTTCGCCCTGGCATCCATCGCGAACGCGGCCGTGGGGTCGTGCTTGTGGAAGTTGATGGCGATCCGGTCGGCAACGATCTCCACGAACTCACGCTCGAACTGTTGCACCGGTTTGTCCTGCGCGGGGATGCCGCTGTTGACCGGGTACAGCACTTCGCCGAGCTGGCGATCCCACACCAGCCGACTGTGATCGCGCATGTCGTACACGCTCACGGTTACGTCGGCGCGACCCTGGTACAGAGTCTTGCCTTTGTAGAGCTCGAAGTCGTCGAGCTCGACGTGGACCACCAGATCGGCCCGCACCGCCTCGGCCAGCTCGCGGAAGTCGCCCCAGTCGCTTTCATCGACCCACTTATCGACCTCGCGCGGATTCACCACGTCGATGCCCTTCACGTTCTTCACCAGCAGCTCGCTCACACGCTGGGCGACGCTGCGTGAAGCGCCGGCGTGCCGATATTCGTGCGAAGAAGGCGGCCGGCACATCACCACGACGCGCTTGCCGCGCAAGGCGTCGCATTCGGCGGGCACCGTGTTGCCGCCCTCCCAAAAGTAAATGCCGGTGGCGAGCAAGGTTGCACAACCGCTGGCGGTGGCGACCGTCATGGCCGCGAGCACCAGAGCGCAGAGCCGATAAGTCAGCACAAGCCGAGCGCGAGAACGATCCATCGTTTCTCCTTCACGCGAACGATTTGCCCCATGCGAGAATGGCGGGGCCAGATGAGTGCCGCGGAGAATACTGGTCGCCCGAAGCGGCTGCAAGCCGACTTCACCACCAGTGTGCCACTGCTCGCGGCGCACCCGCGGGCGCTCTAAATCCATACGGCACTGCTTGCTTCTGTTGATTGCGAAACGTTTTACGGCGAGCAGTGCCGACTCGAATTGAATACGACCTCGTGCACCGCAAGCAGTGGCACACAGAAGTGATACCGCTAGCATCGGTTCGCTCTGGCGGCGAAGAGGAAATGCCAATAAAAGAAGCCACCGCGGCACGCTGCCGACAGCTTGCACGCGGTGGCCGAAGAGGCGCCGCCCGGATTCGAACCGGGGATGTCGGATTTGCAATCCGATGCCTTAGCCACTTGGCTACGGCGCCATGAGTGCTGTAAAAATCGCTTGAACCGCTTCGACCGACGCTGGCCGATACCTTGCTTAAAAGTTAAGCGATCGGGGAAGCCCGGTCAAGTTCAGCCGAGTTCGCCGATGACGCCCATCTTCAGCAGTTTCGAGCATGCGAAAACATGCCGTCGCGATGCGCTGGCACACGACATTGCCACGCGGAGCATGGCTACCGTGATGCGTCGGTTGCACGCCGACACGGCGACCATGACCTCCGCTGAGCTGCGGGGCTACATCCGCGCGCGAGCATTGAACGCGGTGCAAACGGAAGCTCGCAAATTGATTGCCGCGCGGCAAGTGCAATTGCCGCATGCTGATGAATTGATCGCCGCAGCACTGGAACAGACGGTCCATATTGTCGTGCAAAATCTTCTTTCCCCGCCGGTCATTGCGATGCCAGCGCCGCACCTGTCGATTCGCTCCGCAGCCTAACGCGGTTTTTCGGCTGGTGTGCCACTGGCTCTGCCAGTGCTGTTTATCACGCGCGGGTAAACACTGGCATGGCCAGTGGCACACAGCTAACGCGACGTTGGCGGATTTGGGCGCGTTGCCGTCCAGCGGGCGCGCGGCGCCGGAGGCGGGGCGTAGCGATAGTACACTTCGAGGCACATCGCCGCCATGGCCGTTGTGTAAACCCGCCCGCCGTATCCGCCCCACACCGTGTTCGTGTTCCAGCTGCCGGCGTGTTGCCCGTTGGTCACCTGCGTCGTCACCAGCGCGGCGGTGAGCGCGTCGTTCCACGCGCGCCAATCGGCCGCCGCCCGGTCATCCCGCTGCTGCCGATGGTGCAGCGCGAGGGTGGCGTAGTACCAGTAATAGAGATTGATGCGCCCCGCTTCCGGCAGGTTCGCGACTAGTTGCGCGGCCGCTTCGGTTGCAGCTGCTTCCTCGATCGATTCGCCGCGCACTTCCGTCAGCAGCAGGCGACAATACAGCGCCTCGGCCGTCATCGAGGTGCTCGGTCCGCTGTCGGGCCGGTAGCTGGCGAGCCCGCCGTAGCTGCCGCGTCGCACGCTCTGCAGGAACCGCTCGACGCGGACCCACGTGTGAGACGGCGCATCGATGCCGGCCCGCTGGGCGCTGGCCAGCGCCATCATCTGCCAACCCAGTTGGCTGGTGTCGCCGCTGTCGCCCGGCCGATAGCGCCAGCCGCCGGAGGTCGTGTTCTGGGCTGCCAGACAAAAGCCCACCGCCTTGGCTACCGCCGGCTCCAGTCGCCGGTCGCTTGTCATCGCCTGGGCTTCCGCCAGCGCGAACGTGGCCATCGAATGGCAATACATCTGGGCATAAAGCGTGGCATTGCCGAACAGATTTCCATCGGCGGCTTGATTGCGGAGTAAGAAATCGAGCCCGCGGCGCACCGTGTCTTGATACTCACCTTGCAGGTGCGAGTGTCCCGCCCCCAGGAACGCGAGCAGCGCGAGCCCCGAGATTCCGGTGTCCGCGTTCCGCCCTGCCCCGCCTCGATTGTGGCCGAGAACAGCCTGTTCCTGGCCAGCCCCAAACTGGTTGGCGTCCCAGCGGCCGTCGTTCGACTGCGCCGCAGCGAGCCACCGCAGCGCCGCGGCAACTGCCGCTTCGGTTTGTGCATTGCCGCCCTGCCGCTCGACGAGTCCCAGCCGGCCCGGCGCACTGCGAAGCGAATATGGTGTAGAAGCTGCAATGTGATTGCTCGGCGCGGCGGCGGCGGGCGGTGACGGAGCGGCCGTTGATGGAGTCGCCGCGACGACTGCAGCTTCGCTCGGCGTCGGAGTTCCTTCCGACTCAGGTTCGCTGGTGACAGAGGTGTCCACCACCTCCATTACATCCGTGGGTTCGATCGTCTCCTGCGGCAGCGGCGGCGTTTCGACCGGCGTCTCGGCCGCCGCGATCTCTTGCTTCGGCTTCGGCTTGGCCGGCTCTGCGATGGGTGGCGGTTCGTCTTTCTTCGTATCACTCGCCTGTGCTTCAGCAGCCGGCGGCGTTTTGGCTTCGTCGGGCGGCGGTTCGAGTAACGGGGGCGCGTCGGCGGGCGAATCCTCGGCGATGTGCGCGAGCGACAGTCCCGGATTGCCGTCGTTGACAATGCGGACGCGAATCGATGGACCGGAACCGCCGCCGGCGCCGTCACCGGCAATGAATCGCACCGTCATTGCCGCCCAGGCAAGCAACAAGTGAACCAAGAGCGACAGGACCGCGCACTTGTGAAACGGCCGGGACTGGCCCCAGCGCGTGCGCAACAGCACGACCAGCACAATGCTCAGCATCAACGAGCCCGACCACAGCAGCACATAAGCCGTCGGCGCCAACGCCACGGGGCTGAACAGTGTCATGGCGGGGATTGTGAGCGGCATGTGAATGGTTGTGGGAGGCGTCTCCGACGCCGATTTAACGCGATCAGGATAGACTACATCGGCGTCGGATACGCCTCCCACAATGGATTTTTTCTACTGACGTTTCGCGGCGCCAATGCCCGCCAGGCGGACGGTGATTCCCAAATCCGAAATGCCGGCTTGCTGGCAGGCGGCGAGCGCCGACGCGATGTGCTGAAATGCACATTGGGCGTCGCCTCGAATGACCACCGAGGGCTCAGTCAACGGCGTGCGCGCGGCGGCCAGGCGAGTCGTTAATTCGTCAACGGTGACTGGCGCGCCGTCGAGCTCCAGTCCGCCTTCGGCTCGCACGGTGACGACCATTGGCTGCGGCGTGGGCGTACTATCGCCTGCTTGCCCCACCTCCGGCACCGCCACCTCGATGTTCCGCTCCATCTCATCGAATTTCGTCGCCACCATGAAGAAGATAATGAGCAAGAACAACACGTCGATCATCGACGTGAGATTCAGCGTCGGCAACTCGTCGTGTTGTATCTTGAGGGGCATGGCGGATGGGGGCTGGGGACTGGGGCTAGGACCTGTGAAAGCAAATGCTCGAGTCCCTAGCCCCCAGACCCTGGTCCCCAGTCCCTAGGCTGCTTTGCGTCTTGGAATCGTCACTCGAGTCGTCTTGCGCTCCTCGAGGGCTTCGAACGAAATCAAGTTCACCACCTCTTGGCCCTGGTGATCGATTTCCATGATCAGGCGATCGACCCGGCCGATGAAGTAGAGATAAAAGATGAGCGCGGGAATCGCCACGAGCAGCCCGGCCGCCGTGGTAATCAGGGCCACGCTGATGCCGCCGGCCAGCATTTCGGCCCGACCCATGGCGGGGCTGGTGGCAATCACGTTGAACGACTGGATCATGCCCCACACCGTGCCCAACAGGCCCAGGAGCGGCGAGACCGTAGCCACTCCGTTCAGCACCCGCAAGTAGCGCCGCAACACATTGGCGATGCGCTCGCCCTCATCGAGCACGGCCTGCTCCACTTCGACAGCCGGCTTGCCCCACTTGCGCACGGCGGCGGCAAAAACCCTGGCCACGTGGCTCGAATCGGCTTCACACCGCGCAAGCGCCTCGCCGCGGTCGAGCGCATTCTCGCGAAGCTGCAGCAGGAACCGCTCGATGAACAACCGCGGCACCACTCGACGCCGACGCAGGCTGACCGTTCGCTCGAAGACGATCAGCAGCATGACAAACGACGCGAGCACGATGGGAATCACCAACGGCCCGCCGGCCACCAGCATGTCGAACATGCTGCGCGTGGGAATCGGGCCCGCCTCGGCCAGAAGTGGGGCGAATCTCAGCATGAAACTCGGTCTTCCTGGATACAAGACAATGAGACAGGGAGACAAGGAGACAAGGAGAAAAGCACAACGCTCCTTGTCTCCTTGTCTCCCTGTCTCCTCGTCTTCTTTGCTCGTGTGTGTGCGTCGATCCTAAAACTTCGCCCCGTCCCCCGTGTCAACATCGCCGACCATGTGCAGGTGGTTGTGGTCGATGTAAAGCACTTCCTCGGCCTCGTCGCGCAGGGTGTGTGGCACCGGCCAGCCAACGCGTCGCACGTCGTCGTAATACACGATGCATTTGTAATGGGCGTGGTGCTGCTGCGCGGGGCCCACCAGCGGATACACGCGCGGCGGATCGACATAATCGGCGATCTTGTACTTCACGATCCGCACATTGTTCCGGTTCCGCTCCCAAAGCATGGGCAGGCCGCCTTCGACGGGATGCACCTTCTCCAATGCGCGCATCACTTCGTCGTCGCTCGGCGCATCGAGCGCGACCGGCGAACCGCCCGACGTGATCGGCCCCAATATTGGCACGCGCTCGTAGCGCTCATGCTCCCAGTACTTGTCTTCCTTTTGATCTTGAAAGTACGGACTGACTGGAATTGGAATCGAGAGGATGCCCAGGCTGGGGCCGCCGGTAGTGAATCCCCAGAAGCAGCCCGTGGTCGTTAACGACCATGTCGCCAGGAGCAGCCCCAATGCCGTGGTTTGAAATCTTGCCATCGCCCGTCCCTTTTCGAGCCGAGGGAATATTCGCTCAATCGCCACCCGCCGGCGCAAGCGCAGCCCATCGCTGCTAGCCGTAGTTATCGTGTTAGGCTGGAGAGAACTTGCGGATTTTTCCGATTGTGCCGGAAAAAACGGCCCGCGACGCTGTCGATGACAGCGCAAGCAAAAGCCCCGGCGCGACAGGTGGTCGCGCCGGGGCCCGTTCGATTTGGCGGCGATCATGGACCGCCGGTTATTTGCGATGAGCAGGGCTACTTCCCTAATGGCTCGAGTTGTGCGCACTGAAATCGAGGAACCACCAGCCGTCGTCCCATTCCAGACTCACCTTGCGCCACGCTAGCGGCACTTGCGGATAGGGATAGAACGGACCAATGTACGGCCAGGCTGTCGGCGAATACTGCTGCGGATACGACAAGGCCGCATAGTTCGGGTACGAGGCGTAGCTCGGCCAGGCGTAACCGGGCATTTGGGCGTTCTCATAGCTGGGGCCGCGGCCGTGAGCGTGCGGCACAAAGCCGGCTGGCTGAGCTTGCATTCCCTGCATTCCCATGCCGCCGCCGCCCATCATCGGTCCGCCGCCGCCATACCCAGGAGGACCAAAGCCCCCTGCCTGCTGCATGCCTTGCGCGCTGGCCTGTTGAATCGCCCCGTTCATTCCGGCCGGGCCTGCCGGCAGTGGCATGTTACCCCGCGGCATTTGCGGACCGCGGCTTGTGCGTGAGCTATTGCGCCCGAACAGCGGCGCACGCCGCGCGTGCGGGCTGGCCATCGCACCATTGTTGCCATAAGCCTGCACTACACCCGACGGCTCGCCTTGGCCCGAAATGAGCTTCGCGTCGCCAAGTGAACTCGACAAGTTGCGCTCACCATTGCCGGCCGAGAAATCGCCCTCGCCCGGATACTGCAGCCGGCAAATGACTTGCGAAACGCCGCTTATCTGCTCGGCCAGCCGAACCGCCGTGTCCCGCTGCTGGGCGCTGGCCACCGTGCCCTCGAGTGAGGCGACGCCATCGATGTACGTAACGCCGATGCGATATTTCCGCAACTGGCCGCTTTCTTCAAGATGGCTGCTGATCCGTTGAGCGATCCCTTTTTCTGCGGCTGTCTGGGCAGTCGCCGCAGTCGCTGGCAGCAAGGTGACTCCCAGCAAAACGAGAAATACAAGTCTGCGCATTGGTTTCCCCCCCTAGGTCAATTGGCAAGTCGTCGGAGGCCCGACGCCGCGGATTCGAACCCTGCGCGCTTGCGCGCGGCGTCCGATCGTTGACCTCTGACCCCCCGGTCCCTGATGTAGTTTCGGCTGCCGGTTATGACGAAAGGGATTCTTTTTCCGATTTTGCCGGTGCTTCGCCCTCGGCGGAGCAAGATGGGAAAGCTTTGCGGCCGCACGGCGCCGCCAATCGCGCCGCGATTGCTAGCTCCCGGCGAAGGCTCCCCGGGCCGGCTCACTCATCCGCCGAAAATCGATGACGGCGGTAAGCACCATGGCGACGAGAGTGATGGCAGACCAGCACCAACCCAGATCAAACTGCTGGCAGATCCACGCGGTAGCTCCGATGACGGCCATGGCGGCAAAAAAACAGAGCTGCATCAGGTTTTCGACGCATGAACCTGCGGCGATCCGCGTGCCGCAGGCCGCTGCCAATGCGGCGGCGTGCAGTGCAATCCAACCGGTAACGAGCCAAACCGATCCTGCTTCCATGCGGGAGTTCCTCCGGAATTGGGTTTCCAGATTACGGCGGGGCGGCGCAGGCTCATCCTTGAGCTCGCAAGAGGCGCCGCTTCCATTTGCGGGGTGGCGGACGCCTTTAGCGAGTGGCGTGCCATTGGAAGCGCCGTGGGTCTTGGTCGGGCCCTTGTACAGGAGCCAAGTGTTTCATGGAATAGGACTTAGGACCGGCCAGCGTTGCTCCCCACCAGGCGGTTTTCATGGCGTCGAAGGATTCCACGTGCAGATAATGTCTTCCGATTTTGCAAATTCTACACATGACGAGGACTTTGCCGGTTGTCGAGGGAATCCGGCAAGAACCGCCGCGGCGCTTAGGCACACGAGTTGCTCGTTTCGGCCGTGATCACTTAAAAGCCGCCCCATTGTCATTGGCAGACACGACTAGCACCCTTGGATTAATCCAGGACCGGCCGGGCAGCGGCCTGGAGCTTTTCACCGGAACAGCCACTGCAAACTGAAACTGCCGTCATCGCTGCGGCGCCAGCCCTCGCTTGGGCAGGCGCATAATCTTCGGATTCACTCGCGCAGCGATCCCGACGATCGACGTTGATTCTCGATCGCTCGACTGGCGCCGACACCCCCGAAAAAAACCGCGTCGCGGCATACCGCAACGTGCTTTTGTGTAACGCTTTGCGCCCATGGCGCAATTAAAACTTGTTGCCGATCCGCAGCCGTGCCGGAGATCGGGTGCTGGGTGCCGAACAGCCGCGGTACGTGATGGCCCCCGCGAGCGGCAAAAACCTTTGCCGCCGTGGTTCAAGGGCGTCGCGCGCCAACGCCTGTCGCGAAGGCCGGCCGACGCCGACGGCCTTATTTTGGCTGCCACGCTGCCGATTTGCGCTTTTCGCCATCGTGCAGAAGCGAGTTTGCGCTCCCGCCGTGCGAGGGCCGACGGAGAGCGGTTTCACCATTTTGGTGAATCCGGCTCACCGATCCGGTGCGCGCGTTTATCTTCCGCCCTGTAAAGCATTTCCGTCGCATTTGTGCCTTGGTTCGCGAAACGGCTTTTCGGCCGCGTGTCGCAACCTCGGCCTTTGCAAAGATTTCCGTGCGGTTGGCGAGTTTTCACCACGGCAGGGAATGGGACGGCTAAAACCGATCTAGGCCAGTTTAAAACTATTGGCAAAAATGCCGCACATGGATTTGTGCCGCCGTCGATCGATCGGTTCGCCGACAGCATTGGCGCGCCGCTTGCACTTCAAGCAGCCGCAATTGCAGCGGTTCGGCTTGCGCGCCGGGCGACGATCGCCCGGCGGCATACAAAGGTGCAGATCGCTCTCCCATGACTGCCGAGGGAACGCTTATGAACGCTGCGGTAGTAAGGAGGACAGTGATGCAATACCGAGAAACCGAGTTCAAATACGAACAAGATAACGAGGAGCTGGGCACGGAACTCGCCCGCCAACAATCCGACGGCAAGCAATACCGCACCAAACGCTCCTCGAAGGCGAAACGCCGCCGGGTGCCAAAGGCGTCCCACCCAGGCCACGGCATCGCCGGCCGGCGACAGCGCCGCTGGAATTGGTAAAGCCCGCTCACGCAGCACGAGGCAATATCAACGGCGCACCGCCGCTTCGCGCGCCGTCTTGGCCGTGCCCACCGTGGGCTTAACCAGCTTCGCCAGCTCGGCGTCGAGCTCCGGACCCACGTGGATGTTATGGTGCGCCACGTTGCCTTTCTGGTCCACCAGCAGCATGAGCGGCAGCGTCATCACGCCCATCTCGTTGGCCAGCCGGCCATCGAGTCCGCCCGGCTCATGAATGTGCTTCCAGGGGAAGCGGTTCTCGGCAAGATAGCGCTTGGCGGCCGCCGCATTATCGTCGATGCAGACGCCGATAATATCGAATTCGCGTCCGCCCCGCTTGGCGAGAATGTCTTTCAGCAGCACCATGTCGGCTTTGCACGGCTCACACCACATGGCCCAGTAGTGGATCAGCACGACTTTGTTGCGATACTGCGGCGCGGCGAGGTCCACGGTGCCGCCTTGGAAATCCGGGCCGCGTAGCCGCATCGGCTTGCCGGCCGAGTTCAGCCGGCGCAGTGCGCCCGCGGCCTTTGCGGCCGGCTCCGCCTTCGGGAAGTTGCCCACTAGCTGCTGGTACCACTTCGCCGCTTCTTCGCCCTTGCCGACGAACTCCAAGTACATGCCCAACTGCAACAAGGCCTCGGCCGAATCGGGGCTCTTGGGATACCGGCCGACAAAACCCTGCAAGTCCGCCAGCCATTTTTCCTGAACCTTGGCGGCGTCGGCCCCGGGCTGCTGTTGGCTCACCACGTAGTCGGCCCACATCCGCTGGAAGGCCACGTTGGCGATTAAGTCCTCGTTCGCCTTGGCATCCGTGAGGCTCTTCTGCAGGTTATCGAGGCGTTCGAATCCCTGCGGAAAACTGCCCGATTGGATAGCGACGCTGATCAATCCCGCCAATTGCCGGTACCATTGATCTCGGTCGGCTTCCGGCGAGATTTCAGCCAGCCGCTGCAGCCGCTCGGCACGCTGCTCGATGTTGGCCGCTTGTTTCTCCGGCGGCAAAGTATCGGCCGCCTGGTAAAGCTGTTCCAGCTCCGCCATCAGTTTTTGCATCTCGCTGCTCGGGGCATTGGCCGCCGCGGGCGATGCCTGCGCATCGGCCGCGACGAGGAATCCACCCTCCTCGTTCTGGCCGTCTCCGCCGATCGTCGGCGTGCTGATGAGCTTCCACGTTTCACCGACCGCGATGAGCGTCCCCAAATAGACCTGCTCGTGCTTGCCGTCCGTTTCGACCAGCGCCGTGGCATTGTCCAACACGATCACATCCTTCGTTGAGCCCGCGGTGCCGGCGGGAATTCGGGCCGGCCGCGCGCTGCCGAAGTCCATAAAGCGGCTGGTCTCCGTGACCGTTTTCTGTTCCGCCGCTAATTTCGAAAAACCGGCCGGCGCCGCTTTAACTGTTTCCGCTACGCGCTCGGCCCGCGCTTTGCCAAAGCCAACGTCGGCCATTTGCGCGGGCGTGAGCAGCACCAGCTGGAACTTCGCCGGATCACTCTCTTTGAGCGCGAGCACCACCTGCTCGGCCACCTCGTGCCCCGAGATCACCCGCCACGAATCGATGCGTCCATCTTCGTTATCGTCGAGGCCCCAACGCGTTCCCGCGGTGTGGAACCAACGATACTGGTCGGCCTTATGGTTGAAATTCGAATCGACGTCGCGGTACACCTCCAGGCCATTGAGACAGTAGCACCACAGGTCCACGACGTTGTCGGCATTGGTATCCGCAAAACGGCGCAGCACTTCACCCTGACGGTTGCGGACGACCCATGCCGTCATGTTGTTCTCTTTCTCCGGTCGAATCGTGCACTGGGCCGCTTCCTCTTTACTGGGCACCGTATAGTCAATGCCGGATTGAATGGGCGTGAAACTGAGCGCTTGCGCAAGGTCCGCAGCCGCCGCGCTTCCCGCCGCATTGCCGATGCCGCCCATCAGAAGAATAGCCACCCATCGCCGCTGCCGTTTTGAAGCCATCCGTCGAACCTCCTGTCGAAATTCGGGTCTATTTAAGCGCGGTTGATCACCATGCCCACCGAGCCGCCGGGCTTGTCCCGGCGGGATTAACCCGCCGGCTCGCGGAGTTATTGAATTCCGCTCTTGTGGACGCCGCTCCGTCGGCGGTCCGCCATCGACGCGGAATATAGGGTCTCGGTGCGTTTTGGCGAATGCCAGCCGGCCGCTGGGAATCGGGGGGCGAAAAAGAAATTGTTTCGGCCAGCCGCCGCTTCCGAAACTCAACGCCCACAGCACCTTCGGACGCCTTTGACACACGACGCTCGCCCCTTAGAATGGCTAACTCGCGGAAACGGCCGAAATGCCATCAGCCGTCGCCCAGCGGTTTCTCGCTGACGGCTGAAAGCTGATGGCTGACGGCTGACCCCCGGGCGCGTAGCTCAGTTGGTTAGAGCGCGGCTCTGATAAGGCCGAGGTCCCAAGTTCGAGTCTTGGCGCGCCCACTGTGAGAGGGGACAGGGAACAGGATACAGGGGCGGGTGTTTTTCCCCTGTTCCCTGAATCCCGTCCCTGTCCCCCCACGGGGCCGTAGCTCAGTTGGGAGAGCGCTAGCTTTGCAAGCTAGATGTCGCCGGTTCAAGTCCGGTCGGCTCCATTCGACGCGCTGCGCTCGCTCATGGCAGGCCATTCGATATCGCGCTAAACACGGGTAAGGATGACTTCGGGATAAAGCAGCGAGTCGAATGTCCTGAGCGAGGCTTTGCGAGTCGAAGGACAGGTTCGCACTCTAGCTCGTGAGTGAGCGAGGATTCCGGTGTGGTCGACCTACATCCTTGATTGTGCTGACAGCAGTTATTACGTCGGTTCCACGGGCGACTTAACCGCTCGCACCCAAATCCATCTGTCGGGCAAAGGACCGGATTACACGGCGAGGCGATTGCCTGTTCGACTAGTCTATGCGGAGGAGCATCAGACATTACAGGCAGCCGTCGCGCGAGAGCGACAGTTAAAGCGCTGGAGCCGCGCAAAGAAGAACGCCCTGGTTTCGGGTGACCTTATTCGATTGCATGCTCTTAGCCGGTGTCGGCAATCAAGTACGTCTACTCGGGAGAGCACTTTCGGCCAATCGCAATTCGGTCGCGCCATCGACGTTCAGTGAAGATGAGCCACGAACCGCGACAATGATCGAGCAAATGCTTTCGGTAGCGCCGAGCCCGCGGATTCGCAGTTATGAAGGCACGAACGAATGCGGCTGGCTTGACAACTAGGATCGGTTCAGCCGGTTTCTTGTCCGGCGCGTACCGCAATCCGAAATAGAACCGAATGAATGCCCGATGCGCGCGGGCGAGAAACTTATCGTAACGCATGACGACTTCCCTCCTTGAAAGTGATTGAGAACTGAAACGGCCATCGTGGCCACAACAAATTATACGCGGGCTTGCACTTGGAACGCAAAGAAAATCGGACGGCCCAGAAGAAATCCGCCAATACGCCCAAGCCGGCAAAGCCAGCGGGCAAGGCCACGAAGAAAGCGGCCGCCGCTTCCACGATAGACGGCCAGCGCGTGACACGGGCGACAACCAATTCCCGCAAAGAAGTCCGGCAACAGACGACGCACCGGCAAGGTCATCCGAAATAGTCTGCGGCCTTTGACTGCACATATGCGGTCGGAACGCGTGACCAGGCGCGCGGAAGTAACCGCAGTTCAGCCGCGACGACGAACTATGAAGCGTGCCCCTCGTCGTCGCTCGCGAGGCCTTCCTTCGCGACCGGTTTCACGATCGCGGAACCGGTGTGGAGTTTGACCTCGACGCCAAGGTGGTCGGCAATCGCCTTGATCGCACGGGCAAGTTGCGTATAGGTGGAACGGAAATTGTAATCTTCCACAATTCCGTAAGTTCGGCCGCACTGGGGGCACTGAACGGCATACAGCTCGGAATTCATCCCTGCCGGTTTGAAGCTTTTGAGGACAAAGCTCTTGGGGTTGCAGTCGCCACGATCTGAGCAAGTTTGCATGGTCGTGCTCCGTCAGCGAAAACGCTTGTTAGACGCGATTCTAGGAGCCCGGCTCGATCGGAGTCCAGCCGGTTGAATTTGCAAACGGTTTTGGCCGACTCGGGCGTCAATCGTTTACACTCGAATCGCTGGCAAAGGGAGGCCCGTTTTGCGCTCAACCCAATTTTACGACTACCGCGATTCTCCGCTCAATTCTGCAACGCAATGCATTGGGTTGCAATGGTCCCGTCGGTAGGTACAATGCGGCTATTCCTCGGGCAAAACGCCGAATCTTGGCTTCGGTTGCATTGCGTTTGCAAAGCTAGATGTCGCCGGTTCAAATCCGGACGGCTCCATTCCAATAAGCATCCTTCCTGCCTATACAGCCCACCTCCAGGCGTAGCGTGAGGCGTTTAATCGTCATCATCGCGTGTGGCGTGCTTATTCCGCAGATCGCGGCGGCCGGCGAAGGCGTCAACTACCTCGGGCAGATCAAGCCAATTCTCGCAGCGCGGTGCTACCCGTGTCACAGTGCGCTGCGCCAGCAATCCGGACTGCGGCTCGATACGGCGGCGCTGGCTATTGCCGGAGGAGACTCTGGTGCCGCCATTCAGCCGGGCAAATCCGCCGACAGCCTGCTCGTCGAGATGATCACCGGCGCGTCGGGCGTGAGGATGCCGCCGGAGGACGAAGGCGAGGCGCTCAAGGAAGCTCAAATCGCGCTCATCAAGAAGTGGATCGATGAGGGCGCCCGCGCGCCGGCCGAGCCGACGCCGCCCGATCCGCGCGATCATTGGGCCTACCAACCGCCGGTGCGGCCCGCTGTTCCTGAAGTGGCGAACGCGGCATGGGTGCGGAATTCCGTCGATGCGTTTATTGTGGCTCAGCATGAGTCGCACGGCGTCGTGCCGGTGCAACCGGCCGATAAGGCGGTGCTGCTGCGGCGCGTGTATCTCGATTTGGTGGGCCTGCCGCCGACGCGCGCCGAGCTTCAGGATTTCCTCGCCGATGATTCGCCGGATGCGTACGAGCGCGTCGTCGATCACTTGCTCGACAGCCCCCAGTACGGCGAGCGGTGGGCGCGTCACTGGATGGACGTGTGGCGCTACAGCGACTGGAGTGGTTACAAGGAAGAAATTCGCAACAGCGCCCGGCATATCTGGCGGTGGCGCGATTGGATCGTCGAGTCGCTCAATGCCGACCAGGGCTACGACCGCATGGTGCAGGAAATGCTCGCCGGCGACGAGCTGGCGCCGACCGACCCGGATACGCTTCGCGCCACCGGCTTTTTGGCCCGCAATTGGTACAAATTCAACCGCAACACCTGGCTTGAAGGAACCATCGAGCACACCGCCAAGGCGTTCCTCGGCGTCACGATGAACTGCTGCCGTTGCCACGATCACAAGTACGATCCGATCAGCCAGGTCGAGTACTACGAGCTGCGGGCGATCTTTGAGCCACACGACCTGCGGACCGATCGCGTGCCCGGCCAGCCAGACGTGGTAAAAGACGGGCTGGCGCGCGTTTGCGATTTGCGCCCCGATGCGCCCACTTATGTCTTCGAGCGCGGCGACGAAAAGCGACCGGATAAGAGCGAACCGATTGAGCCGGGCGTGCCGGAAGTAATCGGCGGCCAGTTGCAGATCACGCCGGTCGAGTTGCCGCTGGAGGCGTTTTATCCGGCGACGCGCGACTTCGCACTTCAAGAAGATCTCGAACGGGCTGCCGGAACCGTGTCGGATCGCGAGGCGGCTCTCACCAAGTCGCAACAAGAAGTCGCGGCGGCACAGAAGAAGGGCGAAGCAATCGTCGACGCGGTTGCGGCTGCCGAGTTGGCGATGAAGCAACTGGCCACGGCACGCGCTGCCCATGCATCTCTAACCGCTCGGATTGCGGCGGAGAAAGCAAAATACGGTTTGTCCAAAGGCACTGACGCTGCGCAACTCGCCACGACCGCTGTCAAAGCTGAGCGAGAACTCGCGCTTTGCCAGGCGCAGGAACAACAGCTCGCCGCCGCGCAGGAACTCCCCCGTGCACAAGCGGCTCGGAAGCCGGACAATGAGGCGACGCGCGCAGCCGTGGCAGCAGCCGAGAAGAAGCTGGCCGACGCAGCATCGGCGATCGCGACCGCGCATGCCGCGCTCGCCCAACCGGCTGCCGAGTACCAGCCGCTTGGCGAGAAATCGCCGCAGATGAGCACTGGCCGTCGATTGGCGTTCGCCCGCTGGATCACCGACCGCGCCAATCCGCTCGCGGCCCGCGTGGCGATTAATCACATCTGGCTCCGGCACTTCGGCGCGCCGTTGGTCGACAATATGTTCGACCTTGGGCTGCGCAGCCCGTTGGCACGCAATCAGCCGCTCTTGGATTGGCTCGCCGTCGAGCTGATGGATCACAACTGGCAGATGAAGCACATCCATCGGCTGCTCGTGACTTCGAACGTTTACCGCATGACGTCTGGCGCCCAAACCGCAAGCGCGGCCAATCTCGAGCTCGATCGCGACAATCATTTCCTCTGGCGGATGAACACCCGGCGCCTCGAGGCCGAGCTCGTGCGCGACGCCTTGTTCTTCACGGCCGGCAACCTCGATCTTACGCGCGGCGGAGCAGATCTCGATCGTAAAGCCGCGCTCACCACGCCGCGCCGCAGCCTGTATTTCCGCCACGCCTATGAAAAGGAAGTGCGGTTCCTGCAGCTCTTCGACGGGCCCAGCGTCAATGAATGCTACCGCCGCAGCGAGAGCGTCGTGCCGCAACAAGCGCTGGCGCTGGCCAACAGCGAGGTGTCGGTCAACCAATCGCGCCTCCTGGCCCGCAAATTGAGCAAGACCGCAGCCCAGGACAGCGCCGCCGACGATGGGTTCATTCAACTCGCGTTCCAACAAATTCTCTGCCGCGAACCGTCGCCGGCCGAGCTGAACGAATGCCGCAGCTTTCTAACTGCCCAGACCGAATTGCTGCACGACCCGAAAAAACTCACTCAATTTGCCGGTGGGGCGAAAACCACCGTTCCACCTTCCACCGATCCCCAGCAACGCGCCCGCGAGAACCTCACGCACATGCTGTACAATCACAACGATTTCGTCACAATCCGTTAGGCAAAACCGAAACACGACGACACAAAGGACACGACCGATAATGACCAATGACCAAGCACCAATGACCAGACGCTGATTGGATTATTTGGTCATTGGGATTTGGTCATTGATTTTTACGTTGTGCTCGTCGTGCCGTCGTCGTTGATTTGTCCCGCGAGAAGTGATAGGAGCGCAGCCATGCCTAAGCCTAATCGACACTCCTGCGGCTGTGGCCGGATGCCGCGCCGCGCATTCTTGGCCGATCTCGGCATGGGATTCACCGGCCTCGCGCTCGGGGCGATGCTCCATCGCGACGGATTGGCGCGTGACGTCGCCGGCTGGGCGCCGCCCAATGGTCTGACCCATTATGCCCCCCGGGCCAAGAGCGTCATCTGGCTGTTCATGATCGGCGGCGTCAGCCATGTCGAGAGCTTCGACCCGAAGCCCATGCTGAACAAATACGCCGGCAAATCGATCGCCGAAACGCCCTTTCGCTCGCTGCTCGATCAATCGTTCTACGACGAAAACGTCCGCACCGCTGTCCCCGACGCGCGGAAAGTGCTTTCCCAGATCTATCCCCTGCAAGTCGGCTACTCGCGCCGCGGCGAAAGCGGCATCGAGGTCAGCGATTGGTGGCCGCACGTCGGCGGCTGCGTCGACGACCTGGCCGTGATCCGCTCGATGTGGACCAACGACATCGACCACGGCGCGCAGCTTCAATTCCACACGGGCCGCAATCGGCTCGACGGCTTCTTCCCCACGATCGGCTCCTGGATCCACTACGGCCTGGGCACGCTCAACGAGAACCTCCCGCAGTTCGTCGTGCTCGGTAATCCAGTCGCCGATTGCTGCGGCGGCCAAGAGGCCCATCGCGCGAATTACCTCGGCCCCGAGCACGATGGTGTACCGCTGTTGGCCGATCCGGCCAATCCGCTCGCTTTCGGCCGACCGCCGCAAGGCGTCTATCGCGAAGAGCAACAGGCCGAGTTCGAGCTGCTCGCGAGGCTCAACCGAATAGCCGTGGCCGAATACCCCGAGGACGACAAAGCGCGGGCCCGGATCAAATCGTACGAGCTGGCATTTCGCATGCAGCGCGCGATTCCCGAGGTGTTCGAGTTCCAACAGGAAACCGCCGCCACGCAACAGCTCTACGGCATGGACAATCAAACGACCGCGGATTTTGGCAAGCATTGTCTTGCCGCGCGGCGGCTCGTCGAGCGCGGTGTGCGGTTCGTGCAGGTGTACCACGGCGGCACCGGCAACGCCGGCGGCTGGGACGCCCACACCAATCTCCGCGGCAACCACGCCCACAACTGCGCGCGCGTCGACAAGCCCATCGCCGGACTGCTGCACGACTTGAAACAACGCGGCCTGCTCGACGAAACGCTCGTCGTCTGGGCGACCGAGTTCGGCCGCTCGCCAGGCTCCGAAAACGCCGATGGCCGAGACCATCATCCGTTCGGCTTCTCCGTCTGGATGGCCGGCGGCGGAGTTAAAGGCGGTGTCGTCCACGGCGCGACCGATGAGCTCGGCTTCGCCGCGGTGGAGAACCGCCATTATGTGACCGACATCCACGCCACGGTGCTGCACCAGCTCGGCCTCGACTCGCGGCGACTCGAAATCCCGGGCCGAAAGCGCCTGGAAATGGAGCACGGCCACGTGATCCAAGACATCCTGGCCTGAACCCACCCCAATAAAGGGCAATAAAGGGCAATAAAGGGCAATAAAGGGCAATAAAGGGCAATA
>JBBDWY010000050.1:0-27191 GCA_040902605.1 Pirellulales bacterium | reverse complement strand
CCGCAAGTTCGCCAAGCGGAACCGTACCACGCTGGCTGCCGGGGCGCTGCTTGCGGTGTCTCTGCTCGTGGCGCTGGGCGGAATTGCATCCGGAATTGGCTGGGCAGTCCGCGATCGGGCCGCTCGGGAGGAACAGTTGGCTCAGGAGCGGACAGCGCGGCAGGCAAGGGTCGCCGGACAGCTTGAGATAATCCTCGACGAGGTGGCACGGCTCGAACAGGCGGAGAAGTGGTCTGATGCGCTGGTGTCGGCCCGGCGGGCAGAGCCGGCACTCGCCGCCGGCGAGGCGGCATCAGAAATCCAGAAGCGGGTCCGGCAAGCGCTGGCCGACTTGGAACTTGTCCGACGACTTGATGAAATTCGTGCGCAGAGTGGAATGGTGTGGGGGACGCGTGAACAGAGATTCATCCCATTAGCCACGCGGGCGGATCAGGATTACTCGGCTGCATTCCGCGAGGCGGGGATCGACGTCGACACCTTGCCCGTGGAGAAGGCGGCAGAGTGGATCACCGCTCGCGGCCAAATTGCGGCCGCAGTGTTGCCGGCACTTGACGACTGGGTCGCCGTCCGCAGCACGGTCAAGAATGAAGCCGGAACTCGCCGACTCATCGATGTGCTCCGGACCGCAGATCCCGACCCGTGGCGGCAGCAGGTGCGCGAATGCCTGGCGCGCCAGGATTGGCAGGCATTGGAAACTCTTGCGAGGTCGCCCGACTTGGATCGGCAACCGGCAGCCACCATATCGTTTTTGTCCGGGGCACTTCGCAGTCAAGCTGAGTCCGACACCGAACGTCCTGGAGAGGAGGAATCCCAACTTGGGCACCGTGGTTTCTTTCTTGAAATCGATATACTTCGCCGCGCTCAGCGGAGATTCCCGGCCGACTACTGGATCAATCGTCGCTTAGGTACTACCCTCATCGGCTTTCGAACCTCGCAAGTTGTCCAGGAAGGGATCGGATATATGCGGGTGGCAATCGCGCTTCGACCGCAGGATGCTTCGAATTACAACAACTTAGCTTGGTTTTTGGTCACCAGTGCTGACGACAGGCTCCGCCATTCTGAGGAAGCAGTCAAATTTGCCGAACGGGCGGTCGAACTGGGACCGCACAACGGAGCGATCTGGAACACGCTTGGCGTTGCGCAATACCGCGCCGGCCAGTGGAACGAAGCCATTGAAATTCTGGAAAAGTCGCTGAAGCTGCAAGGCGACAACAGCAGCGACTTCTTCTTCCTGGCGATGGCGTATTGGCAACTTGGCAACAAGGACCAAGCCCGCCAGTGGTTCGACAAAGCCACCGAGTGGATGGACAAGAACGCCTCCAAGAATGAGGAGCTGCTCCGCTTTCGCGCCGAAGCCACTGAATTGCTTGGCATCGCCGAGCCGCAATCGCCGACGAGGTCTCAGCCCTTGGAGAATGAAGTCCCGAACACTGAAAATCCCACGTCAGCATCACCACCGACAACTGACAACTAACGACTAACCACAGACCAAAACAAAATCGGCCGGTGAGGACAGCCGCGAAGCAAAGTCCCTCACCGGCCCGGCATCATCCTAGCGCTCGGTTTGCGCGCCGGGGATGGCCGCTTTCATTGTAACGCAGACCAAACAAGGAGAAACTGGTCATGAGACAGATCAACATTCTACTTTGGATTTGCGCCGCGGTCGTATCGGCGAGCGGAAGGCCGGCCGTAGCCGGCTACCTGCTGGTACCCGACTTCGACAAACACAACGTGCTGCGCTACGACGCGGCCACGGGGGCCTTCGTCGACACGTTCGTCTCCCGGAAAAGCGGCGGGCTAAACCAGCCCTGGAACGTGCTCATTGGGCCGCACGACGGCGACCTCTACGTCAGCACCGGCCACTTCCGCGGCCCCGGCCAGATTAAGGCCGTCTTACGCTACGACGGCACGACCGGCGCGTTTCTCGACGAGTTCGTCCGGCGCGGCCAGATGGACATGACCCACGCCGTCATGTTCGGGCCGGACGGCAACCTGTACGTCGGCGTCAGGGACGATGAAGGCAATATGGGTCATCCCAAGGGCGGCAGAATTGCCCGCTTCGACGGGACGACGGGCGCGTTCATGGACGACTTTGTTCCCCGCCTCAGCGGAGGCCTCCTGCACCCACTGGCCCATGTGTTCGGCCCGGACGGCGGCGGCAACCTCGACCTCTACGTCACCGATGAGGATGGCCATGATGTCAAGCGCTATGACGGCACGACCGGGGCCTTTAAGGGAGTGTTCGTCGCAGCCGGCACCGGTTTGATCTCGGACCCGCTGGGTTTAACGTTTGGGCCAGACGGCAATCTCTACGTAGCAGACTTTGGGATCGGCGCGATTTTGCGCTTCGCGGGCCCCTCCAGCGTGACACCCGGCGCCCCGATGCCGTCGGCCGGGAACAGCGGCGCGGTGTTCGTTGCACCCGGCAGTGGCGGTCTCCTTGCGAGGCCTCTGGGCGTCATCTTCGGGCCGGACGGCAATGGCGACGGGAACCAGGACGTGTACGTGAGTAACATCACATTCACCGGCTTCTATGGGAAAGACGGCAACGTCAAACGCTACGACGGCCTGACCGGGGCCTTCATCGACACGTTCGTCCCGACCGGCAGCGGCGGGCTGGACGATCCGAGCTTGATAGCTTTTACGCAGACCGATCCGGTTACGCTGCAATATCTCGGCGGTCCCGTACAGCACACAGTAATCCACGGTGTGCCCGAGCCTACGTGTGTGCCGCCGATAATTGTCGCCGCAGCCGCAGCAGCGGCCTATCTCCGTAAACGGAGATCGTCATGAACACGTTTCTATTCATTTCCATCACCGTGCTGTGGGCCGCGGTCCTGCTGCTCGGCTTCCTGGTTCTCGGCGCGCTGCGGGCGCTGGGGCTCGTGAATTGGCGGCTCGATCAATTGGAGCTGACCCGGCCCAGCCGGGTCGGGCGCGACGGCCTCAAGGCGGGCCGGAAGGCGCCCGACTTCACGCTTCCCTGCGCTACCGGCCGCGAGGTCTCACTGCACGACTTTGCCGGACGCAAGGTGCTGCTGGTCTTTACGCAATCGGGCTGCGGTCCCTGCCACGACATGGCGCCCGAGTTCAACCGCGTGCAACACCAGGGCGAGTACCAAGTGCTGGTGGTGAACAACGGCGAGCCGGACGAATCGCGCGAGTGGGCCGCCGAGATTCGCGCGCGATTCACCATTCTCATTCAGGAAAAGTTCAGCGTCGCGAAGCGCTACGAAATCTTCGCCACGCCGTTCGCGTTTGTCGTCGACGAACAGGGGATGATCGCATCCAGCGGGATCGTCAGCAGTGCCCAGTATCTCGGCTACGTCCTGACCGGCGCCGGCAATCAGGCGAAAAAACATCACGACGAAGCAGATCGCGACTCGGCGTTCGCGCGCGAAACTGCGGACTATTTTTCCTCAAAGGAGGTGACCCATGTTTGAGAAAGTCAATCAGATGGCGGAACAGATGGCGACCAGCGTGTCGCGTCGACAGTTCTTGGGCCGGCTCGGACGCGGCGCGCTTGTCGCGGCCGGGGTCGTGGGCGGTTTCCTGGCCTTTGGATCCGAGGCCCAAGCCGGCAAACGCGTGTGCGGTGCGGACTCGGTCGCGTACTGTGCCGGGAGGGTCGTGGGAGCACCGTGTGGCAGTCCCAGGCGTCCCGGCCATTGTGTCGGTAACCCCTGTAAATGCGTTTAAATGCGTTGTGAAATGAGTCGCGAGAACGTGGCCCGGGACGGGCGCGACGCCCGTCCCGGTTGATCGCCGACTGGAGAAACCATCACCATTTCCGGCCGGAGTCCGACTCCGCGCTAGCGGCGACTTGAGCGGAATTGACAAATAAAGCGGCCGGTGAGGACAGCCGCGAAGCCGACCCGCCTACGGCGGGTGCCCCGCCCTCTCCGGCCCGGCATCATCCTAGCGCTCGGTTTGCGCGCCGGAGGATGACCGTTTTCATTGTAACGCAGACCGCTAAGGAGCAAATCCGATGAAACAGCCTAAGTTCCTCCGATTAATGAGCGTCGGAAAGATGCGCCTCGCCTCTCGAATTGCCTGTCACCTGGCGCTCGTTTCTGCGTTCACGGCCAGCCAGGTCCACGCCGTGAACATTCCGACGGTACTCATCGGTAATCCCGGCAACGCGCCGGATACGGAAATCATGAACACGGACTGGACGACCGGCTACGGCTCGGTCCCGTATCAATTTCGCATGGGGAAGACGGAAGTGACTAACTCCCAATACGTCCAATTCCTCAACGCGGTCGCGGCTGCTGATCCCTTCGCCCTCTACAACACCGAAATGGGCAGCCAAACCTGGGGCGGGATCGTCCGCTTAGGCTCATCTGGCACGTACACCTACGCCGTGAAAGCCCCCGCCATTGGGCAAGGCCCCGGCGGCGCTGATTACATGTACGAAAACAAGCCGGTCGTGTACGTCTCCTGGTACGATGCGCTTCGTTTTGCCAATTGGCTGCATAACGGCCAACCCGTCGGCGCGCAGGATGGCGCCACGACCGAGGACGGCGCGTACACGTTCAGCGGCGCCACGAGCGTCGGTCCGCGCAATGCGGACGCGCTCTGGTGGCTGCCCAGCGAGAACGAGTGGTACAAGTCTGCCTATTACGACCCAATTGGCGTCTATAACGACTATCCAACCAAGGCGCCGACGAGCAGCAACCTGCCCGCGAACGACACGGGCGCGTCGGCGAACTTTAATAACACCGGTCTCGTGACCGGCAATTTCGACTTCCCTTTGACCGACGCCGGCGCCTACACGCTTTCCGACAGCCCGTATGGCACGTTCGACCAAGCGGGCAACGTCAGGGAATGGATTGAGACGGTGATCACGGAATCGTACCCCGGCTTTCGCGGTGGTTACTGGTTCAGCGGCCACCTCGCCCTGGAAGCAAGGTATCGGGTCTATGCCCTGCCGACGTCGGAATCCGACAGCTTCGGTTTTCGAGTCGCAAACATCCCAGAGCCAGCCACGATTCACCTCGCGGTGTTGAGCGCCGCGGCGCTGTTGTGGCGAAGAAGATACCTCTCGCTTAAATCAATCGCAGTTTTCGCAACCGCTGTGCTGCCGTTGTGCGTTTGTTCCAGTCCATCAAATGCCGCTGCACCGTTCTTCATGGGCCTGGGCGACCTGCCCGGCGGCAATTTTAACAGTGAGGCTAGCGGCGTCTCAGACGATGGGTCCGTTGTCGTCGGATGGAGCAGCCCCGGCCTTACGACTCAGGCGTTCCGCTGGACGCAGAGCACCGGGATGGTCGCCCTGGGGCCTGGGCTCACTGTCGGCAGTCGCGCAAACGATGTGTCGGCCGACGGCTCGGTCGTCGCGGGACGACGTGTTCGCTCCGGCGGGCATGCTCGCCCGCCCATCATCGAGGCGTTCCGCTGGACGCAGACCGGCGGCACGGTCGGATTGGGCGGTTTTGAAAGCAACGCCTACGCCGTCTCGGCCGATGGCTCGGTCGTCGTGGGACAGGGCGCATCGGGCTCCCGCATTGAGGCGTTCCGCTGGACGCAGACCAGCGGCATGGTCGGACTGGGCGACCTGCCCGGCGGCAGTTTTGAAAGCAACGCCTACGCCGTCTCGGCCGACGGCTCGGTCATTGTTGGATCTCTGGCATCTCCGCCTCTGGCCGTGAAGCGTTCCGATGGAGGCAGACCAGCGGCATGGTTGGCCTGGGCGACCTGGGTGGCGGCACTTTCGGCAGTGTAGCTTACGACATCTCGGCCGACGGATCGGTCGTTGTGGGATATGGCAACTCCGCTTCCCGCATTGAGGCCTTCCGATGGACGCAGACCGGCGGAATGATCGGCCTGGGCGACCTGCCCGGCGGCGATTTCTTCAGTACTGCTTTCGCCATCTCGGCCGATGGCGCAATCGTCGTCGGACAGGGTCACTCCGCTTTGGGTTACGAGGCGTTCTTCTGGGACTCTGCGCACGGCATGCGCAGCTTGAAGGATTTATTGATCGACGAATTCGGCCTCGGCGCGACTCTCGCCGGTTGGACACTGACCTCAGCGAACGACATTTCCGCCGACGGCCAGTTCATCGTTGGCAGTGGAACAAATCCCAGCGGCAACACGGAAGCATGGCTCGCGCGCCTCGCGGCCGTAGCCCCGGTCCCCGGCGACTTCAACCACGACGGCACCGTCGACGCCGCCGACTACGTCGTCTGGCGCAAAGGCCTCGGCACGATCTACACGCAAGACGACTACAACACCTGGCGCGCCCACTTCGGCCAAACCGCCGGCAGCGGCGCGACACTACGCTCCGTCGAACCGCTATCGGCCGTCATCCCTGAACCGGCAACATTGCTGCTGCTGCTGATGGCAGTAGTTGTGATCTTCACTCTCCGGCGCGCGATTGTGTCGTAAACTCATTCATTAGTGAGACGGGCAGAAATTGGACCGTTTTTCAAAACTCACGAGCTCTGCGCCTTCTCCTGACTAAACGCGAGAAATTCTGCTCAACCTAAACTAACAGGCGTCGCAGGTCAGCAAGTTGCTCTGACGCCCTTATAAATCTCTTCGTCTGACGCATCGACCACGAAACCCTTAGCCTCGGCAATCTGCTGCTCGATGCGTGCCATGATCCGGCAGCAACCGTGCGCGGCGGTCATTGATCATCTATCTCGCCAAACATAAATGCGTTGAGCATTATACTTTGAAGTTTTCGCTCCAGTTTCTCTGTTTGATCCGGCGTGAGTGAGCCAGCCTGCATAGAATTTGTCCCAAGCTTAACCGCGGTCTTCGCAATAGCGAGCAGTATTATTTGCTCATCCTCTAGACTGTACTTGGCCATTATCTTGGGCTTCAGCTCCGCAAACATCCTGGCGAGTGCATCGGCGATCTCTACTGATGCTTGATGGGATTTCGCCGACTCCCGTTCGTTGCGGTCCTGCGCATCGTGTCCCATGTTCTCGTCCTTTCGCTGTAAAAACGCGACCGACCGCCAAGCGACGGCCGACGGTGGCCTTGGATTGTGTCGGTCATTGGATTTCCCCTTCGTGTTTCTCGTCGACATAGGAGAGTCTCAAGCCGCCACCGGGTCGATTAGTTATGCGATACGTGGCCTGTGGATCGTTGACGTTGGAAAGTCGGATGTAGTGCTTTCCATCCTGCTCGAAAACCTTGGTCGCGTTTCTGTCGGGCTGTTGCGCACCGTCGCCGTATCGTCGGAGGTGAGCGCGCGTTGCCTGATCCTCGACTAGCTCAACTCTTGGTTTCATCGTTCTGCCTTTCTTAAAAACATGCACTTTCCGCGGCGGCATTACCTTCACTGGCTGCTTGGCCACACGCTTTCGCTGTACGCTTGGCTTTAGTTCAAGCCCTAGGTAGGCCGTGATCTTAGATGCGGTTGTGAGATGCAGGTCAGCGCCGTCCATGAATTCGCTAAGTGCTGAGGTAGCGACACCCGTTATCTTTGCTATCGTCGGCAGGCGCTTTCCGCTGTTTCGGATTGCCGACCTGATGGTGTTGGACATTTCTTCGCTCATGGTGTCCTCGAATGGGATTAGTAATGTGAACAGTCACGATTTTTGTCGCTACTCATTCGGTCGTAGGCGACGGCTTTGCGGCGAAGACATGCATAATTTGGGCAGCGACCAAGAGATCAGAACATTGGAATACGGTAAGGTCGGTCTGCTCAAGGACAGCCGGCGTTACCTTAGGAAAGAAAAACCAATTCCGTCTTCAGTTTGAAGCGGGATTTGTTGCCGATTCTTCGAGGAAGCGTTTCAGGACAGCGGCGCTGCTATGGTCCTCGTCATGTGCCGCATGGATGAGCGTAAGCACTCCTTCAAGACTTTTCGCATGCAGGAATTTAATCGACTTGTGCTTCTCCTGGAGTTCCGCTCGATAACATTGCTCAAACTCCGCCCACTTTGCGACGTTGGGGTGCTGACCGAATCGTTGGTGCAATTCAGCGCTGGGGGCGACCTCCTTGAGCCATTGGTCGAACTTAGCGTCTTTCTCCCCCAGATCACGTGGCCAATACGGCTCGACAAGAACTCGGAAGCCGTCCTGGGAGTCAGGCTCATCGTATGCACGCTTAAGTTGGATCATTGACAGGTCTCTTTTGTGAAAATGGTTTGGGCAAAGCCCGCGATTATCGGACCGTTCGCTGCTCATGCCCGTCGAGCTTACGACATCTACGCTGTTGATGATCAGCTTAACTCGCTCAATGCCGTGCAAAAGTTCCTGAAGCACTTGCTTCAGATAAAAGCTTGGCACACAGCCGCGGAGCGTTAGGTGCCCGTCGTTGCTGTGCCACGTGACATTGCCGAAAATGAATTTGTACGAACAGCCGTCAATGCGCCGGCGGACGGTTTCGTAAATGCGCTCATCAGCAGCGGTCCCATCTGTAGACGGTTCCATTTCCATAATCGCGGTCCTTGGCGTTCCTCTCGTGAATTTGTGTTGCCAACTCCGTTAGGCGCCTGACGATTTGCGCGGGAAGGTAATCTTGACGTTGCGCCACCACTGCCACAGGCTGCAATGTGCCCGCCGTGTGCTTCCATGATGCGACGCGTGCGCACAGCGACGCACGTATTCGCGTGGCGACTAACACCAAGCACTGCTAGAAGTGAGATGCGCCGATGCTCCCGATAAACGCAATCATCATTGCGGACAGGATCAGGGGAACAGCCTGGTCAAACGCTTCGGTTTGAGAAGGAGTGGCTGTCTACCGGCAACTGTCGGACAAGAAGAAGAATCCGACCAACACGAGAACGCTCGGCTAAGTTAGTCTAGCCCTTTGCTTCTTTGAGACGCAGCTTGAAAGCAGAAAGTCGCTACTCACTCATTAGCACGCCCGCAGTTTAGTCGGGCCCACGGCGTAAGTCAACAACCAGATGAAGCGCTGGCGACGTTTCCCGCTCGCGCTAGCATTTCCCAAGCCCACGACGGCAGTACCGCCAGGCGTGGGGGAGTGCGCCAGGCGGCGAACCAGTCGTTTGTATCGACCGCGGTTGTCTCAAGAATTCGTGCAACGTTAGACATCCCGGAAACCGACCGTTTTTGGAAGGTGGTCACTGGGCCTCTGATGAGCTGGCTTGCGCACCTCGGTCGATGCGACGAATGGCACTTACTTGTCCCTAACCCCGTTGGCCATTTCGCGTTTGGCTTCGTGTCGCGACTTGATGAAGACTCCGTATCTCTTGGCGTGCCGTTTTCGTCGTCGAGGTTCGTAACGATCGGGTCGATCGGCGACCCGATGGACGACGATCGCGTCGAGCAGGTGTTCGTAGAGACGCTGTCGGAACGCCGCGTCGCGCTGAGCCTGCATGGCGATCACCGGCTGGAAGGCTTCCAGCGTCTGGATCGTCCCCTTGAAGCTGATCGAGCGAGGCTCAACGCCGTGCTTCGTCGCCGCCTGGGCAATGATCGTGCGAATGAGGTTGTAGGCCAGGATGTGGGTCCAGATCTCCTTCCGCACCAGCTCTGGCGTTCGGCAGCGCAAGATGTCCATCTGCAGCGTCTGCTTTAACGACCTCAAATCGAGTTCCGCACTCCAGCGCGCTCGGTAGAGCTGCGCGAGGTCCACCTGCGTGTACGCTTCCGCGTCCAAGAGCGTTGTGGCGATGACCAGCGTCTTGATTCGCCGTCCTGCAAGAATTGCCGCCGCAGAAAACTCGCCTGTTGCTGGAACCGTCCGTGGTTATATGATCGCATCCTTGGGCCTCCTTGCCGGTGATGGCTTGCCGCCAACAACCATCTACGCAAGAGAGGCCCTTTATGCCCAGGTCACTTTCAGCGAACGACTTGCAGAAGAAGTAAGTGCCATTTGGCGCATCGACCGCGGTGTGTCGGATCGAAGCGCGTTAGAATCCTAGGCACGGAGAGAATCCGCTCCGGAGTCGCTGAGCGTAAACCAGCATCAAGCCGACCGCCATCGGCAGGGCGGTCGTGGGCTCGGGAACGTGATACCCCACGGTCGCAGCGGCCGCCGGCAAAAGAGAGCTGCCAAGACTTGCTGTCCAAACATTGTAGTCCTCCGGACCAACCGAGCCGTTGCCAGAGCCGTCGGCGGGCAGGCCAATGCCAACTTGTCCCCGCGTCTGTCGCCAGACGACGTAATCGGCGGCATCGACGTGACCGTCGTCATTGTAATCGCCCGACAAGCCCGTCTGCCGCTGCCAGACGCGAACATAGTCGACCAGCATCGTTTGTGGAAACACGGTTGAAGCGTTCGGATCGCCGCCGAAGTTGCCGCCCACCGCCAGGTTCAAAATAATGTTCTTTGCGGTTGTGAAATTGGCAGTCGACATGGCCGAGGTTTTATTCACCGTGAAGTGCAGATTCCCATCGACATAAAAGCGAATCTGCGTCGTGTCCCACTCGGCTGCGTACTTGTGGAAACCTGTGGTAAAATCGACGGGATTGCCTCCGCTCGTCGCAGTATATTCATCGAACACATAATGCCAGTTGTTGCAGCACGGCCCCGGATCTTTTTGCCAATGGAAGGCGCTGCTCGTAAGCGTCGGCTGGCTGCCCCTGTTTTCCATAATGTCAATCTCGCCGCCCTGCGGCCAGGGAACATGGTTCGCGTTTAGCCAGAACGCCGGCCACATCCCCTGCGTCGTCGGCAGATCGATTCGCGCTTCGAACCGCCCGGGACCATAAAGCGCTTTCGATGTGACCAAGCCCGACCGATAAAGCTTGTTCGCCAGCGGTTGATTCGTCGCCGTCAGCTGGAGGTTGCCGTTAGCGACCGTCACTTGTTCCGGCCGATAGTATTGCTTTTCGTTGTTAAAGCTATCCTCACGATCGAGCGCTGTCCAATTCGTCGTATTCAGGCTGGTGCCTTCGAATTCGTCGTGCCAGAAAAGTTGCCAGCCCGGGACATCGGGAATCTGAGCGGCGGCGTTGGGAAGACCAGCGGCAATCGCCCCCACGACGATTATTATGCGAAAACGCAGCATGTAATTCTCGGGTCGAATAGACGGGCCGTTAACCGCTTGGCTTGGAGGAAAGTTCAAAGTCGATGGTGTTGCGGCCAGGCTGAACCTCCGCGTGCAAGTTCGATTCCTTGCTGCTCGTATACCGGCGCGGCGTGATGGGCTTGCCGCTCGGCGTTGCGCCTGGCTCGGGAATGATGATTCGCGTCGCGGAAACGGCTACGTCGTACGATCCGGGCGCAACTCCAATCTCAGACACAGTGGACATTTCATAGCGGCCATTCCCGTCAATTATACCAACTGCTGGTACACCCTTGCCCCCGATTGGATAAAAGGTGACCATTCCGCGCACGTCCGCGCCGCCGGCAATTGGCTTGCCATCCAACGTCACCGTCCCGTGAACGCTGGCCAAATTTTTTCCACAGCCCGTTAGCATTGGGATCCAAAGCACGATCGCAAATAATCGCCGTCCGGTTGTGAGATCCGGCCAAATCGCAGTTTGGCTGCGCGTGCGGACGACCATCCGAATCAATAATCCTAATCCCAGCATTGTTCGGTGCGATTCTGCCATGGCCGATCGAGCGAACCTTTCCCAAAAATATTACCAAGGATCGTTTGCGCACGCCGGTACGGAGTGCTTTGTAGTGCCGATCTATTCAACCGCCTCGCTCCTCGCGGGCGCGTTACTTGGCCGTTGGTCTGCCGTCAAATCTGCATGTTCCTGCTCAGCGGAGTCGTCGGGCATTCGTGTGTCGTGAAGTTCAATTGGAACCGCATCGGATCGCAGATCGAGATCACAGCGGTTTGCTCCCAAAGCGACTCGGCAGTGCAATCCAGACGTCGCTGGATCGCCGTAGCGAGCCGGTGTCACAGCACGGCCGGTGGGCTCTTGGTTCGGATCGCTGGAGGGAATAACTTCGACGACTCGTATGCTGACCTGGTATTCCCCCGGTTGAAGTCCGAGGGCGCCGCCCGTCGAAATTTGGTAGGTTCCGTCCTGTTCGACAGCTCCGGTAGCGATTGCACCCCCAGCTACGGGCTGAAATATGATGGTGCCTCGCTGGGAAGGACTCGCGGTTAGTGTTTTTCCGTCGAGCGTTACGTTGCCCGAGACCGTGGTGCGCTGTTCGCCGCATCCGGCGATTGCAAATATGAACCCCCATAGAACCAACGCATTAACAACAGAAGCCAAGCGCAAGTCTGTGTCTCCACAATGTCTCGCCCCGATTATAACTGCTCGCTGAGAGATTCGCCGCCATTGCGCGTGCAACTGATCCGATAGAGCACATTATCCACGTCATCCGATAGAAATCGAACCGAGCCATCGGCCAGGCAGAATAGCACCCCGCCCGGGTGGCGACTGCGAAAGCCACGCGCCTCCCATTGCACCACTCGGAATGTCTCCGGATTCTGGTTCAGCCCATAATTCAACGGCGTGTTGCAGCTGCACGTATCGCCGTTCGAGTAGAACGCCGCTGAGTGCCGGTTGAATTCCGGAATGTCCTCGCCGATCATCAACGTATTGCTGGTGCCGTCGGTAATCGTGGCGATTCTCACCGGCTTCTTGAACGACTGCCGGAAGAAAATGCCGCGGCAACGTGTGTCGCGATGGCAGTCGCGCGGCGTCCCTTGGGGAGGCACCGGTCCGGTGTACAGCCCGCTCGCATATTCTGGATAAGGCGTGTCGTTGGTGAATGACGTCCCGTCGCTTTCGCCCATGACGGTATCGTCGATGACGCCCTTGTAGCTCGTCAATGCAACGGGGCAGAAGTCCCATTGATATTGAATGGAGGAAAGCTGGGTGACCGATTCGTCCGACGGACATTGCAAGACAGCCAATTGGCTTTGCATGAGCTTGGCGCCGGCGATTCCACTTTTTGACGAGGCGATGCCGCGATTGGACTGCGGCGGCGGCAGCCGGCATGCACCGATCATGTAATTTCCTTCGAACGCGCCGGCTGCAGAAAACTGGTCGAATAGCGATTGCTCTTCGAGTTGCGGCAGCGTGTTGAGGATCCAGCCGACACAGGGCCCGTTCTCTTCGAAGCCCGGATAACCCATGCTAATGGGAAAGTTGCCGTTGACGTCGTGATGATTGAGCACTGCCAGGCCGAGATTCTTGAGATTATTAGTACAGGCCGCGCGGCGAGCCGCTTCGCGCGCAGCCTGGATTGCCGGCAGCAACAGCGCGACCAAAATGCCGATGATCGCGATCACCACGAGAAGCTCCACGAGCGTAAAACCGCGTCGCAAAGCGCATTTGAGGTTCATGACAGCGATCCTTCAAATTCGCCGCGGGGAAACAGCAATTCCCGCACTTTACGAACGGCGCGCTCGGCCTGACAACATCAACGAAACGAGCAAACCCACCATTACCAACGACGACGGCTCCGGCACTGCCCCAGTGGATAGCGCCCCATTGCCGCCGCCGGGCGACATGGCTCCGAAGTTGTCCCGCCAGGCGTTGTAATCTTCCAGGGTGCCGCCATTTTTGCGCCACACGACGTAGTCGGCCGCATCCACGTTGCCGTCGCCGTTAAAGTCACCGTCCAAGCCTTCGGACAAAGCCGGGTTCGGGTTCGTATTGGGGGTCACCGATCCCGCGTTGCGAAAAACTTCAACCAATACATTGTCGACCAGGAGGTTCCCGCCGTTGCCATCGCCGCTGAGATTTGTATTCGCAAAATCGCCGACAAACAACACGGCCCGGACATCCTCAATATCTTCCACCGTATAGATGTCGTCGCCGATGCCAAGCCAAAAGCTTTCGTCGATCGTGTATGTCGTTTCCACCAATGTCCAGGCGCCGGTACTAATCGACGAAACACGGCCTTCCGAGGCAGCGCTGCCATCGATCACGCTTCCGTTGCCATTGATATCAATCCACTGAGGCTGATCGGCATTCGGGATTCCGATCGTACCGCCATGCTGGTCCTGATCGAACACCTTGTCGCCGTAAAGCGGCTGCAGTTGATTGGGGTTGGTATCCGCCTCTTCCGGCGTTTGACCGCTGAGCGCTTCCTTCCAGATCTCGATCTTCAGCACTGGCTCAACCTGCGACGCGACGGTAATCGGATTCGCAGGATCGCTGCGAAACCATGCCGAGTAACGGATCACGTTGCCGTTCTCTAGTTTTCCGGAGGGATTTCCAATCGTCGTGAAGACGGAATTTGGCCCGGTTGCGTTCGGGATATCAGGGTTGACATCCTGATTCGTACCACCATCCAACGACATGTCGATGCCATTTTCGCCGTTGGAAATCGGCACTGACAGGCCGGCGCCCGTGCTGCCCGCAGCCGTTCCGAATTGACTAATGGAAACAATCTGATTGCCGTTGAGCTGCGCATCATCGTTAAAGGAGTATTTAGCGCCGAACGAAAAAACGTCCGTGACGCCGAACGCCAACCCGTCCGCATTCGGATCGGTGAACAGCGGATATGCGTTAGCTCCCTCCACGCGCGACTGGTTTGTCGCGGCACTTAGTAACAGCATCAACACGCCGCACATCACCTTCAATTTCAATTGCATACGAGATACTCCTCGCTTCGTTGCACGCACGAGCGCACATTCGAACGCCTAGCCGCGCCACCTGCATCACTGACCCGTAGCGTGCAAGCTTCGTGACGGCACCGACGATCGAATATCGCAACAATCTCCCGACAAATCGGTCGTCCGCAGCTGTTACTGCCCCGCGGAACGACCCTTCTTCCCCGACTCCACGGCAAACCCACATTCGTTAGCTCGATCGAGCTTCAGTTCTCCACGCGCGGCTAACGCTCGAAGCGCCGTCGACGACCGAAACCCACGAGCGCGCCGGTCCCCAGCGCCACCAATGCAATGCTAGCCGGTTCCGGAATTGCCGTAACCTGCACGGATCCAAAAGGACCCACGTCCGTGATCCATACGTTCGGTCCCGTTGTCGCGAAGCCATATTGCACGTGTCGGGCCGGGTCGGCGATCGTCGGCAGGCTGATGCTGAACACACCCGACGTAAGCGGGACAGTTACGTTGACGGACGACGAGTAGTCTGGCGCGAAATCCTTGATGAACGCCACCGACGTGTGTGCAGCAGTAAGTGAGTTCGACAGAACCTCGCCGGTGAACGTCACCGTCGTGCCAGAGAGCGGGCCGGTCACTTCGATATACATGTTGGCTTCCATGATCTTGTTGCCCTGAGCCCCCGGACCGCCGCCGCCCTTGTACCAGTACTCAGCCGGGTCGCCGATCGTATTTGGCGAAAGAGTCAGAACGGGCCCAGAAAACGTGGCTACCAGATCCGCAGTGCCCCAAGGGCTTCCGAATTGGTACGCGCCTCCGTCTTCCGGCAGGTTAGAAACATTCATAAAGCCAAGCCAGCTGGCGCCAGGATCGACGGTAACCGTCACCTGAGCGTCCGCTCGGACGGCTGCGCACAACATAGCGCAGCCGATCACTGCAAGTGTCAGCGTGTGTTTCATGAGTCGCTCTCTCTAAGAAAAAAAACAGATGGTGTCGTAAACGCCGCCTGCCCGATGAGTGCTGCGACGTCAGGCGCGCCGCGATGTCGGGCTCAATACCCGCCTCCTCTGTTGCCTCGAACCGCAATGGCCGACAAGAACAAGAACCAAATCCGCCGGCCGACTGCCGTGACTTCCGCCTTCCCAACCGCCCGACGCTGCCCCGCAAGCGGTGAGAAAAGTTTTTTGGAACTGTTTCTGACTAAGTTAAGCCGTCTTGGTCCACTTGTCAACAACTTTGCCAAACTATTTCAGAAATCGCACTCGGGCAATTCTTGCCTTCATCCTATCATGCCGAGTGCCCACGCGGCGAATTGGGCACGAAAACGCTGCAAGAATTATTTACGCGAGAAAAATAGCCGGCTTTTCAAAGTTCCACTGCCAGACGCTCCCCATTGGGCATTACCCGCACGATTTGCTCCGGGACTCGAGCTGTCGTGTGATTAATCTCTAACCAGGCCTTGCCCAACCCCGCTGGCTGCCCGTCCTCCTCCGGCTCCTCGCATCGCTGGACGAGAAGCTCATAGGCCAGCCGGCCCAATTCCCGCGAATCCTGGCAGATGGCGGTCATCGTCGGCACGACGGAGAACCGGGTGTCGCTATCGTCGAACCCCAGGATGGACATCTCTGCGGGGATTCTCAGGCCTAGTTTGTGCGCCTCATTGATCGCTCCGCAGGCGGTCAAGGGATCGGCAATAAAGGCAGCTGTCGGCGGCATGCTCAAGCTCATCATTTTCCGCATTAATTGGGCGCCGTCCAGCCGATGGGCCGGCACCCTAAACTCGAGCTGCTCGTCGTAAATACCATGGCGATGGAGCCTTTCGCGGTAGGCCTCGAGTCGGTCGATATGGTCGCCATCATCGGTGTCGTTTGCGGCAAATGCGATCCGTTTGTGGCCGAGCGAAACCAGGTGCTCGACGCCTTCGGCACTGGCCGAGCGCGACTCGTTATAGGCAAACACCAAACGCGAATGGTCGAAGCGGTCGCCTAGCACGACCGCCGGAAATCCCTCGTCGGCGATGCTTCGGGCCACGTCCCGGTCGGCCGACGTCGAGCGGAGGATCGCCCCGCGAATTCCCTTGCGAAAGAAGAACTGCGAGTAGGTCTCCTTCGGGCTCTTGTCCCGCCTCAAATGGGCGATTTTCAGATCATAATCGCTTTCCAGCATGGCGGATACGATTCCATCCAGGCAGGCCGCATCGTAGGGCGATCCTACCGAGAACGGGCCCGTATACACGAGTGCGATCGAGGCGGCGGAGCGGCGGCCGATCGTCGGCGCGTACCCGCATCGGCTGACGGCCTCCAGCACCCGGTCTCTGAGCTCAGGAGCCACCGCCGTACTGCCGTTGACTACCCTGGAAACCGTAGCGATTGAGACACCGGCTTTTTGAGCGACCCTGCGAATTGTGGTCATACACCGCAAAACTGCGAGAAAAAGGCATCAGAAACAGTTTCACTGATTACAATACTCGCAATGGGGCGGCGTGTCAAATCAAATGCGATCGCCAATCTGGCTTGGTCCATTGAATCCGGGCAGCTGAAAAGCGCGACAAGCAAACATGCGTGACCAGTCACCGATCTCGGTAGGTGAGAAGCTCGCCTACGGACTTGGCGATATGGGGGCGAACTTCGTCTTCCAGACGCAGATCACCTTCCTGATGTTCTTCTATACGGATGTGTTCGGCATCGCGGCGGGTACTGCGGGGACAATCCTGCTGGTTTCTCGCGTCGTCGACGCGTTCAACGATCCGATTGTCGGCGCACTCGCCGATCGAACCAACACCCGCTGGGGGCGTTATCGTCCTTGGGTGCTGTGGACGGCGGCACCGATGGCCATTGCGCTGGTGCTCTGCTATACGACGCCGGCGCTCAATACGACCGGAAAAATCATTTGGGCCATCGTCACGTACAACCTGTTGATGATCATCTACGCGGCCAACAACATCCCCTACTGTGCGCTATCCGGCGTAATGACCGGCGATTCACATGAACGCACCAGCCTCGCATCCTGGCGGTTTGTCTGCGCGATGGTCGCCGCCATGGTGGTGAATATGTTCACGGTCGATCTGATCGATGTTTTGGGGCACGGAGATGCGGCAGTGGGATATCAATGGACGATGGGTCTCTGGGGCATGCTCGCCCTTATCTTTTTTGCGATCACGTTCGCATTTACGCGGGAGCGAATCAGCCCCAGTCCCAGGCAACAGTCGTCCTTGCGTCAGGATTTAGCGGACTTGTTCGGCAACGGACCGTGGATCGCCCTATTCGCACTCGCCGTACTGATCTACATCCAACTTGCGCTGCGCAGTGGCGGCATGTTGTATTACTTCAAGTACTATCTGACGCTGGAGAGTAGCTTCGACTGGATCGACAATTTCGGCGTCTTCAATGGCGTTGGATTGGCATTCACGATCCTTGGCGTCGCTTTATCGAAGCCGCTGGCGAAACGATTCGGAAAACGGACTACGTTTCGCGCTTGTTTGCTGCTCTCTTGCGGATGCATGGCCGCGTTTGCACTACTGCCGCCTGACTCATTCACCATGCTGTTGATGCTCCAAATTCTTTTGCAGCTAGCGTTTGGCCCCACAATTCCAATAATCTGGGCGATGATGGCCGACGTCGCCGACTATGCGGAGTGGAAGACCGGACGTCGTTCCACGGCGCTCGCCTTCGCGTCGGTAATTTTCGGGCTGAAACTGGGTTTTGGAATTGGTGGCTGGCTGAATGGAGAGCTGTTGGATTACTTCGGATACTCGGCGACCACGGCCTTATCGTCCTCAGCCAGGCAAGGGATTGTCATGATGGTCAGCATCGTTCCGGCCACCGCCTTATTGATCGGCGTTGGCGTCTTGGCAGCATATCACCTCGATGACGAGCTAATGAAACAAATTGAGCAGACATTGAGTGCGCGTCGGAACGAGCCTGATTCAACTTCCACAGTGCCGAGTGCATAACGTCCCTAATGTCACCATTTACAATTCATACGAAAGAATCTCCTCTGACTGGCAGTACGTAACTAGCCGATCAGAGAGGCGCACTCGGACCCCACCGGCTCGAATGGGCTCAGGTGCCTTGGGCAGCGGCAAAGAACGTATCTGCCGAAAACTGAAGGGTTTGCAACAGGAGCTGCCTTACGACAATTGAGCTGTAATTGTCGTTAAGAATTGTATGTCGCCAGTCGGCCCGATTTTCTTCTCATGCCGTAAATTGCAGCTGCCAAAGTGGACAGCATGAGCGTAGATAACTCGGGAACAGCGTTGGCCGGCGCGCCGGCTCCGCCGGAGACCAAATTGGCCCGCCATACTACGTAGTCGGCTGCATCTACCAGGCCATCGAAGTTGCCATCCGCGCCACTGCCAAACAGGATCGTCGACTTTCCAGCAGCGGCCCGCCAAGTGGCGTAATCGCTCGCATCGACGTCACCGTCGGCATCGTAGTCGCCCACGGGGGCCACGGAATTCAGCAGAGTCAGGGCGTCGCCGATCTCGAGTGCGGCGAGGTTGTCGGATACCTGGTCGAGCAGGGCCTGTAGGGGTGGATTACTCGCGTATTTCTTTCGCGCCAAGTAGAGGCGATACACGAGCTGCAACTCTTCCTCGCCGTAAGACACGCCGGTGTACTCCTGGATTTGTCTCAAATACTCGAAGCCGGTTTCGACCGTGGGTTCAAACATCGTGCCTTCGCCGAAGTCGTTCCAGGTGTTGAGCTGGAGGAAGTCGATTTTGCTGCTGTGCAGCTCGGCCAGATCGAGCAGGTCCGCAAGCGTCTGGCCGCCGTTGTGGGGTATTTCAAAAGGCACAACTTGGCCTAATCCACCTTCTTGATAAAAGTCCTCGAAGCCGGGATAAGCGGATCCTCCCGCGGTGCCAATCTCCGACGTGCGGAATCGATAGAAGTTTGATTGATGAGTTAGATGATTATCGGCGTTTTCTTCCTCGTAGATCCAAGAATACTCGCCATCGGCATTGGTGCCCGCGTCGCCCGATTCGTACCAGAGCGGCAGAAACTCAACGTCCTCACCCGCTTCCGCCAGAATCTGCGTCCACTGGGACGGCGTTTGAAATCTGATCGGGCCAAAGACGCCGACGAGCGGATCGGCGGTTGCGTTTTGGCGAATGTAACTTGGATTATTGAAATAGTTGTCGCGTAGGTAGGCCATATTGGCCCGGCCCTTATTGACATCGGGAGTCAAGTTGCTGCTGCTGACTGTTGAAAAACGGTCTTCCAGCACGACGCCGAATTTCAATCCAAAATCGTCGACCTTAGCGATCACGGAGTTGGAATTGTTCAACAAGCTTCCGATGTCCCCATTGGTTCCTTGCACGCCGTACCAGTCGATCAAAACGCCGTCGATGCCCGAGAACTTCATCAAATGCAAATGATATTCGATGACGTCCGGGTCACTGGAGGCATAAGGTCCGATCTTGGGATAGTAATGTGAGGCGACTTGGCGCTTTCCACTGGCGTCGACAATGTTCGGATTCTGGTTAGCAAATCTCCAGTGGAACCCCCATTGATTCGGCCCCAGCGTGGCTGGCGTCTCGAACCAAGGCATGTAGTGCATGTAGACCTTCATCGGGTTCGTTTTCGGGACCGGCACAGGCTCCGCGACAACAAGAGAGCAGAGGAGAACTGTCGGCAAAGCGGCGGCAATGCCGAAATACTGTCGTTTCGTAACTGGCATCGCCGCCTCTTCAAACGGGAGCTATCGGAGCGAGGTCTGCCCGAGCGAGGGCATAAGCATCATTTTACCCCGCAATGGCAGGTGGAGCGCGCGTTCGGAGTGGCGATTAATTCAGTCTCTGGGATGGCCTGCTCGGGCGCGACTCGAGCGGAATGTTGAACTCGTTGTCGCCGGGCTGGACTGTGAATTGAAGCCCCGAGGTTTTGGCGTTGGCGTACTTCGGATCGGTGATGCGCCGACCGCTCGGAGTTCCACCGGGCTGTTTGGATGGAATGATCTGTGTCGCGGAGCAGGTGACCAGATAGTCGCCGGGAGCGGCGCCCTCCTCCGAACCGGTGGAAAGCTGATAACGGCCGTTTTCATCCACAATTCCGACAGCCCCGCTCGAATTGGCGGAGACAGGCTGAAAAACAACCGTCGCGCGAACACCGCCGCCGCCGCGAAGCGGCTGGCCATCTAACGTGACAGTGCCACCGACGTCGGCCAGGTTATTGCCGCAGCCGGAGAATGGCACGAGCAAGGACACGACTAATAACCATCGAGCGGCATATGCGCCGATCGGCTGCTGACGGCACCAGTTCGGTGTCATAATGCCGCCCCGAGGGTTAAGGTGCTGTTTCTTCAACTTGCAATGACTGCTGCTCAGCAGTTTCCTCGCCCGATGTCTCTGAACTCTTCTTGGAGTCATGAGTGGGGTCGGAATCGGACACCAGGCTTAAATCGATGTCGTTGGGACCGGGTGCAACTTCAACTTGCAAGCCGGATTCCAATGCACTGGCGTATTTTGTCGGCGTTATTCGTTTGCCGGAGGGCTGGGGATTGCCGGTGCTTGGTGGAGTAATTTTCACCGCGGAGACTGTGGCGATGTATGTGCCGGGAGCCACAAAGCTATTGGAACCGGCGGCCAGACTATAACTGTTTGACGAAGGCAATTATCTCTGGACGCAAGACGAGCGCGTCGGCAATCATCGGGACCACCTGTCCGGCCGCGATCGGCGCCTCGCGGGCATGCTGGGAGCGCGGCATCGAAGTTGGCAAGGACCTCTCGATTTGTGCGATCAATATCGAACCGCCGGCGGAATTCTTTTGTCCCTCGATCACCGGCCTCAACACGCCTGACCTATCGGACGTGCTCGGCCGATGTTTCGATTGGTTCCTGGACCGCGATTCCTATCGCGGACCCCTTCTCATGGAGCCCAAAGAGTCATCCCTGTTCGAGGGCGAATCGACAGGGCGAGCGAAGCGCGCCCGTCGTAAGTCGCTTCAGAAAGCCAGGTAAACCGGCATAACGACGTGGCAAATCATTCCACGTCGGTGCGCTTGGCTTATACTGAGTCGATTGGCCGCCCGCGCGCCGACGGTCACGGGCACGTCTCATCCGACCGAACCGGCCTCATGATCGAATGCGTCTGACAACGTCACCGTTGTCGGACGATCGAGCGATTCGGTCTTCCGAGAGTGCCGGGAACGCTCGGGCCAAGTGGTAAGTGCAGCGCACGACATTGGTCCATGCCATGTCACGGTGGAAGCAGGCGGCCCTCTTTTCGGTCGCGATTCTGTTGTTTGCGGCGCTACTTGCCGCAATCGGGGGATGCGCTGCGCGCGACACGCGCCTCGTCGTGACGGTTTGGCACCCCGTGCGTCCCACGGAGCTGAAGCTGTTGTACGAAGAGTTCCGCCGGTTCGAGGAAGCGCATCCAGGTATCGATCTGCGCGGGTTATACAAAGAAACAGAGGAGCTGCGCAGCGCGTTTCAGGCGGCGGCGCTCGCCGAGTTGGCCGACTCGCTGTTCAAGGCTGGCCGCGCGGCAATGATCATCAATGGCGATTGGAGCTGGGTCGACTACCTGAATAACCCGGAGCTCGATGCGGCGGTGGCCGTGTTGCCGGTGGTCAGCGCGACGGGGAAGCCGATGCAACCGATGATCGCGCCCAAAGGATTTTCGCTGAATGCTAACGCATCGCCCGAAGCGTCCACGGCGGCGATGGCATTTGTGCGTCACATGACCAGCCCCGCCGTTCAGCAACGCATCGTGGAGAGGTTGCGCGGGATTCCAGTGCGCCTGTCCACGTACGAAAAGTCCTTGAACTTCCCCGATCCGACCTACCGGGTATCCCGGACCCAAGTCGAGAACGGCCGTTTAATGCCCGTGGCCACCGAATTGCGAGCCGTGTGGGATGCGATGAGGCCGAGTTACCAGGCCCTGCTGGGCAGCCAGCTGGCCCCCGAAGAGGCGGCCGCGGCGATGCAGGCCGACGCGCTGCAAAAAATCGACATGATGCACCGACTGGTGACTCCTAGCCGTTGGCTCCGCGTGATGCGGCTAGTCTCTCTGATCTTGCTGGCCGTTTGGATTCTATGGCAGCGCGACAGCTTCCTTCGCTTCGCTCGCGAGTGGCCTCGCAACCGGATTGCCTACCTGTGCCTCCTGCCAGCCGTCACGACAATGTTTCTCGTCATCGTATTCCCACTATGTTACAACGTCGTGCTTTCGCTATCGAACATGTCGCTCGTCCACTTTCGCGACTGGAAAATGGTCGGCATTCAAAACTATGTTGAGGTATTTGCAGATCCAAAGCTGTGGCAAATCTTGGGTAAGACGATCGTCTGGACTGCGCTGAGCGTGGTGTTTCACCTGACGTTGGGATTGGTGCTCGCTGTTGCGCTCAATGGGCCCATCCGCGGAAAGACTATTTATCAGCTTCTGCTGATCATTCCCTGGGCAGTGCCGGCCTACATCACGGCGCTCACTTGGCGCGGCATGTTCAGTTACGAATATGGTGCAGTCAACCTGATGCTGCTGAAAATCCAGCAGTTGCCGCCCATCGCGTGGCTGTTTGGATTACTTCACTTGACGCCGCCAGTGAATTGGCTCGGCGACACCGCACGCATGTTTCAGGCCTGTATCGTGGCCAACGTCTGGCTTGGATTTCCATTCATGATGGTCGTCGCGTTGGGAGGCATGCAGGGGATTCCCCACGAACTGTACGAGGCCGCACGCATCGACCGGGCCAGCCGATGGCAGCAATTCCAACACATCACGCTTCCGTTGCTGAAGCCCGTGCTGATAACGGCCGTGACGCTCGGCACGCTATGGACCTTCAATAATCTCAACGTTATCTGGCTGGTATCCAACGGGGGCGAACCGCAGGATGCCACTCACATTCTGGTTTCGTATGTGTATCGAGCCGTATTTGATTTGTATCGATACGGCTACGGAGCGGCGCTCTCGATGGTGATCTTCTTCTTCCTGCTGACGTTTGCCGTGGTGTTCCTCAATCGCAGCCGCGCGACAGAAAGTGTATACGCCAACTAAAGGAATTCCATTCAACTCCAGAGGACCTACTTTCACGCATCTGGAGAAACTGGAAATCCGGCGGTCGTTAACGCGGAGAAATAGTCTTGCTGGTAGTTCAGATTCTCAAGGGTTGAGAGCTGCGGATCGATGGCACGCAAATCGTCGACTTGTACTTCACGCGTCCGCGCTTCGTCGAACAAGAACCGCGGCCGCATTCGTTGTGAATCAAGAAGCCGTTGGACGTGTGCGAGCACCGTGGCGCGATAGACGGCGGCCAGCGGATGATGGTATTGACCGTCGAAGGGGACGGCGATGTCGAAGTCGCCCAGCAAATCGAACATTTTCTCGACAAACGCTGGCACGAGCAACGGAACGTCGCAAGCTGTGGCATAGACCGCGTCGGCACGATCGGCGAGCGCGCCTAGGCCGGTCGCCAGACCTTCGAGCGGGCCGCGATATTCATGAACGTCGCGGGCAATTAACACGCGTCCTGGCAGCTCGGGCAAGGACTGATTTGGCGCGGCGACAACCACAATGTTATTCAGGTCGACGACTTCGCTGATCAGTCGTACGACCCGCTGCAGCATCAGTTCGGGTCCGAACGGCAACATTGCCTTGTCGCGGCCCATTCGGCTCGACTTGCCGCCGCAGAGGATAATGGCCCCTTTTCGCATGTTGCGGTGGGTGGTCAGCAGCCGAGTGAGCAAATAAAATCGATGCCACGTTCATTTATATGTACGTTGCCCTATGTCGATCAAGCTGACCTACCGCGCCGAAACGTCCGTGCCCGTGGAAGTGGAGGGGCTGATTCCCGACTGGGCCTGCGGCAAGTCGTTGGCCGAGATTGAACGATTCGAAATCTTTCACGGCAACCGCAAAATACCATTGGCGGAAATGTTTTCGGTGGCCGGTGACGCCAGTGACAGGCGATTCGACTTTGAAGGAAATCTATCGGGCGTTCATTGGATCGGCGCGCACATGCGGACGGGCCAGATTTACGTCCATGGCCCCGCGGGACGGCATGTCGGCAGCGAATTGCGCGGCGGCGAGATTCGCGTCGAGGGCGACGCCGGCGGCTGGATCGGCTGCGAAATGCGCGGGGGGCTAATCCACGTGCAGGGCAACGCGGGTCACCTGGTCGGGGCCGCCTATCGAGGCTCCGCCAAAGGAATGACGGGTGGAACCATTCTCGTCGATGGCGACGCGGGCAATGAAATCGGCCTCTCGATGCAGCAGGGAGTGATCGCCATCGGCGGCGCCGCGGGCGACATGCTTGGTTTCAACATGACGGACGGAACAATCCTGGTCATGGGCGACGCCGGCATTCGCGCCGGCGCGGGCATGCGCGGCGGCACCGTCGGCATGTTGGGCACGACGCCGCCACCCGTCTTGCCGAGCTTTCGGTTCGATCGCACGACTCAACCGGATAAGCTTGCCACTGTATTGCGTGAGCTGCGCGATAAGGGCCTGCGGATGGATGAATCGCTCCTTCCGGCCGAAGTCGACATCTATGTCGGCGACTTAATCGAGGAGGGGACTGGTGAGATCTACCTGCGGCACCTCCCTTCTTCCTGATGCCGACACGACGAGCCGGGCTGTCGTCTCATTCCGGGAAAGTGCAAAATTCTCGGAAGGGGACACAAGAGGACAACTTTCTTGGGGTGCCTGTTGGGTGGTTTCGGCGCGATGCAGCGCAATCCGGCAGGCGCGCAGGGGTAGCGCAGTCCGACGGGGGTGATGGACGATCAAATCAGTTGAATTGCCAAAGAACGAACTGGAACGCAGCGTGCCGGCAATATAGCAAAAATGTATACGGATGTATAGTTCATCTTTGGCCGGTTGAGGCACTGCATTTGGGCCGGACGCACGACCTGGCAGACTACGAATCCGTCTCGTACGTTCCGACGCTTCGGCCGATGCGACCGATGCAGATTCGAGGGGCTGATGAACCCGTGCCGGGCGGTTCAAAATCGGTCGTATTTCGGGACGTCCGACAACACGTATGACTTGATGGCACACACCCACACGGATTCCGTTCATCCGGGTCAGCGCGAAACCTTAGCTCTATGCTTCAAGCGGTTGCCGATTCCACACGCCCCAGTAGGATGTGACCGCACCGATCATCTGGCGGAATCTCGCGAAGTCGACAGGTTTCACCAGGTAGCTGTTGGCGTGGAGGCGATAAGCCTCGCAGACGTCGGTCTCCGATTCGGAAGTCGTCAGTATGACGACAGGGATCATCTTGAAGCGATCGTCTCCTTTCAGAGTACGAAGTACCTGATGACCGTCCATGCGCGGCAGCTTCAGGTCCAGCAGGATCAGGTCCGGGCGCGGGCGGTTCTGGAATTCGCCCTGCCGCCGCACGTATGCGACCGCTTCCACACCGTCATGCACGCGATCCATCGTCGCGGGCTCGCCGCTGCCCAGGAGACTCCTTTCGACGAGCATTGCGTGGGCGTCCTCGTCCTCGACAAGCAACAGATGAATTGCCTCGTCATGCATCATACACTCCCTCTACAGCCTTGGGCCGAGAGACTCATTGCGGCTTCGCCAACAGCGGCGGGGAACGCCAGCCAGAACGTGGCCCCCTCGCCGATTGCCGACTCGACCCACACCCGGCCGCCGTGCACCTCCATGATGCGTTTCACGATGGCCAGCCCGACCCCGGTTCCCTCCTTGCTTTCACCCAACCGCTGAAACAGACCGAAGATCTTCTCGTGGTGTTCTTTCCCAATCCCGGGACCGTTGTCCTTTACGAACAGCCGCACCTCACTGCCGACCGTTTCACTGCCGATGGTAATCCGAGGCTCCGGTCCATCGCACGCATATTTCAGCGCGTTCACAATCAAGTTGTCCATGACCTCCACAAGACGGTTTCGGTCAGCCAACACGGTCGGCTGGTCCTCGCTGAGCTCAAGCGATACGGCCGTATGTTTATCTTCTAGTTCGGGCGCATGCTTCCGAATGAGCTCTTCGGCGACCTGCCTCAACTCGACGGGTTGCAAATCAATCGCGACAGTACCGATCCGGCTCAGCTTCAACAGATCGTCGATCGTGTCTCGCATCCCAACCACGGTTTCCTCAGCCGTCGCAATGAGCTCTCCCGCTGCAACCAGCCGCTCCTCTTGCAGCTCCTCTTTCAGGAGCCCGAGCACGCCGCCGATCGTCACCAGCGGCGACTTCAGGTCGTGCGAAACAGTGTGCGCAAACTCCGCCATCTCCCGGTTCTTCTGTTCTAGATTCGCGTTCGCGTTTTTGAGCCGTGCTTCAGCCTTGGCTTCCGCCATGCGTTCCTGCCCTCGTCTTTCTGCTGCCAGGATCGTGTGATAGCGCGTCGTGAGAAACGTCTGGCCCAGAGTCGCCAGTAGGTCGGCATACACGTCCAGGGTGGCCCGCTTGATGGGATGTTCCAGGCGCGCGATCTGCCAGACCGGCGCCGGTGAGAGACCGAGCTGCTTGGCCACTTGCTCCAGCGGCAGTTGTTCGGGATACTGATCAAACACTTGGCCCGCGACCAGCGCCCCCAATGGATGTTCGCCCAGCACCAGCGGCACGGCGAAATGCACCAGCCCCGTGCGATCGCGCGCCACGACAACTCCGCCTCTGGCCAAGGCGTCGGCAACGCAGTTACAGATTTGGAGCGGCGCCAGGGAGAAGGGACACCCAAACTCCCCTAACGAATGGGATGAAATAGGCGGGGTCTTGGAGTACAAGAGACTCCAGGTCGGTCGGCGGTTGATGTACTCTCCGATCAGACGACCGGCCGTATCGGCGAGTGCGACCGCGAGGTTCGTGGCGCGGG
>JBBDWY010000049.1:0-27448 GCA_040902605.1 Pirellulales bacterium | reverse complement strand
CGCTCGCGCTGGCTGCTTAAACACACCAAAAACCGAGTTCTTCAACAGGCTGCTAGAGCCCACTGCTCGCGCTCCCGCTTGGACGTCTTGATACTCTTGGTCGGCGCGCCGTCGGCAGGAGCAAATATCACCTTCGTGGCTTTAGCGCCCAGAGATTTCCCGATAATTGGCCGTAGACCGTTTTTCAAAAGCGGCTTGAAAACGCGGTACTCGTCAGGATCGACGTCTCCTTGTACCACTGATTCGCCCAGGCCCCACGCCGCATTGATTAGTACGATGTCCGGAAAGCCCGATTCCGTGTCAATGGAAAACATCACGCCAGCGGTGGCTTTATCAGCTCGAACCATCGACTGAATGCCAACGGAGAGAGCAATGCGCAATTGGTCGAAGCCGTGCTCGCGGCGATAGGCGATAGCTCGATCGGTGTACAGCGAGGCGAAACAGTTTCGGCAGGCAGCCAATAACGCCTCGTCACCTCGCACGTTGAGATAGGACTCGAGTTGGCCGGCGAAGCTGGCCTCCGGGAGATCTTCGGCGGTGGCGCTGCTGCGCACGGCCACCGATCCCCGTTCCACTTTCTTGCGGTTTGATAACTTGCGGTAAGCCGCTAGAATTTCGTCCTCTAACTCACCGGGGAAATCGCTTTCGCGAATAGCCAGGCGGATGCGCTTGCCCGTTTCCTCGAGCGCCTGCTGTTGAGATTTAAACTTTTCGAGTTCGGTTTGAAGCGTTTCGCAAAGGTCGTTGGCCTCAAGGAATTCCCAATACGCGGCAGCAGTCGTTGCAAAGCCACTCAGCACGCGAACGCCGCTCTCAGCCATGGCGCGAGTCATTTCTCCCAACGAGGCATTTTTCCCACCTACTTCGGCGAGGTCCGCGTTGGTTACGACGTCGAGCCAACGAATACGTATCAGCCGAGAATTGCGGGATTCCGCGGACGAGGGTGTAGCAGAACGCACCTTAAGCATGATTTTCATGCCCTTTCAGGTTGATAGTGTCTGGCCCTCCGTACTTTGCGCGATCCTGCTGCGACTCTTGGACGCTATCGACCGGGAGTCCGTTCGATGCACTTTAGTTGTCTGCGCGTCTTTAACAATGGTCGGTTCCCGTTGTTTCTCGGTCTCAAGTCTGTACAGCCGCTTGAGAAGTTGCTGGCGCCTCGTGGTCTTTCGCTCTTTAATGAGCTCGCTTCGGATTGCCTCTATTTCATTCATGTCGTAGAGCTTCTTTGCGGTCTGATTTTTCGATCAAATCTCGGTTCCTACAGCTGAACGAATGCCGCAAATAGCAGACCAACCGGAAGTAGGCGGAACCGATCTGGCGACTCAAGGGCAAGTGTGCGACTGGGCACAGTCGCGCGCCTTTCGGCACGGTCCATCGCGAGGCACATTCGAGTTAGAACGAATGCCTTGGCCGTCGACTCAACGCCGGAAAGAAACCATTTTCTGGAGTGCGACGGGCAGGAGGAACGCTACTTTCAAGCCGCAGGCCACAAAAAGCTCTCTATGCTGTTCAAAACGGACACCACAATTGCAGTAACAAAGTCGAGATCGAATTGTGACGAGGATTTGAATGCCATCAGTACGTCAAAACCGAATTGTCAATCGTGCTCCCGAACTATGCCAGATTAGTTGATTTGAACACCAATTCGCAATTTACTGTTCCTGGCTTCCTCACGCGACTTGGTCTGCACCGTCCAGAACTTCGTGCCTGGGCCCTCTATGACTGGGCGAACTCGGCGGTGGTGACCACGGTGATCGCTGCAGTCTTTCCGATCTACTTCTATCGCGTGGCCGGCGCGAATCTTCCGGAGGGCGCCGCCACACAGCGTTTTGCGATCGCCACTTTAGTCGCCATGGCCATGCTCGCTTTGGTGGCCCCCGTACTTGGAGTGCTCGCTGACTCGATCGCCGTCAAGAAAAAGCTGCTGGGCCTTTTTCTCAGCATCGGCGCACCGGCCACAGGCGCCATGTTCTTCATTTACACCGGCGACTGGTTGTTTGCGCTCGTGCTATTTGCAATTGTTGAGCTTTCGGTTGCCGGTACGTTCGTCTTCTATGACTCTCTCTTGCCGCACATCGCCAGGCATGATGAGATCGATCGCGTTTCTACTACGGGGTATGCGATCGGCTACCTTGGCGGCGGCGTGCTATTGGCCCTGAACCTTGCGTGGATCCAATTTCCACAGTGGTTCGGTTTGCCACATGGAACCGACCTTACCGATGCTCAAGCAACTCTGCCGTCTCGATTGGCGTTTCTGTCAGTCGCCCTCTGGTGGGTCGTATTCTCATTGCCCTTGTTCGTCAAGATTCCCGAGCCTCCCGTAGAGCCGGCAGTCGGCATAAGAGGATTTTGGCCATCGCTGGGTGAGTCTTTTGCTCAAGCCCTGGCCACTGTCAACGCACTTCGGCAATACCGGCAGGCCGGCGTGATGCTCTTGGCATTCCTGATTTATAACGAGGGCATTGGAACGATCATCAAAATGGCCGCTATTTACGGCGCGGAGATCGGCCTTCGCACCAACGCGATGATTGGTTCGATTCTGCTGGTTCAGTTTATCGGCATTCCGTGCACGATATTGTTTGGAGCGATGGCGGGCAAACTGGACACCAAGCCGTCGATCTTCATTGGCCTGACCGTCTATTTAGGGATCGCTTTGCTGGGATATGTCATGCGTTCTGAGGCGCAATTCCTGACACTCGCAATTCTCATAGGCATGGTGCAAGGCGGCACTCAGGCGCTAAGCCGGTCGCTCTTCGCCAGCCTTATTCCCAAGCAAAAATCGACGCAATTCTTCGCCCTGTTTGCCCTGAGCGAGAAGCTGGCCGGCATACTTGGACCGGGCCTGTTTGTTCTCGTGATCGAGCTGACTGACTCGAGCCGCAATGCGATCGTGTCGGTGGTCGTATTCTTTCTCGTCGGAGGCCTGCTATTAAGCCAAGTCGACGTTACCCAGGGGCGCGCCGCGGTAGTGCGCAAAGAAGAGCAGATCAAGGACAAAGCCCCATTTGGCGAATTCCGCTGAAGCGACGCGGACTATGCGCGAGTCGGTGCAGCGCGTTGTCTGAAATGCTCAACAACCGCGAGGATAGCGCCGGCGAGCCCAAGCAGCCAACCAACGGGATAGGGAAGAATAATCAGTGCCCACCACATTGATCGACCTGTGTTGCCGCCAATACCTCCGAAGTGACTCAATACGACCATTGCTGCTACGCCAACCACCACCAACGCAAACGACCAATATAGGAGTACTCGGTGTCGGCTCTTGCCAACAAGCGCTCCTAGAGCGACCAGGCCAACAGCCGGTAGGATAATGAACGATCCCTCGAGTGGGTCGACGGCTCCGATCAGCATCCCGGCAAGTCCCACTATGACTAAAATTCGCGACCAGATGATGGGAGTTTTCATGAGAAACTCCTCTAATCGATCATTTCCTCCGGCTTGCTCAGCGGTGTGCAGTAGCAACCGATCGATCGCTCGCCGCGAATGGATAGACCAATGCCATGGTCCAACCGAACACCAGGTGCGTCACGGCTCCGACCCACCAAGGAATAAGGTCCACAATCCAGCGACCGCCAAGGAGCAGCGGCTGCAGCCAGATCAGCAATCCATAGAAGTTTATGAGCCACACAATCAGCGCAAGAACACTGTAGGAAACTAGTCTTGCACGCACGCCAGCATGCGGCAGGTAATACGAAGACGTCAGCTCGAACAATATGCCATAGAACATGCCGGTGACCAGATACAACAAACAACCGAGCGCCAATACGGCGCCACCGTCCAGTCGAAGCGCCTGCTGTCCAAAAGGAAATGTGAGATAGACCTGGATGATTCGGAGCGGGTGCAACGCTTCGCCGCCAAACACTGTCCAAGCAAGGCTGCCGATGACATTGACGATCAAGCTCGTGCAGCCGGCCAAGGTGCCCAACATAAGACCAGATTTGGCATACCTCGCTGGTCGATAACCGGCTTCCGGCCATGGAGGTTGCGGTGGCAGCACGACGTCGGGCAGCTCGAAATCCGGCGAGCCTGAGGCATCATGAGGCAATACGTGTGTGGGCTCGCTCCCTGTAGTGAGGTTCATACGAAATCCAGCGGTTGAAATACTCCAAACTCATCAAGGCATGAGAGGATATTCCGGATATGTGGTCGGCTCGTAAGGGCGTAGTTCGTAGTGCTTCTGCAAAAACGTGACAATGTCGATTAGTTGCGCAACGTTCATTACATCGTTGTACACAGTCATCCTGGATTTGCCGTCGTCCGAGATCGCGCTCTCGGCATAATCTTCGGCCAAGCGGTGCGAAGGGTTGATAATACCTGTGACGAGATCGGCATAGGTCTTTTCGCGACTCACTTCACCGCCGAGTTTGACGATCACCTGACCGGGCTCCTCAGCCGGTGGCAAATCGACCCCGTGTACTTGATGACAATCGAAGCATCGGAATTTTACAAAGGCGGTTTGGCCTCGATCTGCGTCTCCGGCGGGTAGGGTGAATCCCTCATCCGCGGAAGTACATCCAGCGAGGCATGCAGCCGAGAGCAGAACGGCACCGAATCGCGTAACAATCATCGTGTATTCCCTTCGCAAAAGCACCTCTCGAAGCATAAAAAGCACGCGTCCGCGATCCGTTCGCGCGACCTCATATGCGATCCGGGCGTGACGTTCTGCTCCCTTCAATAACACGTGATCAAGCAAACAACATGCCGGCTACTCGGCCGACTTCCAAGCCATCCAAAGTTGCAGGAGCATGACCGAAGGCCGGCCATGGATCGCGAAATATGCGCGTTGACCGACTAAGGAGCGTATCACGAGGGAATTGCCTCGCGGCGGCGCGCATCGTTTTGACACAGACTGTGCGGCCCACCAATGCTTAGCATTTCTTCAGGAGGAGCAGAACATGGAGAGGCAACCTCGGAAAAACTGCTATCGTCGCGAGGTGGGCTATTATCACCCGGATCGGCACCAACTTTGCTTCTTCAACAATGGGCATATCTATCGGACCAGGGGGAACGAATGTTGAGTCTTCAACAGCAGGCGGCGCCTGTAGTGACGTCGAGGCCGACTCGATCGATGGATCAGCCATTGCCTCCTGCTGACGAAATGAAAAGACTGCTGTCCTTTCTGGGCAAGCACGAGGCGTCGGACCTGCATCTCAAGGTGGGTTATCCGCCCTATGTGCGGATTGGTGGACATCTACGGAAACTCGAAGTGTCGCCGATCCCTGACACAGTGTGTGTTCATGAAATGATTAAACCGCTGGTCCCCGAAAAGCGATGGCACGAATTTGAAACGCAAGGGGCACTCGATTTCTCCGCATCTGACGAAACCGGTGACCGTTATCGCATCAACATCTTTCGCTCCCAAGGCGATATTCACGTGGCCGTCCGTCGTGTCCAGGCGAAGATCCTTGACTTCAATGGCTTGAATCTGCCCGATATTTATCGAGACCTGATCAGCAATACGCTGGAGGGGCTGATTCTGGTATGCGGAGTGACGGGTTCCGGCAAGAGTTCCACGCTGGCCGCGATGATCGAATACGTGAATCAACACCGCAGCCTGCACATCATCACGATCGAAGACCCAATCGAGTTTCAATTTCGTGGCAAGAAGAGCATCATTTCGCAGCGCGAGATTGGGTTGGACGTTCCCAACTTCGCGGCCGCGCTGCGGGTGGTCGTGCGGCAGGATCCGGACGCCATTCTGATCGGAGAGATGCGCGACCGCGAGACGATGTTGGCCGCGATCCAAGCGGCTGAAACGGGCCACCTGGTGATGGGATCGTTGCATTGTGCTGATGCGCAGCTAAGTTTTGCTCGCATCCTGGAATTCTTCGACCGTAGCGAACACACCTTCATTCGCTCGTCGCTGGCGAACAGCCTACGGGCCATCATGTGTCAGCGGCTGATTCCCGGAGTTGAGCCAGGGACACGCTATCCGGCGACCGAAGTGCTACTGGCCAATGCGATCGTCAAGCAGAAAATCCGAGATGAGCAAGACGAGGACTTGACTGCGATATTGCATCAATGTCGTGACGAAGGCATGCGGGACTTCACCTACTCATTGTGTGAACTTGTAAATCAGGACCGGATACTCCGCACCGTCGCCATGGATTATGCGCCGAGCCGGGAAGCCCTGTCGTCAGCGTTAAAAGGGATCGATTCATCGGCCGCCAGCATTCTCTCGCGTGTCAGAGCCTAAGAGGCGAGGAATGCACGGAACACTCGCGTTTATGTTGGCTGGTATCGGAGCAGCTCTCTTTATTGGAACCGGGGAATGAGCCGATCTAGTTGAAGCCGCGCAGTTCGCTCTAGGCCGATCCTATCAGAAGCAGCTTTTCTCAATCTCCTCCTTGATCAGCTCTTTCAACCGCTCGACGTTCTTTTGTTCTTGGGACTTCATATCGCTCCAGAACTGTTTCAAGTTCTTGCGCCAGTCGGCATTTGCGATGTATTGGTCATACCGCCATAGCATGTCCAAACGTCGGCTTAGCTCGTGCACCAGATCATGGTCGTGATCAGCGCATCCTTGTGTTTCGCCCAAGTGTTTCAATTCCTCTTCTGCAGCTAACATAATTTTCCATCCTTTCCAGATTTGCAGCGTCTAAGCGCGCTAACGATTGCCTTGGTAATCGTGGCGTTCGAACAAACGATCCGATACGTGACCGCTTATTGCACGTTCTGTGCAAGAGATATGCCGGTTGGTAGGAGCGTTATGGGCTAATAGCATCTGTTTCGCCAGTACGTCTGCAAGTGCCGATGTATCGCATGGGGCAACATATCCGTTAAGGGCAACTCGCTGCCGCGGCATTCGTCATGTGTGCTGTTTCGCACGGGAAGTATGTCAGAAGGTTGCGCCTGATGCCGCAACTTGCGGACGGAACTGACTGTGTTAAGGCACCATTTTGAAAAGCCTCACGATCGAACAAATACGCTGCACGTATGGCAAAACCGGTTTGGAACGCGGCATAGGGATTGCTCCCTCAAAAAATGGGGTTGGATACAGTATCCGGAGCGGTTTAAGGGTTGGAGCGAAACCACTTCGACAACGTGCAAAAGATAGCTGTCTACGCTTTACTTAACCAATATTTCGGAATGTCAGCCTATTCCCAATCTGTGAAGTTAGTAGCGGGCAACGCCCATCCCGCGCTGGGCAAAAGTCTGGCGCGCGAGCTGGACGTGCCTCTGTTGCGTGCTGAGATCGGCGCTTTTGCTGATGGTGAAACGAAGGTCCATGTTGCCGATGACGTGCGGAACGCATCCGTGTTCATTTTGCAGCCGACATGCCCCCCAGTGAACGACCATTTGATGGTACTGGCTCTGCTGGCCGATGCCGTTCGCGCCGCTGGGGCGGCGTATATTGCAGCGATTGTTCCCTATTTTGGCTACGCTAGGCAGGAACAGCGCAGCAGGAGTGGTGACGCGCGTTCCGCCCAGATCGCTGGCCGACTTCTCGGCGCTGCGGGCCTCGATCATCTCGTCGCTTTAGACCTCCACTCGCCCGCACTGGAAAGCGCGCTGCTAATGCCGGCAACACTTCTTAACGCGGAAGAGGTTTTTCTGCCGCGCGTTAGGAGCTTGGGCCTGCGCGATTTAGTCGTAGTATCGCCGGATGCAGGCGGAATGAAACGGGCGCAGCGATACGCGGCAGCACTGGACGCGCCGGTTGCCGTAATTGCGAAGCAGCGACCACAGCCTGACATAGCTTCGGCCCTACAGGTGCTAGGCAACGTTAATGAGCGCGCGTGTCTAATTGTGGACGATATGGCAAGCACGGGTCGAACCCTAAGCGGCGCAGCGGAGGCCCTTCGGAGCGCTGGCGCACGCGAAGTGCACGCCGCGTTCACCCATGCGGTGATGGCCCCTGGAGCAGAAGGAAGACTCATAGAGACGAAATTTGCCACGCTACTGACCACCGACAGCATTCCAGTTGAGGCCAAGCCATGGCTGGAGGTTGTATCGATCGCTCCGTTGTTAGCAGGGGTTGTTCGCGATCTGACTGGCGGCGGGAACGCGCACCGAATGTATAGGGCTTGCGCGCAATCGGACGCGAGCCTCCTTGAGGAGCAAACAGCACTTGGCATGGAGAATTACCAATGACTGCTGCAACACCGATCGCTTCGAATCAGCGCGCGGTCGAAATCCTTGTTGGAGATCATCAACTGAACGGCTTCCTGAACATCCCAGAAGGTGCAAAGTGCATTGTGTTATTTGCACTTCGTAGCGGCCGGGGGCCGTATCGGTCCGGAAATCAGTACGTGGCCAGCGTGTTGCAGCGAGCCGGAATCGCCACGCTATTGCTCGATTTGCTGGACGAGCAAAAGGCTGGCATTCGCTCAAAAGTGTTTGACATAGAGCTTCTGGCGCATCGGCTCAAGACGGCTGCTGCATGGGTGCATGAGAAGGAACAGATCCACAGTCTACCGCTGGGCTACTTCGGCGTAAGCACTGGCGCCGCAGCCGCCCTGGTCGCGGCGGCGGATCGGGGGACAAATGTGAAAGCTATCGTTTCACGGGGCGGACGTCTTGACCTCGCTGACGAAGCCTTGCCGCAGGTTTCAGCAGCGACGCTACTGATTGTGGGCGGAGGTGACAAACCGCTCATCGAACTAAATCATCGGGCACTGGCTCGGATGCATTGTGTGAAGGAATTGAAGATCATTCCGGGGGCAACGCATGTGTTCCTAGAACCCGAATTCGAAGAGGCGGCGCGGCTGGCGTCGCAATGGTTCCAGCGGCATTTGGTATGTGAAGACACGCCCGAGTTGGCTGGAAGAAGCGAGCCCGTACTCTGCAGCGACTTACTATAGGCTCTGGCTAAGGAGGCGATCATGTTTGCCGATCGAGAAGATGCCGCCAGACAGCTGGTGGAACAACTTAAACCTCTCCATTTGATTGACCCTGTTGTACTTGCCATTCCGCGCGGCGGAGTTGTGACGGGGGCGGTGCTGGCGCGCGAGCTGGAAGCCGATCTCGACGTCGTACTATCTCGCAAGTTACGCGCACCCTTTCAGCCTGAATTGGCAATTGGCGCGGTGGGGGAGGACGGTGAAGTATACCTGAATCATCGGACCGATGTCGCGACAAGCATTGATCAGGCATACATCGAAAAGGAGCGACAGTACCAGGTTAGTGAGATCGCCCGGCGACAAAAGCTATTTCGTGCGGCCAGGCCTCAAGCACCGGTCGCGGGGCGGTCGGTGATTCTCACGGACGACGGAATCGCCACGGGGTCGACAATGATCGCAGCGCTTCATGTCGTGAAGGCGCAGAAACCGCATGAAACAATCGTGGCAGTACCGGTCGCCCCTCCCGATCGACTCGAGGCAATTCGCACCCTCTGCGATCAGTTGATCTACCTTCTCGCGCCGCGGGATTTCTTTGCAATCGGTCAGTTCTATATATCATTCGAGTCGGTGGAAGATGAGGAAGTGGTTCGAATCCTGCGAGAATTCTCCCCGGCAACTACGGGGAGCGTGCGAGCAACGGCCCATTGACGCACACGGAGCCTTCCTATGCCAATCCAGAACCTTTCGAAGATCTTCCAGCCTCGGAGTGTTGCGGTCATTGGCGCTAGCATTAAATTGGGCTCTGTCGGCCGGATAGTGCTCGAGAATCTGCAACGTGCAGGCTTCGCGGGTGAACTTTACCCGATTAATCCGAAGTACGAATCAGTTCTTAACCTGCGCGCATATTCGTCCATCGACAAATTGCCCAGCGCGCCGGATTTGGTGATTATTGCCACGCCCGCCGCAACGGTACCGGCACTGGCAGGCGATTGCGGCGCAGCCGGGGTTCGCGGGCTAATCGTTGTATCCGCCGGGTTTCGAGAAGTGGGGCCAGCCGGGCAAGCCATCGAAGCCGAATTACAGCGCAAGATGGCCGAGTTTCCCGACATGCGGTTGATTGGCCCTAACTCGTTAGGCGTACTGGTTCCTGGGAGCCGGCTCAACGCCAGCTTTGCCGCCGCAATGGCTCAGCCTGGCCGAATTGCCTTCATTTCTCAGAGTGGAGCGCTCTGCACGTCAATCCTCGACTGGTCGCTTTCCGAAAAGGTTGGCTTCTCGTACTTCGTGTCCATTGGCAACGCATTGAATGTGCAAGTCGGCGATCTGATCGATTATTTCTCCGAAGATCCGACCACAGACTCGATCGTGCTGTATATCGAGTCGGTCACCGACGCACGCGGTTTTATGTCGGCAGCCAGGGCATTCACTCGCAGCAAGCCGATCGTTGTTTACAAGGCTGGCCGATTTACCCAATCGGCCGAGGCCGTGGCATCCCACACCGGTGCGATGGCCGGCGTCGACGCGGTCTACGAGGCGGCATTTCGGCGGGCTGGCGCGGTGAGGGTATATCAAGTCGAGGAGATGTTTGACTGTGCAGAATTGTTGGCCCGCCACCGCACGCCGGCGGGCCCGCGGTTGGCAATCATCACAAACGCTGGTGGCCCTGGAATCATGGCAACCGACGAATTGCTCGAGCGACACGGAGAACTCGCCGAACTTTCGTCGGAGACGCTCAAGGCGCTTGATTCGACGTTGCCAGCGCATTGGTCCCACCGCAATCCAGTCGATATGCTGGGCGATGCACCGCCGGAGAGGTTCGCGCGGACACTTGAGCGGGTACTTCTCGATCCGAACGTAGACGCAGTGCTCGTCGTGCTAACGCCACAAGCGATGACGGACCCGGTGGGAGCGGCGATACATGTCGCTGCCGTCACAGCCAAGACTCAAAAGCCGGTGTTGGCGGCATGGATGGGGGGTGCAACTGCGGAAGCTGGGCGACAATTCCTCAATCAAGCCGGCATTGCCACGTACGAATCACCGGATCGAGCGGTGCGCGCGTTCATGTACCTCGTGTCCTATCGGCGAAATCGGGAAGTCTTATATGAAACTCCTCGGCGGGTACTACTGAATGGTTCAGTAAACGTGGCGCTCGCACGTGCCGAGATGGCTGAAGCGCTGTCTTCCGGCCGCGAGACGCTCACCGAAATGGAATCCAAGGCTTTATTGACGAGCTTCGGCATCCCGGTCACTACTCCTCAGCCTGCCTATTCGCCGTTAGGAGCGGTAAAAATCGCTCAGCAGATTGGTTATCCAGTAGCAATGAAAGTCCACTCCACAAAGATTTTGCACAAGACCGAAGTTCATGGCGTCGTCCTTGGCGTCTCTAGCGATGATGAAGTGCAGCGAGTATTTCAGGAGATCGTGGATCGCGCCAAACGGATGCGGCCTGACGCCGATGTCAAAGGCGTAACACTGCAGCCTATGCTCACTTCGCCAGAAGGAATTGAACTCATTTTGGGTGCGAAGAAAGACCCAGTTTTCGGGTCGGTAATGATGGTAGGCGCTGGTGGAATCACTGCAGAAGTGCTCGCTGACCGCGCATTGGAGTTGCCGCCGCTGAACGATCGACTTGCGCGTCGCATGCTTGAGTTGTTGCGAATCCGGCCGTTACTGCACGGCTTCCGTGGTCGCAGGGCGGTGAATATCGACCGGCTCGTCGAAGTTCTGATGCGGTTTTCGTATCTAATCTCCGAGAATCCGTGCATTGCGGAGCTGGATGTCAATCCGCTATTGGTAACGTCCGATGGCGCCACAGCGCTGGACGCTCGCGTGATTCTTGATCCGAAGGCTGCTGGCGTGAGATCTCGGCCGTACTCCCATCTGGCGATTCGCCCTTATCCAGACGAATACGTACGTCAAGCAACGCTCGCAGACGGAAGCAAGCTGTTGCTGCGTCCAATACAGCCCGAAGACGAGCCATTGTGGCACCAATTCCTTAAGAATTGCTCGCAGCGATCGATTTGGCAGCGATTCCGCTATCTTTTTAAGGAAACGACGCATGAAATGGCGACTCGTTTTTGCTTCGTTGACTATGACCGGACGATGGCGATTGTCGCCGAGGTGGAGGTTGGCGGCGAGCGGAATCTTGCGGCAGTAGGTCGGCTCGAGGCCGACGCAGATCACCACGACGCAGAATATGCGGTATTAGTGGCGGACACATGGCAAGGTCGTGGTTTGGGAAGTCTGCTAACCGATTTCTGTCTCGAATTATGCACTAGTTGGGGCATCAAACGAGTATTTGGTGAGACGACCACGGACAACCATCGCATGCAGCGGATGCTTTCACACCGCGGATTCGAAACCAAAGAATGCTCCACCGACGAAATGCTCTTCGAGAAGCAAATTGGCGCCAGTGATGTTGGTCCCGCCGACTCTATGACCCCGCCTCAGGCCTCGAGCGATTTGCACGTCAATGACACGATGGAGTTCGGGCCAGCCGGGATTGAAGTTGGCAAATAGTACATGAGACTTCAATACCAAACCTCATGGCGCGCCCCCCAGGCGCATCTGCGAGGAATCGGTTAGTTCCGTTACCACTGAAGCCAACCGGGCCGAATCAGCATGGCCAGGCCGAGCGCTAGCACCACGCCACCACTAATAAGCTTCAGCCAGCGTCCTTGCGCTTCGCGCATCTTTCGGTGAGATAGAGTGACTACGAATACGATAACCATGAGGCTATCGTCGAACATGTACCCGACATTGTAGAGACCGAGATAAGCATAGTTCTTCCAAGGCGGGAGCTCTTGCAGAGCGAGTATCTGCGTATAGACGGCGGGCAGTCCGGCAGTGCACATTAGTTCCACGATGTTCACCAAGATAGCCAGTATCACTGAGAGCCCGATGGCGACCGAAAGGTAATCAGTCGTCACAATGCGGCGCACTCGATAATAGATGCCAGGTTTGACGGACTCTGGTATTGAGAGCGTTACTCCATTCTTCAAAGCAAAGAAGTCTTTGATATTGTCTTGGCTCGGAGTTCAAGTGGAATCGGAGGGGCTGATTTTGTGAGAGACTTCGATCACGGTTTCGGTTTCCTTCTGACGAGCTGGAGAAGAGGCTAGCCGGGGTCCAGGGGCGGCAATGAGCGCCCTGGTTGCTCGCACGACGCGAGCGAAATCCCGACACGATGTCCTCCTCACGCCGCGTCCTCCATTAACTCGTCGAGCTTGGCCTGCGCCGCGCGGGCCCATGCTTGCCAGCGCGGAATCTGGATCTTCCGTGCGTCGCGATAAACTTCGATCGGCACGAGCACATCGCCGCCTTCCTCTGGAACCAATGCCCAATGGGGACGACACTCGTTGTAACGAGCGCGGAACTCGGCCAGACACTCGCGAGCGTGCTGTGGATGATCGTACAACCGCCAGTAGACTTCCTCGGTCTTGAGCGTCTGGTGGAACCGTTCCAACAGCCCCAACTGCTGCGGCGTGCGGTACTGGATCCGCACGTGACTGAACTGATCCTTGATGAACGCCGTGAACCGCCTGGCGATGAACGACGGACCGTTGTCGGTCACCAAAAACGGACGCTTCACGAGCGGTCCGCCAATCCGCTCCGCTTCTTCCCGCGCGAGCTTCAAGGCGTAAGCTGTTTCGGCCGCGCTGTAGCTCGGCGTCAGGTGACAGGCGAGCAAGTACCGCGAGTAATAGTCGATCACCGTCACGGCGTACCACCAGCCGTACCCGGGGATGTGAATGTACGTCACGTCCATCTGCCACAGGTCGTTCGGCCCTTGCGGCAGTAGCTCGAAGAGCTTGGCCGCTTGATAGACCTCGGCCCGCCGAGTCTTTCGCTTCTGCAATAAACCGTGGTCTTTCATCACCACGTAGGCCTCGCGGTCCTTCACGGCTTGGCCCGCCCGCCGGCACATCACGGCGATCCGCTTGTAGCCGTACCAAGGATTGGCGGTGGCCATCGTCACCACCGCCTGGACCACCTCGTCGGCGATCATCCGCCGCGCCGGACCGGGACGCTTTCGCTCGCTCGCACGCGCCGGGCGATGCCAACTCGACGGCGACACGCCAACCAGCCGCAGCACTTGCGTCTGACGTGCTCGGGGCGGCGGCGTCTCGGTCCGGAGTTCGGCGGTAATCATCTCGCGACTCTCCGCATTCAAAGGGACTGGCCCGAAAGTTTTTTTAAAATGCGATTGGCGATCGTGTACTCCCCGATCACCTGGTCACGCTTCTCGATCTGCTGCTCCAGTTCGGCGATCCGCCGGTCGCGCACGTCGGCGCCCTTCTTCCCACTGCCATTGGCCAGCGCCGCTTCCCCGGCGGCCAGGAACTCATCCCGCCAGCGGTAGAGTGTCGGCTCGCTCACGCCGATCCGCCGCGCGATCACCGCCGCCGGCTCCTCACGCCGCAGCAAACTCAGCACCGCCTCCCGACGATCCTTCACGTCCACATTGCATTGTCGCGCCATCGCTTCGACTCCTTCTGGTCTTGGGTTCCATCAACCCCAATTTACCAAAGAAGTCTCTCACATCGCGATTCCCTGGAACCCTGAGCTATACAATATTAATTAGACCGATCAGCACTGCCAGAACGCCCAGACCGATTTGCAGCGGCCGAGAAAGTCCGACAAGCGTGAAGACGCTCAACCACGCGGCCATGAAGGCAAAGTATGCCAAGCCGCTGACCACGACAAACGTACCAGCGATTGCCGCGATCTTTCGGCGATCCTTGACATTTACGAGCACAGAAAGCAGGAACACGAGAACCCACATCGCGCACGGATTAAAGCCGTCGATCAATCCGATGAGGAGCGTAAACGCCGGCAAGCCCAAATCGCGGACACGCACGTAACCGATCCAGGGAAGTTCAATGCCCTCGGGCGATTCGGCCGGAGCTGCGTAGGTCTTTTCCGTGGAACCTTCCTCGTCAATCGGCGGTAGTTCGGATTCGAATTTCTGAGGGGTATTTAATGCTGCCTGGGCAGGGGGAGCAGTCTTCTGGGCAGCGAATGCGACTGCTGCCCCTACACCAATATGCGAAGCCGACACCCTACTCTCCCAAGCAACCGGCCATGGGAAGTGATCAAGACTAGTCTGAACCTGCTTGCGCCGCGGCACGACTTGCTTTACATCCGTTTCGGTAACCGACGCCTTTACGAGCAAGTCTTCAATTTGTCGTCCGGTTGTCGCATCGGTGCGGTAACCGGAGATGACGCGACCGCAGACATAAATGACTGGAAACGAGGGTGCCATTATGCCGTGCTGTCGAGCCAACGTATTCATCTCCTGGATTTCCCTCGGTTCCCGGTCGACGTCGTGAAAGATGAGGCGGACGCCTTTCCATCGCTGTGCCAAGCCTGTTAAAAACCGATTCGCATCGCGGCAGTGCTGGCACGTGGGACGGATGTAAGCGTGAATGGCGAAGAGGTCCTCGATGCCCGTTGCACTCTTTGCCTCTCTGCTGAAACCAACCTTAAGCTGACCGCACGCAAAGAACATAGGCACGCGGGGCTTCTCCACACCAAACTGCCGTACCAGCTGCCAGTAACGGTCAAGCGCCTTCTTATTCGCCAGTGTATCGATAACGTCGATGCAGATGCCTTCATGGCGCTCCACGAGCGTCTCTGCATATTTGAGCGCGTCTTGACAGAGCGTCGAATCACCACGGATGAACACCTGCAATTGCAGGCATCGTTCGACGTCTCTCGTCGGTTGCTCTTCGGCTTGGACGTTCGGCTCAAGAACTTTCAACGTGACTGCGGCGACTAGTGCAAAAACTACTAGCGCCAACCTTTGTAATTGGACCAGTGCTGTACGGATTGGGCTCACTTTTGGTTTCAGAATACGCGGCGCGTGAATTAGCTGCAATTAGCACGGAAACCACAACGGCCATCCTCCCTTTCGAGCAAACTACGTGCCGCCTTAGTGCCGCGCTGAAGCTTCCAACTCGTCGATCAAGCGCTAACTGTATGCGGTGGCAATTCGCTTTGTGCTACAGCGCGTGCGATCCCGCACGGTTGCACATTTGGGCATTCAAAGTTCGAATTCCTAGGCGGGTACTCGCAAACGGTACATCCGGCCTTCGACTCCCAATTCGCCAAAGGGTGGCCGTTGTCCGGCGTCAATTGCTCGTATCGTAGGCCGCCCGATATGCGCGAATACTAAACGCCGAACGCCGCATCGCTCACAGTCCGTTGCTACTTTGAGGACAGGGCTGTGGCCGCCGGTGCCTTTGGCAAAGCGAATTGGTCGGTTCCAAGCGGCGGCCTCGGCAAACATGAGATCCGCACCCTGCGCCCAACTCGGAAACTGAAAGAATTCTGGGGACCAAACTACTTTCTTTCCTTTGGCTTTCAGGAGGTAGCCATACGTTGGATGCGACGTATGAATCACGGAGCGTGGCGTCACGGTGAAGCAGTTGAATGAATACCGACCGACGCAGGCCTCAACGCCACGTTTCCGGGCCAGGGTCCGTATCTCGCGAATCAGCTCTCCTTGGTCATCGGTGACCAGCCAGGCATCAAGACTCCCTCGCGGCTCAGTGCCGAGCCCGCCATCGAGCATAACACGGCTGCCTAAAAACTCTACGAGAAGACCTGCCGGCCGGTAGCGTGGCGATTTCATCGCTCCCACGCCAAGGAGGGTGAAGCGAGCTTCGCGGGTCTGTCCAGGCGTTCGCATTACAGTGACATCCGCTAGAAGCAAACGCTTGGCGATGGCCCGTGGCGCGAGGGGGACTACTCGTGCGGCCGGTAATCACCCTTCCTCGTCTTCCGCCTCAAGATCGGCCAGCGCGTCCAATGCGTCGTCATAGGCTGTATAGGGGCCTGGGTCCACCAAGGTACCGCCTTCCTTTAGAGCAGCATCCTCCGGCGTTTGGTGCGGCTTGATCTCAACGATGCTCAATCCGTCTTCGAGCTCAATGATGGCAAAATACACCGTGTGCGACCTCGTGGCTTCATCGTCGAAGAATGTCTTCATCTCTCACCCGTTCCTTCCTCCCGCGTTCAAATGCCGCCGTGTCGCCCGACCAGCTTCACGGTGCTCGCCTGCGGACCTCGCTCACCTTGCTCCTCAACGTACGCGACTTCGGTGCCTACTTCCAATCGGTCGAATGCACCGTTCAATACACTGTTGCGATGGAAGTAGATCTCGCCGCCTTCGCGGCTTGTTAAAAAGCCGCAATTTTCGCCTGGCAACAGCTTGCTGACGCGGGCATGCGGCGTGCGGACGTGGGCCTTCACCGCCCCGCGTCGAAGACGTACGTAGTCTTCTAATTCGCGTCTCGCCGAGTCAAAGGCGTCGCGGATGACAACGGCAATTTCCTTGTATTCCTTGTGCTCGCTTGGTTCCCGACTCGATACCAATTCGCCCTCGGGCAATGTGATGTCGATCCGCACTTCGTACTGCTGGCCATGGAGCCGATGCCTGCCCGCCGGCTCAACGACCACACGGCAGCTCATGATATGGCCGGCAAACTTATCCAGCTTGGTAGCCCGGTCGACGATCATTGCCTCAAGCGCCGGCGAGCGCTCCATGTGCCGAAAACTGACTTGGAGAGGCAATTGCATGGTGATAACTCCTCTGCGGATGCGCCGTCCAATTCGTCACATTTCCAGGTGGTACGGCAGCAATCGCGGATTCGCAGCTCAAGCTGGTTCTGCCGTCAAGGATTCGTTCGACATGGCTAGCCGTGCCGCTATGCCCCCAAACGATGCATTTCTGGATGGTATTTGAACGACAGCTTAACCTTTGCGCGGTAAGCCACGACCTTTCCTTCTGAGACTTGCATGTCGAGCGAAACAACTTCGGCGATGCGCAAATCTTTCAAATGCTCCGCCGCGGCCTCGACTGCCGCCGCTGCGGCCTTCTCAAAGGATTCGCTGCTCGAACCAATGATTTCGATCACTTTGTAGAGGGGTTCTGCCATGTCGAGTTCCTCCTATTTCTTTGTCACTTTTTAGCAGCAAAACGCGTACCCGCTTGCGTGAAATGTGCAAAAGTGACAGGACAGGATTCCATCCAACTACCATCGAAGCTTGAATCGCTGGTTGACATGTGCTTTCGTGTCACAGTTGTGCGACTCTGGCATGCTGCATTGGTAAATGAAGCCAATCCAAAATAGATGCCTCAAATCTGTAACAGTAGGTCGGTACGAGTCTTGCATCGTTGGGTACTCTGATCGGGCGACAGATTCCTGATGAGGCTTGAGCCTGTTGACGCAGGAGTCGCTAGGTGCGGGCGCAATCGACGCCCAAGAGTGGAGCATCTTCGACCGACATGCATCCGTTGAGAAAAACTTCTATCAACGCGCCAAGGCCGCGCGACGTCGATGCTGGCTAGCGTTACTAACGCCATATTTTTCAAGGAGGCGGTAGAGCCTACGGCGACTGATGCGAAGCGCTCGAGCAGTTTCTGCTTTATTGTTTTGATGGCTTTGATACGTCTCCAGGACGTGACGCCGCATGTGTGTGAATAGATCAACGTCACGAGCCGCTCCTAGCCGCGAATACTTTTGCGCACCGTTGACTATTTCGGGCGGCAGATTCTCAATAGATATTCGTCCATCGTCCGCGAGAATCTTGGCTCGATCGATGGCATTTTGCAATTGACGGATGTTTCCAGGCCAGCCATATCGCTCAAGTGTTGAAAGTACGTTCCCTTCGACTTTCCATTCCGGACCAGTAAAGTGGCGAACTAGCTGTTCCAGGTCTCCAGTGCGTTCCCGCAATGGTGGAAGCTCAATCTCTAGAACGTTAATCCGATAATAGAGATCCTCGCGGAAACGCTTCTCTTGTACTTCGTGCAGCAAATCCCGGTTAGTAGCGGCCAGTAGGCGCACTCGAACGCGCCGCTCCTTCACCGAGCCGACACGCCGAAGTGTGCCGTCCTCAAGCACTCGTAATAGTTTTGCCTGAAGACCAAGGGCCAGTTCGCCAATCTCATCAATGAACAGCGTACCGCCGTCCGCTACCTCGAAGAGTCCCTGCTTCATTCCAACGGCACCCGTAAAAGCGCCTTTTTCATAGCCAAATAGCTCGCTCTCAAGGAGCGTTTCGGGAAGCGCCGCGCAATTGATGGTCACAAACGGCTTGTCGGCCAGCTGGCTGGCATCATGCAAGGCGCGAGCTACTAGCTCTTTTCCAGTTCCGCTTTCGCCCTGAATAAGAATTGGCTTGTCCGTGGCAGCGACACGAGCGATAAGGCGGAATACGACCTGCATCTGAGGGGACTGACCAATGATCCGTGGCGGTGCTTGCTGACGGCGAAGTACAGCTTTAAGCTGCTGGTTTTCTTTGCGCAATTGGCCCGTTTCGTATGCCTTACGCACGAGGCGATCGAGCTCCTTGAGACTGATGGGCTTTGTCAAAAACTCGCGCGCCCCCAGTTTCATGGCTTCCACCGCCAATTCGATCGTAGCCTCGCCGCTGAGCACGACGACCTCGCACTCGGCGTGGCGGGCCTGCAGCTCTTTCAGCACATCGAGACCAGAACAGTCGGGCATCACGAGGTCGAGCACCATAACGTCGAACGCCTTTTGTTCCACCAAATCCAGCGCCTGCTGCCCATTGTCGCAATGTTCGACATCGTTGCCATGCCGCGCAAAGAACCGCGCCATGTCACCGCGCAGTTCGCTGTCGTCGTCAACGAGCAAGAGATGGAGCCGCTCTCTTTTCATGGTTCGACTCCTATGGCGGTTTCACAAATTGTCTGTTCGCACGGCCCAACAGGGCTCCATGCGGCGATTACACCTCAACAGCAAGGCGGTTATCGACAACCGTCACACCCGGGGCAGTCCATGCTACGCGTTCCGCTTCGGTCCGTTCGGCCCACGAGGAGACCTTTCCCTTGAGGACAATCGTGCCGTCGCGAGCTTCAATGCGGACATGGCTAGCGTCCACTTCCGCGCTTCGCTTGAAGGCCGCCTCAATCCTGGCCCGTACATCCTTGGGCTTCGGCTTGGCAGCGAGGCTGATCGAGTTAGTTACGCCCTTCACACCCGTGAGAAAGCGCACCGCATCGCGAGCCGCGTCTCGCTGATATTGCCACTCCACCTCGCCCTCGAGCGTGATCCATCCGTTCCGCACAGTTACCTTCACCTTGTCGTCCGGAATCGACGTGTGCCACTTCAATGCGTTTACGGCGGCCGCAGCAATATCGGTATCATTGCGCTCGCTTCTGCCGGGGATATGAACATCGATTTCGTTCGCGACTGCCTTTACACCTCCGATGGACTTTGCGATTCGTTCCGCCTCGATCTTGTCCGCATAGATGGGAACCGACCCGGTAAGGGTCAGCACCCCCGCCTTGGCAGCGACACCGATTTTCGATGCGTCAATGCTTGGTTCCCACTCCAGTTCATCCATCACGTCGTGCTGCAATTCGGTATCGCTTTTCATGGCAATTACCCTCCATCGGCGTGGCGCCATCCAACGTAGACGTGGCCTTTGCCTACTTATGGCAAAGCCTGTGCCGTGCAGCAGTGGAATGAGGACGATGAAGCCATGCCTGCTTTGGTGATCGTATCCGAGGAGACACTTGGTACTCCATTTGCTGTCTGGTGAGGAGCCGCCTTGACCTGTTGCAGCTGTTTTCTTTGCGGTTTCCGTGCCTTGGCGGTGGCAGCTATCGTTGGTTGGCCAGACGATTCCGCGCGCTAAAAGGACACACATAGCGTGCGGCGTGGCACATCGTAGCCATTAAGAGAAATGCGGTTGTAGCCTGGCGAAATCGAAGGATAGTACGTGGAGATTGCTGCATTGCGAACATCGCGGCGCGAGCCGACGGTCAATCGTGGAATTCGCACGTGGCGTCTTTTGCTTTGATAGTTTATGTCTGGACCCATCTATGCGAGGGTATCGTGGCCGAATCATTCGACGAGTCGCCGAGCGAATCGAATAACAGCGCCCGATCTTTCGAACAACGAGTGCACGAGTTGTTGTCCCAACATCCGCACTTTCGAGGGCGTGCTTGCAATTTTAAATACGAGTATCGCGAAGATCTGCTGATCGTTCGTGGTTGCGTGCCCTCATTTTACCTGAAACAGATTCTACAGACGGTGCTTAAAGATGTGGACGGAGTGACACACATCGACAACCAGGTGGACGTTATCTCCAGCTTTGGCGTCAGTAGCGTCCGTGGGATCACCCGCTAGCCCTCCGGCGCAGCATGACGTTCGACAACGGCACAGCGATTGCGGAGCATCAAAAACTGACCCACGGACTTGGGCTGGATGTTTCTCCGGGGTGTGTATGTCTCCTAGCAACGCGGCGCCATTGAATACACACGAACTGCTGCGGCAGTATTTTCCGTAAGGCACGGACGTCACGCAGGGCAGTCAACACGACGTGGCCTGTCTGGAACGTTCAATCAATGAACGTCTCAGCAAACGACTCGGTTATCGAACTCCTGCCGCACTTTTTATTCGAAGGGAGACGCCGGCAATGAGAAATAGTGATCAGGACAACCAGCCGGATGGCATCGCGTTTCACTTGGCGGCTATCATGGCGGGGCTGGTGATGATGGTGCTGGGCGTGGGCCTAAGTGTCACGATGGTGCTGCTGCCGGTCGGCATTCCGCTTGGGCTGGCTGGGCTCGGGGTTTTCATCTGGGGTTTGACCCCTCGGTGGCGAAGATAGTTCAGCAACGCCCGGCCTCAACGGCGGCGTGTCCCCCTCGCTCAGCGTGATCCGACTGTTTTGTTCGTTCCTGTTTTCTACGGAATCTCCATAGATCGAGTGACGGGCATCAGACGACACCCGACACTTGCGCGGCTGATTCATCTATTGTTCCAATTACCTTTGTCAAGCGGTTCGGCCGATGGCGCAGCGCAATTGAAACGCGCTTCGCGAGCCAGGTAGACTCGCTCCGCCGATCGAGAAGGCGCGCCATTTCGCACATTTGTTGCCACGATAGCCATTCTTCCAATTCGTCACTCCATAAATTCGGCGCTGGTTTTTTCGGCTCAAACAAGCGTTTTGCGGTAGTTGCTGCTGCCCATGCACGGTTGCCACATAATCAACCGAATCGGACTCGCATTTGCACCTTAAGGTAGAGGCGATCGTTGGCTAAATCCGCCGGCGTCTCCGAATTCATCGAAAGTTCCGCGAGCGAGTTCATATAAGCACTAAACGCTGAATCGCGTGAGGAGGCTGCCATGTCAGTCGGACGAATCTCTGTGCGAGAGGTGGATACGGCCAATCCCGATGAAACAGTCGCTGTTGCGGCAGAGCGCATGCACCAGCGTGCGGTCGGCACTTTGGTCGTAGTAAATGATGCTGATCAGGTCGTTGGAATTGTTACGGATAGAGACCTTGTGTCACGCGTGCTCGCCAAGGGACGCGATCCAACGGAGACGTCCGTAGGCGAGGTCATGACTGTAGGTCCCAAAACTGTGTCAGAGCAGGCTTCCATCGAATCGGCGCTGTTGATCATGCGCAGTGGAAGGTTCCGTCGAATCCCAGTTGTCGAACGGGATAACAAATTGGTGGGACTCATCACGCTGGATGATATCCTCATGCTGCTGGCCGAGGAATTCACACAAATTGGCCGATTGCTGACGCGTGAAACGCCGAGGGCAGTAATGGAGAATTCATCCGTCTCGGGTATCGGGCGACTTCAAAGCGAGTCGAAGTTCACATAGGAGATTAGCAATGTCCACTACATCACACACCGATATGCATCATGAACACGCCGCTTGGCGATTGGACGATAACTTCTGGCGCGACGAGATTGCAATTTGGGAGCGTGAAGTTGAGCAGGTCATCAAGGATGTGCCACGCCTGGAGAAGACGTTGCGCGACCACGCCGAAATGCTGAGACAACATGCGGCGTCAATTCGTTTATACGAACAAGAAGCTGCTTACCATGAGCATGAGTTGGCGAGCTATGAGAAGGGCGAGGCGCCCAGCGACTTGGTCCAACTAGCGTGGTCACACAAGCACGAGGCTGAGAAGCACGCTGAGCAGTACAAAACCCACGATGAAATCAAACAGCGGCAGCACGTGCTGATGACGAAATGGCGACTGCTATTCTCGGCGCTTGTCAAAGCAGAAGCGGAAGAAGTGCGTCCCACAGAGAAGCGAATACAAACCTGATGCAACATTACCTTGATGCGTCCTTGTGCATTTGAACTGATTTGAAAAAGGACATTCCAATGTCTCATCGTCACCTACTATTTCGCAATGAAGCACGCGAAAAACTGCTTCGTGGCGCCAATGCGTTGGCTGACGCAGTCCGCCTGACGATCGGGCCTAAAGCGAAGTGCGTCTTGATTCAGAAAAAGTGGGGAAAACCGATCGTGTGCGATGATGGCGTCACGATTGCCAAGGAATTTGAGCTCAAAGATGCCGAGGAGAACCTCGGCGCTCAGGTCGTGCGCGAGGCGGCGGAGAAAATGGGGGACGCAGTGGGCGATGGAACCAGCACTGCCACTCTGCTTGCATATGCCATCTACAGCGAGGGCCTGCGGAATATCGCCGCCGGTGCCAGCGCGGTTGACATAAAGCTGGGGTTGGATCGCGGACTGAAAGTCGCCGTCGAGTCGATCAAGAACATGTCATGGCAGGTCTCGAGTCGACGTGAACGGTCGCAAGTCGCGACCGTTTCGGCACACAACGATCCAGTACTCGGAGAATTGGTCGCCGACGCGATGGAAAAGGTCGGTGGCGAAGGTGTCGTGTCAGTGGAGGAAGCCAAAGGCACCGAAATATCGGTCGAAGTCGTTGAGGGAATGCAGTTCGACCGCGGCTACCTCTCGCCCTACTTCGTTAGCAACGCCGAAAAGATGCAGGTCGTCCTGGAGGAGCCGTTGGTGTTGCTCTACGGTAAGAAAGTCAGCACCGTGAAAGACCTCGTGCCGCTTTTGGAGCAAGTCGTCAAAGCGGGTAAGTCATTGCTCGTTATCGCAGAGGACGTTGACGGCGAAGCGCTGGCAACTCTGGTTGTTAACAGACTACGCGGAGTGCTGGCCTGCGCAGCGGTCAAGTCGCCTGGCTATGGCGATCGACGAAAGGCAATGATGGAGGACGTTGCCGTATTGACTAAGGGACAATTTCTCGCAGAAGAGCTTGGTGTGCAACTTGAAGCCGTCACACTAAACGATCTTGGACAGGCCCAGCGCATCGTGATCGACAAGGACACTACGACAATTATTGGCGGCGCGGGCGGCAAAGAGGCAGTTCAAGGGCGCTGCCAGGATCTCCGCCGACAAATCGAAAAGGCAACCTCCGACTACGACCGCGAGAAGTTTGAGGAGCGCCTCGCGAAGCTGGCTGGCGGTGTTGCCGTTATTCGCGTGGGCGCACCATCTGAGGCGGAGCTTAAAAGCCGCAAAGAGGCGTTGGAAGATGCCATCAGCGCCACGAAGGCCGCCATCGCCGAAGGCATTGTGCCGGGCGGTGGCTTGAGCCTGCTAAGGGCTATGAATGCCATCGAGCGTGAGGAGGCCAAATGCGACGGTGACGAGCGCACAGGATTGCGAATTCTCCGCAAGGCGCTTGAGGCTCCGACCCGCCAAATCGCCGAGAACTCGGGAGCTGATGGCGGCAGCGTCGTTGAGAAAATGCGTGGGGGCACCGGCAGCCTCGGTTTTGATGCGGCTCACGGAAAGTACGTGGATTTAGTTGAAGCAGGTATCGTCGATCCTACGAAGGTCGTGCGTCTGGCCTTGGAGAACGCCGTCTCCGTGGCCGGCACGCTGCTACGCACCGAAGCCACGATGACCGAAGTGCCGGAGGAGAAAACGCCGGCGGGCCATAGCGAGCCATACGGAGGAGAATGACTCGCTGCTTCGGCCGCATGAGCTGTTGCTGGGTCGAATCATGACGCGCGAGTGATAAATTCTGCAACGCAGCTCGTCTACTTTTTTAGATGGCTCATCTAAAGCGGCGATAAAAGCTGGCTTTCGCAACTTCGGCGGCCAAGACATAGAGTAAGGTAATTCCCATTACCAAGGCCAGCATACCTGCTGGCATTGGCGCGAAGCCAAGGAGATCCGCAAATGGCAGGTATGGAAGTAGAACGGTCAATACAAAGACGCCGATTGTAAGAACCATTAAGAGTGCCCCCGGTTGGCTTCGGAAAAAGGGTCGCCGCGTTCGCACGACTAACGCAATCACGAGTTCGGTCATCAGGGACTCGGTAAACCAACCAGTTCTGAAGAGTAACGGCGATGCGGCAAATAATCCTAGCAGCGCGCCGAACATGAGAAAATCAAAAAGAGAGCTTAGGAGGCCGAACTCGAGCATAAAGCGGCCAATGAAATTCATGTCCCAACGGCGTGGGCGATCTACAAGCTCCGGATCGACCTTGTCGTCAGCCATCCCAAGGGCTGGGGCGTCCGACAACAAGTTATTGAGCAAGATTTGGCTAGCCAACAAAGGCAAGAAAGGAAGAAATATCGAAGCCACCGCCATGCTGATCATATTGCCGAGATTCGCGCTGGTGGTAGTCAGCACGTATTTGAGTGTGTTGGCAAACGTCTTTCTTCCTTCTTCGATGCCGCGTCGCAGCACGTCCAGGTGGCGGTCTAAGAGCACAAAATCGGCTGCCTCCTTGGCAACATCAACGGCCTGGTCCACGGAAATGCTGGTGTCGGCGGCGTGCATTGCGGGTGCATCGTTGACGCCGTCGCCCAAAAAGCCAACCACGTGGCCCATTTTCTTAAACGCCAAAATGATCCTCTCTTTTTGATTTGGATCTACCTCGGCAAAGATGTCGGTTCGCTCGGCGACATGCCACAGAGCCTCGCCGTGAAGCCGGTCAAGTTCCTTTCCAGTAAGCGCTTGGTCCGCGCGCATGCCAACGATAGCAGCAACGTGCTGTGCAACCAGCTTCGTGTCGCCGGTGATGAGTTTTAGTGACACGCCGAGCGACTTCAAGTCAGCGATTGCTTCTGTGACACCCGCCTTCGGACGATCTAGAAATGCTATGAAGCCCTCAAACGTGAGACTGCGGGCCTGTTCCCGCGGATTCAAAGGTATTTCACTTAGCACACGTGTGGCAACTGCCAACACACGGACACCGCAATGACTCCAATCCCTAACTTTCTCTCGAAGTGCTTGTCTATGAGCCATATCGAGACATGATCCATCAGCAAGTTGCACACAATCCTCCAGAACTTGGTCGAACGCGCCTTTCGTAATCACTTGAATCCCTTCCGCAGTCTGAACGATGATGCTGACGCGCTTGTGCGCGAAGTCGAAGGGAATCTCGGCAAGCTTTTTTACGTAACTTGCGTCGGGAATCTGTGTTTTGAGAATGGCTTCATCTAAGGGATTCTTGATGCCGGTCTGCAAAGCCGCATTGTAAGCAGCAAGGTCGAGCACCCTGGCAGATTGCTCCCCTGCTGCATCGTATGCCCCTTCCACCTGAATTACCCCCTCGGTCAGTGTGCCCGTCTTATCGGTGCACAACACATCCATGCTGCCGAGGTTTTCGATTGCGTTTAAGCGCCTGACCAACACTCCGTGTTTTGCCATCATCTCCGCCCCACGCGCGAGACTAACGGTAAGAATTGCCGGCAGAAGCTCTGGACTGAGTCCCACTGCCAGGGCCACTGCGAATAAAAGTGTTTCGACTGGAGGCCGGCCAAAGATCACATTGACAGCAAATACCACGAGCACCATGACGAGCATGGCGCTTGCCAGGAAGTAGCCGAAGTGGCGAATTCCACGGTCGAATTCCGTTTCCGGTGGCCGCAGTGACAACCGATGTGCGATTCGCCCATACTGAGTGGCTCTTCCTGTTTCTACAACAACACAACGAGCCGAACCGCTGCGTACGTTAGTTCCCAGGAAGACGCAGTTTGTGCACTGCGCTACGCTGGCGACTTCCGCAACGACGCCAGATTTCTTTGCTACTGGGAAACTTTCGCCGGTGAGCACGGCTTCATTCACAAAAAAGTCATTTGCTTCGAGGATAATCGCGTCGGCCGGAACAAGACTTCCAGCAGAAAGGAGGACGACGTCGCCGGGAACGACGTCTCGCGCTGGCATGGAAACTTGCCGGCCGTCACGCATTAGGGATGCCCGTGTCCGCACTCGCGCTTGAAGCTTGGCGGCCGCAGTCTCTGCGCGATATTCACGGGAGAAACCGATTCCGATACTGGCCGATAGGATTACGAGTACAATCACTGCGTCCGGCCATTCATTTGCCATTACCGAGACAATGACCGCAAAGAATAGTAGTAACAGAAGAGGGCTACGAACCTGGTTCCAGAGAACACGACTTTTTGTGACCTGTTGCCGCTCGCGCAACTCGTTAGGGCCGTACTGTCCTAGGCGCCGCACTGCCTCAACGGTCGATAAGCCGGCAGCCGACGTCGCCAGTTGCCCGAGAACCTCACTTGGGCAATGCGACCAATACGCGTACAGGTTCATTATGGCGAATGGCTTTGCGACTGGCGGACGAGGCCGCGATTCCTGATTTAGCTAGCGCCACACCTAAATCGAGTACTGCAATTGACGGTCCGTGCCCTCGCCGTCGGCTATCGCAACCTGTGTCACACCAACTTTAGTTCGACGGGATAAACCTGGAATCGCATCGTCAAGAACATCCTCTATCTGCTCGGCCAAAATGAATTCCATATCACGCCGAACTTCGGCGGGCAATTCTCGTAACTCGCTCGCATTTTCACGGGGTAAAATGA
>JBBDWY010000048.1:20845-27454 GCA_040902605.1 Pirellulales bacterium | reverse complement strand
TCATGATTCTCGTGATCGTCCAGGTTTTCTACAGAGCCGCTGCGTCCCCTTTTCTAGGCCCTCGTTATGCCGACATTGCTGGCAAGAGAAAAACGGGGATTTCGACTGCTTTCCAGCAGGCTGCACTTCGCCAAATATTTGACACCTTCTCTATATTAACGCCTCTTATGCCCGACTATCGCCAAAGCCTGCTGGCCATCCCATGAACGTACTTGGCGCGACAGAGCTGCTTATCATGCTCGCCGTGACCATGCTCATTGTCCTTGGGCACACGGTCGGGCCGCCGCGTCGGAAGTAGCTCGCTTCCACCCCCGCCCACTTTTAATGCCCCACCACCCAAAGAGAGGTAGTGGTGCATTAAGAATCTTGGGTGGCGGGTCATTAAATGTTGGTGGCCGATCGGCGACCTAATTCGATGCCGCGATTATCCCAAGCAATGCCGCGAATAGCGTCATGGCAATTAACATTGCGCGGAGGCTGAACCGCCGGGGAATCCACGGGACGGCTGCGAATGTGACGCCAAGAAGTGCCAGAAACCAGTACGGTCCCCATATCGTCCAAAAGTCTATCTCGCTGCCGACAAAACCCCATTTGGTGTCGTCAATTTCACTCTGAGCATATCCCAATTTGCTGTTGGTGCTTTCCAGGCCCCAATCCTGGCTTTGAAATGGAACTGCGGGGTTAAGCTTGAGTACGGCAAAACGTGCCTGTCCCTCGATGGACGCGAATTCAATCCCGCGTGTCCGGGAAATTGGCTCCGTCAGCTGGTCAAGATAGTAATAGCTCCGCGCCCACAACGCGATAAGCAACACGCAAGCCGTAAGGCTCAACGCCGACACAGCGATTCGCAGATAGCGAAACATCATCGGACAGCTTACCACAATTAATGCCATGCGCTTCAGCAGCAGAGCTCTTTTTCGGTCCAGGCCTCAAAACCTTCGCGCACTAGATAGGCCGCAATGACCAATGCCGCGAGCGGGTCGGCTTTCCAGAAACCGGTCACGTAATGCAGGCCGGTGCCGAATAGCAATGCCACGGATAGCAGCATACAGGCCAGCGTTTGTTTGGCGTCGACGGCCAGGCTGCGGCTCTCGAGAGCTTTGGCCGTGCGTTGCTTCAGCACGAAGAGGATCGGCATGACGATCAGCGACAGTGCAGCGATGATGAGACCCACCACGCTCCGCCGCGGCGGTTCGCCGAAATACAACGACGTGGCTGCTTCGTAGGCGACATAGGCGGCCAGCACAACCAGAGAGACGCCGACCAACCGGATGGCCTGTTGTTCTCGCCGCGTATCCTCTGCGGGACGCGAGAAGCGCCAGATCATCACCGCGCCCGACAGCGATTCCACGAAGCTGTCGATGCCGAATCCCAATAACGCCGGGCTGTCAGCCAGCCTGGCGAATACAACCGACACCAGCCCTTCCAGCACGTTGTACGCGACGGTGACGTAAGACAGGATGAGCGCAATGTCGCGGTGCTTTGGCATGAGTTGAAGCCGGGGACTGGCTCAATTTGCGCAGTCCTCGGAGCAAATTGTGCCTGTCCCCTTTCTCAGAGCCTTTCTCAGAGCGCCTGTCCCCCTCTCCGAGCGCAACAATTCTCCCACGGCCCAAACATGCCCCGCAATGCCGCGGCTGCTATTGCGTCTTTATTCCCGTTGGCGCGCAGCGAGCAAGGCGACGAGGATACCAGTGTACGCGAACGAATCGGCGCCGATTTCCAGCGCGTGAATCAGACGCAGCTCCGGACTCATAAACTCGTTCGGGATCACCAATCCCGAAAGACCGACCAGCGCCCAATGCGCCCAGCCCAATGCGAGCCACAGCCCCAGCCGAGTGCCTGTCCACCGCTCGATCACGGCGAGCGTCGGCAGCAGGTAGAGCGTGCTGCGGATCGCCTGCACGGCGAGAATCGTGCGCAGCGGCGGGATGACGAGCATGCCGTCTTCGGCCGAGTAGGCTTCGATTACGAACGGAGCGATGAGCGCGCCAAAAACGAAATAGACGGCCGGAAAGGCCAACCAACAGAGGGCCAGACGCCCGGCTAATCCCGCGCCGGATTGCCCATCGACGAGCCCTAGCGAGATGCCGCTGACCGGTCGAATGGCAGTCAGCACGCCTGCGCAAAGCAGCGCCGGTAACAGGCCAAGCGCGGCCGTATAGCCCTCTCCGCCAAACTTCGAGAAGACGGTCAACTCGATCGCGTTTTGCGCACCTACGTCAATGCCCGGAATTCTCCACGCTTCCCTTCCCAATGGCCCCCGCTTGGTCGCGTAAAAGTCAACACCCACCTGCCAGCATTTATCGGCCGCCAAACATGAAAACGCCGTGGCAAAAACCAACCCGGCATCGTGGCCACTCGATGCCACGTGCTCGCCGGCCGCATTTGGTACATTTGATGCCGTCCTGCGGGCTCAATGGTAAGTTTATGGCAGACGAAGCTAGTTACCCAAAGATTGCCCAACTAAAGAACGTCGCGGCGTTCCGCGCGCGATTGGCGGAGTTGCGCATTTCGCTGCCGGTGGATGAACGCAATCTCACGGCGAGCGACGGATCGCCGCTGGCCCAGCCGATGACGGTCGCCGGCTTCGAGGTGGGCAATCGCTGGTGCATCCATCCGATGGAGGGTTGGGACGCCAATCGGGACGGCTCGCCCTCCGAGCACACGTTGCGGCGATGGCGGAATTTCGGCCGCAGTGGGGCGAAGCTCATCTGGGGCGGTGAAGCCGCGGCCGTGCGGCCCGATGGCCGGGCCAACCCGAATCAGACGCTCGCCGTCGAGTCGAATCGGGACGGTTTGGCCGCGCTGCGGCGGGAATTGATGGATGCGCACCGCGACGCATTCGGCTCCATCGAGGGCCTCTTCGTGGGCCTGCAACTCACGCACTCCGGGCGGTTCTGCAAGCCGGACGATCACTTCCAAAGCGCGCCGCGGATTGCCTACCACCATCCGCTCTTGGACGCAAAGTTCAAGATCGATCCGCTCGATGATTCCGTCGTATGGACCGATGCTGAGCTCGATCAACTGATCGACGACTACGTGGCCGCAGCGAGAGTCGCCAGGGACGCTGGTTACCAGTTCGTCGACGTGAAGGCCTGCCACGGTTACCTGCTGCACGAGTTCTTGAGCGCACGCCATCGCTCAGGACGGTTTGGCGGCGACCTCGCCGGGCGATCGCGGCTGCTGACGTCGATCATCGATCGGGTGCGCGACGAGCTGCCGCAACTCGCAGTCGGCGTGCGACTGAGCGTGTTCGATTCGGTGCCGTATGCCACCAGCCGCGAGTTGGGCCGGCCGATGGACTACGACAAGCTGTTGCCGTACGAATACGGCTTCGGCGTCGATGCCGAAGATCCGCTGCGGATCGACTTGACCGAGCCGCTCGAGCTGATGCGCTCCCTCGTCGCGCGCGGCGTGGCAATCATCAACGTCACGTGCGGCAGCCCGTATTACAATCCGCACTTGCAGCGGCCGGCCATCTTCCCGCCAATCGACGGCTATCAGCCGCCCGAGGATCCACTAGTGGGCGTGTGGCGGCAGATCGATACGGTGCGGCGCTGCAAGGAGACGCTGCCGCACGTGCCGATGGTCGGCAGCGGGTATTCCTACTTGCAGGAGTATCTTGTCCCGGTGGCCCAGGCGGTCGTGCGTGATGGCTGGACCGACTTCGTCGGATTGGGCCGGATGGTGCTGGCCTATCCCGAGCTGCCTGCCGATACGCTGGCCGGCCGAGCGATCGAACGCAAACGCGTATGCCGCACCTTCAGCGATTGCACGACCGCGCCGCGCAACGGCCTGGTGTCAGGTTGCTACCCACTCGATCCGTATTACAAGTCGTTGCCCGAGCGTGTTCAACTGCTCGAGATCAAGCAGCGCATGCAAACGTGACGTCGGATTGTGCGGTCGCGGGGCTGAGACACGCGCCGTCGAAACTATGGCGCTTTCACATTCGTCGACCAAAGGCCCGTGGTGATCAATGGTGCAGCAAGCCGTTTCTGCTAAACAGTTTGCGCGATTTCATTCACCTCGTGGCATTGGTTGTGCAACTAGAGGTGGGTGGCAAGCAGCGGTCCGAAAGTCGGGCCGATATTACCCCCATGTGCACAGAAGGACGCGGTGGCGTCCGAGGAGAGCAAGATGTTAAAGCGCATTCTATTGGCGCTCACGTTCGTTGCGGTGCTGGGCGCCGCCGGACTGGGCATGAGCAGCAAGGCAGCAGCCGGTCACGGTTGCTACGACGATTACAGCTACGGCGGGTACGGATACCGCACCTACCAGCCGGTCTACTACAGTGACTGGGGCTACCCCACGTATTACCGCAGCTACGGCTATCCGCAACGGTACGATGGCCATCACCGGTACCATGGCCATCACGGCCATCACCACGATCGTGGAGGAATTTCCTTCTCGATCGGGTTCTGACGCGGAAGCAACTTGCAAATTGAATCGCGGCCGCAGACTGGTGTGTGATCATCGGTCGGCGGCCGTTTTCTTGCGCGAACTCTGAAGTGCGCATCAATGGACTTCGAGCATGCGCTCCAGCGCCACGAGTGCCCAGCGGGCGGTATCGTCGTCGACTTCGATGACGTTCACCGGCGTGCCGGCGGCCAGGTTTTCGAGACTCCAACAGAGATGCGCGAGATTGATGCGGTACATCGTCGCGCACATGCAGACGACCGGCGAAAGGAAATGGATTTCCTGATCGGGATGCTCCTGCTTCAAGCGGTTCACGAGGTGCAGCTCGGTGCCGATGGCCCATTTGGTGCCGGGTGGCGCGGCTTCGATCGTTTTGATGATCTTGCCCGTCGAGCCGGACTCGTCGGCCAGCTCGAACACTTCACGCGGACATTCCGGGTGGACCAGGATTTTGATCCCCGGATGCCGCTCGCGGAACAACCGCACGTGCTCGGGCCGGAACATCTGGTGAACGCTGCAGTGGCCCTTCCAGAGAATCACCTTGCTGCGTTCGAGCTCCGCCTCGGTGTTTCCGCCCAGCGAGTCGGCGTATGGATCCCATACGGGCATCTCGTCGAGCGTGATGCCCATGCCCAGCGCCGTGTTGCGGCCGAGGTGCTGATCGGGAAAAAACATGACACGGCCACCCTTCGGGCGGTGCCTGGTGCGATCGAACGCCCATTCGATGGCCGCCTTGGCATTCGACGACGTGCAGACTATGCCATCGTGCCGGCCGACGAACGCCTTCAAACTGGCGGCCGAGTTGATGTACGTGACTGGCGTGAGATCCTCCGTGTCGATCACCTCGCCGAGCTGATCCCAGGCGTCCTCGATCTGATCGATGGCGGCCATGTCGGCCATCGAACAGCCGGCGGCCAGGTCGGGGAGAATCACGGGAACGCGCTCGCCCTGGCGCTCGGCCAACTTTTGCGGCCGGTTGGCGAGGATGTCGGCCGTCTCGGCCATGAAGTGCACTCCGCAGAACACGATGTAACGGCAATCGCGGCTGTCGGCAGCGTGTTGGCTGAGGCCATAGCTGTCGCCGCGCCGGTCGGCCAGGGCGATCACCTCGTCCTGCTGATAGTGGTGGCCCAAGATCAGCAGACTCGAGCCGAGCCGATCCCGCACCGCTTGAATCCGGCGAGTGAGCTCCCCGTTCTCCAGCGATTTATACGGCTGAAGCTCGTAGGCCGGCGACGGGGCTTCGAGGGTGGCGGGCATGATGATAATTTGACGGCGTAATAACGTTACACGCTAGCAACGAAAGCGTCCAACGATCAATTATACGTGGGTCGGGGAGGCGGATCGAGGCTGGTCCGCTGGCGCGACGTAAGTCGCGGTGAAGCCGCTCGCAGCCAGCGGTCGGGTTAGGAAAAGTTTGCGGTTCGGGCCGGCCGATAACGCATACGTACTCGTGCGCCTTTGCATTTGCCTCCGATTGGCAAACGACTTATGGACGAATCACCTGCCCACGAATCCGTGGTAAGTCCTGCGGCAACCGAAGAAGTCGCCGCGGCCAGCGCTCCGCACCACGGCATCGAAGCCGAGCTCGCGGAATTGCCGGTCTACGCGCGGGGATTGCTCCAGATACGGGTGCCCGTCCAAGTGACGCTGGCGTCGCAGCGTAAAAGCATTCTCGAAATCACCGAATTGGGTCCCGGCTCGATCATCAAATTCGACAAGACGTGCGATCAGCCGCTGGAGCTATCTGTAGGCGATCGCCCACTCGCGCGGGGCGAGGTGGTGAAAGTGGGCGACAAATTCGGCTTGCGGATCAGCGGGCTGATTTCTGTGTAGCCTGGTATTTGGAACGTGGCCAATCGCAACGCCCGGCCTCACCGAGACCGGCTACAGCCGCAATGAAAAAAACCTGCTTCGGACAGTACGTCCGAAGCAGGTTTCGTTTACCGTCGAATGAGCGTTCCGAAGCGTAATGCTTAGCGAAGGAAGCTCGTGCGAACGACCTCGCGTTGCTGGCCAACCCGGGCATTCGGATCAGCCATGGGGCGCGGGGGAAGCGGCTTGACCGAAGCGCCAGCCTCAGCGGGAGCGTCCGGGGCATCGCCGTCGTCGTCATGATGGCCATTGCCATTGCCGCAGCTATCGCAACCGCCGTCACCGCAACCACAGCCGCAGCTCTGCTCGCAGCAG
>JBBDWY010000048.1:106-20745 GCA_040902605.1 Pirellulales bacterium | reverse complement strand
CAGCTCGGCTGGCAGCAACCGCAGCCGCCACCGAACATACCGGTGAGGCGATCCAACAGACCGCATCCACCGCCGCAACCGGAACCGCAACCACAGCCGCTATCGCAGCAGCACGACTGTTCGCAGCAGCAGCTCGGCTGGCAGCAACCGCAGCCGCCACCGAACATACCGGTGAGGCGATCCATCAGACCGCATCCACCGCCGCAACCGGAACCGCAGCCGCAGCCGCTATCGCAGCAGCACGACTGTTCGCAGCAGCAGCTTTGTTCGCAGCAGCAGCTGGCTTCACAGCCACAACCGCAGCCGCCGGTGAGGCTGCTGAAGCTTCCGCAGAGGCGATCCAACAGACCGCTTCCACCACCACAGCAGCTGGACGAGCAGCAGTCGCAGCAACCGGAGTCGCAGCAACCAGACTGTTCGCAGCCGCAGCTCTGCTCACAGCAGCACGACTTCTCGCAGCAGCAGCAGCTAGGCTCACAGCCACAGCCGCAGCCACAGCCGAGCATCTGGTCCAGCAAGCCTGCGGAGCTCGTGCTGGCCAGAGCGATGCTCACCATGAGCGCTCCTAAAAAGTTCCACTTCATCGGACGTCGTCTCCTATTTGTTGGAACCACCCGAGCAGAAGATTTGCCGACTTCCGGCAACGCGCGATGCCGCCCCACGCCGAAGTGTGTCGGTCGTGACGACGGACGCATGGGCCTACGCCGTAACAGGTAGGCAAGTGCGGCGTAAGGGGCACTTTAAAGTGCCGGGAGTCGAAATCAGGCGGGCTGCTTTTGGGGGGTTCCCACGGTTGGGCGTCAATACCAGTCGAGCCAATCCTTGGCTCGAGTTAGTCCGGGCTGGGTTGACGCGCAGACTTTTTGCCGCAAGAGGCACGCGGGTGCATCGCATGCGACACCCATCTCATCGGCCGCACCCAGAAGAGCGCTTGAATCTGCGCAAGTACTTTTTCGCCAGCGGGCTTATCGCACGCGTTGCGTTAAGTTTGCCCGCCGCGAAAAGTGGTCAAGTGCTGACGTTTGTGGCGCCGGTACGGCCCGCCAATGGCAGGTTGTCGGGCGACTTGTTATAGTTGGGTAAAGAATGCGGCGCGAGACTGTTCGGACCGCGTTTGGAACGCCCCCGTCCTGATCGCTTCGCGGCAACGCACCTCAGCGCTACGCTTGACGCCTTGCCGAGCCAGTCGATTTGCCGGTAGGGTAAAGTTTGACGGTTACGTCCGTTTTACGGCTCCTTCGTCGGGGGCGAGCGGCTATCCATTCAGCCGGGAGGCAATCGTCGGTCATGGTTTTTAGATCAGGCATCTATAGTATCCCACTGTCGGCGCTACTGTTCGTCGCGCTGGCCACAGTCGCCTCAGCAGCCGAGCCACTCGACTGGCCCAATTGGCGGGGACCCCAGCAAAACCGCATTTCCACGGAGACGGGACTCATTGACCAATGGGATCCGGAGGGCGGCCCCGGCAGCAATCTGCTGTGGAAGAGCGCAGAACTAGCGGGCCGGTCCACACCGATTGTCCTGCGCGGCAAGCTCTACACGATCGTGCGTGATCAGCCAGGCACGGCGATTGAAGGAGAGAAAGTGGTCTGTGCCGATCCGGCCACTGGCGAGGTTTTGTGGGAGCACCGGTTCAACGTTTATCTATCGGAAGTACCCGACTCCCGCGTCGGTTGGTCGAATTGCGTCGGCGACCCGGAGACCGGCCGCATTTATGCCCAGGGAGTGAGCGGCTACTTCTGCTGCTTGGAAGGAGAGAGCGGGAAGCTGGTCTGGGACCGCAGCCTGCATGAAGAACTGGGCGTCATCACCACTTATGGTGGACGGACCAATGTGCCAGTCGTTTTTGAAGATACCGTTTTGATCAGCGCGGTGGTGGTCGGTTGGGGCGACACCGAGAAGTGGGGCGGCTTTTCACGGCCTGCCCATCGCTTCATGGCCTTCGACAAGGCGACCGGCGAGCTCCGCTGGATAAACGGCACCAGCATCAGCCCCTACGACACCACCTACAGCACGCCGACCGTAATGCCAATCGCCGGCCAGGCCGCTTTGGTGTTTGGCTCCGGCGATGGGCAGGTATGGGCGTTTCAGCCGCGCACGGGAAAAGCGTTGTGGAACTTCCCGTTCTCGCGAATGGGCATCAACGTCTCGCCGCTGGTGACGGCCGATGGCCGCGTCTACATGAGCCACAGCGAGGAGAACACGTTCGGGAACACGATGGGTGCCGTGGTGGCGATCGATGGCACCAAGAGTGGCGATCTTACCGACACGGAGCTTTGGCGGAAGTTTGAGGTGATGGCCGGCAAGAGCTCGCCGATCCTCATCGACGGCCGTCTCTACGTCGTCGATGACCGCGCCAAATTGTATATTTTCGATGCCGAGAGCGGGGAGCAGATTGCTTTCAAGAAACTCGGATCTGTTGCCCGCAGCACGCCCTTGTATGCCGACGGCAAGATTTACTGCTGCACCAGCAGCGGGCAGTGGTACATCCTCAAACCCACGGAAGACGGCGTGGAAATCATTCACCGACTGCGACTGAGCGATGAGGAAAACGACGGCTCGCCCATTGTCTCGCAGGGACGAATCTTCCTGCCCACGTCGGCATACATGTATTGCCTGGGAACCGCTGACCACAAGCCGCAGGCCGATCCGCTACCGCCGCTCCCGCAAGAAAAGCCGGTCAGCGAAGATCAGACGCCCGCTGTGTTGCAGATGGCGCCGTACGACGTGCTGCTGGCGCCGGGAGAGAAGCACGCGTATAAGGCGCGCCTGTTCAATTCGCGCGGTCAATTGCTGCGTGAGGTTTCGGCCGGGGAAGCCGAGTATAGTTTGGACGGGCCTGGCTCCATGGGGCCGGACGGAACCTATCAAGCGCCGGCGGAAAAGGAACATCAATGCGCGCTCGTCGTATGCAAGGTCGGCGATCTAACGGGAACGGCCCGAGTGCGGATCGTGCCGCCGCTGCCGTGGAAGTTCGATTTCAACGAGGCCGACGACGTGCCCCTTACCTGGATCGGGGGCCGCGTACGCTACGTGGTCCGCGACATCGGCGGCGAGCGGATTATCGTCAAGCGCAGCGTGCTGCCCACGCCGCGCGATCCGCACAACAAGCTCGGCACGCGGAGCATGATGTTCATGGGGCCGATCGATCTGGCGAACTACACCATTCAAGCCGACGTGCAGCTGCCGGAAGAGAATGGGAAAATGTCGGACGTTGGCGTCATCAACAGCGGCTATTACATGACCATCCGCGGTGAGAGCAAAAAGCTGCGCATCGACAGCTGGCCCTCGCACGACTATCGCACGCACCAGATAATCGACATCGATTTCAAGCCGGGCCAGTGGTACACGATCAAGTTGATGGTCTCGCCCAACGGCGACACCGTCACGGTGCAAGGGAAGTTGTGGAAACGCGGCGAGCCCGAGCCGGAAAAGTGGACGATCGAAATGGTCGACCAAGCCCCGAACCTGCACGGCAGCCCTGGTTTGTACGGCAAGGCTTCGGATGCCGAAATCTATCTTGACAATTTGCAAGTGATGCCAAATTAATATTCACCACAACGGCACGAAGGACACGACGGGCAAAAAACAAGGCCTTCCTTTAGATCCGTCGTGCTCGTCGTGTCGTTGTGGTGAAAAACAACGCGGATAAGAGTTATTACCCGATGATCTTGAGATTAAGCATAGCGGCATTTTTGTCATTAAGTCTGATATGGATGCTGGGCGGCGCGGCGGAGAGCGAAAAGCCCAGCGCCGATTGGAACCAGTGGGGCGGCTCACCGATTCGGAACAACACGCCGGTCGGCCACAATATTCCCACCGAGTGGGAGATCGGCGAGTTTGACCATCGGACCGGCGAGTGGAATCCCGAAGGCGCGAAAAACATCAAATGGGTGGCGAAGCTGGGCTCACAAAGCTACGGCAACCCGGTGGTTGGCGGCGGCAAGGTGTTCGTGGGCACCAATAACAGTGCCGGCTGGCTCAAGCGCTATCCGGGCGAGACCGTTGATCTCGGCGTGCTGCTGGCATTCGACGTGAAAGACGGCAAGTTCCTGTGGCAGCACAGCAGCGAGAAGCTACCCACCGGTCGCGTCCACGACTGGCCGATGCAGGGCATTTGTAGCGCGGCGCTGGTGGAAGGCGACCGGCTCTGGTTTGTGACCAGCCGGGGCGAAGTCCGCTGCCTCGACGCCGAGGGCTTTCACGACGACGAGAACGATGGACCCTACAAGGATGAGGCGGTGGTCGCGAAAGATGAAGCCGATGTCGTCTGGGTCTTCGACATGATGAAAGAAATGGGCGTCGAGCAGCACAACATGGCCAGCTGCTCCGTCACGAGCGCGGGCGAGCTGTTGTTCGTCTGCACCTCCAACGGCGTCGACTTCGAGCACAATTACATTCCGGCTCCACAGGCGCCGAGCTTTTTCGTGATGAACAAGCATACGAAGGACATTCTGTGGACCGATGCGTCGCCGGGGCTGAACATCTTGCACGGGCAGTGGTCTTCGCCTGCATACGGCGAGATTGGCGGCGAGCCGCAACTAATTTTCGGCGGCGGCGACGGCTGGCTGTATAGCTTCGCGCCCGAAGGCGATGGCCAAGGCAACGCCAGGCTATTGTGGAAGTTTGATGCCAACCCAAAGACCTCGAAGTACGCTCTCAATCGAGCCACCAGGAATCACATCATCGGTACTCCGGTGATCTACGACGGCTCGGTGTATGTGGCGGTCGGTGAAGATCCGGAGCACGGCGAAGCCACCGGGCATCTGTGGTGCATCGATCCCACCAAGCGCGGCGATGTCAGCCCCGAGCTGGCCTTCAATTCGGCCAATCCGGACCAGCCGATTCCGCACAAGCGGCTGCAGGCAGTCGTTGAAGAGGAGGGCGATTTCGCCCGGCCCAACCCGAACTCGGCCGCGATTTGGCACTACAGCGAGGTCGACCGCAACGGCAATGGCAAGAGTGAGTTCGAAGAGACGATGCACCGCACGGTGGGCAGCGCGGCGATTAAGGATGGCATTCTGTACATCGCCGATTTCAGTGGATTGTTCCACTGCCTGGATGCCAAGACGGGCAAGCCGCATTGGACGTACGACATGCTTTCAGCCGCCTGGGGGTCGCCGCTCGTGGTCGACGGCAAGGTCTACATCGGCGATGAGGACGGCGACGTGGCTATCTTCCGTCACTCGGCCGATCCCAAAGTGGCCATGAAAGAGGAGGGCGGCGACATGGTGCCGCATTACGGCGAGATCAACATGGGCAACAGTGTCTACAGCACGCCGATTGTTGCGGGCAATGTGCTGTACATCGCCAACCGCACCCACCTGTTCGCCATCGCCGCGGAAGAAGCAGAATAGATTTAACCACGAAGGCACGAAGAACACGAAGAAGAAAATATATGTCGGCTTTGAAATGAAAAATTGTTTTGTCCCCTCTTTGTGTTCTTTGTGTCTTCGTGGTTAATTTCATGTTAGAAGGTTAGGAAGAATGCCGAAGCGAGTTCTAGACGTCGGGCAGTGCGGACCGGATCATTCGACGATCCAGTCGTATTTGAATCGCAATTTCAACTGCGAAGTCGTTCAAACACATGGAGCGGATGACACGCTGGAGCAGTTGAGGAGTGGCCGCTTCGACCTCGTGCTCGTGAATCGCAAGCTCGACGCCGATTACTCGGACGGCCTCGAGATCATCCGGAAGATTAAGGCCGACCGAGCGATTGCTGATGTGCCGGTCATGCTCGTGACAAATTATCCGGAGCATCAAGAGACGGCAGTCGCGGCCGGCGCGGTGCGCGGCTTCGGGAAGCTGGAATTCGAAAAGCCAGAAACCCGCGACCGCCTGGCGGCGGTCCTGGGCGATTGACTGAGTGAACCACTATTTCGCGATCTCTTCCACTACTTCTTCTTTCACGGGCTGAACGAAGTGGGGCGATTTACCGGAAGCCGTCAGTTCCTTGGCCTTTTTATCAGCCTCCTTCTTCTCGCTGAATTCGTACAGCGCGATCCGCTTGAGCGACTGGTTGAAAACGCCCCAGAACGCCTTGAGGCGCTTCACTTTGGCAGTTTTCGCACGGCTCTTGCGCTTGGCGGGTTCCTTCTTCGCCACGGCGGCCCTTTTGGGCGCGGCCTTGGCCTTGCGTTCCGCGGCCTCGACTTCAGCCCGCTTTTCTTTGCGATGGACAACTTTGGCGGCCATGATCGAACCGTAGGTGAGGGGGGTTCGGACGACTAAATGTCGAGGACGCATCATAGCCGATTCGACGCCCGCTGCCTACGGGCCGGCTTGTAGCGGGCCTCGGTGAGGCCGGATCGCGAAGATTGCCGACGGGTGGCTTGGGGCAGAGCATAGCGATGCCCCAGAAACGCACCGCTCTGGGGCATCGCGGACCTCCGCCCCAGCCACCCATTATCAGAGTTCGACGTGCAGCCGCTCTGCGCGGGCCCGCATGGCGGGCTGAAAGAAGATAATCGGCCGGCGGGCTCGGCTCCCGCGGCTGGACGATGCGCGCTGCCGGGCCCAGAAGAACGTTTCATCAACGAGCCGTTGCGGCAGTTGCCCGTTGCGAACCCGCAGAGCGACCAGCTCCACAAAATCCACTTCCGACTTGAGCCGCGCCTGCAGCCCAACGACCAACCGATCGCGCAGGCTCACGGCTTGCTGTGCCCGGCCCGGCGACACGGCCACGCGCTGCACTTCCGCCGCGGCGGACACTTGATCGAAGGCCTGATCGGGCACAAACAGCGCGAGAACCAACAGTCCGCCGGCCGTCAGCAGCGAGAGCGCCGTGGGAGTAGTCACCGGACGTGGATGGCCGAGCGATACCGCGGGCCAACGAGAGGCACTCATGGCGGAAATGACTGAAAGAAATGAACGCACGACGAGTAAAAGACGGAAATGGGCGCCACGCAGATTTGAAAAGAAACGCTCGCGCGGCGGTGGCAGTTTTGATGAGGCCGCGACTTATATCAGGGGCTCGCAGGTGCGACAAGACCGACTTGGCTGGGTGCGCGTGGTCGATTGAGCGGCATACGCTTTGCATGCACTCACCGCGGAGTGGTTTCGGCATACGTTTTGCCTCGCGCGTTTTCGCAAGTTCTGGCCGGAAAAACTAGTGCCCCGTGGCTTTCGCAAACTAGAATTATGATGTATCCTCCGCTCCCCGCTGATTGCGGTAGTTTCCTCTACAGCAGCCTCGCCGGGAGGCCGATACAATACGCGACGTTCATCGCGGCCCACGATTGGTGCCGCGCTAGCGAATCAAACTATCCGGTTGAATTTCCGTCGGGAGGACCATAAGTACGATTGGCCTGGGTCGACCACATGGCTGTGCGCAGCACAGTCCGGCCTCGCCTTTCTTCGAGCGACTCCTCATCGTCGCAATCAACCGGAAGTTTGACTTTTAGAAAGGCTGCGACCGACGCCTGCGGGCGATTGGCCGCGGCCTTTTTTTGTCGATAGTCGAGAGGCAACACTCAATAGCCGGGCTGAGTGTTCGTGCAGCGAGCGCTTGCCGTTCGGCCCCGAGCTCCCTTCGGGCTTCGGCCGTGAGCTCAGCCGAACGGTCTGAGCCTCAGGGTCGAAGACACGGCCGAGGGGCGTTTAGCTCGCTCGATAGGCGATTACGGTGAGATCATCCGGCTTGGAGGGCGCCGCGCCGTCATGGCCCGCCATCCGCCGCTGCGCTTCAGCGACCATCGCGGCAACCGCGGCGTCCAGCGGCCCGCTGCGAACGAATTCCACGATTTCATTGGGCAGCAGATTATCCAACAGGCCGTCGCTTGCCAGAACTAGCGTATCACGCGCGGCCATTTCTGTGGGCGGTCCGATTTCTATCCGCATCTCGTCGGATCCAATGACGTTTGAAATCACGTGCCGCGCTTCGTGGTGAATCGCGTCCTCCTCTGCCATCAGTCCGGCCTCGACCGCATAGCCGATTGGCGAGTGAGATATGGTTTGCAGCTTAAGTTTCCCCCGCTGACCAGTCAGCAGGATGACCGAGTCGCCGACGTGGTAGGGCCGGATTGTGCGGTGTTGGATCTCCACCAGAGCCAACGTGGTGGCGGCACCGGTGCCCAGTTCCCGGACTGCTCGGTTGGCGGCTTCGATACCATCCAGGATCGCGCCTCGTAGCCGATCGGCGGCGGGTTGCCCATCGACCGGCACGAGCTCAGCCTGGAGCGAACGTTGAATCGTCTCAATGGCCAGCCGCGATGCTCTCTCGCCTCCCGCATGACCGCCCAGGCCATCGGCTACGGCGAGAATGCCGCTATCGGGTCCGGTCGGCCAGAGCGCGGCGACGTCCTCATTGGGGGTATCTTTGTGAGGTGAGCGGTTCGTAAAAACGGCCGCCGTTCCGCCGAGAACGTCGAACGCCGCCACTTCCGCCATCTGGGCCTCGGCCAGGACGGCACCCAGAGTGCGGTGCGAACGCCGAGACCGGACCACCGAGGCCGAATCGAGCGTCGGCGGGAATGCCGAGAGCGGCATCGTTCCAGCGGTGCTCATCTGCGGCAAACGCCTGGGTTTGAACTTGGCCCGCCTTGCCGTGGGAAATGGCGGGAGGCGGGATAAAAAGGGGGTCTGTCGAAGCCGGTGGCGGCGGGGAACATTGCCAACATCTTGCGGCCAAAAGCCGCAAATCTCGCAAAACCCTACTACATCATAGGAGAAAATAAGGGGTCAACAAACATTGTTGCCATTTTTCGGCTGACTGGTAACGCTAGCAGAATAGCGCTAACCACTTTGCAGTTAAAGAGATAACGTCGCTGGCTGAGCAGAGTCAAAGATCGGAAAAAGGCCGCCGCTAGCGTGGGAATGGTGGGATTTTCCCGAGTTTTTTACGCTCGGTGCGTCCATGGCTAGTCGCTTCGGCGTTGTTCTTCCGCCAGCAACTGCGCCGCTTCCGCGTCGGAAAGCTTTTCGATTTCGGCCAAGAGGGCGGCAAGCTGCGCGTCATCGGGTGCGCTAGGTGTTTCAGCGGAACTGGGTGCTTCGTTGGCGGCCAACGGCGCAGGTCGATCCGAGATGCCGGTTGTTTGCTCGGCCAAATAGCGTGCCAGCGCGGCCGGCGTCGGATAATTCCAGGCCACAATCGGCGGCAGAGAAACCTTGAACTGCTGCTCCAATTCGTGGCTAAGCTCGACCGCGGTGAGCGAATCGACGCCGAACTCGGCAAACGGCCGATCGCGAGTGACGTCGGCTGGGTTCAGCGACAGTCGTGCAACCAGCCATTCCAACAGCCACGCCTCAATCCGCTCGGCGGCGCGATCCAATTCGACGCTTGGGGGAATAGTGCGACGACGGCCCGACTCGCCGACACGAGTCCAGGATACACCTTCATCGTGAAGCAGAATGTTGACATTCGCGGCGGGTGACGACTTCGGTCCGCTGGCCCCGTTGAGGGACGGATTGGACCACGAGTACACGAGCTTCATGTCGCCGGCGAGATACTTCTCGCGGCACAAGTTACGTTGCACTTTGCCGCTGGAGGTAATCGGCAGCGACGTCTGCCGGATTAACACGATGGCATAGGGATCGAGCTCATGCTGCTCGACGATCGCGCGGCGAATGGCCTGCACGACCTGCTGATAATCGCCGCCGCGATATTGCCGATCGAGCTGATGGACGACCACGAGCTGCTCGCCCGCTTCGTCGTCCAGCGAGAAAGCAGCCCCCTGCAGCACAGCCGGGTGGGCCTCTTCGGCGGACTGCTCGATGTCTTGCGGATAGTGGTTGCGGCCGCGAATAATGATCACGTCCTTAACGCGCCCGGTGACGAAGAGTTCGCCATCGCGGAAGAAGCCTAAATCGCCGGTTCGCAAAAACCGCCCGCTATGCCCGTCGACGCGCGCGCCAAAAACCTGTTCGTTTTCCTCGCCGCGGTTCCAGTAGCCTTGCGCGACGGACGGTCCCTGAATAAGGACTTCCCCGACTTCGCCGTCGGCACGCTCCTGCCCTGTATCCGGTTCGACGATGACGATGCAATGATCCGGCACGGCCGATCCGCAACCAACCAGCCGCTGTACCATGGCGTCCGGCTCGCCACACGCAGGCACGACGCGGTGCTCGGCGAGCGCCGGCCGATTAACGGCCAGAATCCGCGGTTCGTTGCTGGCATCCGGGCCAGCTGCAAGCAGCGTCGTCTCAGCCAGCCCATAGCAGGGGTAAAATGCTCGCGAGCGGAAGCCGGCTTCGCCGAACGCCCCGGCGAAATGGCTAAGCGTTTCCGCACGGACCGGTTCCGCGCCGCAGAAAGCCACTTGCCAACAACGCAAGTCCAATGCGGCGCGCTCCTCGGCGGTCGTGCGGCGGACGCAGTATTCGTATGCGAAATTCGGTGCGCCACTGATAATGGCCCGGTAATCGTGAATCGCTTTCAGCCAGCGCACGGGCCGCTGCAGGAATGCCGTGGGCGACATCAGCACGCTGCGGCCCCCCATGTATAGCGGCGAGAGGATGCCGCCGATGAGACCCATGTCGTGATAGGCGGGCAGCCAAAACACGCCGGTCGCTGAGGTTCGCTCCAGTTCTTCCGGACCAATGCCAAACGATCGGCGGATACACTCCAAGTTGTTGAGCAGGTTGGCGTGCGAGACCATGACGCCCTTGGGGTCGCTCGTGGAGCCGGAGGTGTATTGCAGGAACGCAAGATCGCGCTCGTTGACGGACGGCGGCTGCCATAGCTCCGCTAGTTCGTCGGCCAGCTCATCGGTGGCGACCCATTGGTTCGTCGCGGCATCGGCCGAGAGGAGCTCTGGATCGAGTGTCGTTAGCGTTTGCGCCGTAGAAAGGGCAACGTGGGCGTCGCAATCCAGGGCGATACGTTGCAGCCGTGGCATCGGCCGCTTCGGCTTCGGGTACTTGGCCGGCACCGCAACGACGCCTGCATACAGGCAGCCGAAGAAGGCGGCAATGAATTCGAGCCCGGCCGGATAAACCAACAGTGCCCGGTCACCAGGGCGAAGCTCCAGCTGGAGCCGTGCGGCAATCACGCGTGCCCGGCGATCTAGTTCGCGGTAGGTGATCTCCGAGACGCCATCACGCTCGTCGATGAAGAGGTAGGCCGTTCGCTCCGGCCGTTCGGCGGCCTTAGCCGCCAGCAAATCAATCATCGTCCGGACAACGGAGTCACATTCCATCGTGGATCAAACCTCAGGCAGAATTACCAGCGACGGAAATGCACGCCGATTCAGTGGAACGGGCCGGGCAAAAAACCGCACAAGTGAGAAATACTGGTCAGATCAAGGCCTCCCAGAATCCGACCTGGTTCCGCTTCTTGGCCAATATCTGGCGTAATCTCGCAAAAATCGTATTCTAGGTGCTCCGAACGCTATCGGAAAGGGTGCGTCAACTGGGGTATACAGCGAACCGACGCCCGCCGCGGGCATCGCATCCTTTTTGGCCATATTGATTTACAGCAAGACAAATGTCGCATGGAGATTCTCTGGCCGCCAGCACCCGATTCCATTGAGTCGTCGCCCGAGCGGCTTGACGTTTGGGCGGTACGACTCGACCGGGAACATGCCGCTATGCAAAAACTGGTGGCCACACTCTCCCCGGCCGAACGGCAACGGGCAGACCACTTCCGCCTCGCGGAACCAAGGCAGCGGTTCGTCGTCAGCCGCGCAGTGTTGCGCAGGTTGCTCGGCAAATATCTTGGCCTACCCGATTGTGATGTTACGCTGGAAATGGATGCCCGCGGGAAGCCGCGATTGGCTGCTGGGCAAAGCGCCGTCGACTTGCAATTTAACGTTGCCCACTCCGGCGACCTGGCGCTCGTTGCAATCACGGTTGATTGCGAAGTGGGTGTCGATGTTGAGCGCGAGCGGTCAGTAAGCCATGCGGAGCACATCGCTCGGCGGTTTTTTCACCCCAGCGAGATGGAAGCGGTCCTGGCAGGGTTGCCTGCGGAACGAGACGCGGTGTTCTTGCGTTGCTGGACCGGCAAGGAGGCTGTGCTCAAGGCGCTGGGCAGCGGTGTCACTGGTTCGTTGGCATCGTTTAGCGTTCCGACCGACGAATTCAGGGGGGCGTGGATCGACTTACCCTCGACGCTTTCGAAAAGCCATTCGCGCTGTTGGCTGCACGCGCTCAGACCGTGCGCAGGCTACATGGGTGCCGTCGCCTGCTTAGGAGACGAGCGGCGATTGCGCCTCTTTGCTTTCGAGCGGTAGCACCACCGGTCGGTAACTTCGCAATATCCTCGGGCCGCTTGCGTGTTATTTGCGCGGGCGTTACTTTGCCGACATGAACATGCCGCCCAACCAACGTCAGCCAGGACGCCTGCGTGCTGATGCGATTCGCCAGGCGATGTGGTTTGCCAATGCTAACGCCGGTCTGTGGGCGGTTGGCAACGGCTTGGTTTCGACGTTGCTGGTGATCTATCTGGCAGCCGATTTAGGAGCGCAGGGCTTGGCGATCAGCCTGATCCTGGCTGCGCCCCGATTTGCCGGCGTGCTGCGATTGGGAGTGCCGGCGCTGATCGCGCAATTGAAAAATCGCAAGGGCGTGTGCATTAGCGCCTACGTAGTAAGTGCGGTCGTGCTATGCATCGTGCCGGCCGCCGCCGTCATGGATCGCCGGTCGGCAGATATCGCGGTGAGCACGTTGGTCGTCGCATGGTGTGTGTACCATTTGGCCGAATATGTCGGCACGGTGGCGCTGTGGTCGTGGCTGGGCGATGTAACTCCGCGGAGGATTCGCGGCCGGCTATTAGGTCGCCGCGAACAATGGCTTATTGCCGGCCGAATTGGCGGCTTGGTGATGAGCGCCGCACTTGCGGAGCTGTGGGAATCGCAATTGCCCGGCATGACTCGGTGGGTGCCACTCGCTTTATCCGCAGCCGCGGGCGCGCTGTTGATGCTTGTCGCTGTCGTGCCACTGGTGAATATGCCCGCCGTGCGGCACGCGCCGAGCGCCGTGCCCCGCGCGCCATGGCGAACGTTAGGCCATGTATTTATCGACCCCGCCTACCGGCGATTGCTATTGTTCTCGTGTTGGTTTTCCGTGGTCAATGGCCTAGCGGCCGCGGCCCAAGAAGTCTATCCAATACGTGTGCTCGATCTTCGATATGGTGTCCGGCAAGTGTTGCAAGGGGCGATGCGCACCGGGCAACTGGCGATCGCGCCCTGGATGGGGCAGCTGGTCGACCGCTGGGGTAACCGGCCGGTGATGGTCGTTACGCAACTCGTGGCCGCCACCGGGTCGCTGTTCTTTCTCGCGGCCACGCCCGAGCGGCCGTGGCTCGTGGCTGGTGCCTTCGCCGTATGGGTCGCATATGCGGGACTCAACATCGGCTTGGATAATATCAAGCTCAAGCTGGCTGCGGAGGACAACAACGCTCCCTATATCGCCGCGTATTACGCGCTGAGTGACCTTACCAATGGCCTGGCAATCGTAGCCGGCGGTATGCTCGTGGAGCGACTGGCAGACAACGGCAGCGAAGCAATGCGACTTTATGCTCAGTTGTTCCTATTGGCTTGGATCGGCCGCACGCTCGCGGCTTTGTTGGCAGCCCGCTTGATCGAGCCCGGTGCACGGCGCCTGCGCGATCTATTCTGATCTACCAGAAACGTCTTGCTCCGCGCGCCGGCGGGTTTTATCCCGCCGGGACAAGCGCGGCGGCTCACCCTGCTCATAGCGGCTCGCTGCGCGGTTCGTCCGCACGGATGCCCAGATTGCCGTAGCGATGGTAAACGTGTGATAGGCTCTGTTCGCGGAAGTACCAGGCCAGCTCGATTCGGCCGTGCAGTGACATTGGCACGTCGGCAATCCATTGCAGTGCGTCTGCCGCCGCTTTCCGAATAGATTCGGGAACACGTTCCGACGCCGCGTAGCGAACGCGCGCCACCTGGCCTGAACGAATCGCCTCGGCCAGGCTCGCATCATCTTCTTCGATAAACTCGATCGCGCCGCCCCATGAATCGGTGAGTCGATCGAGAAGTGCGACGGCGTCTGCCGCGGGTCCATCCAAGTCGATCGGCGTACTGATGATCGCACGGCAGCCGGCCGCGCGGGCGGCGGCGGCTCGGCAAAATACGTCGCTTAGCGTGTCGTTCGGATGAACGCGAATCCGCAGCGGCTCGACCGGCAGATAGCGGCGGAAATTGTCCTCGCCCAACAGCAGGAAATCATCGTGGGCGTGATGGAATTCGTCGCGTGCCCACTTGCAGTAGCTGCCAAGCGCGTCCAGCACGCGACAGGCTTCCAGGTCGGCGTTCTGCTGGCCGCCCGCCGCCCCTTCCTCCAGCGCACGTTGGAAACCGGCCAAGTCCTCTTGCCATCGTGTGCTTTGCTCTTGAGCTTCGGTAGGGCCGGCTGTGCCGGCCGATGACAGCCCATTGTCGGCCGGCACAGCCGGCCCTACGTTTACTTCGAAGCGCATCAGCGGCGCGACATAATTTGGTCCGCCCGTCTTGATGCCGGGGCCGACGTTGCTCTTGCCCATGCCGCCGAACGGCTGCCGCAACACGATTGCACCCGTCGTGGAGCGATTGACGTACAGATTGCCGGCGCGAATTCGCCCGCGCCATAGTTCGTGCTCGCGGTCGTCGAGACTTTCGAGTCCGGACGTCAGGCCGTAACCGGTTGCGTTCACCAGATTGATGGCATCGTCGAGATCGCGCGCTTCCAGGACGCCCAGGACCGGCCCGAAAAGCTCCGTCATGTGCGTAAAGCTGTTCGGCTGCACGCCCCATTTGACGCCAGGGCTTACGAGGTGCGGATTGTTATCGATACGCAGCCGGGGCATGACGGCCCATTCCTCGCCCGGCTCCAGTTCTTTGATCCCGGTCTCCAGCACGCCGCTGGGCGGCCGAATCAGCGGCCCGATCTTGGTGGAGAGTTCCCACGCGGAGCCGACACGCAGGCTTTCGACCGCATCGCAGAGCGTCGCGCGGAAGCGCGCGTCGTGATAGACTTCGCTCTCCAGAATTAACAGCGATGTAGCGGAGCACTTCTGGCCACTATGGCTGAACGCGCTGTGCAGCACGTTCTTGATCGCCTGATCGCGGTCCGAAAGGGCAGTGACAATGGTGGCATTTTTGCCGCCGGTTTCGGCCAGCAGGTTCATCGTCGGTTTGTTGCGCAACATCTCGGCGGCGGTGGCCGTGCCGCCGGTGAGAACGACCACGTCAACGCCATCGTGTGACACAAGCCGCCGGCCGATTGTACCGCCGCTGCAGGGGGCGAATTGCAACGCCATACGAGGCACGCCCGCCCGCCAAAAGCATTGACATAGCAGATAGGCGACCAGGACGGTGTCCGACGCCGGCTTGAGGATGACGGTGTTACCGGCCGCTAAGGCTGCCGCCACGCCGCCACTGGGGATCGCCAGCGGAAAATTCCACGGCGACACGACGACGACGACGCCTTTCCCTTGTGCGGCGACACCGGTCAATTCATAAAAGTAGCGTGCGCTCTGGGCGTAGAACCGGCAGTAGTCAACCGCCTCGGAGACCTCGGGATCGCTCTCGGCGAGCGTCTTTCCGCCGTCGAGGACCATCGCGCCCATCAAATCGCCGCGCGCGGCAGCAAACTCCTCCGCCGCTCGATGGAGTATTTCCGCACGTTCGGCGGCAGATCGACGGCGCCACCCCTCCCCATCGGCCCGCGCGACCGCCACGGCGTTGTCGATGTCCTCGTCGGTCGCTTGCCGATAACGCGCGGCAACAACGCCTGGGCGGGAGGGATCACGCGACTCGCGAACACTTCGGCCGTCAACGATTTCCTCGCCGCCGATAACCAGCGGCACGTCGATCGCCGCCCCGTCACACCGGTTCCGCCACTTGGCGACTACCGACTCAGCCCATTCGCTGTTTTGCGGCAGCGACCAGTCGGTATCGGGCTCGTTGCGGAAGAGGAGCGAGGAGCGAGATGCGAGGAGCGAGGCGTCAGTGTCTTTTTCTCGCTCCTCACGCCGCCGGTCTTGCCTTCGCCGCGGCGCTGTGCGCACAGTATCGATCGCCCTGAACGCTGCGACGAACTGCTGCTGGAGCTTGTGCCACTCCGGGCTATCCACTTCGATGTTGAACGCGTGGCGCAGGAAATTGTCCGGGCCGGTATTCTCGTCCAGTCGCCGGACCAGATAGCCGATCGCGTTCGTGAAATCTTCCTGCCGGCAGGCTGGGGCATACAGCAGCATGTTGCCGGTCAGCTCGAACAGCGCGCGCCGCTGGTGATTGGCCATGCCTTCGAGCATTTCGAACTGGACCCGATCGAGCGCGCCGGCTCGCGTAGCGAGTACCAATCCGTACGCCAATGTGAACAGGTTGTGCGACGCGATGCCAAGGCGCACGGCCTCGAGATTCTCGGGCCGCATTCCTTCGTGCAGCATCCGCAAGTAGTTGGCATCGGTTTCCACTTTGGTCTTGTAAGGGGCTTGCGGCCAACCGCGCAGACTAGCCTCGACCCGCTCGGCTTCCATGTTGGCGCCTTTCACCAACCGGATAGTGACCGGCGAGCCGCCTGACGCAACGCGTTGCCGCGCCCACTCGTTGATCCGCTGCTGAGTGTCGAACGAATCGGGGATGTACGCCTGCAGGGCGATGCCGGCCCGCGCTTGCTCCAGCCCCGGCCGATCCAGGGTTCGCATGAAGGCCTCGGCCGTAAGTTCCTTGTCGCGGTACTCTTCCATGTCGAGATACACGAACTTGGTGACGGTCGTGCCGTCGCGGCGCTGGAACCGCGCCTTGGCTGCAGCGCGGAATAGGAGCTCCAGCCGGTCGCACAATACGCTGATGGTGTGCTCGCGGGCCAGCGGCGAAATCTGCGAGTATATCGTCGAGATTTTCACGGAGATGACTTCGATCTCCGGCTGCTGCAGCGCGGTGAGATAGCCCTGCAGCCGCCGCTCGGCGTCCTCCTCGCCCAACAGGGCCTCGCCCAGATAATTGACGTTCATCCGCACGCCCTCTTCCCAGCGGGCGCGCAAATGCTCGGCCAGCAGCTCCCGCTCGGCGGGCAGGATGACGTTCGCCGTTTCCTGCTGCATCCGCTCCTTGACGAACGGCATGGCGACGCCCGGCAGATAGGAGCCAAATGACTGGAAGCCGTAGAGCAGCGTGCGGTCGAGCGGGCTGAAGAACCTCGGTACGCCCTGCACATCGAGAATGTGGATCAACTGGTCGGCGGCACGGTGAGGGCGGCGGGCGCGGAAGGCCTGGTCGGTGAGCTGCATCATCGTCGCCTTGTCGCCGGGCGAGTGAATCATGCGATCCAGCTCCGCCTGCTGCCGCCGCTCCTGCGGCGTCTGCAGTTCCCGCGCTCGCTGGCACAACACCCGGGCCAGATGCACCGCCTGCTGCACCTCGATCGGCAGGGCCGGCGTGCCATCCGGCCGAAAACCGGCCAATAGCCGCTCGATGCCTTGCTGAACTTCAAGAGCCGAGTTGTGAGAAACAGCGGATGCCATGGCAGTTAATTGTTGCCCGCGAGTCGGCGCCGTCTACGCCGATTTGAATGGGTCGCATCTCAGTTTGAGAAACATCAAATATCCCGGAAGGGGACAAAGGGGACAAGTTTTGTGTGTCCTTTGCTGCGAGCGTCGGTATCTGTTTCGCGCAAAACCCGAGCGTCGATTTCGCCCGGAAGCTCCAGGCGCACCGTGAACGGGCCGACGGTCGATGGGTTCGATCGTCGACGGCGACAGTATACTATATATCTGTACAGAATCGTAGCAGAGTTGGTGGCCAAATGCGAGAGGCGGTTACTTCACGCGAAGCACGGTGTCATCGCATAGAAGGAACTAGAGCGGTTTTCAATTTGATGTGTCCGCGGTGTGCCACTGCTCGCGGCGGACGAAGGGGCGCTTCTACTCGACTCCGCACTGCTTGCCTCCCACGGACCGCGATTTCTTAACGGCGAGCAGTGCCGAACTACACAAGAACGCAATTCGGCGCGCCGCAAGCAGTGGCACACCAACCTGAAAAACGCTTTAGCAGCAACGAGTCACGTTGCTTAGAATTGATCGCCCAACGACACATTCGTGTACCGACTATGCCATCGCAAGAAATCACCATTCGCGTGGACCCGAATGCCACCAGCGCCTATCTGGCTGCGTCCGAAGAAGATCGGCGCAAACTGGATTTGCTGCTTAGCCTGCGACTGCAGGACGTAACGCAAATTGACGAATCCCTAGAAGAAGTGATGCGCGAAATCGGCCGCCGAGCCCAAGAGCGTGGCTTAACGCCAGAGATTCTGGAATCAACTAATCATTGCGAGAAATATTGATGCCGCGCCATTGGGTGATTGCTCCCGTCGAATCGAAGCCGCCAGAACTTTTCGACGCGGTGTGGAGGTTTGATCTTGCCAATGGCCTGATATCCATTGGATGGAAGCAACTTGGCGATGTATCAAAGATGAGTCGCGAGGAGCTTGCCGAAGCCGTCGCGTCAGCTTATCCGAGCAAGCCAGCCAACACGAAGTCACTTTACGTGAATATGATCTGGGCCTTCTATCACGAAGTGGCCCCTGGCGATTTCGTTATCGCCCGAAGAGGACGCAAGATCCTTGCGGCGGTTGGCCAGGTGGGCGGATCAGCGTACTACGCTCCCGGAAAGTTTCCCGTTCAGGGGCATCCCGATTTGACCGTGCACGCACATCCAAATTTCTTAAAGGTCTCATGGCAGGAACAGCCGCGCGACAAAGTATTTCCAACGGTCGTGTTTCCGATGCACACTCTGGCCGAGCTTTCGGAAGAGCAATACCGCAATTTTCTGGAAGGCTCATGCCCCCCAACAAACCCGCCAGAACCTGAAGATCCGCTCGAAGACCCGAGTGCATTTGTGCTGGAGAAATATTTGGACTTCATTGTCAGCAACTTTGACACGATCTTCAAACGTGAGCTGAAGTTATACGAGGATGCTGAGGGGAACGAAGGTCAGCAGTACGCTACCGAAATTGGGCCGATCGACATTCTCGCCACTGAGCCCAGGTCAAATTCCTTCGTCGTCATTGAGCTTAAGAAGGGTCGTCCCTCGGATAAAGTGATTGGGCAGACCTTGCGCTACATGGGATGGGTGAAGAGGAATCTCTGCACAGATGGCCAATCAATTAGAGGATTGGTCATCTGCCGCGATCCTGATCCAAAGCTTTCCTATGCCCTAGAAATGACAAAGGACATCGAAGTCCGCTACTACAGCGTGTCATTCAAGCTCAAAGAAAGTCCCTAAGAGCGCTCGGCGCAAGGTTACCGCCGGCCCGCCGCGGCGATCCACTCGGTAAGATACCGCAGGATGTCGCGGATAGTGAATATGCATGACAACCCGGTGGATTGGGGCAGGTCATTCTTCAACTGGTTCGCCAATCCGCGAGTGACAAACCGTTGATCCACTGATAGTGCGGCGTATTACCGGTAACGAGTGTGCGACGGTGAACGAGCGCCGTCGCTGCGATGATAAGGTCAGCATCGCGCTGTGGATGGCCACCGTCACGTGCGTCCACCCATAAGTCGGCGGCTCGATCCAGCGCGTCATCTGAAATCGGAATCATGAACATGCGGACACACATTGATTCGAAGCGCTGGAGTGAAGTAGCAGCCCGCTTGTGGCGCAATCCACGAACGACCTCGAACCGCGTCATCGCCGAAATGGCAAATTGCCCCTGCTGCTGCAGGTAGGCAGTCGCATTGGCCGCGACCGTGGGATTGCGGCGCTTGAAAATCTCAGTGAGGATATCCGTGTCCAACAGTGACAAATCCATGGCGGAGTGGCTTAAGTCGGCCGGCTTTCGGACCGTTGCAGAATGGCTGACTCGAGTCCCGCCACTTCCTCATCGCTCAAGTCGGCCCACATCTCGTACCACTCTAAGATATTCTCCGCGCCATTTGTTGCAGGCGAAGCGACTTTACCCGCATCGACGTTCATCAATTGGACGATGACGCGCTGATTGTTCTGTAATGGCTGCCCTAACACGCTTTCATAAACGTGCCGCTCATCGGCAGACAAATCGGCCACATTGCGAACGACGGAGTCCATAGCTCAATTATATGCCAGTAACGCCGTGGGCAAACAGCTGTTCCCCGACAATTAACGTCGCCCCCCGGCGGCGATGCGCTCAGTGAGGTAGCGCAGGATATCGCGGATGGAGATAACGCCGGCCAGCTTGCCTTCGAAGAGGATGGGGATGTGGCGGTAGCCGCCGACGTTCATTTTGTGCAGTGCGAAGGCGATCTTGTCGTTGGTTTCGAGCGTCACGGGATCGGGCGTCATGAATTGCGAGATTGGCCGCTTGAGGAACTTGGGCGTGTCGGTGTTGAGCTTCATCAGGGCGTCGCGCTCGCTGAAGATGCCCACCAGCTTGCCCTTATCGACTACCATCACGCAGCCGATCGTCTCGTCGACCATCTTTTTCAGCACGTCGCCGACGGGCATTTCCGGGGCGACGGTTGAAGGAGATTTTGGCCACAAGCGCTCGATGCGGTCGCGCAGCAGGTCCGCCTCGACCGTTGACGTGGGTATGCGGCGGCTGAGCTCGGAGAGCGCCTCGCCGCACGCTTCGCATTCGTCGGCGCCTTCGATGTTTTCCGCTTCGCAATAGGGGCAGAGAATTGCGCTCATGCTAGGGATCGCTCATCGGGATAATGACGAATGACGAATGACGAATGACGAATGACGAATGACGAATGACGAATGACGAATGAC
>JBBDWY010000047.1:0-129235 GCA_040902605.1 Pirellulales bacterium | reverse complement strand
CAATCAGCCACAGGAGTCATCAACCATTTTCAACTACGAGCGGGACATCATCGGCTGAGTGCCGGAATCAGGAGTGATTAATGAGATCGCACGTATATGTGTTGAGCATCACAATACTGCTTAATTGGCTGTCTAGCCCCGCCAAAAGCGAAATAGTGTTCGACAGCATTACTGATACGACGCAATTAGGAGGCGGGATCGTCACTCTGGCCGGGTATCACGGGGGCGATATTGTACGTCTCGCCGGCGATTCGAGGGTTGCAACCAGATTGGACGTTTTGCTGAAGGAGTTTGGGGTTTCTGGCGACTTAACATTCAGAGTCAATTTGTGGGAGCCGTCTGGTGTTCCTGATGATCCAGGCAGTCTGTTGTGGACAAGCCCCGTCCACCATGCGTCGCTTCTAAGCAGAACCTCGACCGTGTTCAGCATTGAGGTTCCTGGGGTCCATGTGCCCGACACATTGGGATGGACCGTTGAAAGCATATCAAACTTGCATTCTGCGGGGGTGGCCAGCGCTTTTCCAGCAACTGTCGGCACAATAACGGGCCATATGCTCTTTAATACACACGAGTGGGACGTTATTTATTTTGCGCCGAGCACAGGTGGCTATGGGTTTCGCCTATTTGCCGTGCCTGAGCCTGAGACTTGTGTACTCTTGGTTGTCGCAGCCGCGGCGCTATTCTTCATAGTGAACTCGCATGCCAAACGCGCGCAATCTATTTCCTAGATCAGGAGTCTGCCACGGCGCGCTCCCCAGGTAGTTTATCGCAGACACATTCTGCGCACCCACTACCACCGATTTCGGTTGGCCTTTGCTGGTCGGTAAACGGGAGTCTTACCGTTGAGCACGTTCCACACCGCCTGGCGCGTCTTACCGAACCGTTTGGCGATGTCGGTCATGCTCATTCCCTTTTCATGGAGCGCTTTTACCTCGGCGGTCCATTTGCCCGGACGCTTCCCTAGCTTCACGCCACGTTCCTTGGCGGCAGCCAAACCGCGGCGCGTTGCGTTCGATAATTCATCCCTCTGCATCTTGGCAACTGCGAACAGCACGGCCGCGACCAACTCACCCGTGGAGCCGTAAAAGTCGAATTGCTCGGCGATGGAAACAACGCGCACGCCCTTGTCGAGCCACTTGGCCAACATGGTCAGCCCCTCGTAAGCACCCTTGCGGGTAAGTCTGGAAAGAGACCAGACGACGACGGTATCCACCTCGCCGTTGAAAATTGCCTTCCGCAGCTTGTCCAATCCTGGCCGCTTATCCTTGGTGCCGGAAATCTTGTCCGAGTACCAATCGGCCTTGCGAATAGAATGGCCTTTCAGCCAGCGCTGGATTGCTTTTTTCTGCGACTGCAAACCGTTCTCCTGCTCATCGGTCGAAACCCGAACATATACGGCTACCTTGTTCATGGTATTGGTCCTTTCGGTGTTAAAAATCCCGTTTGTAGGGGAGATGTCCCTTACTTACTTGCAAAGGTTTTGCTGCCCGCTAACTAAGCCAGGGCGTTCAAACCTTCTGAACTTTGCCGCATCGGGCACATACGAGTACCGTCAGGGTGGCGAAGAATCCATGTTGTTTCACGACGGGTTTATACGAGTGGCCGAGCCGTTCGCATGGCGACTGATCTGCGTTTTGCAATATCCTGAGCGCTTTGCGCTTCTCGGCTGGTGTCAACGAGTCAAATAGGTCGGCGGGTGACATTCGAGTTGCCATCACTAATCTCCATTCTGGGGAAACAAAGGGTGGGGAAACAAAGGGGACATTCTACTTTTATTGACATTGGAATCGCGGGAATGTTAGGCTTTGCGTTATGCCGCGTACTGCTCGGGCTGCTGTGGGTGGGATGTGTTACCACGTTCTCAATCGCGGGAACGCTCGTGCAGAAGTGTTTCACAAGGCGGACGATTATGCCGCTTTCTTGAGATTGTTTCCGCTTGGAGTGGAGCGGCTGCCGATGCGCATCTTGGCATTCTGCTTGATGCCTAATCATTTCCATCTGGTCTTGTGGCCGCACGAGGACGGCGACCTGGGCCGGTACATGCAGTGGCTCTTGACCAGTCATGTGCGGCGTTATCACCGTCACTATCAATCCAGCGGCCACGTGTGGCAGGGCCGGTTCAAGGCGTTTCCGATTCAGCAGGACGAACACCTGTTAGCCGTGCTGCGTTACGTGGAACGCAATCCGCTGCGCGCAAGGCTGGTGAAGCGGGCCGAGAATTGGGCCTGGTCGAGCTTGCGGGAACGGCTGTCGGGCGAGGCATCCGAGCTGCTGCATAACGGCCCGGTGCCATTGCCTCGGTCTTGGCTGGCCCTGGTGAATCGGCCGCAAACGGAGGCGGAATTGGCGGCGCTGCGCCACAGCATGACTCGCGGCACGCCTTACGGCAGCGATCATTGGACGAAACTCACGGCCCGTCGCCTAGGACTCGAATCGACTCTCCGCCCCCGCGGCCGTCCCAAGAAGTCGCCAGAAAAGTAGAATGTCCCCTTTGGGGATCCCGACAACTATGGAATGTCAAACGCGACGTGGGCCGACGGCGACCTGAACGGCGACGGTTACGTTGAATTCGCCGACCTGGAACTTGCCTTCGCGCAGTATGGGCTGGAGCTGGCCGTGGTGAGCTGAATGCTCGCTGTTGAGGTCGTGTGGAAAAGTAAGGGCGATAGCCGTGCTGGTCGTTAGGCACTAGTCTTTAGGTCTAAGGCGTTTTTCAGGTTGGTGTGCCACTGCTTGCGGCGCGCCGAATTGCGTTCTTGTGTAGTTCGGCACTGCTCGCCGTTAAGAAATCGCGGTCCGTGGGAGGCAAGCAGTGCGGAGTCGAGTAGAAGCGCCCCTTCGTCCGCCGCGAGCAGTGGCACACCGCGGACACATCAAATTGAAAACCGCTCTAAGTCGTAAGAAACGACGACCAATACCAGCTCTAACGACTAACGACTCAAGCCGTCACGCCCAGTTCACTTCGAGCAGATTGTCGATTCGCTCGACGCCGTCGATCCGCCGGATGGCTTCCTGGGCCATTTGCTTCTGGAAGAACGACCGCACATTGCCCGTGAGCACAACGCGTCCGTCCGTGGCTTCGACGCGTACCTGGCGGCTGGGCACGTAGGGATTGATCGTCAAAGCTTCTTGAATTCTCTCGCACAAGGGGGCGACTAGTGTGCTCATGACTTGGTGCTCGCGATCGCGAAATGGGGGTCGGGGTCGGCGTCTGTGAAAAAGTAGCATCGAGTTTTTCACCGTGCGGGAGAATGCGGCAAATTCTTTGATCTGGGGAATTGATGCCCGACCCCGAGAGGGGGCGCGGAGCGTACCGAGGCGTAGTTATTCCGCCTATAGCGTTTTTGCACCGGCTGAAAGCGGTTTAGGGAGGGGCTCAGCCCTGCAGCCAGCTCGGCAACTGGCCGGCCGGCGGCAGCTGGACCACCGTGGCAGAAGTGATGGAGGGGAGCTGGCGGACCTCGGCCAGGGCCTCCGGCGACGGCTGGCCATCGAGGTTCAAGATGCCCACGGCCTCGCCGCCGGGCGTGGCTCGGCCCACGGCCATCTGTGCAATGTTGACGCCATGGCGGCCGAAAATCGTGCCCACGGAGCCGATAATGCCAGGTACGTCACGATGACGGAATACCAGCAGATAGCCGTCCAAATACGCCTCGAGCCGGAAATCGTCGATCGCCACCAACCGGGGCATTTGCTGGCCGAAGATCGTGCCGGCGGCGCGGCGCTGGGCATGATCGGTGGTCACTTCGGCCGTCATTAAAGAGCGAAAAGACCCCATTTCGCTCCGCGATTCCTCGCTGAGCTTGATCCCGCGCTGCCGCAACAGCAGTTCGGCGTTGACCAGATTGACTTCCTGATCCAAGGCGCCTTGCAGCAGCCCGGCGGCGAAGACGGCCGTCAGGACCTTCGTTTCCTTCTCGGCAATCTCGCCGCGATAGAGCAACCGGCACGAACGCAACCCGCGTGGCTCCAAGCCGGCGAGCAGCATTCCCAGGCGGTACGCCACGTCGAGATAGCCGCGGAGCGAAGCCAGCGTTTTCGGGTCCAGCGACGCGACGTTGACGGCGTGTCGAATGGCGCCGGTGGTGAGGTAAGCCACCAGCAGCTCCACGGCCTCGGTGGCGACTTGGGTCTGCGCTTCTTCCGTGCTCGCGCCCAAGTGGGGCGTACAAACGACGCCGGGCAGGCCGAAGAGCTGGCTGTCGGTGCACGGCTCGGTTGCGTACACATCGAGCGCGACGCCCGCCAGCCGGCCGGACTTGAGTCCCTCGACCAATGCGGCCTCATCGTAGATTCCGCCCCGGGCCGCATTGATCAGCCGCACGCCGGGCTTCATCTTCGCAATTTCCGCAGCGCCGATCATGCCCCGCGTTTCGTCGGTTAGCGGCGTGTGAACCGTGAGATAGTCCACTCGGGGCAGCATCGCTTCGACGGAGTCGATCGGCTCGACGCCGAGCTCCTGCGCCCTCTCGCGCGACAGGAAGGGATCGTACCCAAGGACTTTCATTTCCAGCGCGAGCGAGCGCTTGGCGACGGCTACGCCGATGCGACCCAGGCCGACTACGCCGAGCGTCTTGCCGGCGACTTGCGTGCCCATGTACTTGTTGCGTTCCCAGCGGCCGGCCGTCAGGCTTTGATAGGCCGGGGCAATGTTGCGCGAGAGCGCGAGCATGAGCGCGATCGTGTGCTCGGCGGTGCTGAGGGTATTGCCGCCGGGCGTATTCATCACCACGATGCCCGCGCGGGTGGCGGCTTCTTTGTCGATGTTGTCGGTGCCCACCCCGGCTCGCACGATCGCCTTCAGCCGGCGGTTGCCGTCCAGCGCGTCGGCCGTGATCTGTACGCCGCTGCGGCAGATCGCGCCGTCGTACTTCTGGAGCGCTTCGCGCAGTGCGTCGCCCTTGAGGCCCGTGCGGACTTCGTATTCGATGGCCGGCGCAGCGGCCAGCATGTCGAGGCCTTCCTGGGCGAGGGTGTCGAGGACAATGACGCGGGGCATGGCGAGGGGGGCTGGGGGGGGGGGGGGCTGGGGACTGGAGTTTGGTTTACAAGTCCCCAGCCCCCAGCCCCCAGTCCCTTGCTTTAACGTGCGTGTTGGTTTTGGAATTCCAGCATGAAGTCGCGGAGTTTTTCGACGCCGGGCAACGGCATCGCATTATAGATTGAGGCTCGAATGCCGCCGACCGAGCGGTGGCCTTTCAAATCGGTCATGCCTCGTTCCTCAGCAACTTTTACGAATTTGGCCGCGAGGTCATCGCTCGGCAGCCGGAACGAGACATTCATCACGGAGCGGCAATTTGGTTGGGCATGTCCCTTGTAAAAGCCGCCCGACTGATCGACGGCGTCGTAGAGCAGCTTTGCCTTAGCGCGATTTTGCGATTCCATGTTTTCTAATCCGCCGATGTCGGTCATGAGCCACCTGGTGACCAGCATCAGGACGTAAATCGGAAACGTGGGCGCCGTGTTCCACAGCGACTGCGCTTCGGCATGGATCTGGAAGTTGAGATAACCTGGCAGTGAATCCTGGCTGCGCTCGAGCAGGTCCTTGCGAATGATGACGATCGTGAGTCCGGCAGGTCCGGCGTTCTTTTGCGCGCAGGCATACAGAATTCCATACTTCCGCACGTCGAGCGGCCGGCTCAAAAAGTCGCTGGAGGCATCGCACACCAGCGGCACGTTGCCGACTTGCGGCTCAATCGCGAATTGGACGCCCTGAATCGTTTCGTTGGAAGCGTAGTAGACGTAGGCCGCTTTCGGGTCGAGACGCAATTCAGACTGCGCAGGCAAACGGTCGTAATTCGTCGGCTTGCCGTCCCACACAATGCGCGTCTCGCCAAACTTGGGGGCCTCCTGGGCTGCGTACTTGCTCCAAGCGCCGGTGACGATGTAATCGCACGAGCGGCGGCCGTCGCCCATGAGATTCATCGGGATCATCGAAAACTGCAGCCGTGCGCCGCCTTGCAGCATGAGCACGGCGTAGTCGTCGGGAATCGACAATAACTGCCGCAGATTGGTCTCCGCCTGGCCGATGATGCTCTCGAACGTTGTGCTGCGATGGCTGATTTCGAGGATCGACGCGCCGACGCCGGGGAGTGCCATCAGGTCGCGCTGCACTTCGGCGAGCACGGGCTCGGGCAGGACGGCTGGGCCGGCCGAGAAGTTGTAAACACGCTGGGTCATAAGAGTCTCGTCATCCGTGAAGACACGCCTTAAATTTGGGGACATTGTACCGCTTTGGCGCCAAGCTGACGATGGCTGTTTTGGCGCTGCGGTAATCCAATGAGACACGGCTGTTGATCCGTCGGTTCATGTGACGTGGGCGCTTCAATTCGGCGGCCGAGTCGGCGGGGGCTCGCCGTTGCGGTTTATTTGGATCAGCACGGCATGTAGAATTCAGTCGCAGTCGACAACGACGCGACCGCCCACCCGCAGACAAGCGATTTTTCCAGGAGGCGAACGATGGACGCAGCGAGGAGAAAAACGGATCCGTTCGGCGCTCGCGGAACATTTCCAACGGCAAGCGGAAAGGCCGGGATCTATCGCCTGTCGAAACTCGAAGACGCCGGCTTGGGCGACATCGCCGCACTGCCTTATTCGATCCGGGTGCTGCTGGAATCGCTGTTGCGAAATTGCGACGGCTACGAGGTGATGGAGGAGGACGTAAAGGCGCTGGCCGGCTGGCAGGCCGCCGCGCCTGCTGCGGTCGAGATTCCGTTCAAGCCCGCGCGGGTCGTGCTGCAGGATTTTACCGGCGTGCCGTGCGTGGTTGACCTGGCGGCGATGCGCGCGGCGATGCAGCGGCTCGGCGGCGATCCGAAGAAGATCAACCCGCTCGTGCCCGTCGATTTAGTGATTGACCACTCGGTGCAAGTCGATTACTTCAATCGAAGCGATGCGCTGGAGCTGAACATCGACATGGAATTTGCGCGCAACCGCGAGCGGTACGAGTTTTTGCGGTGGGGGCAAAAGGCGTTCGACAACTTTCGCGTGGTGCCGCCGGGCACCGGCATCGTGCACCAGGTCAATCTCGAATACCTCGCTAAGGTTGTGTTCCTCGGCAAGGATCGCGTGGGGCCGGTCGCGTTCCCCGATTCGCTGGTCGGTACCGATAGCCACACAACAATGATCGACGGGCTCGGCGTCGTGGGCTGGGGCGTCGGCGGCATCGAGGCCGAGGGCGTGATGCTGGGTCAGCCGATCTACATGCTGCTGCCCGAGGTGGTAGGCATGGAGTTGACCGGCAAGCTTTCGCCTGGCACGACGGCAACCGATCTGGTGCTCACGGTCACGGAAATATTGCGTCGCGAAAAAGTGGTCGGCAAGTTTGTGGAATTCTTCGGCCCCGGCGTCTCGACGATGGCCGTGGCGGACCGGGCGACGATCGGCAACATGTCGCCCGAGTACGGCGCGACGATGGGCTTTTTCCCAGTGGACGATCAGACGCTCCGCTATCTTCGACAGACCGGCCGGAGTAACGAAGAAGTCGATCTGGTCGAGCGCTACACGAAAGCGCAAGGCCTGTTCCGCACCGATGCGGCGCCGGTGCCGAAGTTTACCAAGGTGCTGCAGCTCGATCTGTCGACCGTCGAGCCCAGCCTCGCCGGGCCGAAACGGCCGCAGGACCGCGTGCCACTCTCGAACATGAAGCCGGCGTGGCGCGAAGCGCTTAGCACGGTCTATGGCAAACGGCGGGCGAATAACAGCTCGCCGGAAGGCCGTTGGGAAGGCGAGGGTGGACACAAGATCGAGCCGAAGTCGGCGGCGCATGCGACGCCGGCGGCAAAAGGGCCCGACCCGGGTTTCAAGGGCGTATTGGTCGAATCCAATGGTAATCGGTTTGCGGTAAAACATGGCGACGTGGTCATTGCGGCGATCACGAGCTGCACGAACACGAGCAACCCGAGCGTGATGATCGCCGCGGGACTGCTGGCCAAGAAGGCGGTCGAGAAAGGCCTGAGCGTGCCGCCCCACGTGAAGACGAGCCTTGCGCCTGGCTCGCGTGTCGTGACCGATTACTTTCAGAAGGCGGGCCTGGACAAATACCTCGAGAAAGTCGGCTTTTACACGGTCGGCTATGGCTGCACGACGTGCATCGGCAACAGCGGTCCGCTGCCGGAACCGATTTCGCAGGCCGTAAAGCACAATGATTTGGTGGTGGCGGGCGTGCTGTCGGGCAACCGCAATTTCGAGGGTCGGATCAATCCGGACGTGAAAGCGAACTACCTGGCCAGTCCACCGCTCGTGGTCGCCTACGCGTTGGCCGGCACGACGGATATCGATCTTCAGAACGAGCCGCTGGGAGCCGGCGCGAAGGGCGCGCCGGTGTATCTGCGCGATATCTGGCCGACGCACGCAGAGGTTCAGGAGGTCATGGAGCGATGCGTGCTGCCCGAGATGTTTATCGAGCAATATCGCGACATCTGGCACAAGAATCCGAAATGGAACGCGATGACGACGAGCGAAGGGGAGCTCTACGAATGGGACCCCGGGAGCACGTACATCCAGGAGCCGCCGTTCTTGATCGACCTGGCGCCCGAGCCGGGGCCAATCCAGCCGATTCGCGGCGCCCGTTGCCTGGCTGCGGTGGGTGATTCGGTGACGACCGATCACATTTCGCCGGCCGGCTCGATTGCCAAGGACAGTCCGGCGGGAAAATATCTCATCTCGTTGGGAGTCGAGCCGCGCGACTTCAACAGCTACGGCGCTCGGCGGGGGAACGACCGCGTGATGACCCGCGGCACGTTCGCGAACATTCGCCTTCGCAACTTGCTGGCTCCGGGCACTGAGGGCGGCGTCACGCGGCATTTGCCCGATGGCGAGCTCATGTCGATCTACGACGCGGCGATGAAGTACCACCAGGAGGGCGTGCCGCTGGTGGTGCTTGCGGGGGCGGAATACGGCAGCGGTTCGAGCCGCGACTGGGCCGCCAAAGGGCCGTTCTTGCAAGGCGTGCGGGCCGTCCTCGCCGCCAGCTTCGAGCGGATCCACCGCAGCAACTTGGTCGGCATGGGCATCTTGCCGATCGAGTTCGAAGCAGGCTCAACGTGGCAGTCGCTCGGCCTCACGGGCGAGGAGGTGTTCGACATACCGGAGCTGGGCGATCGTCTGTGCCCCCAGCAGGGCCTCAAGATTGTCGCCACCAAACCGGACGGCGCGCGAAAAGAATTCACAATGATCGCGCGGATCGATACGCTTGTCGAGCTGGATTACTACCGCAACGGCGGGATTCTGCAGACGGTGCTGCGGAAGCTGCTCCGCTCGTAACGCCGGATGTAACACGTTGCAATCGCAACACTTTTGTGCGTTTATAATGTATGGATTAACGCGGCCTCAACTAATCGAATCCAGAGTGATTGAAACGATGTTCCGCATCCTTGGTGGCGTTAGCCTTCTACTTGCGTTCTTGTTAATCGGTGCTCGAGCAACACGGGCCGATGAGTTCTACATCGCCAGTTGGAACGTTGAGAACTTGTTCGATCTGGAAGACGATCCCGACGTCGAAATGGACGAAGATTTTACGCCCGAAGCGCCGAAGCGATGGACGGCCGAGCGGCTGGAAACGAAGCTCAAGAATCTGGCCAGTGTCATCAGCAAGATGAACGAAGGACGCGGGCCGGATGTGTTGGGGTTGTGCGAGGTCGAGAATCGCAAAGTGGTGGAAATGCTCGTGAAGCGCTTGGCGCCGCTGGGGCGCAAATATGAAATCGTCCACAAAGATTCGCCGAGCGATCGCGGCATCGATTGCGCTCTGGTGTTTGACGCGAACTTGTTCGCTCTTGCGGACTCGCAGTTCCATTTTGTGGATGCGGAAAAAACCCGCGACATCATCGAGGCCAGGCTGCGACGCGATGAAGCGGATCTATTTGTGTTCGTAAACCACTGGCCTTCGCGGAACAATGAGGAATGGCAACGGATCGCGGCCGCGACCGTGTTGCGCAAACGCTTAGATGAGATTCTCTCCGCCGACGCGAAGGCCGACATCATCATGGTGGGCGACTTTAACGATGAGCCGGACAATGTGTCGGTCAAGGACCATCTGCGAGCGTTGGCGAGCCAGGAGAACCTGCCATCGGGTGCGCTCTACAATACAACGGCACGAATTCGAGCCGGTGGTGACGGCACGTTTGTGTGGGATAACAAGTGGCAATTGATCGATCAGATCATTATTTCGGCGGGTCTGTTGGATGAGGCCGGCTACCATTGGAAGTCTGAGAGCAGCGACCGGCTGGAGTATCCGGAACTATTTTTTCAACCCTCTTTCCCCGAGGCGATCCCGCGGCCGTCGAAGAGCTACTCCGAAGTGGACTTTCATGAGAACGGCTATTCCGACCATCTCGCGGTGGGTTGCGTAATTGCGGACTGAACTTAGGGGTTGGCTAGCGTTCGGCGCCGCAGTGGTGGGCCAGTATTAAATAGGCAAATCTTGCCGTCTGCGATGACGCTGACATAACCGGCTCGTGCCGCATCCATCACCCGTTTTGCAAACTATTGCGACCGTGTAAACTGAAGTACGGGTCCCATCGCCGTGTCCTCGGTGGCGGCGTATGCGCCGCATCGCATTAGGACGCTTGGTGCTTAGTCCAGTACTGCGCGCTTTGGTCCGATATTTCCATGCCTATTCAGATTGAGTGCCCAGGCTGCAAAGCCCTGTTGCAAGTGCCCGACGAACTGGCGGGCAAACAGGGCAAGTGCATTCAGTGCGGGCACAAATTGACGGTACCAGGCCGGGCCAGTTTCGGCGGCGGGCTCTCGCCGACACTCTTCGAAGCGACGCCCGAGGCGATGATGCGCGAGCTTTACCGCCGCCAGCACAGCGCGCTGCTGCTGGTGTTTCCAATCCCTGCCGACAGTTCGTATGACCTGTCGAACGTGCCCGATGCCGATTTGAAGTGCATCGCGACGGAGGACATCAATCAGTCGCGGTTCATGGAACTTGTCGCGAGCTTCGCGAAGCGGTACGGACCGCGCAAAAAGGGTGGCTCTGGCTCGTCGCCCTCGCTGGAAGATCTGCTGTACGAGCTCAAGGGCGATCGGCTCGGGATGAACCTCGCGGATTTCAAGCAGAAATATGCGCGCAGCGGCGAGGGCGGCCACAAGCTGCCGCTCTGCTCCGATACGGCTTGGGGCGCGAACAAGGCGTCGCTGCAGCCTGAGCCATGGCACAAGCAGGCGAGCATCATCAATGCCCGCATCGACCTGCCTGTGGAAGATAATTCTCCAACCGTGGCCGGTGTAAAAACGGAGCTGCTCTTGTATCAATTCATCGACGGTAAATTGTTTCGCATTGCGGGTTTTTTGCCGACGGATCAGTTTCATCTGGTCAGCGAGGCGGCCGTCAAGAAATACGGCTCCACAACGCGAGAAAGTCAAAAGCCGCGGCAACTCATTTGGGAGAATCCGATCGCCTCGGTCATCCTGACCCGCGGCACGCTCCATCCCCGCGAGGCGTCGACGCTGGAGCTGGTCCACAATCATCTTGCCGAATTGGCAGCCTCGCGAACGCCGACCGGGGCATCGGATATCTAACGGCCGTACAGCCGGCGATGGCGTCACCGCGTTGTGGAATAGTGCCAAACGGACCGGCGATGGCATCGCCGGCCTTACGCGATGATCGGGTCGAGGCTGTCGCGATAGCGTTCGAGGACTTCGCGCGGTTCGAGGTTGAAGATGGCACGGCCGGCCGTGGTCCACTCGCGACCGTTGTGGGTGAATACGGCCGTGGCAGCGCGCAAGTTGCCCACCGCTTCGACATCTTCCATTCCGCCGCCTTCGATCGCTTCGAAGCCAATCGTCACGCCCACCAGGCCGACGAGTTCGCCGTTGGCCCGATCGCGGGCCAGCACGACGCCGTTCTGAAACGCCGTGCTTTTCCAGGCCAGGCCTCGTGGTTTCCCGCTGGCTGCGGCCTTCTGGAAGAACTGCGACTCCAACTCGGCTCGACGACGCGCGAATTGCCTCCTCGCATGTTCGACGCGACGCGCAAACAGCCATGGCCGCAACAGCGCCCATAGCAGCCACGCGGCCATGAGGAGTGCGAACAGAAACAGCCAGAACAGGAAACGGAACATCGCGCCAGTGTAGCACGTATCGCGCTATCGCTCGATTGGCGGAGCGAAGATGGCGCTTACCGGTGCGGGTGCAGCGGCTGACGGCGGCAAGACGGCCGACTCTAAGTGTGTCGGCTGGCCGAAGCAGCAACCGCCATTGGCATAGCAACCATAGGATGGCGCCGGCGAATAAGGCAGCCGAACTTCTTTCGGGTCGCACCAACCCTGGCAGGAAATCGGTCCCAACACGAGCGGTGCGTGATAGCCGGCGCCCCAGCCGCAGCCCACGCACTGGCAGAACGTGCTGGGCACGTTCCAATACCCTGCCGCACGCGCGGGCTTGCCTTGCAGCCAAACAGAAGCGGCGGAAACTAGCGCCACAAAGAACACAGAGCGACGGCATTGCATGGCATTTCCTCGCGGCGAACGATCCAGTCTCCTCGTAATGCATCGAGCCGCCAGCTGGCGAATAAACAGAGCTGTGGCGACCGGCGGCATGGTTTGCCCAAACGCTACAAACTGCTTCGATCCGTTGCGGCCCCGAAAACGGGAACGCGCTCGGCACGCTGCAATAGATATACGGTCCCCGCGTGCAACTCGCAAATTCGACGCGACTGGCATCGCGTGAAGTGCTGCTGAGCTTCCCGCTCTCGGCACGGATCTGAGGCCGCCACACGGTAGTACGAACAACGCCCAAAGTAACGCTTGGATCGGCAGCGGGCGTTACCGACGGAGGACTCTTCGTCGTGGGCCCGAATACAGGCAGCCACAGATGCCTGTCACGATCAACGACAGGGAAGATGGTTCGGGCGCGCCAATTTCCGCGCTGCCGCTGCCGGCCATATCCCCGAAGTTGGTCCTCCAAATTGGATAGTCGGCAATAGTGACGAAACCGTCGCCATTTCCGTCGGCACCGGAGCCTGCGGGAACCGCCAGACCCAAGGTTTTGCGCCATATGACGTAGTCGGCCGCATCCACCTTGCCGTTGCGATTGTAGTCGCCGACGAGAAGAGCAAAGACGGCAGGCCCGGTGAGAAGTTCGAACGCCAGGTCAAACTGACCATGCGCTGGCTGGATAGGCATCCAGTTTTCATATACCCAGTTCATGCCCGGCATCTGCAAATCGCCCATCACGGCCACGTCGTTGAAAACGTCGGGACTGGTATGCCATCCCCAATAGTGCTGCAATTCCATGGGATCATTGTTGGGGAGGGGCTGCCAGGTATTCGGGTCCACGTCGTGCCCGTTCTCCGCGGTGATCGATACCCAATAAATCTGCCCGGCGGTTTCGTTAAATGCATTGGGCGTCGTCACACCGGGGATCAGGTGGTCCCCGTGCGTAGCGTCCAGACTCACCTCATACTCCCAGACGCGATGCCCGTCCCAGCCTATCTGATCGGTCGGCAAGATACGCACCACGGTTTCCGGGGCGAAGTACGAGCCCAGCAATTCGCCGGGCTGACTAAAGGGACCGGCCGGGTTCTGGTTCGCCGGAATATCAGTAAAGAACGAGATCGCAAAGCCATCCTCCACCACGGGGAAGTACTTAGCGTTGCCCACATATGTGGGCTCATGAGCCGGATCGAAATACGAACCCCACCAGCGGACGGCATTAATGGGCCGGCCGTCCGAGATAAAGTCGTCGGCCAAGGTCCAGTTCGGCGCCGTTTGAAGTGGAGGAGAAAGCATGATATCACGCCAATCGACGTCAGAAGGGATGTTCTCGCCGGTCATATTCACCGGCAATTGCGACCACTTAGGCACTCTCCCCATCGGCGGCCGCACCACGTGGAATGCCCGCGGTGCAGTTTCAGTTGCCGGGATTTTCGCGCCAGTGATGGGATCCACGCCCGGGTGAAAGCCGCCGGCGGGGGTGGCTACCGTGTGCTGGTGCATCAGGCTTGGAAAATGTGACCATCGACCGGTGCCCTGAAACTGTTTAAAGACTTGGGTCATGAACATGTTGTTTGGATTGTCGACATCGGTAAAGGTAACTTTGGCGAAGACTGGCAGCAGGGAATCGAATGTGCCGCCATTGGCAGACGTTTTGTGGATCGTCATGGTGCCCAAGGGCGAAGGGTCGGCCGTAGCCGTGACGTTATACATCGATGGCCCAATCTGGATCGGATTAATGCTCACTAGATTCAATGCCACGATTTCAATCGGGACTGTCACTTCTGATCCAATACCAAGTGGGAAACCCGAGCCAGCGTGGCGGCGCACGATGGTATCCGTCTCGCCGTTCGGGCCGAGCGGAACGCCCTTAAACGGCACCTCAACATCACCGAAAGGCGTCTCGAACGTGGCACTGGTCCCTGGTTCAGTCGCAAATAGATCGAAACCGGGAAAGATTTCCTGGGCTTTCGCAGCCGGCGGCGAGAAAAAGATGAGAAACGCCGCCAATGCAAACACTGACCCGCCGAATCGAACTGCTGCTGACACGGTATGCCCCCTATAGATTAGGAATGGCAAGACGGAAAAGCGCACGCAGCGCTTCTCGGCCCGAGATGCGCTCGGAGTCTAAAGTACGAACGATGAGAAAATCAAGTATGTAGATGAATAGATTTCCAAATTCCCGTCGAACCTGTCTCAATATGGGAGACCGGCGTCAAGTGCGGCATTCCTCTGGGCGGTAAAGGCAAAAAGTTTTGAGCCTCGACACGGTCGTCTGGTAACGCGTTGTTCCCGACGGATCGGTCGAAGCACACGGCGCGACACGGCCAACGACTCAGTCGTTGTAGCTGTGGCGCTCGAAGTATTCGCTCAAGAAATGGCGTGAGATAAGGCGGTCGACGTCGAAGATGTGGGCGAGCAACGCGGCCCGAATCCACATGCCGTTGCGGGCCTGACGGAAGTACATGGCGCGCGGGTCGTTGTCGATCTCGGGAGGGATCTCGCCGAAATGCTGATCCCGCGGGAACGGATGCAGGATCGGGGCGTATTCCTTCATGCGGGCGGCGAGGTCCGGGGTGAGGCAGTATCGCGAGAAGTCGATGTGGGCCATCGAGGCCGCGTCCTGCGGATCGTCGTGCTCCTTCTGGATCCGCGTCATGTAGAGCGCGTCGAGCTGCTCGATGACGGGCCGGCCGTCGAGCTGTTCCTCGAACGATTCCACCTCATAAAAACGCACATTTCGGTCCACGAGCCGCTCGCGCAAATCTTCGCGCATCGCCAGCTTGGGATGGTCCGGCGCGATGAACACCAGCCGTACATCCTCGTACAGCGCGAGCAGCATCGCGAGCGAGCGGACCGTCCGCCCGCGCCCGATATCGCCGCAGAAGCCATAGGTTTTGTGCGTCAGGCCTTTCGTCAGGCCGGGGTAGCCTTTTCGTTCGCGGAGCTCCTCAAAGCGGTTGGCAACCGGCGAATCCTCGGGACTGGCAAACTGGAAGGTCCGCTGCAGCGTGTAGATGTCCAGGAGCGCCTGCGTGGGATGCTCGTCCGCCCCCGAGCCGGCGTTAACAATCGGCACGCTGCGCTGGCCGCGTAATTCTAGGTCGTTCATGAGATAGGCGCACGACTCGGCCAGCCGCGCGATCGGGCTCCGCATGATGATCACGTCGAAGTAGCTGCTGAACATGCGGATCGAGTCGAATCGCGTTTCACCCTTGGTTTCGGACGAGGTGCTGGGGTCGCGGACTTCGTTGCAGGTGATTCCCAGAATCTGGCACGCCGCCATGAAGGAGAGAAACGTGCGCGTGGAAGGCTGCGTGAAAAACAGCATCGCCCGTTTGTGCGGCAGCAGATTGATGAGAAAATCCTGCCCGGCACGGCTCTTCGAGAGGACGCGGATCATGTCGGCGATGCCGCCGAGCTCCTCGAGAAACGGCGCTGAGAACTGGCCGGAGAAGATGACATGCCGAATCCGCGCGTTGCGCTCGAACTCCGGCGTTTTCATCCTCACCGGCCGCTGCAAACGCGACTCGTACAACAGCAGGTCGCGCTCGTCCTGCGTTTTGGGGCGCTTCATGGTGGGGGCGGTGGACATGACATCACCGGCAGCCGTGCCGCGATCGATCTTGCGCCGTTATCGCATGGCGGCAATGCAGTCGTCAAGGGATTACAAAAAGCCGGCGATGGCATCGCCGGACGCGTAGGGCCGGCTGTGCCGGCCACGATGCCTTCAGACTACGTGATTAAACGCCGCGTTGTGCGCCGCCGGGACAGCCGGCCCTACGGTCAATCGGCGACGCGCCAGCGGACCTGAAATAGTCGCATCATGGTCACCAGCAGCGCCGAATTATAGAGAACTGACCAGCCGACGAAGCCGAAGAATACGCGGAGGTCGGAATCCGTCGGCGGGGCCACGTCCGGCCGCTCGCCCGTGTTGACGTCCAGCGGCAAGGAAAACGCGGCGGAAAACGGGCTGAGCACGCCCAAAGTTTCGGCCAGCGCGGTTTCTGCGCTGCCGCTGAAGAACGTCTTGGCAAAAACTGTCACGGCCACCGGGCCCATAAACATGACGACGATCATCAGATAGCTGGCGATCAAGCTCGTGGCCGACTTCTGGAAGATCGTCGAGCAGAACAGGGCCGTTGTCGTGGTTGTCACGCAACACAGGCCGACAATCACCAGGTAGCCGAACATCGTCGGCAGGTTGTGCCAGAAGGGCACCAACATCAGGCACGCCAACAGCACGGGCCACAGTAGAAACGACGTCAGCACGCTGGAAACGCGCAGGCCGGCGCGGAGCTTGCCCCACATCATTTGCCACGGCGTCACGAGCGTCACGAGCAGCAAGTCGAGGGTTTGCCGCTCGCGCTCGCTGGTCACGCTGCCGGCCGAGAACACCGGCCCCACCAGCATGTTGAACAGCAGGACGTACGCGATGTACCAGGGGGCCCATTCCGGCCAGATGTACAGGCAAAACGCCATCACGATCAGCGCGAGCAGCATGCTGATTTGAATCACCAGCCGGAGCATGAGCGTGCCCTGGCTGAAAATTTCGCTCCGCATCTCCTTGTCGTAAATTGGATTGGTGCCTTCCTCCATGAAGGACGTGCGTTTGGGCGGCGCGAAGAGCCGGTCGGGAAACTCGTCGCGCTTGATGTACAGGCCGACCGCCTCGCGGGCTTCAGTTTCGAGGTCCACGACCTCTTTGCCCTCGCTGCCCAAGTCCGGCGGAAAAAGCAGCCGTCGGCAGGCGTTTTGCCACATGAGAGTGCCTAGCGAAACACATGCGATCGGCACCACGGTGACGACCACGAGCAGGCGTGCCGGACCGAGCTGCTCCAATTGCTTCCACGCCAGGACGCAAACGAGCGCGAGGGGCAGGATTAAGAGATACGACACGACGAGCGAGGCGCTCGTGCGATTGAAGTGGCTGCTGGCCCACAAGCTGATCATGCCGAACAGCCCCACGGTGGAAATCATGCCGAAGTAAGCGGCGAACACTTCGTACAGCGACACGCCCCCCAGCGGCAGGCACAGCATGACGATCGGCAGCGAGCAGACCATGAGGATGCCCAGGTGCGTCAGGGATGCGAACAACTTGCCGAGCACGATCGCGCCGGGCCGCAGCGGAGTGGCGAGCAGCATCTCGTAGCTCATTCGCTCTTTTTCACCCGTGATGGCGCCGGCGGCAAAGCTCGGCGCCATCAGCGACGCCAGCATGTACTGGCCGAAAAAGAACAGGTTCACCAGCCGCTTGGCCGCTTCCGGTTGGGCCAAATCAAGCCGCTGCTCTTGAGGCCAGGCGAGATAAACCACGCCACCAAGTAATGCCACGTACGCGAACAAGAGCAGGAACGCCCGCGTCATGCGAAGGTTCGTGAGCAGCTCCCACTGGAGGACGGGGTTTTCGCGGACGTACATGGGAAGAGCGGTAGTGGAGTAGAGCGGTAGTGGAGTAGCGGAAAGATGAGCTGAAGCGGGACGTCGTCAGGATTTGAGAACGAATTTTTCCGGAGAGCGGATCATACCATTCAGCATGCGAGTGATTTCCGCATTCGCCTCAATTAGCTGTTGATGAATTTGATTTGATATGTATCCGCACGCGAGGGCGAAATCCAGCGATGTGTCTGTCTCCGAATTCTCTCCGTCGCAATCAGTAAGCTTACTAATGAAATGTGCTTCGTAGCGGCGCTTTGCCCATGCCTCACGGAGATTCATACTGACGGAGCGAGATGAACGCCGGATCTGACTTGTCAATGCAAAGCGTTCCTCCGCCGGGAATTGTTTCGAGACTTCAAAAATCTCCATTGCTGTCGCAAACGACTTCTTGTAGACAACCAATTCCTTGGCTGAGTAAATCATATCGCTCCCCTCGCTTCTAACTGCCAACCCGCCAAGTACTCCACCAATCCACCACTCTTCCGCTCCCTCACTACTCCACTACTCCACTACCGCTCTACTCCACTCAATACTTACGCGGCCGCACGCGGCCCAAAACGCGGCTTGGGAGGCCTTGGATGCGCAGGAAACCTTCGGCGTCGGTTTGATCGTAGCTGCCGCCGGCTTCCATGCTGGCGGTGGCGGCATCATAGAGGCTGTTGGGGCTCGTGCGGCCACGGACCATGATGTTGCCTTTGTACAGGCCGAGCGTCGCTTCGCCATTGACGGCCTGCTGCACTTCGCGAGAGAAGGCCATGAGCGCATCCATCTTCGGCGTGTACCAGAAACCGTAGTAGACCATTTCGGCCACTTCCGGCGCGAGGCGGTCGCGCAAATGGACGGTGTCGCGGTCGAGCGTAAGCTGCTCGATCGCCAGGTGGGACGCATAGAGCGTCGTCATGCCGGGCGCCTCGTAGACCCCCCTGCTCTTCATGCCGACGAAGCGGTTTTCGACGATATCAATCCGCCCGACGCCGTTGCGGCCGGCGATCGCGTTCGTCTCCTGGACCATCTCCAGAGGCGAACGCCGTTTGCCATTGAGCGTCACCGGCACGCCCCGCTCGAATCCAATCGTTACTTCTTCGACCTTGTCGGGCGCATCCTGCGGCGAGACTGTCATGCCGAAGTCGATGATCGTCACGCCGTCGACGCTGGGGTCTTCGAGCTTGCCGGCTTCGTAGCTGATGTGCAAACAGTTTTCGTCGGAGCTGTACGGCTTGGCGAGGGACGCTTTCACGGGGATTTTTTTCGCGTCGCAGTAGTCGATCATTTCGGTGCGGCCGGGGAATTTTCCGCGAAACTTCGCATCGCGCCACGGGGCCAGGACTTTGATCCCTGGCTCCAGCGCTTCGGCGGCCAGTTGGAACCGGCACTGGTCGTTGCCCTTGCCCGTTGCGCCATGGGCGAAGGCATGGGCGCCAACTTCTCGGGCGACTTGCAGACAGCACTTGGCGATCAGCGGCCGGGCGATGGAAGTGCCCAGCAAATAGATGCCCTCGTACTTCGCCTGCCAGCCGAGCACGGCGAAGGCAAAGTCGCGGCACAGCTCCTCGCGGGCATCGACGACGCGGGCCGAGGCCGCGCCGCAATCCCGCGCCTTTTTCAGGATTGCATTGCGATCCTCACACGGCTGGCCAAGGTCGACGTACGCGCAGTGGACATCGTAACCTTCGTCTTGCAGCCAGCCCAGGATTACTGAGGTGTCGAGGCCGCCGGAATACGCGAGAACGCAGGAAGGCATGGGAGGATGCAGCGGAGGATGCAGGATGCGGGATGCAGGGGGCAGGGAATAAATATGCGCGCTTTCAAAGACGCAATCTTTGTCATTGTGGTTCAGGCTGGCAGGAGTGACAAGACGGCACGATTTCCAGTGACGCCTCGAAACCCTGCCCCCTGCATCCCGCATCCTCCGCAGCATCCTCTCAGCGCGGCAGCTCGGCGGCGCGGATGTTGCGGAAGAGGAGGTCCGTCGTCGGGTCGTGCCCTTGAATCGCAATTGCGCCGGGGCCGAACCGCAGACCCTCGCGAGCGTTTTCGCGCTGCGGACGCGCGTCGGTCCAATCGCTGACCTGGTATCCGTTGACCCATACGGCCATATGCGGTCCGTCGGCGACGATCGTTTTGGTGAACCACTCGCGGTCGTCGGCGACGATCCGCCGGGCCGGCTGGCGGCGATAGATTCCCCCGGTGCCGAAGTCGGCCGGCTTGGCGCGGTCGCCGTTCTTGAAGACGTTGTTGATCTGGCTTTCGTATCCGACCCAACGCCCGGAGGGAATTGTCCGAAAAAAGACGCCGGAGTTCAGCCCGTCGCCGTTGACCTTGCACTGGAGCTGCAGGACGAAGTTGGCGAACTGCTGATTGGTTTCGATCTGGCCGGGTCCATTCACGACGTGCAGCTCACGGTCGTTGACGTCAAACCGGCTCTGTTCGGCGCGGTCGGTGTTGAAGTTCGACAAGTCGCCGGTCGCCAGGAACGGCCAGAGCTCGATTGGCCGCAGGCGAATGTTGCGAAATGCAACCGGGCCGCTGTTGCATTGCAACCCGATGTGGCCGATGCGGACGGGCGACGGATCGGCGAGATCGGCCACGCGTTGGCCGTCCAGCTCCGCAGTGATCCAGCCAGCCCACGCGACCACCCTAAATGTGTGCCACGTATCCGGTGTTGGCGCTTTATCGGCGGGCAACGGCGTTTTTTGTCTGGCAACGAAACTGCCCGTTGGAAACGGATTGTCAATCGGCGCGATGTTCAGCTCGTAGCAATCCAACGCGGGATTTTTGGGCGCGGCGGCAGTCCGCAGAAACACGCCGCTGTTGGTCGTCGCGGTGGCACGAAACTCGAGTTGCAACTCATAGTCGGCCCATTCGGTGGTCGTCATGAGGAAGCCGGGCCGCTTGCCGTCGGTGCGAATTTCGCTGCTATTGACTTCCCATTTTGTTTCTCCGGTGGGCTGCCAGCCGTAGAGCGTCTGGCCATCGAACAATTGAATCCACCCCTCCTCGAGCAGCTCCCACGGCAGCAACTGCGGTTCCGCGCTAACCGCGGAGGTTGAGAAAACGAAGATCGCCGTCAGGCCAGCGAATAGGGGATTGCGGCGTTTCATGGTCTTACAATTACGATTTGCCACAGAGGACACAGAGGACACAGAGGACACAGAGGACACAGAGGACACAGAGAGAATAAAAATAACTTAAAGCTCTGCTACCTCTGCTTTCTTCTGTTCAAAAAGCAATCTGTTCCTTTCTCTGTGTGCTCTGTGTCCTCTGTGGCGAATTACTCGTCAATTTCCAGCCGGACTTCGCCGACGAGGCCGCCGGGCAAATCGGTGATGCTATCGTCGTTAGCGACGCTGGCGGCGTCAAGCGCCGGATGATCAACGACGACTTCTAGTCGGTTGTGATCGTCGAGTTGCGCGGTGATCTCGAAGCGTGCCGGTGGATCGCCGGACCGCACTTCGCCGAGAGGCCGATCGTTAAGAGTCACGGCGCCCTGGGACCGCGGTGGTTCGACGACGAGCCAGACGCGCTCGCCCGTTTCAAGACCGGTCGGCTTCTGGAAAGTACGGCGGTAGCGGACACGGCCGAGAAAATCGCGGCCGAATGATTCCGACCAATCGGCCGGCATGGTCGCGCGCGCGCTTGGCGGCAAGCCTTCGGTGGAGCAGTCATAGCGACCGCCATTGCGGGGCACGTATCGCTCAATCGGCTCGAGCTGCCACGGTCCACGAAGCCGAATGATGTGCATGGAACGTCAAGGGCCGAGGGTCAAGGGTCGAGAGACGAGGGCCAGAGCAAGGCCACGCGAGGCATTGCTTCTGGCCCTTGACTCTTGACCCTCCGCCCTCGACCCTGCTCACTCCGGCATGAAATGCTGGTTGACGCGGACCTGGCGGATCGCGCGGCTGTCGCCTTCGTAGCTGCGGACCAGCACCTGCACGCCGCGGAGCGGCTTGTCGTACGGCGGCGCAGTCTCGCGCTCACCGACGTCATCGACGCCGAGGCGAGTAAAGGTTCCATCGGAATAATGACCCCAATCATCGAGGCCATTAGTGCCTTCATCAATCTGCGGGATTGCTAAAGGATCGAGAGGAACCTTGACAGGCCGCCAAGCTCTGTCGAGTGTTTCATCCAAATCCTCATTCACGCCATTATTCTCATAGTGGAACGACCACGTGTCGTACACCGCGTAACCCGGCGCCAGTAATCTTCCGAGCACGTCAGTTAGTCCGCGAGGCACAAAAAACCATGCCGGCGCGGAAGATGCAAAGTTCGGATGATAGGTCGTGGCCGGGTCTGGAATTGGTAGCAGGGGCACCGTGAACCGGTCATCGTATCCATACCCGAGGTCGACGTACGCCCCTTGGCTGACGTAGGGAAACGTTCGGTTGTCGGTCCCGATCTTGCCACTAAAGTTCAGTCGCATGTTATCGTCGTGCAAATAGGCTCCGCCGGCGCCATCCGGCGGCATGCCGCGCCAGCCCGGATCGCTCGGCGTAACCACGACGTCCAACGGCGAGTTTCGATCGCCGGGAATCTGCCTCGTTGCGAAGAGCGGCGCCCCCGGATCGTACAGGCGCAAATCGAACGCCAGCACCCCGGTCATCATCACATCTTCGCCGCGCCGTTCGCCGGATAGCGGCACAAGCCCGTGAATAATCCGCACCACCACTTCCTCATCGTTCAGCATGACCCGCGACGTGGCGCTCATTTCGCTCTTCCCGTCGACGTAGGCAAACGGCCGCCATTTGTAGCGTTGTCGAGTAGTAGGACCTTGCGTCGGAAACGGGTTGATAAGTGTATAGGCTACAACCACATCCTCGATCAGATTTGGCGCTCTTCCAACATCCTGCAAGTGCGCCTGACCCTCATCAAAGGGCGCAGATGACGGATCGTAGTTGTTTGGGGCTCCGGTTGGACTTTCTGCATCCGGCCAGCAGATGACTTTCGGATTCGAACCGGAGTAGCCGCGGCCCATCGACAGCGCCGCATAGGGATAGTCCCGCCTCGCTTTCACGGATGCACTTTCTTCTGGCCGGAATGAATAATGCTCGTATCGGTTCTCTCGCTTGGTCAAATCGCCCAGCGTATTGGCAAGAATCACGTAGCGGCCGTCATCTCCCAGGTTTGGGTCGAACTCAAGGCGGACCGACAAGTCGTATCGCTCCTGGAATGCCACGAGTGCGGCGAGCGCTCGTTCAAGGTCATCGCGCTCGATATTATCCCGAAGAATTCGCACCAACCCAGGACGGGCCATGAATCGATCACCGTCTATCATGAACGGGATTTCGCGGCCATTATTGTCCAGCCGAGAATATGGATTAATCCAGGGGGCGATCAACAGAGTGCGGCGATAGATCGTACGCATCCCCGGCTCGCCAAAAAACGCCTCGGCCGAAGGATCCGTTTCGCCATCATCCGGATCGTCGGGATCGTCCGTATAGCCCGGGTTCTCAACCGCGTACCACACGACCTCGGCTAACGTGGATTCAATTGTTTGATACCCCCACTGATGAAATGGATTCGACTCGTCACCGGAGTTTGGCACGTCTGGCCGCGCGTTTGTCGGCATGCGGCCGATAAACGGCTCATGCTCGTTGCGCGTGGTGAGCATGAGGACGTCGTCGGAGTCGCCGAGGCCGGCGGCGTCCGTAACCCATTCTCCGGTGGCCGCCGACGGCGTGTCGAGCGGCAGGTTGCTGGTGGGAATGGTGGATAACGTGTGATCAATCTCCGGGTTAGTCGCCGTGGGGGGCCAGGCGCCATCGATGAGGTTGCTCGCGTTCCCTTCGCGATACTGTCCCTCGATGATCTCGATGTAGCCGACGTTCGATTCGGAGCGCTGCCAGGGAACGCCTGGGCAAGTGGCGCCTTGCAAGTCCTGTTGCAGCACGTTGCGGAGGTGCCGCAGCTGGCCGCTCATCTCGATGGTTGCCCGACGATTGCGGACGCTATTGCTCACATTGGCAAAGAGCGTCACGACCGCGGCCATCATCACCAGCGTGATGGCCATGGCGACCAGCATTTCGACGAGGGTGAAGGCGCGGGAAGCGTGCCACTGGCTCCGCCAGTGCCGTTGCCGGGCGTTCGTGGAAGCACTGGCATAGCCAGTGGCACCAGCGCGTGGAGGCGTAGGCTTGGCCATCAGTAAAGACTCCTCTTCACTTCCGCGCCACAGCCCCAACTGCGGTGCGGACTCTGCTCTATCATTATTGCACAGCACGAGGACGCCGGTGTCAAGAAATCCCGAGAGTGGCACGCCCTGAAAGAGCGTGTTTGACAACAATTCCACGCCCTTCGCAGACTCAGGGCGTGCCACCCGCGCGCTCGGTCGGCGAAGCGCACGGCCTTCAATGACTCGTCGTGGGGTCGCTGGGCAACGCGGATTCTGCCAGGTTGAGTGCCCTTTTTTCGCGCCGGGCGGCGATGACCGACGCAACAATCGCCGTCGCCAGCAAGAACACGATCACCAGTAGCGAGTGCCACGGCTCGGGATCCCACCATTCGTGAACCATCATCTTCGAGCCGATGAAGATCAGGACGGCGCTCAAACCAAAGCTCAAGTAGCGGAACAAGCCCATCACGCCGGCCAACAGAAAATACAGCGCCCGCAATCCCATGATTGCAAACACGTTCGAGGTGAACACGATAAACGGCTCCATCGGCGAGCGGAGCGATTTGGTGATGCCGAAGATCGCGGGCACGCTATCGATCGCGAATACGACGTCGGTGCTCTCAATCACCAACAACACCAGGAACAGCGGCGTGACGTTGAGCAAGCCGTTCTGCCGCACGAAGAACTGCTGGCCATGCGAGCCCTTGGCCACGCGCAGAAACCGGCGCCCGAGCCGCAACACGATGTTATGGTCCGGATTCGTTTCGACACCGTGGGCGGTTGCCAGCTTGATGCCGGTATAGATAAGAAACAGACCAAAAATGTAAAACACCCACTCGAAGCGATGCAGCAATTGATTGGCGACGAGGATAAACGTCAGCCGCATCACGATCGCGCCCAAAATGCCCCAGAACAGCACTCGGTACTGGTATTTGAGCGGCACGCCGAAATAGGCAAAGATCACCAGGAACACAAAGACGTTGTCCATCGACAGCGACCACTCGACCAGGTAGCCGGTGAAAAAGGCGAGCGCGTGCCGCGAATCGGCCCACCACCACACCCAACCGTTGAACGCCAGCGCCAGGCTGCACCAGAAGACGGTCCACAGGGCCGATTCGCGCAGCGTTGGCTCGTGTGCGTGCCGGTGAAACACGAACATGTCGAGCGCAAGCAGAGCTACGGTGCCTGCACAAAAGACAAACCAGAACAAGGTTGGCACGTCGAGCGCGCCGGCCGGGTACGCCGCCATAGGGAGAGCATCAATGAACGATAGCACTGATCAATACCTTCAAGTCGCTAGCGAAAAATTTGTGGAAATTGCGGTTGCGCAATCATAGAAACTGAGGGGTGTGGCAGCAACCGGGGAAGACTTGAGTTAAAGAACTTCCTACATTCACCGCGGTGAAACCAAGCGGCCCGCTTGCTTTCTGTGCAGGAATTGCGGGCCGGGGAATTCGGGCCTTTTCGGATGAACACCGTGGATGCTGAAGCTGCTGTGGCGTGCCGCAGTTCATTCTTTCGGGTGGCTCGATACGCCGCTGTCCTGTCAGCCGATCTTCGGGAGACACTCTGGAACCAGCCCGAATCGCTGCTGCGTCTGGGCGAGCCGCTGCGGGCAAAAGCGGTGCGGCGAACGGTGCGCTTTAGTTGGGACGAGCAGGGCTATGTCCTAAAGCACTACGTCGAGCCGAGCCGGCCTCATGCGCTAAAGCGCACGGTGCAGGCAGCCCGCGCTCGATTGACCTGGAACGTCATGCACAAGCTGGCGGACGGAGGCATCGCGACGCCTCGTCCGGTAGCTTGCATCGAGAACCGGCTGGGCCCGCTGCGGCGGGATTCTTTTTTGCTGTATCCCTATCTCGAGGGCCGCACGCTGCGGTCGTGTTTTGCCGACGAACAGCAGGATTCCGGGCAAGTGGCCGAAAGTTTGTGGCGACAACTGGGCGAATTATGGCAACGGCTGGCGCAACTCCGGGCCAGTCTGGCCGACACCAACGTCGGCAATTTCATCGTCTGCCCGGCAGGCCGATTGTGGGTCATCGATCTCGACAAGGCCCGCTTTCACCGCCTGGCCCATTCGGCTGCCCGCCAGCAGCAGCGGGGGTGGAAACAGCTATTGCGCAGCGCGGCGAAATGCTAAGTGATGCCTGGCCTAGCCCAGCTAACATTAGCGATCCGATGTATCTGCCCGGCGGCGAGCAGGTTGAACGTTCAGACGCTTTCCGCGCCGGCAAAGGTCCGTGGTATACCCTTGCTTGCGCTTCGGGCTCCGATCCACATCCAATAGAAAACTCTAAGCCGCGCCGAATTCCGGGCGGCGACGGCCGAGCTGGTTCTGCAAGCGCTGCACAATCGCGCTGTGCATCTGGCTGACACGACTTTCCGAGAGATCAAGCGTGGCGCCGATCTCCTTCATCGTCAGCTCTTCATAATAGTAAAGAATGATGATCAGCCGCTCGTTGCGGTTGAGTCCTTTGGTCACCAGGCGCATGAGATCCGACTTCTGGATGCGCTTCGTCGGGTCTTCTCCCTTTTTGTCTTCCAGGATGTCGATCTCGCGAACATCCTTGTAGCTGTCCGTCTCATACCACTTCTTGTTGAGGCTAATGAGATTCACCGCGTTGGCGTCGGTGATCATTTTTTCGAGGTCGGCCAGACTAAGCCCCATTTGCTGGGCCAGCTCGTTTTCATTGGGTTGTCGGCCAAACTTGGCCTCCAGCGCCTTGATTGCCTCGTTGAGCTTGCTGGCCTTGCTGCGCACCAGCCGCGGCACCCAATCCATCGTACGGAGCTCATCGAGCATTGCACCGCGGATGCGGGGGACGCAATAAGTTTCGAACTTCACCCCGCGCGTCAGGTCGAAGGCGTTGATCGCGTCCATCAGGCCGAACACGCCAGCGGAAATCAAGTCGTCGAGCTCCACGCCGTCGGGAAGCCGCGACCAGATTCGCTCACCGTTGTACTTCACGAGCGGCAGGTACTGCTCGATCAGTCGATTGCGAAGCTGCTTGTTCTTTGGGTCGGCTTTGTAAGCCTTCCAGATTTCCGCGATTTCTTCTGGAGAAGCTGCCTTCCTCGATGTAGCAACGGTCGACATGCGATCCTCCCTGATCGTCAACGGCTCCGTGCAGAGCCGACTCGAGATCCATCTCGATGGTTGAATTGAATGAATGGTGCGTGATCAAATCACGCGGTCGCCTCTTTGGTGCCGCCCTGCTCCGCAAGATGAGTCAACTGTTGCTCGAGCTTGGCGCGGACCGATTCGTCGATCGTGGTTTGGGCGAGATGCCCGAGAATCGCACCGGCCAGGGCAAACAAGGCCAGATGCGTCATTGCCAAGGTGAGCGTACCTTCGACGCCGCCGGAGCCAAGCCAACCGCGGCAGATCACCACGATCATGGCGAGCGGTCCCAGGATACCGGCGTACATGCGACCCATGTGTGTTCCTTGGGGTGCCGTCAAACTTGCCGCAGCTCCGCCAATTTGAATCATGCCGGCGCGCCGGTATGATGTCGCACATTATCGGCCGAAGCGAGCGCGCGACTTGAAATGTTTTTTTCAATTTGTCTCTCTCTTCGTGTGCCACTGCTCGCGGAGGAGGGGAAAGCTCCGAACTAATGTGCAGCATTGCTTGCGTCTAACGAATGGCCTCGTCTAAACAGCGAGCAGTGCTGCTCGATGTTTCCATACGATCGGGTTCGCCGCAAGCAGTGGCACAATCGGAATCAGCCTGGATGCCTGTCAGCAAGTCGCTGACTGCACGACCGAGCCACAGGGCGGCATGGCCGAACGGCGTATTCGGAGTCTCCCAGACGCGGGGCCATGAATGGGCGTGACTTTCCGCGACGTACCGCGGCAGCGGCGGAAACGCCGGCATCGTTCTTCCGATAAAGCGGCAGCAGGCGTCCGATAGCCGTCGATGGGCATCCGCTGCGACACCATCGTCGTCACATTGATTGACGACGAGGCGGATGTCGGGGCCGATGCCGTCGGCCACACTACGCTTGATCGTGGCATACGAATCCATCAGAGCGGAGCTGTCTGAGGTGGTTACGAGCAACACAAGTTGCGCTCGCAGCCAGAGTCGCCGTGACCAGGCAGTCAGTCCGCTGCCCATATCGACCACCAACAAATCAATGCTGTCACCGATCGACTGCAGCTCGGCGAGGAGGCCCTGCTGCGCGTGACGAGAGAATTCCGTTTGTGATCTGCGGCTCGGCCGGTTTACAAGGAACATGGTTCCGCCAGGACCGCGCGACATCGCTTCTGCCAGAGTGCATTTGCCGGCCAGCACGTCCGCGAGCGTATGTTCAGTCTTCGTCCAATTCACGCCGGCTATCTCCGCCAAGTTGCTGTGCTGTTGGACAGCGTCGATAAGCAATACCCTCGCGCCTCGGTCGGCGAAAACGGCGGCCAGGTTGGCAGCCACCGTGGTGACACCGACGCCTGCACGCCCACTCGTCACGGCGATCATCGGCGGACCCGGCGCGGCGGTGATCACATGCGGCGATGGCTCGTCGATCAACTGGCGCAAATTGTCGGCTTGATCGGACATGGTGTGTAAAGCAGGGAGCATGGGGCAGGGAGCAAGAAGGCTGTTGATACTCCCTGCTCCCTGCTCCACGCTCCCGGCTATTCAATTCCCAGCAGCATGCTTGCGAGCTGACTGCGCTCGGCGACTTGGATGTCGTCGGGCACGTTTTGGCCATCCGTCAAATAGCTAATCGGCAACCGCGAGGAGCGCACGAGCGAAACCAGGTGTCCCAAGCTGCTGGCTTCGTCCAACTTCGTCAGCAACAGCGCAGTCGTGCCGACATCGGCGAACCGCTCCGCCGTGGCGACCAGACTTTTGGCCCCCGCCGTGCTGCTCAGCACGAGCTGCACATCGTCGGGCTCGGCTTCGCCAAGCATCGACTTGAGTTCTTGAATTTTCACTTCGTCGCGCGGGCTGCGGCCGGCCGTGTCCATCAGCACCAGGTCGAGGTGATTCATGCGGGCGACAGCATCGCGCATTTCGCGCGGCGTCGCGACCACTTCCATCGGCAGGTCGATGATATCGGCGTACGTGCGAAGCTGTTCCACCGCCGCCACGCGATACGTGTCGACCGTGATCAATCCGACGCGGCGCTTTTCCCGGAGGCGGTAGTTCGCGGCCAGCTTGGCGATCGTGGTCGTCTTGCCCACGCCTGTCGGGCCAACGAGCGCAACCACGCGACAGCGGTTCGAATCGATCGCAATTGGCCCGGTGATCTTAATTTCATCTTCCAGAATCCCACCGATGCGAGATTTCACCAGCAGCGAATCCGCCAGCTCGCGCGGCTCGCCGTCGGCTCGAATTTCATCGATCCATCGACGGGCAATCGCCTCGTCCACCTCCGCCTCGATCAGGTCCGTGAAGACTTCGAACAATGCCTCGGGCAGATCGTGCATCGGAGCGGAGGCCGCCCGCTGACACAGCTTCTCGACCATCGCGTGCAGCTCATCAAGCTGCCCGGCAACCTGCTGCCGAAAGTCGTCGCGGTAACGGCTGCGATAGTCGGCATCCAGGTGCGCGGGTTGGACGTCGAAACTCCCCTCCCTGGATGGGAGCAGCTGGGGGAGGGGGAGCCCGTCCGGCAAACGACTCGGCACGTTCACGGCCGCCGAAGCCGCAACTTCATATTGCCGACCGAAAACCAACCGGCTCACGAGGCCGCTGTTGAGCTCGCGCGTGTGCAGCACGGCCGCCGAAGGGCCGAGCTCGCGTCGCACGAGTTCTAGGGCGTCGCGCATCGTTTTTGCACGAAAGGTTTTGATGTCCATAGCTCAGGCTACTTTCTCTTTCTGGCGCTATCCAGCATCCAGCATCACGCTTTATCCGCCACCATTCCCACGGTGACGATCTTCGTGTCCCGCGTCACTTCGTTAAAGCTCAGCACGATGAGATTCGGCAAATGGTTCTCGGTAAGCCGCTTGACTGCTGCGCGGATTTGCGGGCTGACCAAGGCGATGGCCGGCTGGCTGCGCGCCATAAGCTTATTCGCCTCATTGGCGATCAACCGGCAGGCAGCTTCAACGCTCTGCGGCGACATGCGGATGAACAGCCCGCGCTCCGTGTGCTCGAACCCGGCGCGAATGCGATCTTCCAAGGCCGGATCGAGCGCGATCACGTGCAGCTCGCCCTCCGCGTTGCGGTAGCGTGTGCAGATTTGCCGGGCTAGCCGATGGCGTACGTACTCGGTAAGCAAAATCGGGTCCTTCGAGCGCGTCCCATAATCGCCCAGTGTTTCCAGGATCACGCCGAGCTGGCGTACCGAAATCTGCTCGCGCAGCAGCAGGTGTAAAATCGCCTGGACTTCCGCCAGCGTCATCACACCGGGGATCAGCTCGTTCACCACGGCCGGCGAAGTTGTCTTCAGTTCATCGACGAGGTGCTTCGTCGCATCGCGGGTGAGAATTTCGTCCGCATGGCGACGACACACTTCCGTGAGATGCGTCGCCAGCACCGCGCCGGGCTCCACCACGGTGTAGCCGAACAGCTCGGCCTGATCCGCGAGACCGGGGTTGATCCACTTCGCCTCGGAGCCGAACGCCGGATCTTTCGTCGCGATGCCATCGATCTGGCCCGTTGTCATTCCGGAATCGATCGCCAGGAGTTGCGTCGGCTCAAGCTCGGCGTAGGCGACCGGGATGTCGGCGATTTTGATGCGATACTGGTTGGCCTCAAGCCGCATGTTGTCGCGAATGCGGACCTTAGGCATCAGGATGCCGATCTCGCCGGCGATGTTCTGCCGCACGCGCTGCACGCGATCGAGCAAATCGCCGCCGCGGTTCGGGTCGGCGAGCCGAATCAGGCCGACGCCCAGCTCGATCTCCATCGGATCGACGGTGAGATAGTCTTCGACGCGCTCCTCGGGCTGCTTCGCCTTATTATCGCGGTCGGCCTGCTGCGCGGCGCTCTCCGCAGCCAGCGACTCGCGCCGATTCATCATGCGGGCCAGGCCGATACACGCCGCGCAGAGCGTCAATAGCGGCACGCGGGGCAAGCTGGTGAAGACCAAAATCGCCAGGAAGCCGCCCGTCACTGCCAATGCCTGTGGCCGGCTAAAAATCTGCTGCAGAAACTCGCGCGGCATGTTCGATTTCTGCGTGCTGCGCGTGACCAGCAAACCGGCCGCCAGCGAAATCAAGAACGCCGGCACCTGGCTCACCAGCCCATCGCCGATCGTCAGATGCGTGTAAATCTCGGCCGCTTTGGCGAGCGGCATGCCGTGCTCCGCCATGCCGATAATCAGGCCGCCGACGATGTTGATCACGGTAATAATGATGCCGGCGATCGCGTCGCCGCGGACAAACTTGCTGGCACCGTCCATGGCGCCGTAGAAATCGGCCTGCCGCGTGATCTCCGAGCGGCGCGTCTGCGCTTCGCGCTCATCGATGATGCCGGCATTGAGGTCGGCGTCGATCGCCATCTGCTTGCCGGGCATGCCGTCCAAGGCGAAGCGGGCCGCCACTTCGCTGATCCGGGTGGCGCCCTTGGTGATCACGACGAACTGGATCACGATGATGATTACGAAGATGATGATCCCAACGACGATCTTGTCGCCGGCGACGAAGTCGGCAAATGAGGCCACGACGTGTCCCGCGGCGTAGAGACCGTCGGCGCCGGCGCGTGTGAGCACGAGCCGCGTCGTGGCGACGTTGAGCACCAGCCGCGCCAGCGTGGTGGCCAGCAGCAGCGATGGAAACACGCTGAATTCGAGCGGCGTGCGAACGTAAATCGTCGTCAACAGCACCAGCACCGCCACCGTGATATTGGCGGACAGCAGCACATCCAACAGCGCAGCCGGCAACGGCACCATGATCACCAGCACGCTGGCGATAATGGCGATGGGCAAAATCAGGTCTTGGCTGCGGTTGAGGAATCCTCCTCGCTCCGCAGACATACCGGATGCCACAACGGCCTCCCGCAGAATCGTGTGGTGCGCAGGTCTCCCGACCCCGCACACATGGACTGGTGGTGAAGAGAAACGCAGATGAGGAGCGGAACATTAGCGAGCGGCCCCCCTATTGTCCAGACCGCCGATGTGCAACTACCGCCAGCAGCTTGCACGTCTTCCATAAAGCCGCGACCGCTGGTCGCGGAAATGCAGGCGCTATTACAAAACGATGACTGCCGGTTTTTTGAACGATCAATCCGCGACCAACGGTCGCGGCTTTATGGCGCACCGTTTGTTGAACTTAGCCGAGCAGCCAGCGCGCGAAGTTGAAGTATGCGAGCAGCGTGACCATATCGGCTAGGGCCAAGGAGACCGGGCCGGCCGCCACTTGGGGATCGCGGCGGATCATGCGTAGGACATTCGGCAACGCCAGGCCGATCATCCCGGCGCATGCCACGCCGCCCGTGATGCCGACCAGCAGGCACAGCGCGACGCGCCAGTCGCGGAGCCATGCGGCGGCGACGAAGGCGACGATGCCCGCGCTGGCGGCGCCCAGCATTGCCCCAGTGAGAAATTCGCGGCGAAGCTTCACCAACAAATTGTGCAGCGTCGGTTGCTGACCGTGCAAGGCCTGCAGCGCCAAGCTCAGCGACTGGATGCTGACGCTCTCGGCTAGCGCGAGCACGACGGGAATGAACAGCGCGATGGCGACGACGTTTTTCAATTCCTCCTCGAACAGGCCGGCCAGGAACGCGGCGACCACGCCGCCCGCGATGTTTGTCAGCAGCCAGGGAAATCGGCTGCGAAACGCCGCGATAGGTGACGCCTGCTGCGATTCGACCAGATGCACGCCGATCAGCTGGAACAAGTCGTCGTACCGCTCGCTTTGGTCCAACTCGCCGAGCTCCTTCGTGTAGAGCTCGATGTCGACGACGCCGACTATGCGATGCTGCTCGTCGATAACGGGAAACGCCAAAACGCGATGTAGGACGAAAAACTCGCAGGCTTCCAGCACGGTAGCCGTATGCGGAATGGTAATTACATCACGCACCATGATTTCGGACAGCGGCTGATCCAACCCGCTCAACAGTAGCCGCCGCGTAGGAATCACGCCATGCAACCGCTCGTGTTCATCGACAACATAGAAATAGATGATGCGGCTCGGCGGCGGGTCTCGGCGAATCGCTGCCAGCGCCTCGCCCACCGTTTGATCGAGATGCAATCGGCTGAAGTCGCGATGCACCTTGGTGGTGATCGGCTCCTGCAATTCGTGCTCAGTAAGCTTTGTCATATCAAGTTCCGAGCAGTCCTGAGCACAGGGCGCGAGTGAAACGACGCGAGCCGACCGATAACGTCGCCTTATCATTTCAAGATGTGCAAGCTTCGTCTACCCAATTGTGCGGGAGTGTTTGCCCTGGGACGCCAGTCCACTTGCACGCCGCGCCGCGGGGCTAGATACTCAACGTACTCTACGACGGAAGCGACAATACACAAATCGTTGAAACGGGAGAGATCAATATGCGACGCGCAAAAATCACCATTGTTGGGGCCGGCAACGTCGGCGCCACCACCGCTCATTGGTGTGCCGCCGCCGAGCTCGGCAATATCGTGCTGCTCGATATTCCGCAAACGGGTGACATGCCCAAAGGCAAAGCGCTCGACCTCCGGCAGGCGGGGCCGATCGTCGGGTTCGATTCCGACATTATCGGCACGACGAGCTATGACGACACCGTGGGCAGCGACGTCGTCGTGATCACGGCCGGCATTCCCCGCAAGCCGGGCATGAGCCGCGACGACCTTCTGGCCACCAACGCGAAGATCATGACGGACGTTTGTCAGCAGGTGAAAAAGACGAGCGAGCATGCGATCGTGATCGTGGTGAGCAACCCGCTCGACGCCATGGTCCAGCGAGCCCAGCAAGTCACCGGATTTGATCCGCACCGCGTCGTCGGTCAAGCGGGCATCCTCGACACGGCGCGGTATCGCACGTTTTTATCCATGGAGCTGGGCGTAAGCGTGAAGGATATCTCGGCACTATTGATGGGCGGACACGGCGACACCATGGTGCCGATCCCAAGCTGCACGTCGGTAGGCGGAATCCCCGTCACTCAATTGATCGACCGCACGCGGCTCGACGAGATCATCGACCGCACGCGAAACGGCGGCGCGGAGATTGTCTCGCTTCTCAAGACCGGCAGCGCCTATTACGCACCCGCCGCCGCCACCGCGCAAATGGTCGAGGCCGTGGTGCGCGATCAGAAGCGGGTCGTACCTTGTGCCGCTTATTGTGATAAAGAATACGGCGTCGGTGGATATTACGTCGGCGTGCCGGTCGTCCTGGGTGCTAGCGGCGTGGAGCGCGTGATCCAGCTCGAATTGACGAGCGATGAGCAAGCCGCGTTCCGAAAGAGCGTCGACGCCGTGAAGCAGTTGGTCGCAGCGATGGCCAAGCTGGTGTAGCTAGGCTGATTCAAAAGCGGCCACACATTTTATTGTGGCGTGACTCGCGGCACGTGCTTTGCTTCCTGACTCGCCGACGTTGACACCCACGGCGGCCTGGACTAAAGTCGCCGAGCACCAGTGAATGACGAATGCCAAATGACGAATGACGAATGTTGGACAAGCGAGAATTATTTCGACATTCGGTAATTCGTCATTCGACATTTATCTCGCGCCTTGGCCCATTCAACACCCGCGATTAAGTTAAGCCTATGAACCGTCTGGCACTCCAAACGGAGAACATTTCTTTTGCATCCACACCTGCCGAATTTGAGGAATTGCACGATGTGAGCACGCTTCCGCGCCGCCAGACAATCCGCGAAGCGGAAATGCCGGTGGCCACGTTTGCTCCCATCCATTACGAACGGAAGTACGCGTACCCGCTTCTGGTATGGCTGCATGGAACGGCGGGCAATGAACACGAGCTGCGCCAGATCATGCCGCTGGTGAGCATGCGTAATTACGTGGGCGTTGCCCCGCGTGGCACGTGGTCGGATCCGCGTCAACGTGGGCAGTACGGTTGGCGGCAGACAAGCGAGGCGATTGAGGAAGCTGAATCCGGTATCGATCATTGCATCTCTTTGGCCGAGCGTCGGTTCAACATCCACGCCAGCCGCATCTTCGTTGTAGGACATGGCAGCGGTGGCACCATGGCCTTGCGGGTCGGCTGGAACAATCCGGCACGATTTGCCGGCGTGGTGGCCATTAATGGACCGTTGCCAACTCGATCAAGTCCACTGAGCCGGATCAACGAATTGCGGCAAGTGCCCTGTTTTCTGGCCACTTCGCGCGACAGCCGCGCGTATCCTGCTAGCCGAGTCTGCCGCGATTTGCGATTGCTGCATGCTGCCGGCTGCACGGTTGCTCTGCGTCAGTATCCCGGCGCTGACGGCCTGATAAGCAACATGCTCTCCGATCTCGACCGCTGGCTGATGGAGCTTGTTTGCGGCGAAGCACGTAACAGCTAAACCGCAAGCATTGACTTCGCATCTCGCCGGTAATGCTGTCGTTGCCGGCTGGGGTCGAACGAGCATTGACAGTGGGCTCTGGGCTGCGGTAAAAGCTCGCCGCTCTTTTCTACTGTTCGAGTCATTTGCTTGACCTCGGTCGCCGCGGCGCGGTGGGTTTGTCACCAGCGCTGTGGTTCGCGGTCGACGCTGCCCACGCAGGGATCTCCTCTTGCCGGACCAATCAGACAACATCGATCCGCCGTTGGAGGTGGCTGCTTCGCCCAGCGCGGGCGCGCTGATAACAGCGCTGGCGCGTTTCCTACGGTTGCTGGGCATGCTGCGGGTCTGGGCGTACGGACACTGGTTCCGGAGCGTCATCGTTGCCGGCGTGATACTTTCGTTGATCGCGATAACGATGGCGGGCTGGGCGTACCTGGCTAGCGTCGCGCTGCACACCGGCGAGCTTTCTATTGACGCAGCCCTGCGCGCGCTCGACCACGGCCATTATGACGAAGCGCGCGCGGCCGTCGGCCGCATGCTCAAAAGCGGCCTGCTGCCGCGTAGCGAGTACGGCGGACCGTTGTTCGTACTGGGCGCCGTCAAGATGAAAGACGCCGAAAGCCAGAGTAGCGCCGACCACCGCCGCGTCGAGTATTTGGTCGCCTCCCGCTACTTAAAGGAGGCTCGAGCGCACGGTATTCCAGCCGAGCGCACCGCCGAGGCATTGTTCATGTTGGGCAAGAGCCTTGTGGAAAGTGGGCAGTTCGACGAAGGCCTGCAGACGTTGGATGAACTGTTGGCCGAACAGGCGCCGTCCGATAAGGCCTTGAATTTAGAAGTCCACTGGTGTCTCGGCGAAACGTGCCTGCTGATGCCGAACCCAAAAGTCGACAAGGCACTAGAACACTATAACATCTTGCTTGCTAGCCCCGAACTGACCAAACAGCAGCGTGCCGCTACCCTCGTTCAACAGGCTGAATGCCTAGCACGCTTGGACCGCTTCGACGAAGCGCGCCAAAGCGTGACGGAAATTCCCGCCGACGCTGCCCCCCCTACGGCAATCGATCTGGCGCGCGCCAAGATCACACTCGACGAGTTGGATTCGACGCTTCAAAAAGCGGCGACCTCCGAGCGCGAGACGATTATCAGCAATTCAGCGCCACAGCTAGACGAGGCGATCAAGTTACTTCAGGCGATTACTAAAAACGACTCGCAGAAGACTAACATCACGCGACATGCGAGTTACCAGCTCGGCCGCGCGTACGGCTTGCGTGGCGACCGCGATGCCGCCTTGAAGCAATACGCCCGCACTCGACGGCTATTTGGCGAGAGCTTCGAGAGCCTAGCGGCCGCGCTGACCGAAGCCGATTTACGGAGAGAGAAAGGCGACATGGAGGGGGCGCTGCTTGCGTATCGGCGCGTCTTGGAGTCGTTCAAGACCATCGCGATATACCGCAGCTCGGTATTGCCGCTTACGGAAGTTCGCGAGCGCATGATGGCGGCCCTCAAAGATTTTGTTGAGCGACGCCGGTTCACTGAAGCCCTGGCTCTAATCGATCACTTCGAGCCCCTGTTTTCGGGGACCGAGCAACTTGAGCTTCGTGGCGGCACGCTCGAGCAATGGGGTAATTTACTCCTCAGTCAGTCGCCCGATGAAACGTCGGAGACCAAAACGCAACGCACGGCGGGTTTGCAAAAACTCCGATCAGCCGGCTTCGCATACGAGCAACTTGCGGAGCTGCGCTTCGCCACGAGGTTTTACAGCTCGGATTTGTGGCGCAGTGCAGAAAACTATTTTGCCGGCCATAGCTTCACAAGCACAATCCGGCTCTTAAATGAATATCTCGAAAACGAGCCGGAGGTCCGCAACGCCCAGGCGCTGTTGCGTCTGGGGCAGGCTCACCTCGCCATTCGAGAGATACCGCAGAGCGTCGCCGCGTTCGAGGAATGCATCGAGTTTCACCCGCTCGATGACTCGGCGTTCCAAGCGCGCATCGATTGCGCGAAAGCCTACTGGCATCAAGGCAACACCGGCCGGGCTGAACAATTACTCCGCGACAATATCGAGGGCAGCTCGCTGAGGCCAAGCAGCCGCGAATGGAAGGATTCGTTATTCGAGCTCGGCATGCTGCTGCAGGAAACCGGGCAGTACGAGCAAGCGATCGGCACGTTGGAGGAAGCGATTGAACGCTATCCGCAAGACCCGCAGCGGTTGGTCGCCCAGTACCTGCTCGGAGAATCGTATCGGCGCTGGGCACAAGAGCTGCTCGAGCGGGGCCAACAAGCCCGCACGGCCAGCGAACGCGACAAGAGCCTGCAACTGGCAAACATCAGACTCACCACTGCCTTGAAGCATTTTGAAGAGGTACAGGTAAGCATCACGCTCACGACGCACGACCTTCACAGCGACCCACTGCTCGGCACCATGCTGCGCAACTGTTACATGCTGGAGGGGACCGTGCTGTTCGACCTGCGGCGCTACAAAGAAGCGATTGAAGCCTACTCCAACGTGGCGTCGTTGTACCCGGACAATCCGTTTGTCTTGGAAACGTTCCTGCAAATCGCCAACTGTTGGCGCCGGCTGGGGCAGGCTGTCAAGGCGCGCGGGGCGATTCAACAAGCCCAGATTGTATTGCAAGGCCTGCCATCCAACGCCGATTTCGCCAGCACGACGGCCCTTAACCGCGAGGAATGGGGACTGTTGCTGACGGATATGAGCAAGTGGTGAACTTTTTGGAAGAATTGTAGCCGCCTCTGAGAGGCCGATAAGGCGGAAGACCGAAGTCGCAGACCTCGGTTACAGGTATGCAGTCAACGGAAAAACTCGTCGAGCTGGTTCGTCAGAAGCATCAGGTGCTGCTGCAATTGCGCGAGGTCGGCGGCCGTCAAACCGACCTTGTCACTGCGGGAGATGTTGCTTCGCTCCTTAAATTGTTGGCGGCCAAACAAGAATTGATTGCAGCCCTCCAGAACTTGGAGCGCGACTTGACGCCTTATTATGCGGAAGATCCGGAACGGCGCGTGTGGAAATCGCCCCAGCACCGCGTTGACTGCGCGAAGCGGGTCACCGAATGCAATGCGCTGCTCGAAGAAATCGTACGGCTGGAAAAGATCGGAGCTGAAAAGATGACGGCGCGGCGGAATGAAGTCGCCGACCAACTGCATCAAGTGCATTCGGCCGCTCAAATCCGCAGCGCTTATCAGGCCAACCGCCAGAGCCACACTTCATGAGTGCATCACAGCAAAACAATTCGATACGTTTAGCCGCGACCGAGGGCGATGAAGTGGTCGGCGAATCGCTTCGGGACGCCGGCGCCTCGGCCCTCGTTGGCGAGGAAGTCGATTTGGAAGCGGTGTTGGCGGCCTGGCACACGGCAACTCTGCGGCTGGAACGCACGCATGAAACGCTCTGCGGCGAAGTCGCCCGACTCACCAAGGAGCTCGAAATAAAAAACCGCGAGCTGGCGCGGAAGAACCGGCTGGCGGACCTGGGCCAAATGGCCTCCCACATCGCCCACGAGGTGCGCAACAACCTCGTGCCGGTTTCGCTGTACATGAGCTTGTTACGACGGAGGTTGTCCGACGATTCGGGCAGCCTGAACATTTTGGCCAAGATCGAGGCAGGGTATACCGCCCTGGATGCGACCGTGAACGATCTATTAAGTTTTACCGCCCATCGTCAGCCGCAATGGCAAACCTTCCTGGTCGGCGACCTGGTAAACGAAGTATGTGAGTCGCTCGAGCCGCAGCTTGAGGCGCAGATGATCGACGTCGACATCGACGTGCCGCCTAACACGCTGCTCACGGCCGATCGCGAAATGATCCGCCGCGCCGTGCTGAACCTCGTGCTCAACGCGATCGACGCGATGCCCGGCGGCGGCACGCTGGTGATCACGTCGTACGACAGTGCCCGCGGGTTCGAGCTGGAAGTGGCCGACAGCGGCCCGGGGTTGACCGACGAGGCCAAGCGCCGGGCGTTCGAGCCGTTTTACAGCACGAAGCAGAATGGCACGGGACTGGGCCTGGCCATTGTTTATCACGTGGCCGAGGCGCATGGCGGCACGGTCACGGCCTTGAACTGCCCGGAGGGCGGCGCGGCCTTTACGATCAAAATTCCGCGCCGATCGATGCGAGCTGCCGCATGAATCGCAACCGGAAAGCAGACCAACGATTCCACGTGCTCGTCGTTGACGACCATGCCTCGGCGCGCGAAGCCGTGGCCGACGTGCTGCGCCAAGCGGAGTACGACGTCGCCACGTGCGCCAGCGCGAGCGAAGCATTGGGCCGCTTGACAGCCGCGCCCGTCGACGTGGTCGTTACCGATTTGCAAATGCCCGGCATGAATGGACTGGAGTTCATCCGCGAGATCGAACGCCGCCGGCTCGGCGTGCAGGTCCTGATGATCACCGCACATGCATCGGTGGCGTCGGCTGTGGAAGCCATGCGACTCGGTGCCTTCGATTACATCGAAAAGCCGTTCGATGCCCTGGCGCTGGAGCGCTCGGTTGCACAAGCGTGCGACCGGCAGCAGCTGTACGAGCAAGGAGCGAGGAGCGAGGAGCGAGAATCGAGAAGAAGCCAGGTAGCGGAATCGTCTCCCAGTTCCCCGCGCCCTGCTCCCTGCTCTGTGATGATCGGCCGCAGTCCAGCCATGCAAGAATTGCGGCAGCGGATTGCTCAGGTCGCTGCTACGGATGAGACGGTCCTTATTTGCGGCGAAAGCGGCACTGGCAAGGAGTTGGTTGCGCAGACTATCCATGCACTTAGTCGCCGCGCGGCGGGGCCGCTCGTCAGCCTTAATTGCCCCGCGCTGTCAGCCCAGTTAACCGAAAGCGAATTGTTCGGTCACAAACGCGGCGCTTTCACCGGTGCGGAAGCCGATCGCACCGGCCGGTTCGAAATGGCGCACGGCGGCTCGATACTGCTCGACGAAGTGACCGAGATCGATATCAATCTTCAAGCCAAATTGTTGCGAGTGCTCCAGGAACGTACGTTCGAGCGAGTGGGTTCGAGCGAGACTGTATCGGTCGACGTCCGGGTGATCGGGACAACGAACCGCGACGTGCCGGCCGAGATCGCCGCCGGCCGCTTCCGCGAAGATCTTTACTACCGGCTGGCCGTTGTGCCGATCCACGTGCCGCCGCTGCGAATGCGTCTTGGCGACGTGCTGGAGCTGGCAGATCATTTTCTGGCTCACGCATCCCAGCGGCTCCAACGCGGCCCCTTTCTGCTCGAAAGCTCCGCGCGCGAATTGCTCATTAATTGCGAATGGCCCGGCAATGTGCGCGAGCTGCAGAATATCATCACCCGCGCGTGTGTGCTCAACCACGGCGCGCCGATAGGAGCAACGGAGCTGCGGCCATGGCTGCGCCATGACGCGCAGAACCAAACAAGAGAGCAGAACGCTACTGAAGATTTCGATCGGTTGCCCGTTGGTTTGACGCTCGATGAGGTGGAACGCCGCCTGATTGTCGCGACGCTGGAACGATTCGACGGTCATCGCGGAAAGGCAGCCGAAGCCCTCGGCATCGGCCTGCGCACGCTGAGCGGGAAACTGCGGGCATACGGTTATGCTCCGCGCGCGAAGGATTTTGCCAACGCCCACTAATCGGCAAAAGCTGCCGCTGGCGTTCGGCGGGGTTTGCCGATTCGCACGGCGGCAAATTGAAGATGTAAACATTACGACGGTTGTGTTGCCACAAATTGCAGCGGCACGGAGATTGCAATGCTTTCGTCATTGTTCCAGTCGTCGACCATTCCGGTGTTGGAGCAAGTCGTCAATTTCACAGAAGCCCGGCATGGCGTGCTGGCTGGAAACATCGCCAACCTCGACACGCCTGGCTACCGCACGCGGGACCTGTCGCCGGCATTATTTCAAGAGCGGCTCAAGGAAGCGATTGAAACCCGGCATGAGCCGGTGAGGCCGAACTATGATTCCGACCCCTTCGGATCAACACCGGCGTACCAAACCGAGCGCCGTGAGGATCGCCGGCTCGAGGCGTTCGAGAAGGTGGAAGACTCGATGAAAAGCATCCTGCGCCACGATGAGGCCGATGTGAGCATGGAACAGCAAATCAGCGAGATCGTGAAGAACCAGCAGCAGCACAACCTGGCAATCGGCATCATGAGTGCGCAGTTTCGGTTGCTGAAGGTGGCGATCACGGAGCGGGTAGCGTGACAGATTTGAGGATGCGGGATGCAGGATGCGGGGGGCAGGGACAAGACATTCATTGATTTTCCCTGCCCCCTGCCTGCCGCATCCGGCATCCTGAATCACGGAGTTTGCAATTGTTTACAAGTTTAGATGTCAGCACGAGCGGGTTAATGGCCCAGCGGGCGCGGCTCAATGCGATCTCGTCGAACATTGCCAACATGTCGACGACCCGCAACGAGCAGGGAGAAGCGGAGCCTTATCAGCCGCGTTACGTCACATTCCAGACCGACACTGGCCTCACTACGCCGGGCGGCGGGGCGGGCGTGAAAATCGGCAGCGTCGAGTATTCCAATGAGCCACCCAAGATGAAATATGAGCCGGGGCATCCCGACGCAGACGACCGCGGATTCGTACATTATCCGGCCGTCGATATGACGATGGAGTTCGTCGACGCCCTGGAGGCGACACGGGCTTACGAGGCCAATATCGGCGTGATCGAAGTCACCAAGAATATGAGCGAGCACACACTGCGGATTATTGCCTAAGCAGTAGCCCCCGGCTCCGCCGGGGGTTGAACGGGAAACACACGACTTACGAAACCCCCGGCGGAGCCGGGGGCTACAGCTACGGAATCCATGAGCACAATTAATAACGTTTCGATCGGCCAAAGCGTGAGTCTGCCGCCGATGCCGTCGATCGGCGGGCAAACCGGCGGAGTTTCCTTCAAGGATATGCTGGTCGATTCAATTCAGCAGGTGAACACAATGCAGCTCGAGGCCGATCAGGCCGTCGAAACGCTGTTCACGGGCGGCGAAATCAATCCGGCCGAGGTACTCACCGCCGTGCAGAAAGCCGACCTCGCCTTCCGGCTCACCATGCAAATGCGCAACAAGCTGATGGAAGTGTACCAAGAGATTAAGGACATACGAATCTAGGTGCGAGGCGCGAGGAGCGAGGAGCGAGTAAATCCGAAAACTCGATCCTCGATCCTCGCTCCTTAGAGAGGTCCACGGATGGATTTTCTAAACAAGTCAATCTCGCAGCTGAGCGATCTGTTCCGCTCGATGACACCGGGCGCTCGGATCACTGCCGGGCTGTTGCTGGCCGTGGTCGTGGTGAGCATGGGCTATTTATTTCGCCAAGGCGTCGCCGGCGCGGACGCCTATCTGTTTGGCGGCGAACCGCTTCCCGACGGTCAGCTCACGCGGGTTGAAGCGGCGATCGCGCAGGCGGGGCTAAAAGTGTATCCGCGCGAGGGTAACCGCATCCGGGTCCCGGCCGGGCAGCACGCCGAGTATCTGGCCGCGGTGGCCGACGCCGGCGCGTTGCCGCCCAATTTCAACACGATCCTGGAAAGCGCGCTCGACAAGGGCGGTCCATGGGAATCGGCCGCTGCCACGCGCGAGCGGCTGAAAATCGCCCGACAACAAACGCTCTCGGAAATCGTGCGGGCCATGAATTGGGTCGAGGATGCCGTGGTGCTCTATGAGGAGCAAGAACAGCGCGTCGCCGGGAAACTCTCGGCTACCAGGCAGATGACGGCATCGGTAAATGTCAAGCCAATGATGGGTGAAACACTCGATCCACGACGCGCAAAAATGCTGCAAGAACTCGTCGCACACGCGGTAAGCATGAGTCCAAACGACGTCAATGTCACCAATCTTGGCGACGGCGGCGCCTATGGCTCGGATGGCAGCGTTTCCTTCGAAATCTTCGATGATGAATATCTGAAGACGAAGGTCGCCTTCGAGATGCAGAAAAAGGAAAGCATCTTGAACGCGTTGCGCGACATTCCCGGCGTGCGCGTCGAGGTGAATGCGGAACTCGATAAAACCGTCGAGGAAGTAACACGCAATGTAAAGCCCGACAAGGAGGCGACGACTGCCAGTCGCACGTTGGAAGTCAACGAACAGACATCGCAAACAACTACCAAGGGCGGCGGCCAACCCGGACCAGTCGCCCAAGGACCAACGCGGCAAGGACCCGCCGAGTCGCCGCAACAGAACTCGAATACAACCAAGAGCGACACAATCGAGACGGACAACGTCGTCGGCATGGAAGAAATCCGCATCTTGAAAAAAGGCTACTCGCCGAAAGAGGTCTGGGCGACCGTGACGATACCGGCAAGCTACGTGCAAGGCATCTGGCAAAACCGGAACCCGGATTCGACGACGCCTCCAAAGCCTGAAGATCTCAAGATTCTAGAGAGCCAGGTCGTTACCAAAGTTGAGGATATTGTCGAGCCGCTGCTGCTGTTGCAAGCCAACAAGGGTCAAGACACTTACAAATACGTTCGCGTCGTGGTGCTCGATTCGCTGCCGACGCCGACAATCACGCCGCCTTCCACCTCGAGCCAGGCACTCGCATGGATTGGCCGCTATTGGAGCACGCTGGCGATGCTGGGCGTCGCGATGTTCAGTTTGCTGGTGCTGCGTGGCGTCGTAAAAGGCGTGCCATCGAGCGTCGCGGCCAGCCCGGCGGCTGCGACTCCGGGACTGACGCTGCAGGCGGACCAGCCTGCCGCTCACGCAAACGCCGAAGAAGAGCCCGATGAGGATCGCCCTCGTTTGCGGCTAAAGAAAGGAAAATCGCTTAAGGATGATCTGGTCGAAGTTGTGCGCGACGATCCGGACGTGGCGGCCGAGATTCTTCGCTCGTGGATCGGTAAAGCCGGATGATGCAAGCTGCCAAAACAGTAACTGACAAACAATGATGAACACAGGCTCCAATTTGCGCAAGGCTGCGGTGCTCATTCGCAGCCTCGATGCCGGCTCCGCAGCGACGTTGCTGGGACAGCTGTCGCCAGCGGAAGCCGCCAGCGTCCGCGACGCGCTGCGCACGCTGGGTCCCGTCGATACCGATGAACAGGCCGATATACTGGCCGAGTTTCGCCGCGCCAAACCGCTGGCGACAGAACCGGCTCGTCACGGCGTCGAACTAGCGCTATCGAATCAAGCCGGACGCCGGGGATTGCCGGACGCCGTCGAGAGGCAGCCAAACGGAGCGACTGGAAAGCGCTTCGACTTTCTTGAAAATGCGCCGACCTCTGTTTTAGTGACCTATCTGGCGCGCGAGCACGCCCAAACGATCGCAGTTGTGCTTTCGCACCTGGCGCCGGCCCGCGCCGCAGACGTGCTGGCTGCGCTGCCGGAAAAACTTCAGGCGGACACCATCGAGCGGCTGTCGATCCTGGGCGAAACCGATCCCGAAAGTGTTACCGTGCTGGAGTCGGAGCTCGCTACATGGGTCGCGAGGCGCGATGGTGGACCAGCCCAACGTGGCCGCCGCCAAGAAATGATCGCCGCCATCCTGACCGCCGCCGATGCGAAGACTCGCAACGGAATCCTCGCCAATCTCAAAACTCACAAGTCCGAGCTAGCCAAACAGCTAGCGCCCCGGGTTCCAACCCAATCGCAGCCCTTGATTAACTCAAAGGGTCGTGCCCGCCGAGTGCATGCGCCTGCGCTCGACAAAGTGGTCAAGGAGCGCGAACTTAAACCGCGACGTCTTCCCGAGCCCCCTGCTCCCAGCCCCAAGGCTATTCCCCGCATTAAGTTTGACGACCTCATCCACCTGGATGACCGAACCTTGGCGACGCTGTTGCACGGCTTGGATCCGAATGCGCTCGCGTTGGCGCTGGCCGGATCGAGCGACGAGATGGTCGACCGCATTTGCGCACAAATGCCAAAACGGACCGCGAAGACATTCCGACGGGAACTGCGCCGGCTGGGCCCGACGCGCCTGAGCGATGTGGAGGCGGCACAACGGCTGGTTGCCGACCTTGCCGCAGAACAACTCGCCAGACGGCGATCGTGCCCTGCCGCGCAAATCGCATAAATCGCATCAGGAACGGACTGCTTAAGATGGCCACGATCATTCGCAAAAACAACGCTCGGCAATTGCCCTCCGGCCGCGCCGTGGGAACCGTCGCGTTCAGCTTTGCCGATATGCGGGGCCAGGCTGACGACTACGTGAAAACGGTGCAGCAAGAAGCCGCCAAGATTGTGCAGCAGGCGCATCAGCAGGCAGAACAAATCCGGCGGCAGGCCGAAGCGGCGGGTCGCAAGGCAGCCGAGGCCGCCGTGGAGCGCATTCTGGATGAAAAAGTCGCCCGCCGCATGGACACGTTGGTGCCAGCACTTGAGCAACTTGTCCGGCAAATCAACGACGCCAGAGGTGAGCTGCAGGTGCACTGGGAACGATCGATGATCAAGGTTTCAACGGCCATCGCCGAGCGCATTATTCGACGCGAGTTGGCGCGCGAGCCCCAGATCACGCTCGACTTGATCGCGGAAACGCTGCGGCTCGCCGCCGGCACGGCTGAAATTACGCTTCGAGTGAACCCCACGGATCACGAAAACATGGGCTCACAAATTAACCGCTTGGCGGCGACGCTGTGCCAGCTTGCCCCGAGCGCCATCGTGCCGGACCCCTCGATTTCGACGGGCGGTTGCCGCATCGAAACTAAGTTTGGCGAGATTGATCAGCAGATCGAGTCGCAGCTACGCCGGATTGAGGAAGACTTGGAGTGATCGATATGTAGGACGGACAATCCTGTCCGTCGTTATGAAGTCAGACGGACAGGATTGTCCGTCCTACGAAGCGCCGAAATGGAATTCAGCCCAATTACTAACTTGAACGAAACGATGACCGCGTCGCTGGTCGGCAGCGTCGTGGAGACCGTCGGCATGACGGCTGCGGTGGCCGATTTCCCTGCGCCCGTCGGTGCCGTAGTGCGAATCGAGCGCGATGCCAATTCCACCGTGGAAGGCGAAGTCGTCGGCTTCCGCGACGGGCTGACACTCGTGTACTTACTAACCGTGACGGCCGGCTTGCGGCGGGGCAATCGGGTGCGGCTGCTGCGGACCACTAGTTCCTTGCGCGTCGGAGCCGATTTGCTCGGCCGCATCATCGACTCACGCGGCCACTCGATCGACGGCCGGCCGCAGCCCACGCTGCCGGATCGCGTGCGGCGAGATCGCCAGGCGCCGTTGCCCATTGAGCGACCGCGTATCGACAAACCACTCGCGACTGGCGTTCAAGCCATCGACGCTCTGCTCACGTGCGGCCGCGGCCAGCGGTTGGGCATCTTCTCCGGATCTGGCGTGGGAAAAAGCGTGCTGCTGGGCATGATGAGCCGCTACACGGACGCCGACGTGATTGTCACCGGGCTGATCGGCGAGCGCGGCCGCGAAGTGAACGAGTTCATTGAACGCGACCTTGGCGCTGCGGGCCTCGCCCGAAGCGTCGTCGTGGTGGCCACGAGCAACGAGCCCGCACTCACCCGCGTCCACGCGGCATCGACCGCCACTGCAATCGCGGAATACTTCCGGGATCAAGGAAAGCAAGTGCTATTGCTGATGGATTCCGTGACGCGATTCGCCATGGCCCAGCGCGAAATCGGCCTGGCTGCGGGCGAGCCGCCGACCACGCGGGGCTATCCGCCATCGACGTTCGCCCTGTTGCCCCGCCTGGTCGAACGGGCCGGGCGAACCCGCTCGGGCAGCATCACGGCGTTCTACACCGTGCTTGTCGAAGGCGACGACGAAACGGAGCCCGTTGCCGACGCAGTGCGCGGTTTGCTGGACGGGCACGTGTGGCTCGCACGCAAGCTCGCCGCGCGGGGACATTATCCGGCCATCGACGTGCTGGCCAGCATTAGCCGGCTTATGAACGACATTAGCAGTCCGCAGCACCAAGCCGCGGCTCTCACCATTCGCCAGCTCCTTGCCGCTTACGCGGAACATGAAGATCTACTGTCGATTGGTGCTTATCGAAAAGGCAGCAACCGAATGGTGGACGTGGCAGTCGAAATGCGCGAGGCGATTGACGCGCTGCTGCGGCAACCCGTCAATCAGGGCAGGCCGTTCGACAAGGTGATCGAGCAGCTGACGAGCCTGGCAGCACAATGCCAGCTAAAAATGACCACGTCCACGACGGCCCCAGCGCCGGCCATCATCGGCTCAGGCGCACCGGCCACAGCGGGCGCCGTTTGAGCCAAACCAATTAGACAAACATGGCCCGATATGAATTCCGTCTGGAAACATTGCGAAAAGTGCGTTTGGCGAAGCGCGACCAGGCACGGAGCGCGTTGTCCGAAGCCTTTCGTGCCGCCGACGTGCTGGCCGCTAAACGGGCCGAACTGGCGGCCGAAGCGGTTGAGCTTCGCCACGTGCAGCGGTCGGCGGCTGCCGGTCGCTACCTGGACGTCAACCGACTCCTGGAGGTCCAGCGCTACGAGCTGCTGCTTAGGTCGCGTGGTGAAGAGCTCGCCAAGCAAGGGGCGCTGCTGTCGGCCGAGATCGAACGCCGCCGCCAGCTTCTCGTGGAGGCGGACCGCGACGTGCGCGTCCTGGAATTGCTCGACGAACGTCATCGCCGCGAGCATGACCGTCGTCAGGCCCGGTTGGAAACGAAGCAGCTCGACGAGACCGCCGTGCTGCGGTGGCGTGCCAGATAGCCGGTGAATTCAAGATGGGTAAAATCATCAAAATCTTGCTGGTGCTTGTCACCTATGTGTGCATTGCCACGGTGATCACGCTGGCGGGCGGCCTCGGCTACTTGTGGCATACCGATCGGCTCGATGACGAGAAAGTTTTTCGAATCATGGCGCTGCTGCATGATATCGATCTGAACCAGATATCCGAGGCGCACCGCAAGGGCGGCGCTGAGGTGCCGCCGGAAGAACCTTCGCTGACGGAGGTATCGCATCGACAACAAGTGCTCGACCGAAACCACGAGGTGAAATTGCTGGCATTGCAAGCCGGCCGCCAGGAGTATCAACACTGGTTTCAGCAACTCAAAGAACAAGCCGACCGAAACCATCGCCAGGCGCAAGAGCTACAGGACAAGCTCAAGCAACAAGAACAGCTGACGACTCAGGAAAACGTCGCCGAAGTCGTGAGCCAGCTAGAGCAGCTCAAACCGGATAAAGGCAAGGAATTGCTCATGCGTTGGATCGACGAAGGGCGCATGGATGACGCCATTTTGCTGATGAGCCGGATGACCGAGACGAAATTGTCCAAAATCCTGAAATCGTTCGAAACCGAGAAGGAACTCGACAAGCTGCACGAGATTCACCAGCGGATTATGGGCCGCGGCGCTGGCACGTCGCAGCTCCAGAAGGCGTTGGGCGAGCTGGGAAGCAAACAAGGCGCAAATTAAGCGAGCCAAGCGATGAGTCAAACAAACGTCCAATACGCGTTTCAAGTAACAGCATCTGGCGCGAATCGCGCGCTGGGCCCCAGCGCGCGAAGCGGCGAGAATGATCCCGGCTTTGACGACCACCTGACGAGAGCATCGAGCACCCCGCGCGAGCACGCAAATAGGACACCTCAGCGAAACGAGAATCAGCAGGAAGAATCCCACCCAAAAACAAATGCCTCGGAGCCACAACATTCGGTGCCGAAATCGTCTGAGCGAACATCGAGCGAGAGCTCCACTGCCGAATTAAACAGCGACGATCGCGGTACGGAGACGCACGAGGAAACCAAACCAGCGGGTAACCATGCCGCTGTCACTCCGAGCGCTGAGGCCGCCTCCGAGGAACATCCCGCTGTAAATGACGTGGATACGTCCATACTGGATGACTTGGCCGAGCAGCCAGAGGCGACAGTCGCACCAGTTGTCGACGAGCAGAGCACGCACAACCTTGACGAATTGGGAGAACGGCCCGACCCGACGGAAGCGCCGGACGCAAAAGTTGCCAATGCGGTTGCGATCGATGCACTCGTGATCGCCGTCGGGCCAGCCGAAGCAGTCGCTAGCGCGATAGAGCAACCGGAAACTCGCCATCCCGAGGCCACCCAGCCTGTCGCATCACCTCACGCCGACACCGTAGTCGGGGACCCCAAACTCGCGACGAGGGAGAAGGCAGCCGACGAACTGCCCTCCACCAAACCTGCGCCGACGAACAAACCGACCTTGAAGCCGATCGTCAACGAGGCAGCCGTCGAGCACGCAACCGAGACACCGATTCGTGCCAAGCATCAACCAATAGTTAGCGACGGAAGTACGAACAAGGTTACGAGCCGTGAGGTCGACAAACCGGCCGGTGCAAGCCGCTCGGCTCGTCCCGCAACGTCGAACGGGATGCGAATGAAGCCTGAACTTGAGACGGCTACCCGATTAGCACCTGCGGCTAACCAATCATTGTCGGAAGTGGAATCGAGAAGCCCGGCGGACGTGCCCGCTCAGCCTGGCGACGCATTGCCCGCGATTCGCTCCAGCGACGACACCGTCCAAGGTGCCGATGAACCGCAACGTGACGCCAATGCTCGCACCACCTCGCGGTTGGCGGGTAGGGCTGACGCGAGTATGGCCACGCACAATGCGGCCATCGCTGCGATTGCCAATGGCGCGGCACCGCTGGCCAATGAGCCGCAAGCAAACTCGGATGCCACCGACGAAGCCACGCAGCCCGCGAGCCAGTCGACCATGCCCAAAGGCGATGCCGTGGTCGGCATGCTCTCGCGGCCGCATCAGGGAAGCGGCGGGGTTAACCATGGGCGGCGCGCTGGCGGTGAGGACGAGTTGCCGCGGGTCGATCCGGCGCGGTTTGTCGGACGCGTGGCCAAGGCATTCCGGACCGCACATGAGCGCGGCGGCACACTGCAGTTGCGGCTCAGCCCGCCGGAGTTGGGATCGCTCCGCTTGGAGCTCACGGTCAAAGAGGGAGTGATGACCGCCGCACTGGAAACAGAAACTGCTTCGGCGCGGCGGGTCTTGCTCGACCATTTACCGGCTCTGCGCGATCGGCTGGCCGAGCAAAACATCCGCGTCGAGCGATTCGACGTGGACGTGCGCCGCGAAGGCGGCGGCCAGGCCGACAACCGCGCGGCGCAGCATCAGCAGCAACAGCGTCAGCCCGACCAGTCCGCGCCACGTCGTCCGTCGATAACGCAGCCCCGAATCAGCGAGAGGCCCCTGCATGAGGCGGCGGTGATTCAGAATCGAATCAACGACACAGGAATCAATTTGGTCGCATAACTCAGATCGGAGCCCGCAGCGCAAGCAAGGAAATTGTCAGTCCCTTGCTTGCGCTGCGGGCTCCGGAAAACAACCACGGAAGGTACTTCGATGGCACGAATTCCGACCTCGTTCAGCTCGACGCCCTCCAATTCGGCGTTCAACGCGACCGACGCGATCAACGACATTGACCTCGGCACGTTCCTGAAGCTCATGATCGCCGAGCTGCAGCACCAGGACCCGCTCAATCCGATGGACAACAAAGACATGCTGGCGCAGATCAGCCAGATTCGCGAAGTCGGCGCCACGGACAAGCTGACTCAGACGCTGGAATCGGTGCTGCTGGGCCAGAACATCACCAGCGCAACGAACCTGATTGGCGCCGAGATCGAAGGGCTATCGGACGACAATCAGAAAGTCACCGGGATGGTCCAACAAATATCGATTAGCGGCGGGCAACCGAAGCTCCATCTCACGCTGCCGACAACCGCTGCGCCGTCGCTCGACGACGGGAATGTTGAACCGGGAGTGTACAGCTACCGAGTCGTGTGGGAGGGCGATAACGGCCGACTGAAGGGCGTAACGCTGTCGGCGGACACCACCGGTAACGGCGACAAATACAAGTCGATTCGGCTCGCACATCTGCCGGCTTCGTCGTCGCCGAAGCAAATCTATCGCGACGATGAAGGCAACGGCCAATATCGCCTCGTGGCGACGCTCAACGATGGATCGCAGTCATCGTACCACGACAAGCTTTCGAGCGAGGAACGGTCGCAAACCCGGCAGACGCTGCCGTTCGATGCTTGGGGCAAATTCCGCAACTTCGACGTAGCGCTAGACAACGTCGCAACGATTCGACCGACAAGATCGCTGCCCAGCATACCCGACGATGAGGAGCAATCGGGGGATGAACCTTGAGAGTTTTGAAAGGTGGGGTTATGAAACGATTTCCAACTAATTATTAGCCAATTCCCATACATGGGGAGGAGAAAATCATGGGCCTTCAATCTGCAATGACGACCGCGCTCACCGGGCTGCAAGCCGCCGAGACGGCGATCGACGTCGTGGGCAACAACGTCGCCAACTCGAACACGGTGGCGTTTAAGGAATCGAACGTCCTGTTCTCGACGCAGTTCCTGCAGACGCAAAGCATCGGCTCGGCGCCCTCGACGACGCGCGGCGGCACGAATCCGCGGCAAGTCGGCCTCGGCACGAAAGTCGCCGCGATCAACCCCGACTTCACGCAGGGAACGATCGAGATCAGCGCCAATCCGCTCGACGTGGCGGTTCAAGGCGACGGCTTCTTGATCGTTCAAGGGTCACAAGGCGAGCGGTTGTACACCCGCAACGGGCAACTGCAAACCAACGCCAACAACGAGGTGGTGACCGTCACCGGTAACCGCGTTCTGGGGTTCGGCGTCGACGATGACTTCAACATTGTGCAGACATTGGTGCCGCTGTCGATTCCGCTAGGAGCGGAGGTGGTTGCTCAGGCCACGCAAACAGCGTTTTTCTCCGGCGTGCTTCACCCTCAGGCGGAAATCGGCGATCGTCCGTCGGTTATTGAGTCGGAGGTGTTGGGAATCGATACCGCCGAATTCCCCGATGATCCGGCTTTCAACCTGCTGGATTTTTCGACCGTCGCGCCGCCAGGCGTAGCGGCTACGACTACATCTCTTGCTGGCGCTGGCAGCCTGGCGGCTGGTGATTACGAATACCGAGTTGCCTTTTTCGCAGATTCGGGTGGTACACCAACAAGGTACGAAGGTGCACCAAGTGCTTCGTTCGGAAACATCACGATTCCGGCCGGTCCCAATCAAGACATTCAATTGACTGCTTTACCCACCGATGCAAGTTGGACCGGTCGCAATCTTTATCGCCGTGTCGGTGCAGGTGATTTTGAACTGGTCGCAACGCTTGACGCAACGACCGCCGATTATTTGGATAGCACAGCGGTCGGTGGAGCTGTACTGGACGACGACTCCTTGGACCTCGCGAATTACAGCTATTACGTCGCGTTTTACAATACGAGCACCGGCTTGGTGAGCCGCCCCACGGAGCGGATCGGGTCACTGGCCATCTCGGACGTCAATCGCCGGATTCGCATCGACAATATTCCACAACCAGCGACTCCGGACTTCAACGCCGTGCGAATTTATCGCAACGTGTCCAGCGACACCTCCTCGTTTCACCTGGTGGATACGCTGATCGACGGACAGACCACGTACATCGACAACATGCCGGATGCCGATATCGACGGTAACCCCGTCGTCGACTTGATGGGCCCCAAGGCGAGTGCCGGCACGGCTCTTACGGATGTTGTCGTTCTGGATGGCGACGATTACTTGACGCCCTTTGAGTTAGGGGAGCTGACCTTCACGGGAAAGAAAGGCGACCGCACGTTAGCGCCCAAGACGCTTACGATCGCGGCAACAACCACTGTGCAGGACCTGATCGAATTCATGGACGATGCATTCGGCATCGATAATCCCAGCGATACTCCGTTTACAGTTTCTCCCGGCGGACAAATCAACACGGACGGACAGATTCAATTCACCGCCAACATGGGCATCGAGAACCGGCTGAGCGTGGCACTGTCTGCCTTTGAGCTGGTGCCGACTGGATCCAGTACGCCGCAATCGATTTCCCTTTCGTTTGACGAAACGGAAGAGAACATCAACGGCGCCGGTTCGACCACGGATTTCCTGGTGTTCGACTCGCTGGGTATTCCGTTGACTGTTCGCCTCACCACGGTGAAGGAGGTGGAAACCCCCGACAGCAGAACGTATCGCTGGTACGCGACCTCGGAGGACAATGAACCGTCGTCGGGTGTGGACACCGTGCTGGGAAACGGCACGATCACGTTCGACGCCAATGGACGCATCCTCAGCGGCGGCACATCGACAGTCGCCGTGGAGCGGGAAATCACCGGTTCGCAGTCGCCGCTCGAGTTCACGCTCGATTTCTCTCAGGTGAGCGGCCTGGCAGTTTCGAATAACCTGGGTCAGGCCGTCAGCTCGATGAGCTTGACACGGCAGGACGGCTTTCCACCAGGCTCGTTGACCAGCTTCATCATCACAGAAAGCGGACTGATTCGAGGCGTGTTCAGCAACGGCACGGAACGCCCGCTAGGCCAGATGCGCATGGCGCGCTTCGCGAACAACCCCGGCTTGCAGCAAATTGGCGAGAACCTGTTCACGAAAGGCATCAATTCGGGCGAGCCGATCGAAGGCAACCCGGGCGACGCCGGCATCGGCGCGTTGACCGCCGGCGCCGTGGAGCTCTCCAACACCGACATCGGCCAGAACCTCATTGAGCTGATCCTGGCCTCCACCCAATACCGCGGCGGCACGCGAGTGATCACCGCCGCCCAGCAATTGCTCGACGAGCTGCTGTCGCTGAGGCGATAGTCTGCAGCTGGCGTCTGGGACGGCGGATTAGGCGGAGAAAGGCCGGCCTCACAGAGGCCAGCTACAAATCGTCTGCCTGCGCACGAAGCGTAAGCTACGTTTTCGAAGGGCCGCATCGCCGACGCTGCGCGCGGTCCGATTAAAACGAACTTATGGATGATAGCGGTTTCGCGGAGGCAACACTGTGGCCGACGAAGTGATCAAAGAACAAGAGGCAGAGGCAGAGGCGATCGAATCGCCGAAGCGGAGTCGGCGCGGATTGTTACGAGCCGTGCAAGCCGTGGCGTTTGTCTCGGTGATCGTCATCGTGGAGATCGTCGTGGGTTCGATGCTAGCCCCTTCGGCCGAAGAAACCACGCGACTGGCCCAAGAGCTCGCCGCCGCCTCGGCGGGCAAAACGGCCGAAGAAAACGATCCGCACGCGGCCAAGGAATCGGACAGCAGTGGCGGCAGCCACAGCTTGCGGGAGGTGGAGCTCGGCATTTACAACGTCACGCGTTTCAATCCGGCGACCAATACGACGCTGGCAATCGATTTTGAACTTTATGGCACGGTGCTAGCAGACGACGTGGGCGAGTTTCAGCACCATTTCGACCAAAGCAAGGCCCGCGTCCGCGAACAAGTTACGATGACGCTGCACGGCGCCCAGTCGGCCGATCTGACCGATGCGGGGTTGGGGTTGATTAAACGCCGCATTTTGGAGAAAACCAACCGCGCGCTTGGCGAGCCGCTGCTCAAAGAGGTGCTATTCAGCAAGTTTAATTTCGTCGAGCGGTAGGGCCAGTGTGCCACTGCTCGCGGCGGACCAAGGGGCGTTGACACCCGACACGGCACTGCTTGCCTCACGACGACCACGATCGCATTTACGGCGAGCAGTGTGAATTGCCGTTGCGGCGTTCAACAATAGGTCGCAAGCAGTGGCACACGGATTGGCAAAACGCACAGGGAATGGACTCCGATGACGGACCAGCCCGAATCTACTGGTCAGGATGACGCCGCGAAAACGGTCGCCGAGACGCAGGAAGCGGCGGCTAGCGCAGCCAATGCTCCGGCGGCGACGACCGCGGCAGATGCTTCGGAGGCGACGAGCGATGAAGGCACCATCGAGGCGCTTCTCAACGAGGCGCAATCCGCGCTGTCGTCGATCGACGAACCGGCCGCGCCTTTGCCCGCCGGTGTCGAGCCGTTCGAGTTTCGAGATCTGGCGGGACCGGCGGCAGCGAACGAGACGGCCAACCTCGATCTGCTCCGCGACGTGCAGCTCGATTTGAAGATCGAGCTGGGCCGCACGCACATGCACCTGGAGGAGGTGCTCCGCCTGCAATCGGGGGCGGTCGTCACGCTCGACAAGCTGGCCGGCGACCCCGTCGACATCTATGCCAACGGGCGACTCATTGCTCGCGGTGAAGTGCTCGTGCTGAACGACAACTTTTGCGTGCGCGTGGCCGAGTTGATCGCCGGCGATGACAGCAACGATTGACGCGGTAGCACTGCTGCTGGTGTGTGCCACTGCTCGCGGCGAGCGATAAGGGCACAGCGCGATAAACGGCACTGCTTGCTTCCTAATGCCGCGCCTCAATTTAGGCGAGCAGTGCAAACAGCAGGTGGCCGTCGCAATCAACCGCCGCAAGCAGTGGCACACGGCCACTTCATTGAGCGTTTGCTCTGGTCGGAACGGGGGCGAGTTCTATAAGCTACCGCCGCGCAAGATTGCGCGCTGGACTCTTCTCACTCTCTCTTCTCCGCTTCTTCCGACGGGGGGCCTAAACCGCTCGTCGGCACGTCGATGATTTGCACATTCCGACCGATCGCGCTGAGCCTATTGGCCGCCAGTTTCGCGACACCGCTTTCCGCCGAACCGACACCGGGACCGCCCGATTGGGCCGACGCTCGGACGTCGGTTTATCTGGGCGTCAAGGAGCCGCCACTTACGCAAGCGGACCAAGCCGCTTCGGGGGAACAAAACGCGATCAGGGCTTCCACCGCGGACTCTCCAATTGCCCACGCCGCGCCAAAAATCGATTTGGCCGGAGCGCCGGCCCTGCCTCAAGCGCCTGCGGCAGTCGCCTCCGAATCGGACAATCGCCGCCTGCCGCAGCCAAAAGGAAACAGCCTTGGGCTGGGCGCTCTCAATGTCGGTGGACCGGCCAAACGCGAAGCGGCAACATCGCGGCGGCTGGTTGATTTTGGTGTTCCGTTCGAGTCGATCTACACCATCGTATGCGCGCTGGCTATTGTCATCGGCGCGTTTTTGCTGTTCGCCTGGCTAATGCGCCGCGGCGGAAAGAATTCAACAGCGGCCTTGCCTCCCGACGTGGTAAGCGTGCTGGGCCGCGTGCCGCTCGCAACCCGGCAGTTCGCTGAACTTCTCCGCGTGGGCAATAAGCTGGTGCTCGTGTCACTCACTGCCGACGGCGCCGAAACGCTGACCGAAGTGACCGACCCCATGGAAGTCGACCGCCTGATAGGGCTCTGCCAACAGTACAATCCGCACAGCACCACGAAGGCGTTCGAACAAGTGTTCCGTCAACTATCGCGCGAGTCAGGGCCAAGCGGCTTTCTCGGCAGCGACTCGCTGCCTCAGACGATCTCATCGGCGGCCGCCGCGTACCGCGCTCACCGGGGGGACACGGCACGTGGATAAACACAACGCGGCCCAAGTTTTCGATACCGTAGCCCGCAGCGCAAGCAAGGGACAAAGTGCGCTACCCTTGCTTGCGCTTCGGGCTATTGTTCCATTCGTGACGTTCTTTTTCTTCGCCGCGCCGGTTGTCGCGCAAACCGATGCGCCGGCGACGTCGCTGTTTCCGCAGGGCATTGGTGGTCCCTCGCAGTGGACAAGCCCGCAAGGCTTGGCCTCCACGTTGCAGGTGATGTTGCTGCTGACGGTCGTCAGCCTCGCCCCTGCAATCCTGTTGATGACCACCAGCTTCGTGCGGATCATCGTCGTGCTGGGCCTGTTGCGGCAAGCGCTCGGCACGCAGCAATTGCCGCCCAGCCAGGTGATCACCTCCATCGCGCTGTTCATGACGATTCTGCTCATGGCGCCGGTGTGGACCGAAACATATCAGCAAGGGATTAAGCCCTACACGAATAGTGAGATCGGATTGAATGAGGCCTTCACACGCGGTGCAGCGCCGATCCGCGAGTTCATGGCCCATCAAATCCAGCGGACCGGCAACGATGACGATGTTTACCTGTTCCTGCAGTACATGCCGTCGGAAGTCGATACGGCCACCGGCGAGCCGCCCAATTACGTGTACTACGAGCCGGGCGACGGCGAGCGCGAAGTGCCGCTCCTGGCCCTGCTGCCGGCGTTCATGCTGAGCGAGCTGAAAACCGCGTTTCTAATCGGTTTTCAAATTTACCTGCCGTTCGTGATCCTCGACATCGTGGTGGCGAGCGTTACCATCTCGATGGGTATGCTGATGTTGCCGCCCGTGCTCGTGTCCCTGCCGTTCAAGCTGCTGCTCTTCGTGCTGGTTGACGGCTGGCACCTTGTCGTCGAGATGTTGTTGGAGAGTTTTCATGTATTGGTTTGAAAGCTAAACCGCCCCTCGGCCGTGTCTTCGACCCTGAGGCTCAGACCGTTCGGCTGAGCTCACGGCCGAAGCCCGAAGGGAGCTCGGGGCCGAACGGCAAGCGATTGGCGGCGATTTAACGCCCATTCCTCAACACTCGACCTTCAACCCTCAACCTCCATGAATCCACAAGACGCCGTTGATCTGGGTCGTGAGGCCGTCGTGATTGCGACGCTGATTGCCGCACCCGTGCTGCTGTCGGGCATGCTCGTCGGGCTGGTCATCGGATTGATTCAAGCTCTTACGCAGATCCAGGAGCAGACGGTCGCGTTCGTGCCGAAGCTCGTCGCGATGGCATTGGCATTGGGCCTGTCGCTTCCCTGGCTGCTGACTCGGCTGATCGAGTATACGCGCGAGTTGATTTCGAACATCCCGGCGTCGCTGTGAATCAACGTAGGACGGACAATCTTGTCCGTCGAATGACGAAGACGGACACGATTGTCCGTCCTACGACATGCCCCATCTCGAAACATTTCTCATCAGCCGGTTCATGGTCTTCACGCTCGTGCTGGCGCGAACGGGCGCGCTTGTCATGACTGCGCCGCTCTTCGGCTCGCAGGCATTGCCGCGGCAAGTGAGGGCGCTGTTGGCCGTGACCATCTCGCTCCTGGTGACGCCGGTGTATCTCGGTACGACGCTGCCGCCAGTCGAACAGATTGCCGATTACGGCCGGCTGCTGGTGAATGAGGCGCTGGTGGGTCTGCTGCTCGGACTGGGAGTCAATGTGCTCTTTTCCGGCATTCAAGTCGCGGGGCAGATTGTAAGTCAGATGAGCGGACTTTCGCTGGCCGACGTATTTAATCCGGCCATTGAAGAAGACGTGTCGGTGTTCTCGCAACTGTTTTATTTTCTCACGCTGGCGGTGTTTGTGGCCGTCGGTGGACACCGGCTAATCATCGAGGCGCTGCTCGAAACATTTGCCGCCGCGCCGCCCGGTCACATTGCGCTGGGCCACGACTTTATCGAGGTGCTCAGCAGCATCGTCACCCAAAGTTTTGCGCTGGGCATTCGGGCAGCGGCACCGCTGCTGACAGCCTTATTGCTTTCCAACCTCGTCTTGGGCCTTATCAGCCGCACGTTGCCGCAGATCAACATCATTGCGATCGGCTTCGGTGTTAATTCGCTGCTCGCTCTCGGGATGCTGTTTCTGTCGCTTGGCGCCGCGGCTTACACGTTTCAAGACCCAACGATCGACGTCTTGCAACGTATTAGCGCGACGTTCGTTGTAACCGCCGAATGATTTCTCGCTCTCGACTCTTGACTCTCGTCTCTCGACTGACTCATGGCTGAGCAAGCCGGCGAAAAATCGTTTGACGCGACGCCCCATCGCCGACAAGAAGCCCGCGACAAAGGGCAAGTCGCTTTCAGTCAGGATCTCGGCTCCGCGGTGCTGCTCCTGCTCGGCGCATTGCTATTGATGATGTTTGGCGGCGCCGTCATGCAGTTTTGCGCCATTTTGCTGGAGCGCCAATTGGGCGATGCCGGAAAGTTGATCACGACTCAAGAGACTCTGTTGAACGAATGGCTGTTAATCGCCAGGCAGTTCGCAATCGTGTTGCTGCCAATCCTCGGCCTGATGATGGTCGGCGCTGTGCTCGCCAGCGTGCTCCAGGTCGGATTCCTCTGGGTTCCCGAGCGACTCGCGCTGGATTTCAGCCGGCTCAGTCCCATTGCCGGATTGCGTCGCATCATTTCGCTCGCAGGCGCAGCTCGGCTGGGCTTCGGGCTGGTGAAAGTGTTGCTCGTAGCCGCTGTCGCGGGCATTGCCTTGTGGTGGCGCCGCGACGAAGTGCTGAGGGCAGGTGCGCTCGATGTCGCAGAACTCGGACGGTTCTTAATCAGTATCTCGCTTGGCACGATGCTGTGGGCCGGACTGGCGCTGGTGATCCTCGCGATCCTCGACTACGCAGTTCAACGCTGGAAATATGAGCAGGACCTGCGGATGACCCACCAGGAAGTGCGCGAAGAGCTGAAGAACCTGCAAGGCGATCCGCAGATCATCGCCCGCCGCCGGGCCATCCAGCGGCAGTTGGTCCTCAATCGCATCTCCAGCAGCGTGCCGAAAGCGGACGTCGTGGTAACGAACCCCACCGAGTTGGCGGTGGCAATTCAGTACGAGCCGGAGGAAATGGCCGCGCCGGTGGTCGTCGCCAAAGGGGCCGGCGTGCTCGCCCAGCGAATTCGCCGGCTCGCCTTGGAACATAACATCCCGGTCGTCGAGCGCAAGCCGCTGGCCCAATTGCTGTACAAGGAGGTCGACATCGGCCGGCCCATTCCAACCGAATCCTACGCGGCCGTCGCCGAGGTGCTCGCGTACGTGTACCAGCTAAAGGGTAAGAAGCTACCGATGCCGCCACGCGCGGCGTAAGAATGTAGCAGGCACACTCCGTGTGCCGTCCGCGACGTGGGGCTGCGGCACACGGAGTATGCCTACTACTTTATGCCGATGCGCTCTCTACCTCGTGGCCGTTGTAACCGTACCGCTGGAAGTAGGGCGCCCAACGGCCGCGCACCCGGTCGGCGACATCCGGCGGCAGAATGTACTTGTTGGTGCGATAATCGCAACTTCGCATCGCATAGCGCGCGATTTCCGGCTCTACTTTGGCGAAGTCCCCCAGCTCCAGCCGCTCGTAAATCTCTCGCATCTTGCCGACCGGATCGGCGACCAAATCTTCGTAACGCACATCCACCAGCCGGCCGGGTGGCACTAGCTCGCGGTCCTGCTCGAAGCACTCGTACATCCGCACGAATGTGTCGAGCACGTGCCCTTCAATCCACCCAGCGTCCTCGCGCAGCGCCTGCAAGCCTTGCACTTCGCTGAGCGACTTCCACAATCGCACCGTTGAAGGGAATAGCACCATCGGATCGCGAACCATGTGGATGAACTTGGCGTCAGGAAACACTTCGAGGATCGTCCGCACGCGTGCGGTGTGCGTCGGCGATTTGAGGACGATTCGCCGGTCGCCTAACAGCGCCAGGCGCTGCACAAATTTGCGCCATGCACGTTTCCATGCTTCGCGCTCGGCGGCCGGCAGCGAGCGCAAATCGAGATATTCATCCGCCACGGGCCCGTGATTCGGAAACGCCCCAAACAGATAAGGCGAAGGCACGCCCAAATTCACCAGCGCGAACTCGTCCTCTTGTGGCCGGTCGAACCCGGCTTGCATGTCGTCCATTGGCCGCGTCTTCGGCAGGCTCCACCGAACAAGCGCCGGCAAAAACCATTCAGTCCATAAAAAATGATGCGGCGAAAAACACTGATAGGTGTTCGGGCAGGTATGACGCGGGTCGAGCATCAATAGCTCGTGCAACAGCGTCGTCCCACTCCGCCAGTGGCCGAGGACCAATAGCGGCGGCTGCTTGAGCTTCGCGTGGCGCAGGCGATGACTGAACATTAGCCAGTCGAACACACTGGCGAAACTATTCAGGACGCTTGCCGTCGTAATCGTCGCGGCCAGCGGAACCCTGCTGGGCGAAACAGCAAAGCGGTTACGCACCAGGAGCCGCATCCAAGTGAAGAAATCCATTCCGTGCCAGAACCGCGGAGTCCATGCGTGATAGGGGCGCAACGGCGAACTTGAATAGGGCGTCGTCCGCTCTTCGCGACGGGAATTCATGGCAGGGCCAGGCAGGATGATCGGCTCGTCGAACCTCTCCATTGTAATTGGGCGCGATCACTCGTGACGGAAGGGTGGCTGGTGCGGAGTCCGCGACGCCCCAGATGATTAGGCTTCTGGGGCATCGCTATTCGCTCTGCCCCAGCCACACGCCGCTTTGGGCTATATCTTTCATCGGCTCTTCGGCCGGCGACAGATTCAACTCATTGAGCGATTGGCCGGGCGGCAGCGAAAAATCCACAGCCCGCGTCCGCCGGCGGAATCGCCGATCGTCGCGGGCATACCAGGCGGCCGCCGCCCAAATGCCGGCCAGAGCCAACACAAACAGCCCGGCGAGCACGTAACGAGCAGCCTCACTCCTCTCTTGCTCCGCTGCCAGCACAAGGGGCATCCTGCCGATTACGAGCGGCGCGAATTGAGGCCGATCGACTTCTCCGCTTGCGCGGGTCGTCGTTTCCTCATCGAGCAATCCCCGCGTGCGGTAAAGCCAATCTTTAAAGAAGAATCCCGCCACCCGAACTGGCACATGAATGGTTCCTCGGGTCGGGAATCCAGTCGGCAGCTCGCGCACGCAGAACACGAGCGGATAGTTTTGCGAGTCGTCCGTGAACACTTCGAGTTCGTAATAGTGTTCGATCCCGAAGCTGCGAGCAACGTCGCCTGGCCCACCGGCCGATCCAACTTGGATACGAACCACGCGACGTGCTGTTCCGTCAACCACGATGATCCGGCCGATTTGATTTCCCGGTTCGTTAAACAGCGGCGCCACGCTGTATCGTCCTTCCTCAGCGCGGCGCACGACCTCTTGGGCCAAGGCACGACGCGACCGGGATTCTTCAGTTGCCACTTCGTTTTCCCAGACTTTTCGCACGGCCGGAAGACCCGCCTCGGCAATGCTGATCAGTTCGCTCGGGCCGGCTCGCCCAACCGCATCGAGCATTTGATAAAATGCCTCGCGCTCTTCGGCACGAATGCGGCCACGCGGCTGGATTTGATCCAAAAGTCCCACATCCATTCCGAGGTTGCCGAGCACTGATTTACCGAACAGTTTATCGGCGGTCTTGCTGAATAGTTCGCGGGCTGTCGGACCAAACAATTCATGATCCGGTTCGTTCGTTTGTCCCGGATGCCAGGCCACTTCCTTGGCCAGCCACAGCGCTTGTTGGGAGTCTCCGTTCGCAAGCCGTTTCAGATAAAGAGCGACCGCGGAGATCGGCTCATCGAGATGCTCAGCCTGCAGCCACGCTTGCGGCACGCGCGTCGTTAGAATCGTCGAGGTTCCGGCTTGCTCGCCGAGCACGACCTCGCATTCGAAGTATTGCGGCATCTCAAGCCGCTCGGCCTCAGCGGCTGCAGGCAAGCGCTTGGTGACATTCACGACTCGGCCCTTCAGTCGAATCAATTGGCCACGGTAGTCGGCCGGTTGCTTCGCAACATCGTGCGGCGACAAGCCGTCGTGGGCCCAATCCATAAGGCTGGTCGAATCAAACGATCGCAGTCGGCGGAGCAGTTCGAGCGCTTTGACGTGCTCGGCCTCCGAAAACGGCTGTCCATTGTCGAATTGAGCGAGTCGCTCAACATCCCAACCGGCCAGGCCCAAAATCTCAGGAAAGGATGGACTCTCAGCTTGTGGTTCTGCCGCTGGTCCTTTCGTTGTGCGAACGGTATCCGCTTTTGTTTCCGCCCAAGCGTCGGTAGTGCTCGGCTCGTGGATGTCCGCCTGGCCTGGCATGCTGGCGCCGGAGCCGTAGTCCGCGACGCTTTTGGCCACAATCACCGGCGCTGTGCCCAAACCTTGCTCCCAGTGGTACGACAATTTCTTGAAGAAAAGGCCGGTGACTTTCACATTGCTCATTAAATCGTCGCCCACTGACAAATCGGCGGGCAGCTCGAGGCAATAGACGAAAATCGGCCAATCGGTCCCATCGGCCGGCTGAACAACGACGCGATAGTACGATTTGATTCCGAGATCGTTTGCGGCAGGAATTTGCTCGGTAACTTGCCGAACGTAGCCGTACACCGTGACGAGCTTGCCGCGATAGAAGTCCGGCTGATCGACCAGCTGGACGTAATCTGCTTCGACGCTGTGCGCACTTTCAATCTGCTCTGTCGGCGTGTGCTGAAGAAGTTCAATGAAATGAAACCACGCCTCTTTCTCGCTGTTTCGGAAATAAGTGTTGTCCGCGATCGCGGTAAGCAACTCCGGGCAAACGCCGGGATACAGGCCGGGCCGTGTATCGGCCGCAGGTTTTCTTGCCGCATGGTTCTCAACCCTTGGAGGAACTTTCTGAGCCTCGTCGCTGCGATTATTTGATGCAGCAAAGAAGTTATTGATGCGTTCGGCCGTTGCCGGATCGCGGAGCCTCGCCATCAGGATAATCACGAGACCCAAAGGCAGAATCAGCAGCAGCAATCGCCACTGCTCCCGGCGCGACGAAAAATCGCGGATCGTGCTGCTGCCTGTCTTGATGAGTCGGACCATAGCGCCTTCTTGTAGCCGGGGTCTGTGACCCCGGCGAGTTGGAGAGTGGCCGGCCTCGGAGGCCGGCTACCGTCAGATGATCTAATTCTATTTGCGGCATGAAGTTGCGACAACTTCGACGCTATCGACCTGAGACTTGCTCGGAAACGGGAATAATTCGTCGCCCTTCGCTCGTATCGTATGGCGATAGCCGGCATGTGATACAATGTGTCACGGCCAAAGCCACCGGCTATCGCACGGAACAGGCTAGCGGAGAGGCAAAGGGTGGCGCTTTCGCGGACAGACTTTGTCGTCCTGATCCAGGAGCACGCCGCGGCATTGTATCGCATCGCTTACCGCCTGGTGGGCGACGCTCACGATGCCGAGGATGTCGTGCAGGAGACACTGCGCAGTGCGTGGAAGAGCCGCGAGAGTTTTGAGCGCGGGCGTGGCCAGCGAGCGTGGTTGGCCGCGATCCTGCGGCGACGAGTGATCGATCGATGGCGACGTGCTGGGCATCGCGTAGTGCTCGTCGGCGATGCTCCGCTGGAGGTGCCGGTCTCGGCGGGCGATCCGACCACGAACGACTTCACGGACGAAATGCAACAGGCCCTTTCGCAACTTCCTCCGGAATTGCGCGAGTCCCTCCTGTTGGTTGTCGTCGGCGAACTCACCCACCAAGAAACGGCCGATACACTCGGCGTCCCGCTCGGCACCGTGCTGTCGCGCGTGAGCCGGGCCCGCTACCGCCTCCGCAAGCACTTGCTCGCGTTGAGCCACGCCTGACAAAACATTTCATCACGCCGCAAGGGGCGCGGACGTGTTGGCCAGAGTCCTTGGGCAGCCATGTGGGCGGCAGCCCGGGCCAATTGCAGTGTCGGGTTATTCTATGTCGTACCTTCATTCCAGCTCTGCATTTCATGGCAGCCAGTTTATCCACGAACCTTCCGCAGCGCGGAGCAACGATGGACCTGAGAAGCCGGCGCACACGACCGATCGTGCGATCGATTCCGCTCTGCGCAGCGTCCCCCTGCCTAGTGGGCTGATGACTCGCTTGGGCAAGCTGGCTTACACATTGTCCGACGAAACTGCGGATCAGGTGGACTGGCTTGGATGTTAAAGGCTTTCGATCTTCAGCCAAGCCGTAGCGATGAACCGCTAGCGGATGATCGTCGATCCGTTAAAATGGATTGAAGACGAAGCCGGCGCGCAGCCGTCCTCACTAATCCTACCAAGGCCGTTTCGCTCCTACGCTGAAACGTGCATCACAGGCCTGCACTTATCTGATGATATTCGTGGACGCAAGGAATTCGCGACCATTCGCTGCGCGGCCAGGTGAGTCGCTGCCAAGTGTGGCGGCATTGCGGGCACTCATTTTCGCCATCGCCCTGTCCTCAACGGCCATGGCCGTGGAACCGGCAGAACAGTTCCTTCAAGGCCTCCAAGAGCGCGGCCTCAATGAGCTCGCGCTCGACTATCTGGAGCGGATGAAGGCCAGCCAGCTTGTCGACGAAGAGTTCCGGCGGCAAATCCCTTACCATCGTGGTGTCGTGCTGATCGAGCAGTCGCGACAGGCGCTCGAGCCCGATGTCCGAAGCCGGCTGCTCGACCAGGCGCGGGACGAATTGGAGCGGTTCGCAGCGGCCAATCCCGACAGCGTGCAAGCAGCCGAGGCGCACTTGCAACTGGCGAGTGTCCAGTTGTCGCAAGGCCAACAACTCGTGGCGCAAGCGGCACAGCTTCCTCGCGAAGCCGCCTACGAAGCCGCCTACGAAGCCCAGCGGGAAACGATCGCGCGCGACGCCCGTCGGTTGTTTGGTGGGGCACGCGCGACGTTCGAGCGGGCCCAGGGCATCTACAGCACGGAAGTCGAAAAACTGCCGCCGAGTTCCAATTCCGACACCAAAGGGAACGCAGGCAATCGCCGACAGGAGTATCGCGCCCGCGTTGCTCAACTGCGCTTTCTCGCCGCCCAAACGCAATTCGAGACAGCGCAAAGCTATCCGCCGGAGACCGACGAGTATCGCAAGCACCACGAGTCGGCGGCTCAAGAACTGGCAAGCGTCTACGATGAATTCGCGCGCACCTTTATCGTCGGACTCTATGCCCGGCTGTACGAAGGACGCTGTTACCAGGCGATCGGCCAGTATCAACAAGCGCTGGGGTGTTTTGAGGACATCCTGGCGCAGCCGAACGTGCTGCCGCCGTTTCGCAAATTGATCGCCAGCGCGGTCCACCGGAAGACCGAGCTGCTCATCGCGCAGCAAAAATACGATGTGGCGATCGACGCCGCGAATGCGTGCCTGCGGGACGCCAGTGACGCGGAGGAAAAGTCGCCCGAGTGGCTCGCCGTTCGATTCCGGTTGGCCGATGCGCTACAGAAAAAAGGCGAGTCGCTGTCGGACGGCTCGCTCGAGCGGCGCAAACTGCTGGCTGAGGCGCGCGACGCGTATCGACTTGTCGCCAATGCTACCGGCGAATTTCAAGCCGCCGCCCGCGCGGCGTCGGGCGTCCTGGCCCGCGGTAACGCTGAAGAGAAGAATCAGCCACGATCTTTCCAGGCCGCCTACGACGCGGGCAAGGACGCTCTTGCTTCGTACAACGCCGCCAAGCTCGCCGTGGCCGCCGCGGAACGAAACAATCCTGATGCGCTGCCTGAGCTGCAAGCCCAAATGGAACAAGGCAAGGAAGATGCGCGGCAGTATTTTCGCGCGGCCACGACGCTGGTGGATGACGATACCGATTTGACGTTGCTGAACGAAGTGCGGTACTTTCTCTGCTGGTTGTACTGGGACAGCGAAGATTATTACCGCTCAGCCGTGTTGGGTGAGTTTCTGGCGCGCCGCTATCCCGACCATCCGGCGGCAGCGTCCGCGGCGAAAATCTCCATGGCGTCGTTTGAGCGGCTTTACAGTCAGTCGGCCGCGCGCGACGGCAAGACAACCGATACCGACTTCGAGGCCCGGCGAATGGCTCAGATGGCAGAGTTCGTCGTCCGCCGCTGGCCCGGCACTGTGGACGCCGACGCCGCCCAGAGCGTGCTCGTAGGTTACGCGATCCGCACGAACCGCATTGAGGAAGCGGAAAAACTGCTGGCAAATGCCTCGCCGCAATCGCGGCCGCAGCTCGAATTGCAACTTGGCAACGCGATGTGGGCGCGGTATCTGGAACTAGCCAATGCTAAACAGAACGCGCGGCCTGATGACGCGTCGCTCAATCGCTTAAAGGTCTCAGCCGTTAAATATCTGCGCAGTGGCTTCGAGCGCGCCCGCACCGAACGTGAACTCAGCGATTCGGCAGCCTCCGCCGGGCTCTACCTCGCCCAAGCACTGCTCAGCGACGAAAAGTACGACGAGGCGATACGACTTCTCGAAGATCGCCAGATCGGTCCTTTGTCGCTAGTGTCGCGCAAGCATGCGGCTGCCGCGCGGCCGCAATACTCGATCGAGGCCTACAAAGCCGCACTGCGGGCTTATGTCCTGGCGACGCCGCCCCAAGTCGAAAAGGCGCTCGACATGATGCAATCGCTCGAAAGAGCCATCGGCCAGGCCGGCGGAAGCGATGCCCAACTGACACAAATCTACATTGGTCTCGGCGTTGCCCTCGAGAAACAACTCGAGCAGCTTCGCGATGCACGGCGGGCCTCGGATGCCGACCGCATCGCCGCGGCTTTTGGTCAGTTTGTGGATAAAATCGCTGGTCGTCAGGACGACGTGAATTGGCCGACTCGCGTGTGGGTAGCTCAGACGTATTACAAGATGGCGGGCGCCGATCCGGAGCGGACCAGCTCCACCGTTGCACGAGTGAGCGAATCGGCGCGTAGTTATCTCACCAAGTCTCGGGACGCCTACCGGCAATTACTCGCAGACGCGGCAACGGACCCAAAGCTCGCCCCTAGCGCCAACGCAGTGCTGGCCGCCAAGTTGCAGCTCGGCGAATGTTATCGTGCGCTCGGCCAACACCAGCAGGCGCTCGACACCTTCTCCGACATCTTAAAAGTAAAAGAGTCGTCGCTCTCAGTGCAGCGTGCCGCCGCGTACAGTTATCAGCAGCGCGGCCAGGCAGAAGACGCAAAGTGGTTGGAACGGGCCATCCACGGCGGCTACAAGCTCCGCTCCACCGGCCAGAACCGCATCTGGGGATGGCTCAAGATTTCGCAGGTGGCCGCTCGGGCGGCGCGATCTGACGATAAATACCGCGACACATTTTACGAGGCCCGGGCTAACATCGCCCGCTGCCGTTATCTGGCCGCCATGAAGCAAAGCGGCGCCGCGCGCGATCAAGATTTGGCCAAGGCCAAGCAGAGCATCCAGTCCTTGGCGCAACTTTACCCCGACCTGGGCGGCGAGCGTTGGCGCAGCGAGTTCGACGAGCTGCTAAAGCAGATTCAAACGGCGGCCGGCGAGAAACCCGACGGTCTGCGCGAGTTTTCAGCGGGCCAGTCGGCAGCCACGCGAGGAGATCCACAAACATAACCACGACGACACGAAGGACACAAAGACCACCACTTTCTTAAATTTCATTACGCGACTTCGTGTCCTTTGTGTCTTCGTGGGTTTAAAACAACGTGGAGCAACGATGGGAAATTGTCTACGTCAACTGATGATTTTGGTCACAGCCGCTTCTGCATTGTGGTGCGCGGTCGCGGAACGGGCCCCAGCGCAAGGTGTGTCGGACCGCGTACGTCTCGCGCGCGGGAGTGAAACCGGCGAAGTATCAGAGATGACTCCGCTCGCGGTTACGCTGAACAAGGGCTTGCCGGGTAGTCGCACCATCGCAGTGAACGAGCTCAAGAGCGTTCAGTTCGATGGCGAGCCGCCGGAGCTGTCGCAAGCGCGCGTCAATGCCGCGAACGGTGCGTACAAAAACGCATTGGCATTGCTCGCGAAGGTCGATCCTCGCTCGGTCCGGCGGGACTACATTAAGCAGGACATCGAATTCTACAAAGCGTGGTGCGCCGCCAAGCTGGCGCTCGCCGGCGACGGCGAGATCGCAGATGCGGGCGGGCAACTCAATACATTCGTCCGCAGCTATCCACAGAATTTCCATTGCCTTGCCGCGGTGGAGATGATGGGCGATTTGCTGATGGCCGGCCAGCGGTACGAGCAGGCCCAAAAACAATATGCCGACCTGGCGAAGGCGCCCTGGCCGAATTACAAAATGCGCGCCGCGGTGGCGATCGGCCGCTCGCTGCAAGCGCAGGGAAAACACCCGGTGGCTGTCCAACAATTCGACGCGGCGCTGGCGATCACCGACGACAGCGCCGATTCGCAGAACCAACGGCTCGCGGCCACATTGGGCAAAGCCGTGAGCCTGGCTGAAACCGGCGGCATCGACGACGCGGTCAAGATCATCGAGAAAGTCATTCACGACGCCGACCCGCAGCAGAAGGAGTTACACGCGCGGGCTTACAACGCGCTGGGCCGCTGCTACGAGAAGGCAGGCAAGACCAAGGATGCCCTGCTGGCGTACCTCCACGTCGACGTGCTTTACAACAACGTGCCGGAAGCGCACGCCGAGGCACTCGCTCAATTGGCGCCGCTCTGGAAAGCGATCGGCCAGGACGAACGCGCTCGCGAGTCGCGCCAATTGCTCGAAGAGCGCTACGGCAGCAGTCGCTGGGCTCAGCAGTCGCAGTAAACAGGTTGTTGGCTTTACGGCCACACTCGACGATCGTTAGACTACAATCCGTTGCCCCTTATCATCGCGGAACAGACGCGGAAACGAATTCGCAGGAGAATTGCATGGGACGTTCCAGGAATCTCGGCGGTTGGACGATGCTCGTTGGCGTGGGCGTGTTACCGTTGGCGGTGGCGTTTGCGTCCATGTTCACCCTCGGCGTGCCCCTGGCAATCGCTCAGGAGGACGCCGCGATCATCGAGGACGAGGCTGCTCCGGATGAGGCCGCCACCCCGGCGCCCTCGACTCCGGCCGGCATTGCCGATACGACAGACACGGTCCCGCTGCCTCGGCAGAGCTATCTCGGCTGGCTCTACGAGTCACTTGGTCTGTTGTACACCGTTATCTTTCTGGGCCTCTCGTTCGCGCTCGTAGCCCTGTTTGTGATGAATGTGCTCATGTTGCGCCGTGAAAACATTCTTCCTTCCCATTTGATTGACAATTTCGAAACCTTCCTCAATGCCAAGAAGTATCAGGAAGCGTATGAGCTGGCAAAAAATGACGAATCGTTCCTGGGCAAGGTGCTGTCGGCCGGACTGGCGCGGATTTCCAGCGGGTATGCGCACGCCATCGAAGGAATGCAGGAAGTCGGCGAAGAAGAAAACATGAACCTCGAGCATCGGCTCAGCTACTTGGCGCTGATCGGCACAATTAGCCCGATGTTTGGACTGCTAGGGACCGTGGACGGCATGGTGCAAGCCTTTGAGGTGATTGCCCGGTCGACGGTCTCTCCCAAGCCGGCCGAGCTTGCCGACGGAATCGCCACCGCGCTGGTCACCACGCTGGTCGGGTTGTGGCTGGCAATTCCGGCCATCGCGGCATTCAACATCCTGCGCAATCGAATGTCGCGCCTGGTTCTGGAAGTTGGCGTTGTGAGTGAGAATTTGATGAGCCGGTTCCAAAACGTCGGGGGGCAAAAGACGCCCTAGCCTGCGGCGGCGAACGAACTCGTTTCAGATATTTTGCGATGCGTTACGTTAGACACGCGCCAGTTACCGCCGCGATGGACATGACGCCGATGATCGACGTCACGTTCCAGTTGATTGCATTTTTCATGTTCGTGCTCAATTTCTCCGAGGTGGACCAGGACCAGCGGATTAACCTGCCGCTCAGCGAATTGGCCCGGCCGCCGGACGTAGCGTACGACGAGCCGATCACGATCCAGCTCACCGCCGACGAGACCATCCTGTTTGCCGGCGACCATTTGACGCCAGACGGCCTGAAGGCCGCCCTGGTGCGGGAAGCGCAGATCATTAAAGCACATCCCGAAAAAAAGGTTTCCGACGTGACCGTCATCATCCGCGCTGACCGGTACGCCAAAACCGGCAAAGTGCAAGAGATTATCCAGCTGTGCCAGCAAGCGGAGTTCGACACGTTCGCACTCCGCGGCCGGCAAAGCGACCGCTCCACGCTGATCGAGCAGTAAGATTTGCCACAGAGGGCACAGAGAACACAGAGAAGAGCTGTTGGAGGATAAATGATGAGGATGAGATGTAGGTGTATTATTCATCCCTTATTTCTCATCGTTTATCTGATTGTTACTCTGTGATCTCTGTGTCCTCTGTGGCTGGACGTTTGCATAAGTAACGGGACTGCCCTTCCATGCGAATTCGCCACGGCGCCACGACACTCGACAAGATTGAGCTGCAGATGACGCCGATGATCGACATCGTGTTTCAGCTCAATATTTTTTTCTTGTTCACGTTCAAGATCATCCTTCCGGAGGGCGACTTCAACATCCGGATGCCCTCGGCCGCGGCTGCCCGAGCGATGGAAATGAGCGAAACGCTGCCGATGACGCTGGTGATGCGGGCTGGCCCGAACGGCGAGCTTGCAGAGATGCAGTTTGCCGGCCGCTCGTTCGGCAATGAGCGCGACGTGTTCGCCCGCCTCCACCGGCAAATCCGCGGTATGGTAAATGATGCCGGCGGGCCAGGCACTGCCTCCGAGCTCGAGATTGAGCTCGATTGCGACTACGATCTCAATTACGAACACGTGGTGCGAGCGATCACCGCCGTCACCGGCTATATCGAAAACGGCCAGCCGCACAAACTCATCGAGCGGATTAAGTTTACGCCGCCGAAAAGCAGTAGAGGAGTAGAGGAGTAGTGGAGTAGCGGCCGCAAATTCTCTACTCCTCTCTACTTTCACGCCCGCGGATGAAACGCGTCGTGCACCTTTTTCAGCCGCGAGTGATCGACGTGTGTGTAAATCTGAGTCGTCGCGATGCTGGCGTGGCCGAGCATTTCTTGCACGTGCCGCAGATCGGCGCCGCCAGCCAATAAGTGCGTGGCGAAGCTGTGTCGCATCGAGTGCGGGCTCAATTCCGCTCCGCAGCCAGCCCGCTTGCCGTACAGCTTGATCAATTCCCAAATCCGCTCGCGCCGCAGCCGCCCGCCTCGCGACGAGAGCAGCAAGAATTGCGACGGGATGTCGCGGAGCTGCGCCAGCTTGGGCCGCTCATGCTCGAGATAGGCCTCGACCGCTTCCACGGCCCGGCGGCCGAGCGGCACGACCCGCTGCTTATCCCCCTTGCCGTGGCATAGGCAGTATCGTTCGACCAGATGCAAGTCGCGCGGCCGCAATAGCGACAACTCCGAGACGCGGCAGCCGGTCGCGTACAGCAGCTCGAGCATCGCGCGGTCGCGCCGCCACCACGGCCGCGGCGGCTTCGGAGCGGACAGAAGCGCATTGATCTCCGCGCTCGAGAGAACCATCGGCACGCGCTGCCACAGCTTTTGAGTTCCTAACAGCTCGGCCTGATTGTCGGTCAGCACGCCTTCGAGTTGCAGGTAGCGGAAGAACACCTTCAGCGAAACGAGGTGCCGGCTGATCGACGCGGGAGCCAGCTCTTTCGCGGTCAGCGACGCCGGGTAATCGGACAAGTCCGAAACGCTCAGCCCTTCGATGCGCCGGCCACCCAGCCACTCCAAGAAACGCCGCAGATCGCGCCCGTACGCGAGCACGCTGTTTTCCGCCAAGTGGCACTCGGTGCGCAAATAGCGCACGAACGCCTCGCGCCACCGCGCGGCGTTTTCGGCAGCCGCCAGACGACGCGGCTTAATCTCTTTGCGATTCTTGGCCATAGCGGTGACAGCCGGCGCCCGACGGTCGCCGGAGACCGGTCCGCGTCGCGGTCCGGCTATTTGTTGAAAATTTGCTGCTGCAAACTTTATCGACACTTACCAACCGTCCTGCGCGATTGCCCTGGGCAGAGACCAATCCGGTTGAGTATGCTATCGCCGCGAGTGGCGGTTGTGCGGATCGGGTAAAGTGTGCAGCGAGCGGCGATGCAGAAAGTTGTCTTCGACGAGCCGTATCAATTCGTCCCACCGGTGTACTCCTTGTGGTGGCCGCGAATCCTCCGCTATTACTTGCCGCGTTACTTGCGCAAGGCGCACGGCGTCCATTCCCTGGAATACCGGAACGTCGAGCCGTTTCGCGAATTGCGCTCCCGCGGCCACAGCATCATGCTCGCGCCGAACCACTGCCGCATGTCCGATCCACTCGTGCTCGGCATGCTCGCCCTGCAGGCCGACTGCTATCTCTTCGCCATGGCCAGTTGGCACCTGTTCAAGCAAAGCCGCTTTCAGACATTCATGATCCGCCGCATGGGCGCATTCAGCCTGTTTCGTGAAGGGAACGACAGACAGGCGATCGATACGGCCATCAATATCCTGGTCGATCGAACGCGGCCTCTCATCATGTTTCCCGAAGGCGCGCTCACGCGGCACAACGATCTGGTGGAAGAGATGATGGAAGGGCCGTCGTTTATCGCCCGGCAAGCGGCCAAACGACTCAAGAAGGAAGGCCGGCCGGCCGAAGTGATGATCCTTCCCGTGGCGATCCGTTACGCTTTTCAGGGTGACCTCAACGCCACACTGCAGCCCATGCTCGACGAATTTGAACAGCGGTTCGCCTGGCAGCCTCAAACGCAATTGTCGCTCGTCGAGCGGATCGACAAGATCGGCCAGGCCCTGCTCGCCCTGAAGGAGATTGAGTTCCTCGGCGGGCCGCGCAGCGGCAACCCGTATGAGCGGGCCGAGCGGCTCGTCGAAGAATTACTCGCCAGACTCGAGGCCGATTGGGGGGTCAAGGACACGTCCGGCAGCGTGATCGCCAGGGTGAAGCGAATACGGACCGCGATCCTGGGCGAGATGATCGCTGGCAAGGTGATGCCCGAAGAACGGGAGCGCCGTTGGCGCGACCTGGCTGCATGCTACTACGCCCAGCAGATGTCGCACTACCCGCGTGATTACATCCTCCGCGAAAAGAACTTGCCTGAGCGTATTGTCGAAACAATCGAACGGTTCGAGGAGGATTTTACGGACCGCTTGCGGCTTCACGAGCCGTTCCACTGCGTGATCCAGGTTGGTGAAGCGATCCCCGTCGGCACGCAGCGAATTCGCGATCCGATCGAAGACCCGATCATGGCCGAGGTCCGCCGGCAGTTGCAGTCGATGATCGACGGCCTGGCCGCCGAACGCACGCCGGTTTAGGGCAGGGCCGACCCAGGATGGGTCGGCTATATAGCCCGGCCATCCTGGCCTGGGCACACCGCCGCTTTCGCGGTGCTGACTGACGAGCTACAATTGCGCGGAACCCACTTTTCCTGGTCCGTTTTCGCGGAGTAACTCCCATGCCGGTGCATACGCTTCCGCTTTGCGAACTTGGCGAAGGCCAAGAGGCCGATTTCTTCGCTCTGTTATCTGAAAAGCAGGAGCTCACGACCCGCGACGGCAAACCATACTACCGCGTGACATTTCGCGACGCGCGGCGCGAAGTCGGCTTCCCGATCTGGTCCGATTCGCCGCTGGCAGAGCCGTGCCGCTCGGAATGGGCGGCGGGGCAGTTTTATAAGCTCCGCGCCATTTTGAGGCAATCGAATTACGGGCCGCAGCTCGAGATCAAGAAGATCCGCCCGGTAGAAGACGCCGATCGCAGTGAGGGTTTTGACCCGTTGATGTGCCAGCCGACGTCGCGATTCGATCCGATCGAGATGTTCGCGGAGCTGATGAACATTGTCGAATCGCGGATAACCAATGGTACGTTGCGGCAGTTAGTTGCTGACATACTGGAACAAAACCGCGAGCAATTGCTGTTGTTGCCCGCCGCCAAGAAGAACCATCATGCCTACGTCAGCGGTTATCTGGAGCATGTGCTAAACGTCACGCGCACCTGCTGCCAACTGGCCGAGAAATACGCCGAGCTCTATAACGATCTCGATCCGCCGCTCAATAAGGACGTCATCGTCGCCGGCGCGGTGCTGCACGACATTGGCAAGCTTCGCGAATTATCGAACGGACCAGCGGGGTGCGATTATACTCCGGCCGGTTGTTTAATCGGCCACGTGCTGCAGGGCCGCGACATCGTCCGCGAAGCGACCGCCGGGCGCTCGATCGATCCTGAGACGTTGCTCCGCCTCGAGCATGTGATTATTTCGCATCAACGCCTGCCCGAATGGGGCGCTCCCAAACCGCCGATGACGCCTGAGGCGCTGATCGTTCACTACGCCGATGACCTCGACGCGAAGCTGCAGATGATGGTTTCCGCGATCAAGGACGACACAAGCGACGGCCCGGTTACGTCGAAGCGAAACGGCATGTACCAACATTTCTACCGCGGCGGCGTGTAAGTGTAGCAGGCACACTCCGTGTGCCGTCCGCCGATGCCTGATGTTCCGTCCATGGTTGTGCCGCTACGGCACACGGAGTGTGCCTGCTACTTTAGCCTGCACGACTCGCGGATGGCCAGCCAAGTCGCGTAATGTCGGCTGCAGTTCGAAATTGGACTGACTCCGCACCAGTTGTTCAACCTCCGCCGCGATCATCGGGCTGACTTCTATTAATAAAACACCGTCTGACTTGAGCCGTGACGCTGCTTGCTCGATGAGCGGCGCGACGACGTCGGTCCCGCGCTCGCCCGCATGCAGCGCCACAGGCGGCTCATGATCTCGCACATCGGCCGCCAGTTGGTCCATCTCTGCGGTTGAAACATACGGCGGATTGCTCAAGATGTAATCGAACCTTGGCTCGGCCGGCACGGCTGAGAGCACATCGGCTTCCACGAATTCGATCTGGTCGGTCACCCCATGTTTCGCAGCGTTCCGCCGGGCGACCGCCAGCGCCGCCGGACTGATGTCGATGGCCATTAAACGCGAGTTCGGCACGTATTTGGCCGCACACACCGCCAGCACGCCGCTGCCGGTTCCCACGTCGGCAAGCTCGATAACCGCGTCGCTCGGCCGCCGCCGCTTGACGTGATCCAGCAGCGCGACGACGAGAAGCTCCGTTTCGGGCCGCGGGATTAACACATCAGGCGTGACCTCGAAATCCATAGCATAGAATTCACGCCGCCCGACGAGATACGCCACCGGCGTCCCGGCCGCGCGGCGGCGGACCAGTTCGCGAAACGCCGTCCGCGTCTCTTCATTGGCCAGCTCGCCATAAGCCGCGTACAGATCGATACGACGGCAACCCCGCGCCTCCGCCAGGAGAACCTCCGCATCCAGCCGAGGGTTTTCCGCCCCATGCCGCTTCAGATAGTCAACCGTCCATGACAGCAAGCGACCGATCGTCCAAGGCTCTTCGGGCGTGGTCATAGGAAAGCAAGGAGCAAGGAGCGAGGAGCGAGGAGCGGGAAGGCTCTTTACTCCGTGCTCCCGGCTCCTGGCTCCATGCTATTTCAGTCCAGTCCGCCCATCTGGTCGCGAAGCTGCTGGCGGTCGTAATCGATCAACGCTTCGGTGACCGGTTGCAGATTGCCGGCAATCACCTGGTCCAAACTGTGCAGCGTCAACCCGATGCGATGATCGGTGACGCGGTTCTGCGGGAAATTATAGGTGCGAATCCGCTCGCTGCGGTCGCCGGAGCCGACCAGGCTTTTGCGTTCGGCGGCCCGCTTAGCCTGCTCCTTTTGCATTTTGAAATCGTAGATGCGGGCGGCCAGCTCGCGGAGCGCCTTGTTTTTGTTCTTCAATTGGCTCTTTTCGTCCTGGCATTGAACGACGATTTTGGTTTCATAGTGCGTGAGCCGCACTGCGGAAGCGGTTTTGTTCACATGCTGGCCGCCAGGGCCGCTCGCGCAAAATGTATCGAGCCGATAATCGTCCGGTTTGAGATCGACCTCAACCTCCTCAGGCTCCGGCAGAACGGCGACCGTCGCGGCCGAGGTATGGATTCGACCCTGAGTTTCGGTATCGGGCACCCGCTGCACGCGGTGTCCGCCGCTTTCGTATTGCAATTCGCGGTAGCTCCCCTCGCCTTCGATCGCCAGCACGATAGCTTTGAAGCCGCCGAGTTCCGTGGCGTGATGACTAAGAATCTCGGTCTTCCAACCTTTAGCGCCGGCGTGATATCGATACATTTCGAACAGATCGCGGGCAAACAGTGCCGCTTCGTCGCCGCCGGTTCCGGCGCGAATTTCCATGATCAGCCGGGAGCGGTTTGCGTCTTCGCCGCCGATCGTCAGCTCCAAAAGCTCGTTCCACAACGCTTCCCGCTCCGCGCGCAACTGCGGCAGCTCCGCCTCGGCCAGCTCGCGCATCTCGGCATCGTCGCCTGCGATCATCTGCTGCGCTTCGGCGATCTGGCCGGTGATCTGCTTGAACTTGCGATACTTCTTGACCAGCTTGCCGAGCGAGCCATGCTCGCGGGCCACCGCCGTGATGCGCGCAGGGTTCGCCAGCACGTCTGGATTGACGAGATCCTTTTCGAGCTGCTCAAAACGGGCCAGTTTTTGATCGAGTAATTCGCGCAAACTCATAGCGGCAAATTTTACTCCGAAGCGGCAAAAGCGGCTACGCCGATGCCGTAGAAGCGCGTAGGCCGGGCAACGCCCACCGCAGTAATTACGTTATGCCGAAGATGGGCGATACCCACCCTACTTCTTGCCGCGCTTGAGACTGGCATAGCCGGCGGCGGCGAACTTGTTCTTGAACTTCTCGATCCGCCCGGCCGTGTCGATGAACTTTAGCTTGCCGGTGTAGAAGGGATGGCAAACGTTGCAGATATCGACCTTCAGCTCCTTGCGCGTGCTGCGGGTCGTGAACTTGTTCCCACAGCCGCAGGTAACCTGCGTCAGGTAATATTCGGGGTGAATGCCGTCTTTCATGGTTCTCACAGCCTCGTGATCGATAGAACCCCCAATAATATCTCGGTCGCTTCATCTCGACAAGCCCTCCGCCATGATACCGTCCCAGTGCAGCCGCCATCGGATATACTGCGTCAATCTTCCCCGCCTGTGCAAGGCGATTTGGCTTGCGTGTCAAGCTCCTGGGATATTTCATGCTCGTGCCTCCTAGGGCCGATTCAACGACTCGATTTCGGAGATGATCCGGTCGGGATCGCGCGGTCGGACTTCATTGCGGGTGCAATCGACGATCAAGTCCAACTCTTCACGAACAATTGCCCCGATCAATGCATCTTGTCGATCGGGTTCAACAATGGCGCTGAAGACTGAGCCCCGGCCGCAGAGCTCCAGCCACACGTTGTGAACGATGGGCCGCCTCGCCGTGCGCTGATCGGCGTATCGAACGCCCGTTTCGCCGACCTGAGTTAACCCCAAGTCCTGAACGACCTGAGGCGGCAAGACTAGCCGTGCCGCGCCAGAATCGACGATGCCTGATACACTCGTCCGCCGGATTTCATTAGTTGGCAACTTCCCTTCTTCCGCGAGGATCATGTCCCGGTAATTTGCAATTGCAACTTGCACGGTCACCCGGCCCATTCCGCATTCTCCGATCGTTCTCATAATGAGTTCTCCCTCGACGCGGCGGTATAGCCATTATACGAGTGAGGGAACTACACAACCACCGATCGTTATCAGTTTGTCGCAGTAACCCCAAATACCACCGGCAGCAGTTTCCAGCAAACCAGCGTAACGATCACCACGCCGATGAGGTTCAGCACGAAGCCGTAGCGCACCATGTCGATAATCCGAACGTGACCGGAGCCATACGCGATCGCGTTGGGCGGCGTGCCGACGGGAATCATGAAGGCCAGGCTGTTGGAGAGCGTGGCCGGGAACATCAACAGCGCCGGCTCCATGCCGTTGGCAATTGCGGCGGCGGCCAGAATCGGCATCAAAATGTTTGCCGTGGCCGTGTTGCTCGTGACTTCGGAAAGAAACGTCGTGACAAGGCACAGCACCGCGATGAGCGCGAGTAGGGGCCAATCCTGAATGCCGGTGACGGTTTGGCCGATGATCTCCGAGAGGCCGGACGACTTAAATGCGGATGCGATCGCGATGCCGCCGCCGAAGAGGATCAAGACTCCCCACGGAATGCTTGCGGCGGTCTTCCAGTCCAATAGCCGGCCGCCGTCTTTCTCGCCGCTCGGAATGAAAAACATAAAGAGTGCGGCAGCAACCGCCACGCACATGTCGCCTTCATTGGCGTCAAAGGTGTGCGGCAACAAATTGGACCAGCCGCCAAAAGGGACCTCGCGCGTGATCCATGCCAGTGCCGCCAGGCCAAACACGATCAGCGTGCGAATTTGAGCGGCCGTCCATTGGCCGCCCGCTGGAATGTGAACCGCCGGAACTCCCCGCACGCCCCACGACAGCACGGCCCACGCCGCTCCCATCATGAGAAATGTGACCACGCTGCCGACGATGATCCACTCGTGAAACGGTATGGTCTGGCCGGTGACTTCTTGATAGTTGAACTGAAAAACGCCATTCGGTGCGGTGCCGATCGGCGTGGCGATGCCGCCGATGCTCGCGCAATAAGCGACGCCTAGCAGCAACGGCACCGCGAGCTTGCCCGATTTGTCATGCTCCAGTGCCGCCAATGCAACTGGCATCATCATTAGCGCGATTGCCGTGTTGTTGATCCAAAAGCTACACAGCGTCGTGGCCAGCATGAGCGCCAGCAGGATGCGCGGACCGCTCGTGCTGCCAATGCGAGCCATCAGGGCGTGGGCGATTCGGCGATGCGCGCCCCAATGCTCGACCGCCTTGGAGGCCATGAACGCTCCCATGAATAACAGAATCACGGGGTCGCCGTAGGCGGCGGCGACTTGACGCTCTTTCAATACCCCCGCGAACGGAAAAACGACGAGCGGCACCAGCGCCGTGGCTGCCGACGGCAGCGCTTCGAGAACCCACCATGTCATGCACAGCACGGTGACGGCGGCGGTCCAGGATTGTGCCGCGGGAAGGCCAATTTGCCAGGTGGCCGCGTAGACGGCGCCGGCCAGCGCCAACCCGGCCAAGGTGGACCATGTGCGTAGCGTCATGTTGATGGTGATTTGAGCCGGCGATGGCCGCTCACAACGCGGGCACGTCGGCTGGCCGTTGATCTGATGTATCGGTCGTAGGGGTTCGTCGCCGCAACCAATCGGCAATCAGCGTGTCGACGACAAGTTGTGCCGCATGGTAGGCGACCATGGGCAGAATTGCCAGGGGACCAACGGCCAAGGCGAGGTACGCGCCGACCATGAGCGTCTTCTGGCTGCCGGAAAACGCCACGGCGATCGCATCCGCACGCGCTAGCCGCAGCAGCCGCGCCAAGCCAAATCCCATGGCCAACAGGACGACATGGACTGTCACGACGGCGGCAATCATCATTGCGATGTTCCCCGGCGACACTAGCGAGCCAGAATCAAGCCCGGCCAGCCGCTCACCGCTGCCCACCGCGCCGACAAAGACCATCAGCAACACCCCGAGTTGGGCTGCTGTGCTAAGGGCGGTGACGTGCCGCGTGGTCCACGATCCGATCGGCCGCCATTGCCGCAGCGCTTGCGCGCAAACGATTGGCACGACTACGAGCAGAATCAAACCCAGAACGACACCACGGAAGTCGACGTCCGCTCGTATGCCAATCAACAGCAGCAGCCACGCGGGCACGACGACGAAGCACGCCAGGTTGGTGATCATCGTGACGAGAAAGGCAACTGCGTCGTTCCCGCCGGCGCGTCGCGTCCAGACGGCGGCGGTCGCCAAAGTGCACGGCACGCTCGAGGCCAGAATGACCCCGGTGGCGAGCTCCGCCGGCAGCATGCGGCTGACCAGCCAGCCCAGCGGCGGTGCGACGCCGCTATTCAACCCCGCGGCCAGCCACGCCGGCCCCGGCCGCCGCACCGCCCGCCACAATAGGCTCGTCTGGAGCGGCAGCGCCATAATGAACGTGACGAGCGCCACGATCAAATCGGCCGGCAGCCAACGGGCGATCGGCCGCATCGCGTGCGGCCAAGCAATGCCCGCAACCAGCACCGCGAGAAGGGCCATCAGAAACCAGCGGTGACGGAGAAAAGCGAGCATGCGGCGAAGGAATTGAAGATCGCAGATTGAAGATTGAAGATTGGCTTAAATCATCCGTAATCCGCAACCTGAAATCGGCAATTACCTGTCACTCGGCCTGTTTCGATTCTTCCAAGCGCTTTTTCAACGCCCGGACACGGAGCATGTTTCCGTGTCGCTGTGGCGACGTATCCTGCTCCAACAGCTTGATCGCCTCGTCAAGCTTTTCCTGGGCTTCGAGCGTGCGGGCCAGGTTGTAGCGCGCCCCGGCACCCCATGGCGACTCAGCCGCCGACAGCTCCGGCCGGCCAAGCCAGTGGGCGGCCACATCGTATCGTTCATCGTCGAAGGACAACAAGCCGATCCAATACGCCGCGTTTAGTTTGGCGGTCATGTCCACGCGACGCTCGCCGACGGAGGCCGTTTGCGCGATATCGCGATCCGTCGGCCGCACAGATTTATTGGTGTAGAGTTGCGCGGCCTCGCGGTGGTCGTCAATAGTTTCCTCTTCGGACTGTTCATCGATCGACCGCCGCCCCTGGAAGTGGCGCGTGCGGGCCTTCCAAAGCACTGGGCGAATGGCAAACGGCTCGAAAGCCAGCGCCTCGCGTCGACGCGCCGCGACCGGACTCAGCGTGAGCTGATCCCGCAGTGTCCGAAACGGCAAGTCCCACAGCCGCGCGTCGGCGAGCTGCGGAATGGATTTCAACCGCTCGGCCAGCTCGCTCGGACGGCTCGTCAGCACCAAATGGTCGTCGCCGGTCAGCTTCGATTCTACTTGGCGGGCCCGCCGTGTGAGATCGAATGGATCGGCCACGATTTGGGGTACGACGTTGGCCAGCGCGTCGGCCGTCACCGGGTACGGCATCCCCTCAAGATCAAGTTGCCGCAGCAGCGAGTCGTCCTCGCGAATTTGCTGGAGCGTCGCTATGCCTTCTCCACCTGCCGCCGGAATCGGCAAGCCCAGACGAGTATCGAACAGATAGAGCTGGTCCTCGACCAACAGCGCCGGCAACCAAAACTTGGACTCGGCTGCGGAGGTGGCAAGCATCACGACATCGAGCCCCTGCTGCCGGCAGAGCATGGCGAAAACCCAGGCCCGCTGCTTTGCCGAGCCGCGACCGTAGAGCAACACTTGCCAAGGCCGATGAGCGGCCGCCTCCTCGTCCGCCACAAGCTGAACGTTTCGCACCGTCCAATCGAACAGCGCTGTTGCGCGGTCCACATCATTGAAATTGGCGCCCTGAGCCCAACGCGCGATGTCACGGTGCCACACCGCTTCCTGCAACAGCCGGCCATCGTACGGTTGAAACGCCTGGGCCGAGAGCGCTTGATCGGAAATGTAAGGCGCGAGAGCTTCATCGCTTGATTGGTGGCCGTCGAGCGTGTCCAGCAGTGGGTCGGTCGCCGCGGCGACCCAGTCGGTCTTCGGCTCGCTTTGCCGCAGCCACTGGTTCAGCCACGTCACGATTTGGGAAATCGCATGCTCGTCGGGACTCGGCTGCCAACCAACGGCCGGCAATCGCCGGTCGGCATAAAGGACCAGCTTTTCGTGGATCTCGATCAACCGGTCGTCCAAATTCCGCCAGATTTCGATCTTGGACGGAATCAAAATCCCCCGCGGCACCGCGCCCTCGGCCGACAGTGTTTGGTCGTCGACCAGTTGCGCCATGTAGTTCTTAACGATCCGTTCCGGGATGCCTTTTTCGATTAACAACGTGTTGTCGTCGAGCACCTGGGCCACGGTAAATTCCATCGCCAGTCGCGGCGCGAAACCGGCCTGCCGACGCTCCTCATCGACCGTTTCGTCTTCCAGGACGTAGTACTTCAGGATGTCGCCGGAGCGTACGCCGAGACCGCGAAAGCGGCTGTTGCCGGCTGGGACCGTGACCAAATTAATCGGTCCAGCCGGGTCGTTGGGACTGGCGGTGCAGACTGCCATCACCTCTACGCCATTGGCGCTGCGACTGGCGTCGAGTATTACCACCGGCGGACGAAGCTCGGTGTCCACCGCCGACGGCAAATCCGCCAGCTGCGACGCCGCGGCCCTGAGAAGCGCCTCGCCACGCTCAGTGCGGCGCATCAGCGCTTGCTGCGATTGCTTGCCGGACGTCGTAGGAGCCTCTTGACAGCTGGCGAGCAGGGCAGCAATCAGTGCCGCGACTGAGCCAACGGTGAGCGAGCGCACTGCCGGTTTCGCAATCCGCGGCTCGACTGAGCTCGCCGAAGTCAATCCGCAATCCGAAATCCGAAATCTACTGGCTTCAAACCTCAACAATGCACTCCGGCCACCGCTTTTGCGGCGCTATATAACTGATTGACGACGGTGCGAATCTCCAACAATCGCCTTAGAAGCGGCGCGAACTCGTCGAGCGGCACCATGTTCGGGCCGTCGCTGGGCGACTGGTCGGGATCGGGATGCGTCTCACAAAACAATCCATCAACTCCCAACGCCATGGCCGCCCGGGCCAGCGGCTCGACCATCGCCCGGTTGCCCCCGGTGGCATGGCCCAGGCCGCTTGGCTCCTGGACGCTATGCGTGGCGTCGAAGACCACCGGCACGCCGAGGGCCTGCATCCGGGGAATGGCCTGCATGTCGTTGACCAATCGGCCGTAGCCGAAAAAGGTGCCCCGCTCGCCCAAAATAATATCACGGCACCCGGCGGCCGATAATTTGGTCACTACGTGCCGCATATCCGCCGGCGCCATGAATTGACCCTTCTTGACGTGGACGGCGCGGCCCGTGCGGGCGGCCGCCGTCAGCAAATCGGTCTGTCGCGCCAGGAATGCCGGGATTTGAACGAGGGCACACACTTCGCCAACCGGCGCCGCTTGATACGACTCGTGGATGTCGGTAGTCACCGGCAAGCCGATCGTCTCGGCCACCCGCTGCAGGATCCGCAAACCTTCGTCCAAACCAATTCCGCGGAAGGAATCGAGGCTGGTGCGGTTTGCTTTGTCGAAGGATGCCTTGAACACCAACTGTACCGGCAGACCGCGCGTATCCTCGGCGAGCCGTTCCGCGATGCGCAACGTCAGCGCCTCACTTTCAAGGACGCAAGGCCCCGCAATGACAAGCAACTTTTCGCCGCCGCCACAACGATAAGAGCCAATTCTGGCAGGATAGTTTGGAAGGTAGCTCACGACTTGTTAATCAACGTTCAATGACTGGCACAGCTATCGCAGGGCTCCATTTCCGCTTGCGGCTGAGCGCTAAGCCCCAGGCGGCAACGCCGGGACGCTTTTTTTGGTCACATTCCAAAGCCGGACCCACAACACGGGGGCAACGCGAACCCCAAACGGGAAGCCGATTCGGGCGACACTAGCAGCCGCAGCTCGCCGCGAAGCACTTCGACGTCGACCGGCAGTAGGCCGCCATGATCGCCATCCAATTGGTACGCAATGCTCGCCCCGTCTGCCGCCGCGATCCGCAGGCGCCCGCTACGCAACATCGTCGTATCTGCCAACAAATGATGGCCGCCACGTTTCACATGCCACAGGTAACGCACGACGCTCCACGCCGTTCCGCGTTCGAACGTGCATACATCCAAGAGGCCATCCGTAGCAACCGCATCGGGAGCAATCGGCAAACCCAGCGCGTAAAGCGGCAAATTGAACCCGAACAGCCATCGGCAACTCAGCGGCTGCACGGCGGGCGCTGTCGCATCGTCCCAATATAGCTGCATTTCCGGATAGCCGTAACGCCACATGGCTCGCAACACGGGACGTAAATACGCAGTCCGCCTGATATTCCCGCGCCTGTTTTCGTGCAGAACGCGAATTACTTCCGCGTCAAAGCCGGCACTGATCATCAACAAAAAATGCTTGCCGTTGGCAGAACCCAGATCCAGCCCGACGGTAACCCCTTCTTCGACGGTCCGTAGCACGGCTGCCGGACTGGCTATTTGCCCGGCGTATCGTCCCAACAGGTTCTCAGTGCCCATCGGCACTGGCAAGAGCGGAACCGCCAGCGGCACATGGTTGCGCACGACCGACGCCGTGCCGTCGCCGCCCAGCGCGATGACGGCTCGCAACTCGCCGTCCTTCCAGCCTTGTGTCGACCGCTCAGCCAACTCCGCCAATTCGCCCGTCGTGTGCACGTCGAACCCCGCATCGGTAAGGACTGACCCAATCGCTCGAATCCGATCGTGCCGGCAACGGGAACCAGCCCGCGGGTTCATGCTGACGAGCACCTTACGGGCCTCCACGGGCGGGCGACTCGAGTGAGGTGCCGCTCCTGCAATCGTCTCAGGTTGGGATGCCACCGACATGCGCCGAATTCCGCGCCGCGCTTCACGGCTCCAAATTGACTCATCATTTAGTCGCGGAAATTATTGTACCGTGGCGACTTACAGCCACGAACCCCGCATCCCCAGTCCCATTTTGATGCGCGACCTTGCGGCAAGGATCAGCGACCGTTGCATCGTGGAAAAGTGCAGCAACCTGCCACAAAAGCAGACCTTCAATGTCGCAGGGTAAAGCGCTCGGAGGGGACCCATGCCATCCAGGAATTAGCCCTGTGCGGCGTCCACAGCCTATTCGGCGTCTCACTCTAAGCCCTGATCAATCAAGGGTTTAGCCGGCCGCTACAGCTTCTTACGAATCTCGGCGTTGAGGGGTTTGGCATGGCAACTGCCCAAAAGGGTTGCATCTCGGCTTGGTGGGTTCGCCCATCCGAACCGCGACATTAATTTGCTGGCCCGCGGGGCCTCGAATGCGAAGTGGCACAGTGGTTGCCTTGCCCCTGACCGCTGTGTCGAGTCAATTTGTGATTGGCTCATTCGAGGCCCGCTTTTTTTTGCGCGCATGGGTAACTCGGGGCCCGCGTTAGCCGCGACGCGCCAGCCGAGCGCGCGCTCGTCACCCGGTTCCAGTTCGCGCTCCGCTAGCGCGTCGCGGCTAACCGGCCGCCTTGGATCACGGACCTCCAGCGCCTCACACCAGGTTCTTCCGCACTGCCCAGACGGCTGCCTGAGTGCGGTCCGATACGCCGATCTTGCGGAGAATGTGCTGCACGTGCTCCTTCACGGTTTCGTAGCTGATCCCCAGTGACTGGGCGATTTCCTTGTTCGTGAGGCCGAATGCCAGCTGTTTGAGGACTTCATTCTCGCGTTTCGTGAGGGGAACATCGCCGTCATTGCCAGTCCGCGGCGCCGCCAAGGCGCCGGTCACGCGACGCAGCTCCTCGCGCGACCAGATCGACTCGCCCGCGGCAGCCGCGCGGATCCCGTCAATGATCTCGCTGCGACTCGCGCCTTTCGAGATGTAACCGGCCGCGCCGAGCGCGACGGCGCGGGCAACGTACGTTGGATTGTCAAATCCACTTAACATCACGACCGGCGTTTCAGGTTGATCGAGCTTGATCCGTGCCAGGCAATCAAGGCCGTCGCCGTCGGGCATGCGGACGTCCAGCAACACCACATCAGGTCGGTGTTTTACAGCCAGCTTGAGTGCAGCGCTGCCGCTGGGGGCTTCGCCGACAACACGAATGTCCGTGCCTTCGAGCAACGCTTTGATGCCGGCGCGGACAACTTCGTGGTCGTCGGCGATGACAACTCTAATGGTCATTCAAATCACTCCTCAATAATCGCCGCGAGAGTCCGCGTTGCGATTCAATTAACAAATAAAATGCAAGGGTCGTGACCGCTATTAACCCCCTTATTGAGCGATGTGCAGAAAAGGACACTTTGCGAAACAGGAAGCGCCGTTCGCAATCCGGAAACCCGGGCGAGTCGATCGGGGCGTGCAGGCCACTGCACAAACAACACGGCAAAATACGACGAAAAGAGGCCAATCTTGCCAATAAAAAAGGGGAACCTTCGTCTTTCCCCTGGAGATCACCTTAGGCCAATTCCAATATACGCACTACGGGGGGATACACCATGCCGCCAGGGGGAAATCCCGCAGTTCGCGACCTCAATTACCCGGTACGGCCCCGTTATTCGTACATACACCTCAGCGGCGATATCTCAGGCTTACCCATGCTCGTAGAGCCATCTGGCTGTGGCCTGCCAACTGCCTCCCTACTAAGAACACACATAGTTGGTACATCAAAAAAAGCCATCGACCGCTCGGTTGAACATGTCGACTCCGGGTCAGACTGCGGTAATCATCTCGCGCGATCTTACTGCGCGCCCGATCTCGCTTTGCTCCATCCCGATTCAAGTCGCAACGGTTCGCTGCTTCACGTCAAGCCCGTTCGGCGGACTGCGAGAATGATTACTATGAACGAGTTGCCTTAAGGCGGGCTTTCAATGTCGAGACCAAGCGGCACCGCGCCGCCAGGCAATGCTAGCACGAATCAATCGGATTCACTTCTCGTAATTCTGCCGTTTGTTTGTATCCCGGCTGGCTCTTTCTCGCCTACCGTTTCCCATCTCGCACGGCTGCGCCGCGCATCCAGCTTTACACATGCGACGCCATGTCACATACTCACCCCTCTTCGCATAACGGGACCACCGAGACGGAGACGACGATTCATGACGCTGCTTTCGATGAACGAGATAACGACCTTTCGCTGGTCGTTGGACGAGGACGTCGAAAACTACCAAGCGGCCGGTTATCAAGCGATCGGCTTATGGCGTCAAAAGTTGGTCGACGCGGATGAAGATCAAGTAATCGATCTGGTGGCCGCCAGCGGATTACGTGTTTCGAATCTCCTCTGGGCCGGCGGCTTCACAGGCAGCGACGGCCGAACGGTGGCCGAAAGCGTCGAGGATGCGGCGAACGCGCTGCGGCTGGCGGCGGCGCTCGCCGCCGACTGTCTTGTCATTTATGCCGGCGGTCGAAACAACCACACCTATCGCCATGCCGGCCGCTTGCTCCGCACCGCGCTCGATGAACTTCTCCCGTTGGCCGAGGCGGTGGAAGTACCGCTGGCCATCGAGCCAATGCACCCCGCCTGTGCGGCCGATTGGACCTTTCTCACCGATCTCCCCTCCGTCCTGAGATTGATCCGTGAATTCCGCAGCGCCTCGTTGAAGGTGGCCTACGACACCTATCACTTTCCCTTGAGCGCCGGACAAAGGCATTTCCTCTGCGATTTAGCACCGCACATCGGCATCGTCCACCTCGCCGATCGCGATCTTCCGCCGACCGTTGAACAAGAGCGGTGCCTGCTTGGCTGCGGCCGGCTTCCGCTCCGCGAGATCGTCACGACGCTTCAGGATGCAGGCTACACGGGCGCATTCGATGTCAAGCTCATCGGACCAGAGATTGAAGCCCTCGATTACTGGACAATCCTGGAACAGTCGCAGCTCGCGTTCGGCGAGCTGGCGCATGTGCCCGTCTCACGCTAGAATGGTCCAGTCCCTGTGGCATCGAGCCCGCCGCGCGAGCAAGGGCACTCTATTCGCTGCACTCGCTGGCGCTTCCGGCTAGCGTCCACGGATTTACCCCCCACTGAAAGACGCGCAGCAGCAATACGGTGGCTTCCACTCTCCGCATCAACGCGCAGATCGCCATCCCCCGCAGGGAGCTGCGATTCTCGTTCGTTCGCAGCTCGGGGCCAGGCGGCCAGAACGTAAACAAGGTGGCGTCGAAGGCCGTATTGCGTTGGGCCGTGGCGTCCAGCTCGTCGCTGCCGGAAGACGTCCGCAGCCGCTTGCTCGCCCGCTACTCTCGGCGGATTAATGACCGTGGTGAATTGGTCCTATCCAGCCAGCGTTATCGCGATCAAGCGAAAAACATCGCAGACTGTTTAGAAAAACTGCAGGCGATGATGCTCACAGTGGCGAAAACGCCGAGACCGCGTAAGAAGACGCGCCCCACTAAGGCCTCCCGCGAGGCACGCCTCGGTCAGAAGCGGGCGGTCGCGGCGAAGAAACTCCGTCGTCGGCCGCCGTCCGCCGAGCAATGATGAACCCAAGTGGACCACTGGCGTGGCGGTCGGTTGGCATGCAAATTGCACTCGTTTTACCATTCCGAGTTGATCGGCGCTCCCATTTTTCCAGGTGAAGCCCACCGGTCGACGCGGTATATTGGTGCTGCCTTTTCCGCGGGTGCCTTTATCGACGCTCCTGTCTGGGAGCGAATCCGTCTTCATCTACCCGCATCGATCCTGTTGCAATTCAAAACCGAACCTGGGCGTCAGGTTGCCCTGAACTCCTCAAAACTGTTGGACTGACAGGCCTGGCAAGCACGAACGCTTTCATTCAAGTAGGCGCGATCCAATGGAGGGAATACCCATGCCCGCGCTGCAGAACTCCTCAACGGTTTCCACCGTCTGTATGGAGCACCAAATACTGGAGCACATCAAGCAAGCGCTGCGCGTCACGATCAACTGGCATGCGCCCGTGGTGAGCATGCCGCGCAAGCTTTCCAGCCTGCAATTCACCATCAAGTCGTTTCAACGACACTTCGAGCGCGTCATCTCGATTGAGGAGGAAGGAGGCTACATGGCCGACGTCCTCGACGCGAAGCCATACTTTCAAGCGCGCATCGATCAGCTGGCCGGCGATCATTCCCATTTCCGAGACCGGCTCCGCACATTAATACCGCAGCTCAGCGACATCAAAGAATGGGAAGAGCCCCGCTTCAATCAGGTTTGCGACGACCTGCGCACACTGATAGACGACGTCGACCAGCATGACGCCCGTGAAGTCGAGCTGCTGCAAGAATCTATGTTTCTGGATGATGGCGGCGAGGGCTGAGGCAAGCGGGTGTCGCGCGACGCTCAGATTGCAATTCCTCGCCCGCATGCCGCCGCTCTTCCGTGCTGGCACGGCATCGACGCTGCCGGGCTGGCGATTCTGTGACCAGTTCCGGGCATCTTTTGCAATGCAATTTGTAAAGCGTTCACCAGAACTAGTGTACAGAGCGCTGTGCTGGCATCTTCGGCTAACTTCTTTGGATGCCGCCATTTGAGCCGCGTTCGTGCATTTTGCCGCACCTTGGCACAGCGCGTGCGTAGTACAGACGGCGGCCGTTCGGATCGGCGGCCCAATCCATGGCGACTGGCCGGTTGCCTTCACTGCGAGCCGGCGGCCATGGCGTGCGGTCAACAACAGCAATCGGTCCTTATCATTGCCAACCAAGGGAGTGTTTCAATGTTGGTCTTAACACGGAAGTACCAGGAAAAGATTCGCATTGGGGAAAACATCACAATCACCGTCCTGCGCACCAAGGGAAAGGCGGTGCGGCTCGGCATCGAAGCGCCGGCCAATGTCCCGGTGATTCGCGGCGAATTGGCTTTCGAGTCAACCGCCGCGGGCGGAACAGCCTCGGACGGTTTGCTCGAGGCAACGGAAAATGCCGCCCCAAACGGCCAGCGGACACGATTCCGACGATCCGACAGCGCATCGACTTGGGGAGCCGAATCGTCGCCTCAAACCGATCGCGCGCGCGTCTCGCCACTCCCCAATCAGGTCGCACTAAAGCGAGTGCCGCGCGACAAGGTCGCGTCTGTTTTGCCTGAGCTCGTGTCGGGTCGCGGACCGCTGCGGATCATGATGGATCGGCGCTAAACTAAACACCGCGCGCGATCAACGGCGTAATGGCGCAGTTGTGATAGGCTGTTGGCCTCCCGCAGCATTGCCCGTGGAAGTTCCGCCGCTTGCTACTTGCGGCTCGCTGGCCCGTGGAAAATCCCGTAGGTCGGCGAGCTGCTCGAAGAGCACCCGCCGCACCTCCAGAATGCTTTGCGGATGCCGATGCACGCTGATGTGGTCGGCGGGCACAATGATCTGCGACCGCAATTGATGCATCTGGTCGAGTCGTGCGCTGGTGAGAGAAACCACGCCGTCGCCGTCGCCCACCAGATATTTTCGCCAGCCAGCGTCCGGATCGTGTCCGACCACATTGTGATAGCCGACCCAAGGACCTGGCAGCGCTGTCAACAGCACGGGCAGCATCGGCGAATCGGGCGACAGCGAATCGATGCTCGTTTTGACGTCCAAGGGGGCGTCGGACCGGAAGTAATTACGGTTTCGCGCCAGCAATTCGTTGCGCCCCTTGAGCATCTTATTGGGTAGCTTGATAAGCTTGTTGCCAAGCCATCTGGTTGCCTCGTTCGAGAATTCACTCCCGCGATGCGGCGTGCCGAGCGTCACCACGCGTCGCACCGACGGATTGGGCCGGAAGTAAAACATGCTGGCCAAAGAGCGGACTTCATCCGGGTCGGCATTAAGCTCCGCGAACGGCCGCTCGCTCATTGTCCGCCAAAATGCTCCTTCGCTCTCGACCGTTTGCAGCTTTGCGACTAACCCGCCCATGCTGTGGCCTACGAGTACCATCTGATCGAGCGCAGGCCAGTGCCGTGCCGAATCGAGCTCACGCCGCATCAGCGCCAGGTGCTCGCGCATTTGTGTCGCGCTCAGCCAGAACGGCTGTCCCGTCGGATATAAATAAAACCAGAACTGATAATGCTGCCGCACCAGCGGATCGCTCCGCAGGTCGTTGTACATCTCCATCCAGGTGATCGGGCTCGACCATAAGCCGTGGACCATCACCACCGGCATCTTTTCGGGATCAAACGGCTCCAGCATGTACAGCCCTTGCAACGTCTTGGCTTTGCCCGGGCGCAACAGCCCGAGTGTCGATAGATCGCTGTCTTGAAACTGCGGCTGGTTGAGGAAATACGCCAGCGGCGTGCTGAGATCCGCTTCAAGCGGCACATCGCGATCGGCAACCACGATCGAATGCCGATCGAGCGGATCGTGCAATTCCAACACAAAATGCGGCGCTGTCGGGTCCGACAAAAGCGGCTCCGCAGTTGCCATCGCGTTGTTTTGTCTCGCCAACGGTGCGGGCCGATCGACCCGCAAGAACGCCGTCATCGGGAAGCACACATTCGGCGGATAAAAATGCTCCGCCGCATCCGTGCCCGCGTCGCTCCGGCGCACGGCGATCAACGGCACTCCCAGACCGTAGGCGTGATAGTGATTCCGCAATCCCTGCACCTGGTAATCGCTGACAAATTCCAGCCGGTCAATATCGCTTTCATGCCAGCCGCTGCTACGTATCACCACGTCGAACGAACACGTGTGATTCGCCGTCTTCACGGTGCGCGACATGCCGGGCCGCAGCTCGCCCTCCTGGCGCACCAACCGCAACATTCCTTCCAACGACTGGTTGTATAAATCGGACGCCCCGCGAAACTGCGGATCGTATGGATTGAGGGCGGAGCGGGCGGCAGAAAGCGTGGAGTACGAGAAGCTATCGTCCGGCTCACTGCTCCCTGCTCCCTGCTCGAACAAATACCGATACGCGTGAATGAGCGCCGTGCCGTAGAACTCCACCGCTCGCTGGCGGTGCAGCTGTTCGGCCTGCCTGGCGGTGATGTAAGCGATCTCCGCCATGGCGTACTCATGCTCGCGGTCCGGCTCGCGGCGCTGGATGTCTTCCAACCGCGAAAGCAGCGCGGCCCGGTCGCCGTTCAAGCCGCCCCCGAGGTCGTAGCGCCGCAGAAGCTGCATCGTACGCGCCGTCGGCTTTGGCCCGCCGGGCGACAGCAAATCCAGAGTGCCCGTCAACGGGTTGCGCGGCGTATCGCGCACCTTCACCCATTGCGACTGCGTCGCGCAGCCGGCCGGCATCGCCGCCAGGAAGCAGGCGAACAGAACAAAACGGCCCAGTCGCACGCGCGCCGGACGACCGTCGTTGACCCACATTTCCACAGGCGTAGTCGCTCCCTGGCACGGCGCATGGCTACGCCCGCCGCAATGCGGAGCTTATTGAAGAGACAAACCGATGAGGACCGGCAACGCCGGTCGGGGCGGTAAGGTAAGACATGCTACCCACCGCAGTCAATTGCGATGCCCGCTAGCTTATGGACATACGTGGGTTTTTGGGTCGACTAGAAAAAAATCAGACCGCTGGCGCGCCTCGCCCAATGCGGCACGCCGCGGCCTGACATGTGGAGTCGAAGATTCGATTCTATGACCCAGAAATTAGAATGAGGGCAAAGTGGCCCGAGGCTGCAACTGCTTTATGCTGTCACGTCAGGCACTCGCGGCAAGCAGGCTCCGTTGCCACGTGACCAAGGAGCGGCGCCGGCGCAGCTACCGTCGTGGACGTCGTCGATGGCCGGCATTCAGCAGGCTGGGGGCGGAACTCGCGGGCGGCCGTTTCCAGCTCACCGCGGAGGATGCGTACGTGGCGGGGTGCATCCAGTGCCAGCGTCACCCGATTCCCGGCGATCCGCCGGATCTCCAAGACGACATTGTCTCCAACGTGAATCCGTTCACCAACCTTTCTACTGAGCACCAACATGTCGAAACTCCTTGTCCTTGCTGGAACAGCGTGTCTGCCGATCCCGGTTCGTGCCGAGGGCATTGCGGTCGCGCGTTGCGATTAGTCACTCGATAGAGCAATGGCCGTGCCGCGCGACAGTCTGCAATGTGCTAGTTTGCTGCGGCGTCGATTTTTCTCGGGAAATCCGCAAATCTCAGCTTGGTCGCGCTCGCGCCAGCACGACTGCCGGGCGAAGTTTTTTGGCTATCCGCGATCTCAATCCGAGAATCGCGTCTTGAACTGAGACCCGCGCGGCGGCGATGTCATGCCTCGCTAGCGTGCATCGAACCGGGGCTGCGGCAACGTTGGTGCCGCCGGCGGATTGTAGACCGAAGTTTGTGGGACTGTTGCGGCTGGCGGCGAGGCTGGACTCCCTGCCTGAGCGGGCGGCAGCGTCGTGTCCGCCGCTTGGACCGGCGCGGCCGTCCCGGGATCAGCCATAGGGGCCGGCTCCTGGTGAACGGCCTGAACCGCCCCCTGCTCCGCGGCGGCCGGCTGGGGTGTTTGATGGGCGAGCCGCTGCGGCGGCGTGAACGTGCTTTCGCGGGCCAAGTCGACCGGCGGCAGCCGCTTGGGGATTTGTTCGTCTGCCGACTCGTCGCTGCGTAGCGCTTTTCCGGCGAACTCGGTGCCTTGGTGGATCGTGCCGCGTTGGAACGGTCCAGCCCCCAGAATCCATACATCGTTGGCCGAGCTTTCCTGGTACGCGAGTCCCGACTGCCACACCGGCGTTCCCGTTTCCCGGTGGTACGCAAACACGGCCAGCTTCACGATGCCGCGCTGGTCTTTCCGCTTGGCGATCGGCACTTCGGGAATGGCGGCCGGCACGGGTTGCATTGGCAGAATCTGGGGGACGTTCATCGATGGGATGCCAAACAGCAAGTCGTTGCGATCGGTGCCGACGGCCCCGGCCCGCGCCTCGACGATGAAGTCGGCATCCTCGCGTTTATCGCGCAACGAACAACCGCTGGCCAACAGGTGTTGCCGCAGCGTGCTAGTGAGATAGTTTCGATCGACCACGTCGGTCAACCGGCTATCGTCCAGAAACACCGTTTGTCCGGCGAGCGGCGCGACGTTCACCGTCTGCACGGCCCGGTCGATGGCATCCGAGATAAGAAGCTGCTCGGTGGCGGTCCGGCTCGTGTCGGTCGAACGCGTCGTCCCGCAACCCACCAGCGGCAACACGCTGCTTGTCAGCACGGCGGCGACAACGATCTGATCGATCAGCCGAAACATTGTTGGCATCGTGGTTGAAGGAATGGATAGAATCTGTTTGCTAGCACGTGAGCATAAAAGGTCGTGGATTATAGCGGCCAGCCGGCTACTCCCAAGGCCAGAAGCAGGCATGGATTCGTCGGAAAAACGCGGGGAATTGCGTAGGTGCGCACCCCCCCCCCCGAGGAAGAAAAGGGGTCAGAACTATTTCTCGCAAACAGTTCTGACCCCTTTTTTCCTGCCCTCCTGTCCTAGCAGGCTCAGATGTGTCCGCGGTGTGCCACTGCTCGCGGCGCGACAAAGGTCGTGGACATCGGGTGAGGCACTGCTTGCCTCCCACGGCCCGTCTCATCTTAACAGCGAGCAGTGCGATGAGCGTGTCAGCGCGGATTGGCGCGCCGCAAGCAGTGGCACACCAACGTCAACGCACCGCCGCCTCGAAACCGCTGCGGCTGGTGGCTTGCTGCTGGGCCTCGTCCGCTTCGGGCAGGGCCTCGTCGGCGTAGAAGCGCGTGGTTTCTTCCGCGGCGAGTTTGATCTCCGCATCCTGGCAGAGGACTTCGGCGCGGAACACGTGCGTGCCGGGTTGCAAGGCGTGGGCATGGATGCGGAGCGTAATGTCGCGACCGGCCGGCAGCTCTTCAATGGGCCGGAACGAGACGCGGCCGTCGGCCACCGTGTACATCGCGCCCTCCGCCTGGTCCGGCTCAATGCCTTCGGAGAACAGCGCGACGATGTTGACATCCTTCGCCGTATTGGCGCCGCGGTTCGCGACGTGGATCTCATAGACGACCGGGCTGCCGACGGCGACCGGGCCGCTCGGGTCGCTGACTTCGAGCTTGAGGTCCGCCAGGGCAATGACGTTTGTCTCGGCCGTGGCCTTATCGCTCAAATCGCCTGATGAAGTCGTCGCGGTAACTTGAAATTGATTGGCGCCAGGCTTCTTGACGACGCACTTGAGCTCCATGTAGTTGTCATCTCCGGGCTCCAAAGTGCCCACTTGCCAGATGACCTGCCGCCGTTGGGAGTCAAACGTCTGGCCTTCGCTGGCGCTGGTGAACTCAGCGGCCTCTGGCAATATGACCTGCACTTTCACGTCTTCTGCCGGCGCGGTGCCTGGATTTCGGACGCGGAAAAAGTAGGTCGTTGGCGTGCCGGCGTACTTCGTCGCCGGGCCGCGCCAATCGAGATTCAGCTCAGGCTTGCGGCAGAAAACCTCCTTGGAGAAATCCGACGTGAGCCCGCCTTCGGCGGATGCGATGGCCTTGACCTGCAGCTTGCCCGCCTCGCGCGCGGTCAGTTCAATCTCGACCGTCTTGCTGTCGCCCGGCTGCAAATCGCCGACCGCATGGTTCGTCGCTGCTTCCTGAGCGCCCGGCGGCACCAACTCGATCTTCACGTTTTCGGCCAGGCCGGTGCCAGGATTCGAAATCGTCAGCCGGAACACCTGCGGCTTGGCGAACAATACTTCGTTCGGGCCGTCCACGTCGATTTTCAACTTCGGCTCCTGCACCTCGACGATGGCCCGCGATCCAACCGGTGCGACCGTCCAGGAAATGCCGAGCTCCAAGGGCCGGCTCGCGCGTGGCACCAGGCGGACGTCGAGCGTCTCCGTGGCCCGGCCGTCGAGGCGCGTGAGTTGCCATTCGAGTTGCGTTGGCGTGGCCGCGCTTTGCGAGGGCTGAACCGTGCCCTGCGTGGCGGCGGTGTCAATGACGTCGGCCCATGAGGGAATGCGAATGCTGGCGACAACTCCCTCGGCCGCCGCGGCGCCCTGATTCTGCAACCGCACGCGATACACGGCCTCGCGTCCCACCAAGATCTGCTTGGGGCCGCGAATATCAGCCGCTATGATTGGCGCCTGATTGGAAATCAATACGGTTGGATCGCCACCGCTGGCCACCTGCAGCGCTTCGCCAAAGGCCTCCCTGCGGCGGTCGGTGGTAGTCGTCGAAGTTGATTGCGGCGATCGCGTGAAGCCGCTTGCACCAAGCGGCGCGGGCGCTTTGGTCTCGGGAGTGGCGCCAAAGGCTTCGGCTGCGCTCTGCGGCAAATCGATGGCCGTGGAGCTCTGCGGCTGATCTTCAATCGTCGAGGTCGGCGGCTCAGCCTGTTCGCTCTTCAAAGAATCGGCTTGGGAATTGACTTCCGCAGGCGCTGCGGGCTCGACCGGCGGCAGCACAAGCGGCGCATCCGCAGGTGGATTCTCCTGCTGTGCACCGTCATTGGCTCGTGCAGTTCGCGCCACCGGTCCATTGCCTGGCGAAGAAAAAGAGCCCGACAGCTCGCGCCGCAACTGTTCCGGATCAAGATGTGGAGTGGGGCGCAGGCCCGGTGAATGGCGGGTGGAGGTGCCCACGGTTGGCGACTTTCGTGTCGTTGAGCTTTGTTGCTGCGTGGTCGACTTTTCGCGCGTGACATCGCGGATCACCGGATAATCGGACGAGATTTCTCGCGCCACATCGCCGCGAGCGGCAGCGCTATTGTGCGCCGGCGTCCACTTGCCCTGGGGCAATGGCGAGCCGCCGAGACCTGGCAGCGCCACGCTATTCGGCGTTGATGGCGCTGACTGGGCAGAACCCGCTCGTGGTTGCGGCGCCGTTCGTGGCTGTGCGGCCGTTCGAGACTGCGGCGCCGTTCGAGGCGTTGAGCTCGATGCGGCGGGCGACCGCTTGGCCGGTCGCGCGGGCGGTTGCTCGTCGCGGCGATTGAGCCAGTTCGGTAGCAGCGACCGGCCGGCGCTCTGCCCAGCACCGGATGCTTCCTCTTCGCTCTGGGTGCCGGTCGTTCCCTGTTCTTCTGCTTTATCGGTCGACCAGCCACGTCGCAATGCGGCCATACGCTCCGCCAAAGTCATACTGCCGTTCGCTGACTGGCCGTAGGCGGTCGTCACGAGCATCGCGCCGAAAAGGAGCATGCTGCTGAAGAGAACGAAACAACGACGATTCATGATCGCGTCCTTGCCATCATTGGTTTTTGTCGAGCCGCCGTGGGTCGCCGCGGCGACCGACCGCGGACACTCCTTGGTCTACTGTCGGCCGAATATCGACGGTTCCGGTTGCGCAGGTTTATGGGAATCTGAGAAGTTTTCCGATAAACCAAAATGGTGAAGCCTGAGAAGATAGGATGGAAACCGCTCGGGGTGCCTGGGGAATCGCCCCAGTCAAGCTCACCAATGCTGGGGCGTTGCCCCAGGCACCCGCGATATGCTCTAGTCCCGCTGCGGCTCCGGGTTCCGCACGATTTCGAATCCTAAGTCGCGGATCATCTGATAATCCGCCTCGGGCGACTGGCCTTTGGTCGTAAGATAGTCGCCGACGAAAATCGAATTGGCCGCATACAGGCCAAGTGCTTGCATGCTGCCAAGATGGAGCTCGCGTCCGCCGGCGATGCGAATTTCGCGGTTCGGGTTTACCAGGCGGAACATCGCTAGCACCTTCAAACAATAGCGCGGGTTCAGGTCCCAACGCCCGGCCAGCGGCGTGCCGTCGATGGGATTGAGAAAGTTGACTGGAATCGATTGCACGCCCAGATCGCGCAGCGCGAGCGCCAATTCGACGACGTCCTGCCGCCGCTCGCCCATGCCGATGATGCCGCCGGAGCACATTTCCAGGCCGGCGTCACGGACCGCGCGGAGCGTCGCCATGCGGTCGGCGAAGGTGTGCGTCGTGCAGATTTCGCCGTAGAAGGAGTCGCTGGTGTTGAGGTTGTGATTCACGCGATCGACACCACAGGCTTTTAATTGCTCTGCCTGTTCCGGCGTCAAAAGACCGAGGCAGGCGCAGATTTTCAGATTAAATTTCTTCTTGATCTCGGGCACGATCGAGGTGACGGCCCGCATCTCCCGCTCATTGGGCCCGCGGGCGGAGATCACGATGCAATACGTGCGCGCCGCGCTCTCGGCGGCAACCCGCGCGCCATCGAGAAGCTTTTCCCGGCTCAGCAAGTTGTAGCGGGGAATTTCGGCCTCCGAGACTCTCGACTGCGAGCAGTACGCGCAGTCCTCCGGGCACAAGCCGCTCTTGGCGTTCATTAAGAAATAGAGCTGCACCTGGTTGCCGAACCAGCGCCGCCTGACGCGATACACGGCGGCGAGCAGCTCGAGCAGCTCGTCGTCGGGACACTCCAACACGGCCAGCGCCTCCTCGGCGGAAATCGTTTCGCCTGCCAGCACCCGGCCAGCAAGCAGCTGCCAATCCGTCGATGTGCCTCGACACGTCTGTTCCGCAAAAGCTACTGAGTCTGTCACGCTATCTCCGCAGTCGAAAAGGGAGGCCAAATCGCCTTATGGTATAGTGCTAGTAGCCGGCGACCCACGTGTCGCCCGACCGAACTGCATTTTGCGGCTGTTCCGTAGTATCCTTACCCGGCCGTTCGTTGCAAGTGGACCCATTTTGCCGGCATGAAAAGCCGCTTGCGCGCGCTCAAAACCAGCTTGGCATACCTCAGACCGCCGGCCAGAATAGCTATATGTCGCGTTATCACCTGGTTCGTGTCGGGGCCATGGGGCAGGTCGGCCGCTTTGCGGCGGTCGATGCCCTGCGCTATCCGCGCTACTGCCGCGTGGTCGTGCGGACACGCCGCGGGCTGGAGATCGGCGACGTGCTCTCGCCTCCTGATAATGGCGACGATAGCCGGACGTTCGCCGACGGAGATATCCTTCGCCGAATGACGGTTCAGGATGAGCTGCTGCAGGCGCGGCTGGAAAAACACCGTCAGGAAGCCTACCAGGCGTGCGCCGCGCTGCTGGTGAAGAACGGCGTCTCGGCCGTGCTGGTCGACGTCGAGCATCTGTTCGACGGCCAAGGGCTGTTCTTCTATTTCCTGGGCGATGTGACGCCGGACCTCGAGACGTATACCAACCAATTGGCCGAAACCTACGAGGCGAAAGTTCAATTCCGCAAGTTCACCGAAACGCTCGTCGAAGGCTGCGGCCCAGGCTGCGGCACCGACGAAGTGAAAGGCCGCGGCGGCTGCGAAACGTGCACTTCCTGCGCGGTAGCCGGCGCCTGCGGCACGAAACGCTGAAGAATTCTTCTTATAAGATCTCACGCAAAGGCGCTAAGCCGCAAAGGGGGAACCAATTTTGTCTTTGGAGAATGCCGTGCAAATTGGAACTTTAATTCCATCGCGGTGCTTTGCGCCTTCGCGCCTTTGCGTGAAACTCTGCCTTACTCTATCTGTTTTAGTCGTCGTAACGATGATCGAGGGAAACGCTCGCGCCGCCGATAACGAGCTCACCGCCGCCGAGAATGACGATGGCTGGGTGCTGCTCTTTAACGGCCGCGATCTGGACGGCTGGAAAAACAACGACGGCACGCCGGTCCGCGCGAAAATCGAGGATGGCGCGATCAACGTGCACGGCACCGGCGGATACTTGCTTGTGTACGAAAAGCCATTCGGCGATTTTGTCGTCAAATGCGACGTGAAAATGGACCAGCCGTTTTGCAATTCGGGAATCTTCCTCCGCACCGGCGATCTGAAGGAGCCCGTCCAATCGGCGATCGAAGTGCAAATTGTGACCGACCTGAAGCCGGACATCCATAGCTTCGGCGCGATTTACGACCTCGTGGCGCCGTCGAAGAACGCCTCGCGCGGCCCCGGCCAGTGGGACACTATGGAAATCCGCTGCCAAGGCCCGGAGATCACCGTCACCGTCAACGGCGAGAAAGTCGCCGCCATCAACAGCGACGAGTGGCGCGAGCCCGGCCGCCGCCGCGACGGCTCGCGCCACAAATTCGGCAAAGCGATCAAAGACTTCCCGCGCAAAGGCCACCTCGGCCTGCAAGACCACGGCTACAACGTGTGGTTCAAGAACATCAAGCTGAAAGAGCTGTAAAGCTTCGACGCTACTCAGTGTTGCCGAGCGAGGTCAGGAACTCGCTCATTTCGCCGCCGGCGTGTGAATCGCCTTGCACTCGGGCCGCTTCGATGCCGTCGCGGAGGATCGTGCGGGCTTCGGCAAGTCGGCCTAGCCGCGCGAGTTGCTGGCCGGCCATGAAGAACGCCGGCACGTATGGCGGATTGTCGCGCGTTAGCTCCGCAAACCTGGCCAGACTGGCGTCGTGATCGCCCTCCTTGTCGAGCTCCATGGCGAGACTATAGCGCAAAAACACGTCGCGGGAGTCGTCCGCGAGCATTGCTTCAATTTTTTTGCGCCGCGACATTCTATAAATTCCATGCGATTTCTTAACCACGAAGAACACGCAGGGCACAAAGAATTATGATTTACAGAAGACAAACAAAACGTTCGAAAGGCGAAAACGGATACTTTGCTTTGCTCCGTCTCCTGCCTTTTTCTTCTTTTTCTTAGTGACCTTCGTGTTCTTTGTGGTGAATTAATCCGATTGAATAGGCCAGTCAAAGTTCGCCTGTGAGCTTCAACAGCACGCCAGTGTTTGTTTCATTAGCGTCGACTTCGCCCAAGGCGGTGACGTAGAGCGCGCCATCGGGGCCGAAAACGAGGGCCGTGGGGCGGTGGACGTCGGCCACCTTTACCGCGGCACATGCCGGCTTACCCGGCCTGCCAATGTCCTCGATGCGATACACGCCATCGCGGTCGGAATTGCCGCTCGCGATAACGTACAGATTGCCCGTTCGCGGACTGTATGCGAGGCCGGGTATCTCGGGCACGTCGGCCGCAAGTTCAAGTGCAACGGAGCCGTCGATAGGATTGAGAAACTTCAACCGAGCTGCCTGGGATTGTCTGTTCGCACCCGGTTCCGACATGACGACGTAGCCGTGCCGGCCGACCGCGATTCCGGATGGCACAGTCGTCTCATTGGGTCCCGACGGTCTGAACACTTCCAACTCCCCAAGCATGCCGGCCCGGATGGGTACTTTCCACGTCCCCGCCGAACGCTCCTTGCCGTGCGCGATGACGATCAGCAGGTCAGCCACACTGTCGTTGGCCGAAGTTCGGGCAAGACCATAAAACGCTTCGACGGCCAGCTCCGGCTGCTCGCCGGCAGCTGTGGGCTCGACATGCTGCTCGTACCGCTCGGCAGCGAGCGGCGTTGGTTCGTCGGACAGCTCGTAGAGACGAACGAAAGCGCGGCCTTTGCCGGCGCTGCCCGTCACAACGAGGCGCACGCGGTCGAGGAATAAGAGCCCGCGTGGGCCAGACGATTGAAAGGGGTCGGTGCGATTCGGCTGCGATGCGAAGCCAGTGATCACGTCATCGCCATTTCCCGATTGCCCGCTGCGAGTTCGAGCGATCCGCCCTGCCCCCGCATCGGCGACGTAAATCTCGTAATCGTCCGCGCTCGTTTCCGGCCGAATGGCAACGCCCGATGGATTTTGCAACCCGTCTAGGATCGTCGCCACGGTCACATCGTCGGCTGCCAATGCCGCGGCGGCGAGTAAACCGACGACGACAAGGCTCGCTAAAGAGCGCAACATGAGACTATCCCGCTACTCCGTGGGCCCGCTCGTAGGAAGCGATCTTGTCTTCGTGCTCCAACGTCAGGCCGATATCGTCCAGCCCGTTCAACAGGCAGTGGCGGCGGAATGGCTCGACGTCGAATTCGAGCGACAGGCCATAGTCGTCGCTGAGCGTGCAACTTTCGAGGTCCGCCGCCAACGTGTAGCCTGGATGCGCGGCGGCTCGCTGGAACAGATCATCGATTTGCTCTTCGCTCAACACAATGGGCAGCATGCCGTTCTTGAAGCAATTGTTGTAAAAGATGTCGGCAAAGCTCGGGGCGATCAGCACGCGAATGCCCCAGTCCTCGAGCGCCCAGGGCGCATGCTCGCGGCTCGAGCCGCAGCCAAAATTCCGCCGCACCAACAGCACGCTCGCACCCTTGGCTTCGGGCCGATTCAGCTCAAAACCAGGATTTAAAGAGCCGTCTTCGTTACGGGCCCAATCCCAGAACACAAATTCGCCAAACCCGGTCCGCTCGATCCGCTTCAAGAACTGCTTCGGAACGATCTGGTCGGTATCGACATTGGCCCGATCCATCGCGACGACGGGGCCGGTGTGTTTCGTGAAGGGCTTCATCTTGTTTCAATTCCACTCGCGGATATCTACAAAATGCCCGGCGCACGCCGCCGCTGCGGCCATGGCGGGGGAGACGAGGTGGGTGCGGCCGCCGCGGCCCTGGCGGCCTTCGAAGTTGCGGTTGGAGGTCGAGGCGCACCGCTCGCCGGGGGAGAGCTTGTCGGGGTTCATCGCCAGGCACATGCTGCAGCCGGCCTCGCGCCACTCAAAGCCGGCCTCCTTGAAGATGCGGTCGAGGCCTTCTTTCTCCGCCTGCTGCTTCACGAGCCCGCTGCCTGGCACAACCATCGCGTTAACGTGACTGGCCACCGTGTGGCCGTTGACGACCGCAGCGGCAGCCCGCAGGTCCTCGATCCGCGCGTTGGTGCACGATCCGATGAACACACGGTCGAGCTTCAAATCGCAAATCGTCTCGCCGCCGGCCAGGCCCATGTAGGCCAGCGCACTGGCCGCGGCTTTCTGCTCGTTCGGATCGCTGAACTCGCCCGGTTTTGGCACGCGGCCGGTCACCGGCACGACCTGTCCTGGGTTGGTGCCCCAGGACACCTGCGGCGCGATGCGAGCACCATCGAACACCAGCGACTTGTCGTATTTCGCGCCAGGATCGGTCGGCAGTTTTCGCCACCGCTCGACGGCTTTGTCGAACTCCGCCCCCTGCGGCGCATGCGGCCGACCGCGGAGATAGTCGTAGGTGGTTTCATCCGGCGTGATGAGGCCGGCCCGTGCGCCGCCCTCGATCGACATGTTGCACACCGTCATGCGGTTTTCCATCGACAACGAGCGCACGACTTCGCCAGTGTACTCGACGCAATAGCCGACGCCGCCGCTGGTGGAAATCTGACCGATCAGGTACAGAATGACGTCCTTCGCCGTGACGGCGGGGCCGAGCCGACCATCCACGCGCAGCTCGAGTGTCTTGGCCTTCGATTGGAGCAGCGTCTGAGTCGCCAGCACGTGCTCGACTTCGCTCGTGCCGATGCCGAACGCCAGCGCGCCGAACGCCCCGTGCGTCGACGTGTGGCTGTCGCCGCAGACAATTGTCATGCCCGGCTGCGTGTAACCTTGCTCGGGCCCGATGACATGCACGATCCCCTGCCGCACGTCGTGGATGTCGTAAAGCGTAATGCCAAACTCGCGGCAATTGTTGCGCAGCGTGTCGATCTGCTGTTTTGAGACGGCATCGAGAATTGGCAGGCTGCGATCAGTCGTCGGCACGTTGTGATCGACCGTCGAAAGCGTCCGCTCCGGCCGCCGGACCTTTCGTCCTGCAAGGCGCAAACTCTCGAACGCCTGGGGGCTGGTCACTTCATGCACCAGGTGCAGATCGATATACAAAATCGTCTGCCGCCCGGGCTCGTCGTAAACGACGTGCTCGTCCCAGATCTTTTCAAAGAGTGTGCGTGGCTTGGTGGTCATCGCTGCCGTTGGTATCCGCCCTCAATTCCTTGCCCGTTGTGTCCGCTAGGACCGGCCGCCATCCCGATTGGTTCGCGGCTAGAGTTCGCGGCTAGAGTTCGCGGCTGGTATTTGAATATTCTAGCCCCTAGGTGCACTGGTGGGGAGGCAGAGTCCAACGTCCCACCCGGCCGTGGGCGAACCATCGGGCCTTATTAGGGCAGGTTTATGGAGCGCGGCGACGTCGTCGTACGGGCGCCTGCAGCCTGGACGATCCACCATCCAATCAAGAGTACGACAGTCAATCCAGACCAGATGACGTACAGCATGACTTCATTCGATGCGTGAAACAGGGGAGCCGGTTCATTCGTAAGTGCGTGCAGCCCGACTGCGAAGAACACGTTCCGCGTGACAAGGTAGATCACGGCAAGCGCCACTGCAGCAACAAAAAGTCCTGCCTGATCCCGCAGCAGGTCCATCCCGGCGAGTTGTCCGACTAACAGCCGGTTGGGAATGTGGGTCACGGCGAACACCGCGCTTGTGCCAATCACGGCGATTGTCAGCGCGGATGGCGGCCTCAGCACTCGGTTGGCCTTAAGGTACAATTGCGGCAGTAAGAAGCCTCGAAAGACGGTTTCTTCCACCAGCGCATTGCCGAGAAGTTGTCCGAGCAACCCGCCGATTACAGCGCTCGCGCCACGCCGCTGCCAGTCCTCGTGCCAATCGACCTCGCCGACCACAGTCGCGACGATGAAGGCCGCGGCCTGCATGGCGGCCCAGAGGCCGAGCGTCGCCAGCAAGCCCCATTTGACGTCGGACGCGCTCCATCCGACATCCGATGCCCGCAACCGTCCGAGTCCGAATATCACGATAGCAACTACGACCAGATCGAAAAGTCCGGCGATGAGCGAGCCCTGGATCAGGAACCCGGTTGCCACGTAGAGCGAGCCTAGCGCTTGGCTTATCCGTCCCTGAAACAACACCGCGTTGACGAATACAATCGAGCACGCATACAGGGCGACTGCCAATACGATGATCGGCCACGTGGCCGAGCGGATTTGCGCGAAAATTCGTGTCACGGGCTCGGTCCCGTTGTTGGGCCAGCCAACGCAATCGCCAATCTGATGCCCGTCGCGATTGAATCGATCTAACGAGCCGTCAGCTCGCGAATGAGCTTTACCTCATCCTCGCGATACGGCCGGCCGTCGCTGTGGAAGATATCGTGATGCCACGGGTCGGGTTCGCCTAAGATCGGCATTTGCCAGGTGGACCAGGGATACTTGGTCTGCGATTTTCCGTCCACCAAACCCCAGCAATACGCGGCTATCATCTCTCTCTTAAATAGCGGGAGTGCGTCCTCAAAAGTGCTCCCGTTGCCGCGAGCCATGAATTCGGTGCATAGCAGCGGGCGCCGATATGTTTTCAGCTCGTCGATGCGCCGCTGTGTGACGTCGGGCTTGCCGTAATCGTGGAACGAGATAACGTCGCTCAACTCAAGGGCCGCTCGATGCACTTGATTCAGCTTTTCGGGCTTGTCCCAATCCGAAAGCCGCCACACGCCGACCGTCAGCGGCTGCGACGGCCCTACGGCCCGCGCCCATTGGAAGGTCAGGCGGACCAGCCGGGCGGCTGCTTCGTCCTTGTTCTTCAGTTCGAGCGGACCATAGCTGTTCTTATTGTCGTTGTCCGGTTCGTTGAACAGGTCCCACGCCCGCACGCGCTCGTCACTGGCGTAGCGAGTGAGGACGTCGGTCACGTACGGCTGCAGCGCATCCTGCTTGGCCGTGTCGGCCAACACCACCCGGCCCGGGCTCTGCACCCAACCGCTGTTGTGGACCCCGGTGCGCGGCCGCCGTTGCGGCCCACTTTGTGGATCCGGATCCCAAACGCCGTCAAAGAGCACGAGCATTGGCCGGATTTTGTGCTTCGCCGCGAGATCCAAAAACTTATCAACACGCTCAAAAAAGCCGGCGGGATCCTCTTTCCAAGGCAGCTCGTGCAGAAACACGCGGGCCGTATTGAAACCGATCGATTTGGCGAGAAACAGCTCTTTGTCGATCGTCCTTGGATCGAAACTATCCGCCTGCCACATTTCAAGCTGATTAATGGCTGTGCTGGGAAGGAAATTGCAGCCCACGAGCCACGGCTGATTTGCATACCACTCATTCGCCTGCTCGGGCGTCCAGCGCTCGGCCGCGGCCGCCTGTGAGGCAATCAAAGTCAGTACGACACAGGGGACGAGCGCGAAGCGAGGTCTTTGATAGTGCATTTTAGGCTCGATCCTCAGGTGATCATTTGAACTTACTATACTACCCGCAGCTGGCGCGACAAAAAAGGAGCGCCCGAACGCCATGGGTGCAGCGTGATTACGCTACGTAGCCCCACTCGTCAAAACACCGTCTCCACTCGTGATGGACCCGGTGCCGCAAGCCGTCGGGAAGTTCAGGAAAGATATTCTTCTTGTAGTCCGACAACGAGTTTACATACGCGCAAAGCCGTTCCTTTACATAACCGAAGTCAGGCAAATCAAGCGCGTCATACGTGCTCCGAATCTGGCTCACGGCATCGCGCTCCAAATCCTCGAAAGCCACGTCATGCAACCGGCCCGCGGGAATGAGTGAGCGCTGAGCGAAAAAGCTGTGGTACAGGATCTTTCCTTGTTCGATGAGCTGTCGGTTGATAGCCTCGTCATCCCGGTAATTCGGTCGTTGCAGTTGCCACCACGGGCCCGCCTTCAATAGCGTGTGTTTTGCCGACCGAAAGACGTCGTACGGGTGGCGATGAATATGTACGAACTTGGCTTCCGGAAACAATTCGAGCAGCGTCTTGATTCGCGCCGTATTTGCAGGGGTCTTGAGCACGATTGGTCGACGGTATTTGAAAGTGAGTTTCTTCAAAAAGAATAAATAGCAGGCTTTCCACCGCGCCAACTCGCTCGGGGATAGGCCCTCCATCGTCATGAATCGTTCGTAGAACGCCACGTTGCGAGGAAACGACATCGTCAGCATGCTGGCCTGTCCGGACAACGAGCACATCGCGAAATCTTCCTCTTGCGGTTCCTTGACGCCAAACTTCACCGCATCCTGCGGACGTCGTTTGGGCATGCACCAATCGACCAGCCGGGACATCCCGCGCTCGGAAAGCAAAAACGTGCTCGGACAGGTGACCTGATAAAGGTTGGGGTACGCGAATCGATCATCGACGCACAGAAGATTGTGCAAATGCGTGGTCCCGCTGCGCCACGTTCCCAAGATGAACAGCGGCGGCTCGATTTCCGTACGATCGATCGCCCGCCCGTACCGACATCGCTCCGCAATCGCAACAAGTGTGTTCGGCACGGCTGCCAGCGTGATCCACGCCGCCCGCGGCCAGAATGCCGCGTCGATCGAGGCGCGATTATCGCTCAACACTTTCAGCCAACTACCAATTGTCGCGCCGCTGAATGCGCCTGGTCCAAGTCGCCTCAGAAATGCATCTCGAAACCGCATTGGGGCGTTTTGGCACGCCGAGTTTCACTGAAGCAAACGTGACGCCGGCCAAGCGTCTCGCTTTTATACCGCCGCCGCTTCGACCAGTTCGGCGGCCATTTTCTTCCGCTCGGGGCAGCCGTTGCAGCTCCACCATTGGGCCGCCAAATCGCTCGACCAGGTGTCGCTCAGCGCGAGCTCGCCGAGCGCGCGCCGCAGTGCCGTTACATCCTGGAAGCGGTGATCGGGGTCCTTTTCCAGACACCGCAGCACGATCTCTTCCAGCTCGACCGGCAGCTCCGGATTGATCTGCCGCGGCGGAATCACGTCCTGGGAAGCGTGGGCGATCATCACCTTGAGCGGATTATCGGACATAAACGGCGGCTGGCCAGTAAGCATGTAGTACAGCACGGCGCCGAGCGAATAGATGTCGCTGCGGCCGTCCACGCCGTCCTCGCCGCTGGCCTGTTCGGGCGACATGAACAGCGGCGAGCCGGTCACCGTGCCTTCCATCGTCAATTGCACTTCGCCATTTCCTTCGAACGTGGGCTTGGCCAGGCCGAAGTCGAGCAGCTTCGCCACATCGAAGACGCCGCCCCGGTATGCACAAAAGATGTTGGCCGGCTTGATATCACGATGCACGAGGCCAATGCCATGGGCCTCGGCGAGCGCCGCGCAAACCTGGTCCATGAGATAAATGGCTCGCGCCGGCGCAATCGGGCCGTACTCTTGGACGATTTCGCCGATGTTGTGCCCCGGCAAAAACTCCATCACGTAATAGAACGTGCCGTCGGCCGTGCGGCCGTAATCGTAGATGTCGATGGAATTCCAATGCGACAGTTTTGCGGTAGCCCGCACTTCGCGCTCGAAGCGGGCGAGGATTCGCGGGTCGCCAGCTTTCTCGGGGCGGATCAGTTTCACTGCACAGGGCCGCTTCATCATCTGGTGTTCAGCAAGATACACTTCGCCCATCCCGCCGGAACCGAGCCGCTTCTTGAGCCGATACTGACCTAGCGAACGGGCCGCGAACGCTTGCCGCCGCAGAGTGCCGATGGTATGCACGCCGACTACACCGACTAACACCACGATGGTGACAATCAGGATTTGTCCGCTGACGTAGCCGCTGTACTGCGGCTGTGCGACCAAGCGAGAAAATGCCGGCAACGTGTACAAGTAAGCGAAAATTGCCGCCGGCATTAATCCCATCGATCCCAGCACGAGTGCGGCACGCTGCCAAGTGTTCGGAATGAACATGGCGTAACAAAAGATCAACAACATCCAGGAGATGACGATATTTTCGAGACGAGCCTGGTCGCCTGGAAGGTTCGCAAGGTAGGTGTTCTCTTCCACCGCCTTGACGACAAAGAACAAAGCAGGACAGCCGAAAATGAACAGCTCCGCAAGCCGCAGCTTGGCCAAAGAATACGAGCAATGCCGGCACAGCTTGACCGCGAAGCCGCCGAGAATGATCGTCACCAAGCCATGCGTATAGAACAGGAACCGGTGCTCCGGACCGCCCCATTGGTCCCAGTAAAATGCCCAGCGGATCAGGAACGCGAGAAAGCCGACGAAGAACAACACCGCCGCGATGCGCAGTCGATTGCGCAACAGGTCGCGCGTCTCAGCGCTTATGTGCGGTGTGCTGCCCTCGATGAGCGCAATTTGCCCTCGGGCGGCATCGCGCAGGCGTTCGTCACTGCTGTCGCCATTCCGCCCGCGCAACACCGGCCGCGGCATGGCAACTGTTTCGTCACCATTGGTCGATGCTCCGCCCCCGGATGTGCGAGTTCGCTCCTCGCGGTGCGCCATAAGAAAGTTCCTGCCGGCAGTGGGACAGCGCCGCGAACGCGCCGGTTCGCGCAGGCACGGGCTCCGAACCTCCTTTATAGTACCGTGCACCCCCTTTAAAGTGCAGGGGAGCCGAAGGCTAGCATACCACGATTACGGAGAAATGCGGCCGAATCGGCTGTCGCAAATGCAAAAAGTCGGCCGTCAATCGCTCGGCCCACTAGGCCGCCCGGCGTCCCGCATCGCGCGCGGCAAGTTCGCTGACCTGCGCGATGGTAAGCGGCACGAAATCCGGCTCGCCGTCCGGATCCCGCTGTTCGCGGAGAATTACGGATCGCTCATGCAGCATTCGTGGCATGTAAAACCAGGCCGAGGCCAGCTCGGCATCAGCGACCGTCTGGGCGATCAGAATCAAATCGGTGTTCTGATGCGCGTTCGCCGCGGACACTAGCGATCGACCTGGTTCGCCCGGCACCAGCCGCACGTTGGACTCGGTGGGGCGGAGCAGGCGATAGGCCTCTTTCAGCGACAACGGTTCAAGCTGCGGCGCGCGCGTGTCGAACCAGTCGATCCCGGTATACGCCACCTTCTGCCGCCCGGCATAGCGCTGTGCGACCTCGATCATCGCGACGGTGCGCGAGATGTCGCTGATGCCAACTTCAACGATTCGGCAAACTCGGCGGCGCTTCACTAACCGATAAAGTCGCCGGATGCTCTTCGGCCGCGATAGATGCGCAAGATATGCATAGCGAATCAAACCGGCAGCGGCCACGATGATCTCCCTTGCGCGGGATGGAGCGGGAAAGTAGGACCGATTTATTGCGCGCAGTGCGTAGCTGTTAGAACTGCGCAAGAATTTCCGACGCTAGCTCGCGCGGCGGCAGTGGCTTGACGACTGGGCGCGCCCACTAACAAGATCGGAAAGTGCTCAAGGAAGAATGCACCGAATCCAGCGCGGCCAGCTGTGGCGAACGCGAGACGGCTAGCTGCCATTATCCTCGTCGTCCAAGTTGTGCAGTAGGACGGGCACAGCGATCGCCGTGGCGACGACGCCGCCGATAACCCACGGGTTGGTCGCCCAGGCCTTGGCATGCGCCATCATGGAATCATAGGAGGGCGGCGGGCCCCATTGGCCGCGGACGATATCACCGCGACCGGGAATGAATCGCAGGCTGGACTCAGCCCGCGGCGGCGCGGTTCCCGGCGCCCAGAGGCGACAATTCTCAATCGCATCGCCAGTGGCGATCTGATGCAGGCCCCCGCGTAGCCCGCTCACGGCGAACACTCCATTGGCGTCCGTGGTAGTCGCGGCGGTTGTTTGTCCATCGACTTGAATGGCAACCGCGGCTTCGCGCATGGGCTGCATCGATTCATCCACGATCTGACCGACGAGCAATCCGCCCGGCCCTAAGGCGACGTCATGGATCGCCGACGTCGGCTGCGCCTGGCGCGTCGCCATCCTGGAGGATGGAGCGACTTCGTTGCCGATGGCCAACGAGGACGGAATGCACATGCCGCTGAGCGCCAGCCAAGCCGCGCCGTGCCAAATCGATTGCGAACTATTCATGACGCTACCCTCGCAGTTGCTGAATGAACACAGGAGCGTCGCTGCCCTTCGCAGCCACGCACCGAAGGCAAGCATGCCAACAGAAGAGCGTGCGAACCGTGGGGCGGAATCGTAGCAAACCGGTGCGATGCGACAAAGAGTGATTGCGACCAGGGTGACGGCTGTGCATTCAAGCCGTGCGCGCAAGACAGCGGCCCCATCCGACGGCGTGCAATCGGGACAGCATTGCTGCCACGTTGGCGCGCCGACAATTGGGGCCGGTTAATGCGCTATTACTTGGGCGTCTTACGACGCTGCGGTGCCGATGTCAGCTACCGTTGTCGAAGTCGTCATCCATGAATGCTATGGGAACGGCAACAGCGGCCGCCACGGTTCCGGCGGTGATATACGGATGGGCCTTGATCCAGGCGACCCAACTATTCGCGGGTCCGAATTGACCGCGAACGACGTCGCCCCCGGAAACCACCAGTGCGGCCTGCCGGGCGGCGGGAGGCGCCGTGTCAGCAGCCCACAATCGGCATGTGCAGCCGCCGTCTTGCGTAACGACGTCATACTGCCCGCCGCGTAGGCCCTGAGCGGCAAATACGCCGTTCTTGTCGGTCGTCGTGCGAACTACCTCATGTTTGCCCTGCCGAATCGATACAACCTTTTTCGCCTGAGCGACACCCTGCGCGTCGATCACCTGCCCAACGAGCAAGCCGCCGGCACGAAGCGCGACATCGCTCGTCGGCGCGATCGGCACCGCGGCAAACGTCGGCGGCGGCAGCATCATACCCAACGAGGCGACCGCCGCGGCTAGCGTTCCCAAGGAAGTCCGTTTCATGATCACTCCTTTCACCTGATTACCGATTATTTACCTGCCCTACGGCCAGGTGACTTGCTGCTAGCAATGCTAACTTTGATCGGGCCGATCGAGTCCAGGCCTCGAAAAAATCGGCGCCCGCCACGCGTCGGCGTAATATCCGGTATCGGCATCACATCTTAACGCACGTAATTCGTATCGGCCGTCACGGGCGAAAAGTTCGGCAAGGTTTTTCCAAATTGCTCCGTCCCCCCCTAGAGCAGAGTCTACACTCCGCAGATCAATGGGAATCGTCAAAACAAGTTGCCGTCATTGCTGCCAGTGCTTGAAGTGTCGGATCATTTGCTCCGTGGGATTGGGCACCGCTTCTGCCAGACGGACGGAAAGCTTTCCCGCTGGCTCCCACTCCTGATACGCGGCGAGATATTGGACCAGGGTTCGATGGGCGGCCTCGGGGCCGTGTAGCATGAAATGCACCCAGGCCCAGGAACAGCGATAATCGGCGGCATCCATTTGCGTCAATTCTTCGCGTTGTTCGAGCGATTCGATCGTGCGGACCATCCCCAGCCGCAGACTCCACTTCCATTTAAGATCATTGAAGTACGGATGGCCGAAAGCCCGCTCGTGTGCCGGCACCTCGAAATATTTGGCCAGGCCTTCGTCGAGCCATAGTGGCACCACCGGCAGCGCCGCATGCAATAGTGCATGCGTGCACTCGTGGCGGACGTCGATGTGGAGGTCCGGCTTGCGATACGTGTATACGCCCGGCGAGCCGCCCTCGAGGATGAACAACGCGGGTCGGTAGGGCACGCGCGGAAAGTGCCGATGCGTATATGCCTGGTACTCATCCAAGTCGGAAAATAAATAGACGTAAATGGGTTCCTTGGCCGGCGAAATGCCGAGCGTGCGCGTCAGCTCGCGCTGCAGCTCCGGCAACTCCGCGAACAACGGATCGTACGACTGCAGCGGAAATGTCGCTTGGATGACGAACGGCCCCACCTGCCGCGTATCGAGCCAGGCTTGACCAGTCGCGAGCGCAATCGCCGCGCCGGTGATCAGCAAGAGCGTCAACATAACAGCAATAATCCACAGTCGATGTCGCAATGGATGTCTCAACCTTGATGTGGAAATCATCAGGCGGCCGCCCTAAGCAGGCCGAATCCCCATCGTTTTCGTGGCAGCTTGCGCCGGCCCGGGCTGACTTGCTGTCCGGCTGCCACGCGGCCCGGATTGACGCTGCAGAGAACAATGGCGGTCGGCTCATCGGTCAGCTCGCGGACGCGTTCAAAGGCCCGCTGCAGCAGCGGCCGCCGCGAACGCGAACCGTGCGCATCGCTCGCCACAAAATGCACCATGCCTTCGGCCAGCAACCATTCACTAAATCGTTGGCACTCAGAACCGAATGTGCCGCACAAGCTGGCCGCAGTGATCTGCAGCAAGCAACCCGCCTCGACTAACGGCGCCAACACTTCAGGCCGGCGGAGTATTCCCTGGTTGCGCTCGGGGTGCGAAAGAATCGCAGTCATCTTACGCCGCGACAACGCATCGAGGACCGGTTGCAGCGGCAAGTACAATTCGTGCGGCAATTCGAGTAGCACATGGCGACGATGATCGCCGAGCGTCAGCACGTCGCCGCTAGCCAGCCGCTCGGCCATCGCCGGCTCGATACGCACATCGGCGCCCGGCAAGACCGTCAGAGGAATAGCTGCCCGATCGAGTCGCTGCTGCAGCTCGGCAACGAGGCGGCGGACGGCGTCGCCGTCGTTGTGGCCGAAGTTGCCTAGCTGATGGGGTGTGGCGATGATCGTCTTCGTGCCGTCATTAACCGCCAGCCGGGCCATTGCCAGCGCCTCGCCCCAATCCTTGGCGCCGTCATCAATGCCGGGCAGCAAGTGACAGTGAATATCGACGAACGAAATCGACATCGATTGCATCTTCCGTTAGCCGCGACGCGCAGCGGAGCGCGACATGAGAGCCGTCAAGCGCGATCGCGCTCTGCTGCGCGCCGCGGCTAAACGAGACAATTCCCGGACAATCCGTTCCTAAGACAAGTGTTCGACGGCGCGCCGTCGAGTGGAGCGAGGTAGAAGAAAAGCGGCAGGAGTTTAACGAGTGAACGCCACGCGTCAAGTCCGGCACGATATTTCGAAGCCGGCATTGCTGTCAGACTCACAGCTCCAGCGGCCAATCGGTCACGAGTTCGAGGCCGTTGCGTGTAACGAGGTAATTCTGCTCCAGCCGGACGCCGGCGCGTAGCTCCTCGTGGTACAACCCCGGCTCGACGGCAATGAAGTCACCCTCGGCCAGCGTGTCGTCCCAGCGAGGATTGAGGTGCGGGCCTTCCTGCGGCGCGAGCCCGACGCCGTGGCCAAGATGATGATTGAATACCCAGGGTCGGTGCCCATCCAACTGCCGCTGCACCGTGTTGAAGAGCTCTCGGCAGCTTGCGCCGGGGCGGGCAGCGGATTCAATTACGCCGAAAACGGCAGCCACTGCTTCCCATGCGCGCTGTTGGCGCTCGGTCGGTTCGCCGCCCACGGCAATCGTCCGCGCGTTGTCCGAATGATAGCCGCGAAAGCCGACGCCGAGGTCGAGGATCATCAGCTCCCCAGCTTGCGCCTGCCGGTCGCGTGGCGGCCCACCCCGCGCGCCCGCGCGAAAGTCCTGGCCAAAATACGTCAGCGGTTCGCCCAAGGTGCGCACCGCCACGGCGTGCAGCTCGGCGTACACGTCTAATTCATTCACACCCGGCCGAACGATGCGCCGGGCGTGCTCATACATCGCGCGATTTGCCTGGTTCGCTCGGGACAACATGCGCAACTCATCGGCATCCTTGCGCCGCCGCAATTCAAATGCGATGGCGTCGATCTCCACTAACGGCGCGTTCCAGCTTAGCAGCAGATGCGGCGCAAACGCCTCGAATTCGCACGCTACTCGCTTCGGCGCCGACGCCAACTTCGCCGACAACGCCGCGGAGCTGGCGGCTCGCTGATCGTCGCGCGTCGTCGAATGCCACTTCGCTTCATAACCAACCACTTCGTCCGCCGCCGCTGACTCGTTCGCCTGCCGCTCAGGCAGCACGAGTGTCAGGTGACCAGCGGACGTCATCGCGGCGATCGGTTCAAACGGCGCTCGAACGTAAGCGCCCGTTAGCCACTGAACCGATTCGCGGCGCGTGAGCACGATGAGGTCGATGCCCAACGGCTCAATCGCCTCCAACAGGCGCTGCTGGCGACCGCGGCATGCGTCAATGTCAATGGCATAGGGGTCCATGGATAAGGCGATTTGCAGGTTTCTTGTGTGCCACTGCTCGCGGCAGCTCCGCAGCGCTTCACAATCCAAACGACACTGCTTGCTTCTATCGGGTTACAAGAGTTTAACTGCGAGCAATGCTGTGCAATGTAACAATGCCGTTTGGTATGTCGCAAGCAGTGGCACACTGTCGGAGCGCTAATCGCCCTCAATGGCCGTGTCGTCGCCCCAGACCGGGTCGAACGCCAGTGGATGCTCGCTGAGCGGATCTTCAATGCGGATCGATTTTTTACCGGCCAGCAAGTCCTCGATGAGGTGGCCGACCAATTCGGCCCGCCAGCCGGTCGCCAGTAGCGGCGGCTCATCCGGCGTCGTGTTTCCGAATCCGAGCCGGTAAGCGATTAGATCGCGAACGTCGGTCGCCGTTCCGGCCAGGCTCGTCGCCACATTGGCGCTGCGGCAAATACTCGACAGCGCGGGCGACAAAAATTGACCGAGCAGGTTGAGCTGCGACGGCATCGCTTCCAGTGCGCGCCGTTCGATGTCATCCAGCGGCGCCGCCAGCCCGCGCTTCACGCACGCGGCCAATGCCTCGAGCGTCTCGCGCTTCAGCCCGCGGTGCATGCCGCGCACGGCTCGAATGCGCTCGATATTGTCGCTCTTGCGTTTGGCCAGCTCGACGATCAAATCGTCGCGTAGCACGCGGCGTGCCGGGATGTCGCGCTGCTCGGCCTCGTCGCGGCGCCACATCCACAATTCGCGCACAATGGCCAGGCTCCGCGGCGACAGGTTGCCCAACCCGGACACACGGCGCCAACGCGGCCGCTCCCGCGCGTCGCGCACCTCGTACAGCCAGCGCTCCAGCTCTTCGGCCAGCCAATCGAGGCGGCCCAATCGCTTGAGTCGTGCGTGCAGCGTCTCGTGCAGCGAAAGCAGGTACCGCACGTCCTCGAGCGCGTAATCGATTTGCTCGGCGGTCAGCGGCCGGCGTCGCCAATCCGTACGCTGTTCTCCCTTGGCAGGCCGGGCGTCGAGAAACCGTGTCACCACCGAGCCATACGAAGATGGATATTCTGCGCTGCAAAAGCCCGCCGCCAGTTGCGTGTCGAACAAGTTGGCCAGCGGCTGCCCGCACGCCGCAAATGCGAAGTTCAACTCCTCACGGGCCGCGTGAACGACGGTCGTGTGCCGGCCCTCCGCCAGGGTTCGCCAAAACAAGCTCAGATCGCCCGCCCGATACGGGTCGATCACCACCAGGTCGTTGCCCGTGGCCAATTGCACGAGGCACAGCTCGGGGCGAAACGTGTCCTCCGACACAAACTCAGTGTCGATGCCGATACGGTCGGCGCCGGCAAGCCGCCGACATAAATCGGCGAGTTGCCCGGGAGAAGTGATCGTCTCGTGCGACACGGCTGCAACCGAAACAAATGGGACCGGGTTTTGTCAGTAGGGAAACAAAAGATACTGCCACATCATGAGCGCGAACAGCGGCAACAAGATGATACAGCTATAAACCATATATCCAAAAAAGCTGGGCATTTTCACGCCCGATTTCTCAGCGATTGCTCGGACCATGAAATTCGGGCCGTTGCCGATATAGGTCATTGCCCCCATGAACACGGCGCCCAAGCTGATTCCCATCAGTCTCATCTCTTCGACACCGGCAATCGGCGTCGCGTTGGGCTCCAGCGGCATGGCCTGGGCCGCCTTGAAAAACACCAGATACGTGGGGGCGTTGTCCAAGACGCCCGAAAGGATGCCTGTCGCCCAGAAGTATTGCGCCGGCGTCTGAATGCCCAGCTCATCGCCACGCGCTCCCAAGATTTGCAGCGCCGGCTGCATCGTGATGAAAATGCCGCTAAACAGCACTGCCACCTCCACGATCGCATGATAATTGAATCGGTTTGCATAGCGGACCTGACGGCTGCCATACCGTAGCGAGGCCGCCACCAGACCGAGCTGCACGACTTCGCGCAAATACATCCATGGATGCCAGTTCGTTCCTGGCACCGGCTTGCTTGGATCCAACAGGGCCACGGCCAGCACGATACCAACTAACAGCGGCGCATTCAGTTCCCAACCGGCAAATTGAAGTCGGCGCAGTTCGGTCGTGTCGCGGCGGATGTCGGCCGACTTTTCATGGCGGTAAAACCAGAACTGGTCCAGCAGCACGTAGATCACCAGCAACAGACCGTTGACGAACAGCCATTCTCGCCAAAGTACCAATGTCCAGAGGAATGGCACGCCTTGCAGGTATCCCAAGAACAGGGGCGGATCGCCGATGGGAAGCAAGCAGCCGCCACAGTTGCAGACAATAAAAATAAAGAACACCACCGTGTGAACGACGTGCTTGCGCTCTTTATTCGTTTCCAGCAAGACACGAATCAGCAGCATTGCCGCGCCGGTCGTCCCGATGAAACTGGCGAGCATGCCGCCGATCGCCAGAAATGAAGCGTTAACGACTGGATGCGCTTGGAGATCGCCCGTGATTCGGATGCCGCCGGTGATCGTGAACAGGCTGAACAACAACACGATGAACGGAATGAACTCGTTCAAAATCGCATTCGCCAGAATGGTGCGGATAAAGTCAATCTGCACCACGCTGTCCGATGGCTCGACAAGATGATGCGCGGGCCAGTGTCCTTCGAAAGCTGCCCGATGAAGAAAGGCATAATAGGCCAGCGCCAACACGGCGAGGCCGGCTGCAACCAGGAATCGGTTGAGGTTTGATTCCCACCAGTGTTCCGTCGCCGGTATCAGCGGCAGTACGGCGATCGCGAACAGCAGTAGTGCAAAGGGAATTACCGTCCACAAGGGAGGCGCGGCGAGCTCCGCCGGCCGGCTGGCTGGTTCCGCCTCGTCCACTGCGTCCGTAGCGTGATGCGCTTCATCGGCCCGCTCATGCGCTTGCGCTTTGATAATCTCCTGGGTGCCACGTTGAGGCCAACCGGCAAGGAGCGTCAGGATGTAAACGGCGATCACCGAAACGATCGCGGCGGGCACCACCGATTTTCCGTCGTGTTGATGTGCGTCCGTCATCGCAGAATGAATTGCAATCCATCGGCGCCGAAAAACCACCCGGCATCGCGCTCGACGAAGTCCAGCCGTCGGTCCACAATAGACGTTTCAAGTTATCGAGCTTTACACGCTTCGTCCATGCCGTCCGTCTCCATCATGCACGAGATCTGGCTGCAACCCAATCGCCGAGCAATCTGGCTAGGATGCCTGCCACCGCTGATCGTCAGCGGGTTGGGAGCGTGGCTGGCGTTTGCGTACCATTCTGCGTCCCGCAGTTGGGCGCGACCGGCCGGGTTTGTCTTGATCGTCGCCGGACTCGGGCTATCGGCAATGCTGCTGCGGCAGTTGTTTCGGCCCCGAATCGCCTATCACGATGGCTACGTTCTCTTCTACATGCGCGCGGGACGCCCCATCCGCGTGCCCGTGTCGATCGTCGAAGCGTTCTTTCTCGGCCAAGGCCCCGCCCAGCTTCCCGTCGGTGCCCGCCGGGAGGATACGGTGAATCTCGTCGCGCGGTTGTCCCAGCGGCACACCGAGTGGGCCATGCAGCACGTGAAGCCGGCACTTGGCAGCTGGTGCGACGGCTACGTCACCATTCGCGGCACTTGGTGCGAACCGCTCGGCACCGAAACGATTCGCCGACTCAACCGACGACTCAAAGAAGTCAAAAAATAACAAAGCCTGGCGAATGACAAAACATCGGATCGACTTTGACGAAACCGCGCTCGAGCGCGGCAATGGCCGCAAGCAGCCTGGCTTGCTGGTGAGCGTGCGCAGCGCGGCCGAAGCGCTCGCCGCGCTCGCCGGCGGCGCCGACGTGATCGATGTCAAGGAACCAGCGCGCGGCTCGCTCGGTGCGGCCGATGCCACGACCATGGCTTCTGTCGTGCGCGCAGTGAACGGTCGTGTTGCCGTCACGGCGGCCATTGGTGAATTAACAGAATTGATGGGCAAAAAAATTGAACCAATCCCCGCCGGCGTGTCGCTATTCAAAATCGGTTTGGCCGGCTGCCAATTCCTGTCGAACTGGCGTTCACATTGGCTCGACGCCATGCGGATAGCGAGCCGCCGGGCCGACCCGGCACCCGGCAAAACCGTGTGCCGGGTGCCCGCCGGCGGGATAAACCCGCCGGCTCGCGAAACGGCGAAACCACTTCTGGATTCGGCATGCCCCCGCCCCGTCGCAGTCGTGTACGCCGATTGGCGTTCGGTCGGCGCTCCCCAACCAGAGGACATCTTGTACGCCGGTGTTGAAGCTGGGTGCCCTGCCCTGCTTATCGATACGTGCGACAAGTCGGCCGGCTCGCTCTTCGACCATTGGCCAGCGGAACCGGTCGGCCGTTTTGTCCAATCCGCTCGAGCGCACGGATTGGTGGTCGTGCTAGCCGGCTCGCTCGCCGGCGAGAATTTGACCGCCGCGGCCCGACTGGCACCCGACCTCCTGGCCGTTCGCACCGCGGTCTGCGAAGGCGGCCGCAACGGCACCGTGTCCTGCCAACGTGTTCGAGCTGTGCAGCAGGCCCTTAAGTTCACCGCCGCAATTCCGGACGCGCTGTCTAATTTGGGGGGCAAGCCGGCGCGCTCACGTGGCTAAAAAATTTCCTTGACAACGGCAACGAATTGCGGATACTCGGAACATCATCGGCTCCGATTTCATCGGGCCGAGTTCTCTTCGCGTCAGTTGATGGGGGTAGAAAACGTGTTGAACAACGTCTTGGATGCGATTCGAGGAGGAGACTGGTATTTCGAGCCGGAGGAGATCGAGCCCAGCCGCTTCGAACCCACCTCGGCGATCCCCGGCACCCAGGAAAAAGTGAACATCCTCGCCGAGCGGGCCCGCGCCGGACTGCCTCTCTGGCACGAAGCCGATCGGATGGACTACGAGGAGCCGGGAGTGGAGTAATTGTCTGGAAGCTCGATGCTGGATATTGGATGCTTGATATCCAGAATCCAGCTTCGAGCATCTATCCAAAGGATTCCCTATGCCGAAATTTGGCGTTCGAGTGCCGCACAAGCTGACGCCGCAGGAGGTCCGCGCGCGGCTCGAGCGATTTGTCGAAGTGCTGCAACAAAAATTTGAAAATCAGGTCAGCGATTTAGAGCAATCATGGGAGGGCGACACGCTTCGCTTCCGCTTCAAGACCTATGGGATTCCACTGGAAGGCGGAATCGCGGTCACCGAAGAGGATCTGAACATGTCGGGCGACTTGCCTTTTTCCGCCATGATGTTTCGCGGCAAGATCGAGTCCGCCATCCGCGAGCAGCTCGAACGGCTGGTGGCATCTTAACTGCGCACATGTAGGACGGACAATCCTGTCCGTCCATCAGAACGTACTCGACGGACACGATTGTCCGTCCTACGAAGTTAGCGGGCAGCATCATCCCACGGCACGATTGTGATCTGCTCGTCTTCGCGATGGAACCCGAGGCCAGCCGGTCGCAACAACGCTTCGAGCAATTCGTCCTGCCCGACGTTCTCGACCGCGAATGAGACACGCGCGTCCACCGATCGGCCCGCCGCGCGAATCGCCGTTTCATCGATTTCAATTTGCCAGTTCAGCCGTCGCGCAAGTTCCTGCAGTACGGCTCTAACAGGTTGCTCCGCGACGCGCAACGTGTATACCTGCTTCATTTCTCGCGACGTTCGGCCCTTCGCCGGCGCTCCTGTGTTCGATCCAACCTCCGCTTGCGGTTTAGCTACCGCCGTCCACCTCTGAAGCTGCCTTAAATCAATAGGCACGATTGCGATCGTCTGCTCCCGCGACCGCATTTCAAACGTCAAATCGAACCCAATCAACAGAACGGTAAGCTGCTCGGCCAGCGGCAATTCCGGCAGCTCACCTGCGGGCCAAAGATCGTGCGGAATCCGTTGCGCCTTTTCGAGTCGCCAACCACGCTGCTCCACCAGCGCGGTTACCAGCTCCCGTGGTTCGGCAAGTCGCGTCCAACTGAGCGATCGATTGCCCGTCAGGGCCGCTCGCTGACTGGCCGGCAATCGACCGACCTCCGCCGTCCTCAGCGCCGCCAGGCGACCCAACTGTTCCGCGGCATTCCGCGGCCCAAGATAGACCAGCCGATCCAGGCGGCTGACGCCCAGTCCGCGCGACGCAATGATCGGTGTCAAAACATCTTCCACGCGAGAGGCTTCGATATCGAGGCTGATCCGTTGGCTCGGGTCAACGCGGCGATCGACGAACACCGGCTCTTCGAACAATTGCTGCAGTCGTGCGACGGCATCGCGCAGCGGCACTTTTTGCCAATGGATCGTGGCCGTGCCCTGAATCGCACTGATTGATCGCGCGCTCGGCTCGATTCGAATCCGCTCAGGCTGGGTAGCCTGCGCTGCGGGCAGCCATGAAATCCAGAACAGCAGCGTCCACCGCCAGCTTTTCATCGCCGCTTCGTACATCGGGCGTCCATCGGGAAGAGCAACCGACCTGGCATTTGTCAAGTCTTTTGCCAGGTGGTATGGCAATCGACACCAGGCACGGTTCCCATGTCAAGAGAAAAAGCCGACCGAACTTGCGCAGCTGCCGACACAGACGGGCAAACATCGCGGAATTCTTGCTCGTTTTCCCGCTTCTCGGAACGTCATTATAATCCAGCCATTTTCGGCCGGTCGAGCGCTTCGTTCCGAGCGGCCAACAATCTCGTCGCACTACGCAATTTTTTCATTGTGCTTTATTCAATCCTGATTACACTCAACCCTAGAGATTTGGCGGGCAGGTGGCATCGGTTGGGAGATGAAGTGAGGACTTGTCATTTCGCTCCTGGTTCCTAGCAGCCGGGAGCACGGTCGCTGCGCCACTCAGCTTGGTCTACAGCGCAGCGCGATGCTGCCGCCCAGATCGTCCACGGGACAGTGATGAGACGGATTGTGTGTCACGCGCTCACTGGGGCGAGGTGCGCGACGCAGTTACTTCGAGAGCTGACTTCTGTGGGCATGTTAACGGAGTCAATGTCGTGGACACTCGTCGAGTACGCACCCCGGTTCTGGTGATCTATTACAACCGCTATCTGACCAACAACGATTGTGCGTTGTTTGTCAAGCGAGTCGCCCGGCGATACTCGTGCCCGACGCTCGAGCGGCTACTCTCGGTCGGCGATTACGTCACCCGCCGCGCTGCCGCGTTGGCGTTGAGCTTGCTGGGCGACTACGAATGGAACACCGCCCTCGGCCGCGCGCTGGTGGATCGCGATCGTGGAGTCCGCAGCATCGCCGAAGCTGGCATCCGCGAACTGTGGCGCCGCGTGGGCAGCCGCGAGCAGCGCGACACCTTGTGCCGCGTCGTTGAGCTGAACGACGAGCGCCGTCACACGGAGGCCGCTCGCCTGGCGACGGACTTGATTCACAATTCGCCGTGGATTGCCGAAGCCTGGTGCCAGCGCGGCATGGCCCACTACCACTTGGGCCAGTACGACGCGGCGATTCGCGACTGCCATCAGGCGCTGGAGATCAACCCGTATCATTTCACCGCGGCGGCGGGAATGGGACAATGCTACTTGCTGCAAGACAACCCCGTCGCCGCGCTTGAATCTTTCCGCCGCGCGCTGCGACTCAACCCCAGCCTCGAAGAAGTCCGCGCCCAAGTCGTCCGTCTCCAGCGCTCGCTGAAGCAGGACTGACGCGACCTTTTAGATGGATCGAAGCCCGCAGCGCAAGCAAGGGATAGAATCCCTCAAATCGACCCTTGCTCGCGCTGCGGGCCCCGATCAGCATCGTACCCGTGTCGGTCGCACGCGGACGTCCGTCTTATCGCACCAGCCGGCCGCGCGGGATGCCCATTGCTTGCCGGACCCCTACCGAGTAGCGCTCGGGGTTGGCCGTGAATTGTTGCAGGGTCGCCTCGCTGCAAAACATGTAGAACAGGTTGTCGTAATCGATGCTGTGCTCGCGTTTGCCGGGCACCTGCTGTTGATGGTCGATCGCCATTACCGGGTCCATGCCGGAAAGCGCTGGGCTGAAGCGGTCGGGATCGGTCCAGAATTGCTGTTGCTCGGTTTGGCTGGCAAACCAATAGGTCCGGCCACGATGGACGATGCCCCAACGCGGATCGCCCGGCACCCACTTCCACTGGTTGCGCATGCTCACCGGGCAGTAACCGTCGAAGCCCAGTGGCGGCGCACCCGGTGGCAGAAGCTTCGGATCGGGCACAGTGGCAGGCCCAGCGGCCGTGGCGCTGGCCTGCGGCGCCGGTACGGATTGCGCACTCGCATCAGCCGACGGCGGCAGCCACGTCGAAATCGCCGGCGGTGATGGCACGTGGGGATTTGCAACTTGGCCCGGCAGTGGTCCGACCGGCGGACTTGCTAACGGGCTCGCAGGCGGCAAGCCCGGTTGCTGCGTGAAATTGATTGCTGGTGGTGCAGTGTACTGATTCGCGGTCGTCAGCGGAGCTACTGGGGCGCGCTCGGCCGACTGCGGGCCGGCCGCCGCCGAATTTACACTGGTGGTCGCCGCGTTTGCGCTGACTGCCGTCGAATTTGCGCCGGCCGTCGGCTGCGCGATCGCCGGCTGAGTATTGGGCGCCAGTGTCAAATTCGCGTAGGCTGCATTGATCTGCGGTGGATTTGGCGGCGCCTGGACCGTTCTTGCGAATGGCGAACCAAGCTTCGACGAGTGTTCACTAGCGATTTGAGTCACCTCGGCGACATAGGCGGCGGGCGTGGAAGGGCTGATCAGCTTGCCCACCAGCTGGCCGTCGGCCGCAACGATCACATCGGTGGGTACCCGCGTGATGCCATACCCCTGAGCTATAGCAACGTTGTCGTTCGCATTGAGCTTCACCGGCACGAATTGCGCTTCGATCGCTCCCGCGACCCCCGGCTGGTTGAAAACGTTCTGGTCCAGCGTCACGCATGGGCCGCAGCTCGGCGTCCAGAAATGAATCAACACGAGCCGGCCGGTTTGCCGCGCGAGTGTTTTGGCGCCCTCGAGGTCCTGTTGCCAGCGAACGCCCTCATGCTGAGCGGCCGCCGGCGCCGCCAGCATGGCGCAGAAGACAAACAGAACGAGTCGCGGCCAGTGGCGTCGCATGATTCAGCCCTCACGGTCCGATTTCGGTGGGCGGCGGCACGAGCCTAGATGCACCGGCCGCGCACCCGATCTCGCTTATCGGCCGGCGTCGGGCGCGACTTTGGATCAAATTTGACGATTTGAGCGCTTCTAACGAAAAAGCGAGCTAGCGAGTTGCCGGGCATGAAGTGAGGGTGCGCTGGCCCGGGAATTCGGGGTGGCACGCCCTGAGGCTCCGCGAAGGGCGTGGTCGCGCAATCACCTAAAATCATCACCGCCCTTACAGGGCGTGCCACCCCGAATTCCAGGACGCCGTTGGGCGAGCCAGCAGTGGCATCTGCGTGTTGCGTTTTAATAGTCTGGTGGTTACGATCCTGAATCCGGGAGCCAGGAATCGGCCTCCGGCAGGATTCTTCCGTTTTTTGCCAGCACCGGCCGATCTGCCGCTTGACTTTTACCGATGGATAGTGAAGAATACGCATGAGTTGAATGTCCTGCCTGTTTTTCGGCAGGTTCTACCGGCCAAATGCTTTGGCTTGCGGCGGCGAGTTTTTCAGAAGCTGTCCGAGCCAAGGGCCGCCTCATCGCCCTCAGGATTAGTCTTGGGCGATAGGTATCCGTAAGAGCCTTGGCCTTGGGTCTGGCATTTCGGATCAACAAGTCCAGGGCGGATAAACGCTAACATCTGCCAGAGGAGTGACTGACGAGCTTGCCCAGCGTGGGCAAGGCCAGCGGTCATGTGCAAGGCGGAGTAAATTCATTTCGCGCTGAAGTTACGCGCGCACAAGCTTTGAATACACGTCGCGCTCCACCGCCCGTTGGGTGGTCAGTGCGACAAGCATGACGACCAGTTGGATCTAGGCCTGGTCGCGGTTCAATGAACCCGCGTAGGGGATCGTATTGCGTCCAATCGGGACTTCGTAAAGTTCTCGCGCCGGTGGCTGATTCGGCACCGCGATTGCATTGCTCAAAAAGCAACCTCAGCGTCGCGCCGTTTTCAGCGACTCCAGCGCCGGATGACCGTGCTTTATCGCACGGTTTGACTGCGGCTCATTGCCGCGCGCACAACAGGACTGTTTTTCGTAAAGGTGCAAGGTAAAGGTTTGAGCGACATGGCTAAGAAAAAGCGAGGGGGTGGCGGCGGCGGCAGTCGTTACCGGAACGGTCGACAGGGTGGGTATCGAGGAGGCGGCGGTGGGCGACCGGGCCGCGGTGGCGGTGGCGGCGGACGACGTCGCCCCCATGGCCCAATGACGGATCGCCAAGATCGACCGGATATCGAGTTCCACGAAAATGGCGAGCCGCTGCCGCTCGTCGCCGGATCGGGCGTGCTCGAGATGCACCCCAACGGCTACGGCTTTCTGCGCAACCCGGCCACCAACTTCACCCGCGAGCGAACCGATCCTTTCGTGCCCGGCACGATGATCGAAAAGTTCGGACTCCGCGAGGGCCTGCTCATCACGGGCATGGTGCAGCGCCATCGCCGCGGTCAGGGTCCGCGTCTGAAGGAAATTCTTGATGTCGACGGCATCGCGCCGGATGACTACACCAAGGTCAAAACGTTCGATGAGTTGACGCCGATCAACCCCGAAGAATGGCTGAAGCTCGAAACCGGCCAGCAGCCGATGACCACGCGCGTCATGGACCTGCTCACGCCGCTCGGCAGAGGGCAGCGGGCCCTCATCGTCTCACCGCCGCGCGCCGGCAAGACGATCCTCATTCAGCACATCAGCAACGGAATTACGACCAACTATCCCGAGATCGTGATGGTCGTGCTGCTGGTGGATGAGCGACCCGAAGAAGTCACCGACATGCAGCGGATCATCAAGGGCGAGGTCTTCGCCAGCAGCCTCGACCGCGACGTCGAAAGCCACGTGCGGCTGGCGCAGCTAACGGTCGAGCGCTGCAAGCGGCTCGCCGAGATGGGCTATGACGTCTTCATGCTGCTTGATTCGATCACCCGCCTCGCACGGGCGTTCAACAAGTGGGTCGGCAACACCGGCCGCACTATGACCGGCGGCGTCGACATCAAAGCAATGGACATTCCCAAGAAGCTGTTCGCCACCGCTCGGGCCTTCGAGGAAGGCGGCTCGCTGACGGTCGTCGGCACCGCGCTGATCGACACCGGCAGCCGCATGGACGACCTCATCTTCCAGGAGTTCAAAGGCACCGGCAACATGGAGCTCGTGCTCGACCGCAAGCTGGCCGACCGCCGCGTCTGGCCCGCCATCGACATCGAGCAATCGGGCACCCGCCGCGAGGAAAAATTGCTGCCCGCCGCGACGATGAATGCCACCACCATGCTCCGCCGCACCCTTTCCTCGATGCATCACGTTGACGCCATGGAGCAGCTCACCACCAAGCTCAACAAGTTCAAGTCGAACGAAGAGTTCATCAACCTCATCCAAGGCGCCCCCGCGATCGACTAACCGATATTCCTCTCCCCTCGATGGGGAGAGGTTAGGTGAGGGGTAGTCTTGATCTTTCTCCCCTTTTGATGGGGAGCGGCTATGTGAGGGGTGATGGCTGCACTCGGTATTACGTACAGTACTATGTACGCGGTACTCTGGATCCGGTGCTTCGCCGCTTCTTCTCGCACCTCGCCCCTCGCCCAATGCCTGCCGCCCGTTCCTTCACCGAACTCCAGTTCCGCCGCGCGTCCCCGGCGTAAACCGGCAGTCAACACAATAGCGATGATCGCTATGACGCCACTTGCCGGCTCGGGAATGACCAGCGTCGCAACGGCGTCGAGTACGTAATAGAAGGGCGCATCTTCGGCGAAGATGTACTGTGCGACCGCAGCCATTGTCGCGCTGTCGCCGGAGAGCTCGATACGTAGCGCTGTGTTGTAACCGCGAACGAATTGCAGGTTCGTGCCCCGTGGCCAGTCAACAATCGGGCGGGTTGAGTGGGCCGGCTCGAAGAAAAAATCCCGTTCGTAGGTCCAGCGAATTCAATCACGTTGGGCGACAGCAGCCGCCCGGGAAGCGTCGTGAGATCGTTCGGCCAGACCGTCGAAAACGGCACGTTGTCGTATACCCCTTGAAGATACGGCGGGAGATTGTCTTCCTGGTCTGGCGGTGTGCGCCCCCACGCCGGCTGAATGACGCGGACGTCCATTCGCACAAGTCGAGCGGTAGAGGCCGCCAGATCGAGCTCAAGTTCAAACGAGCCCGAAAGACGCGCGACGCCGACCAAGCCCCAGCTATTATCGTAGAGAAACGGTCAATGGTCGCCCACGGAGAATTGATACGTTCGCAATTCGACTGCTAACGACGGCGCGGTGAATCGGGCGGCCACGCTGTAAAGCGCCGAGATAATAGTTAGCCGGTACATAGTTTCTTTACGAGCGGATTTCCCGTAATGGTAATGGCGACCCGCAACTGCATCAACTGTTTTCCAAAAGCGATCATATCCCGCCGGCCCACGACAATTCGCAGCTAGCGGCTTAGCGCCCCGCTCGCGTTTTAGCTTCCTCCGCGCTACCGAACACCACTTGCCGCGCTTCCACCGCCAAAACTTCTTCGCCGTTAAATGGCCAAAGGTCGGATCTAGAAAAGTAGTGTGTTCCTGCCGCTTCGCCGGAGGAGCTGCATCTCGCCGCTTCGGCCGTGAGCTCGGCTCGACTGAGCTCGCCGAAGACAGTCGAACAGAGCGAGATGGCTACGCTGTTGCCGACGTTGAAAGAAACGCAAAAGCCGCTAACATAGAGGGTTAGAGCCGCCTTTGGAGGGTAAGCGAATTGGCCAGCGGCCACACTGGAAATGTGGTGCCCCGCAAGGGGTTGCGGGTTCGAGTCCCGTGCCCTCCGCTAATGTAGGAAGCCGTCAACGGAACTCGTTGGCGGCGTTTGTTTTGTGATGACTTATTCATGACAATCTTCCTTTCTGTGCACGTTTTGCGCACAATCCGAACCCCCGGCGTGGGCACCGTCACCACCGTGGGACGGCCCCTTGCCGGGTAGTATCTCATGCATCGCACTCCGCGAGTACTTGTCCGCGATGTGTATGTAGATCTTCATGATCTCGGGGTCGACGTGGCCCACCCATTCCCGGACGACCGACTCCTTCGCCCCGGCGATCAGCGCGTGGCTGATGAAGCTGTGCCGGAACGTGTGCAGGTGGCCCGGCAGCCCGATCTTCTTCAGCACCGTCTTCAGGTGAGCCAAGGCCCGCCTGGCGGAGATCTGCCGATCGCCGGTCGGGAACCGCTCCGTCCGCGGCGCCGTGAAAACCCACTTCGATGATCTCGGTAGCTTGCTTAGCACGTGGTGGAGATCGTCGCTGAGGTGGATCACCCGCTGGTCGCCCGTCTTCGGCTGCCAGCCGTCCTTGGGCCGGATGTGAACAAATTTGTTGCTAAAGTCCACGTCATCCCACGTCAGCCAACGAGCTTCGCCGATCCTGGTGCCGGTGTCCGCCAGAAAGTGGAACAGCGCCTGGTAACGAGGGCTAGTTGATTTCAAGATCAGTTCGACTTGATCGCGCATCCAGTACGGCTGCGGCGAGTTCTTGGGCTTCTTCAGCTTTAATTCCGCTAGCGGGTTTTCGTGGATCATTTTGCGGCGGACGGCGAAGTTTACCAGCTGCTTGATTGCGACTACGTCATTGTGGATCGTTTTCGGTTTCGCTTTAGCCATCGTTCTTCTCCTTCTTGGGTTTCACGCGGCAGGTATTTCGCTCTGCGCGGAATGCGTCAATCAACGCCAAATCGATCTGGCTAATCCGACGGAGGCCCCGCCGTTCGGCGAGCTCAAGGACGAGCTTAAATGCAAACTCGTACTTGCCGACGGTTTTTTCGGAGCGACCGTTTGCACGCAGATGCGCGATGTACTCTTCAATTACGTCCTTGATCAGCGAGGCGCGCGCCGGACGCCGAACTTCACCGTCGACGAGGTCCCGCTCAATGGCCAGTGCTTTGCTGCGGGCCTGTTTTTTGCTGCCGGTCTTTAAAGACTGCCGGACAGGTTTGCCGTCGACGCGATAATAGGCGTACCAGCGGGTGCCTCGTTCAAATATCGAAATCAATTCCCCGACGAGTTCGTATTGTTGATTGTTGTGGTTGTTCGTTTCCATAGACGTCACTGGCCGAGGCCATGATTGAAGACATGTTTGATGAGGCGGTCTCGAAAGAAACGCACCTCTCTTCCAAGTCGGCGTGCACAACCAGGGAGCAGCCCGCGCGACCGCCAGTCACGCAGCGTGCCCACTGGGACACTGAGAAGCTGTGCCGCCTCCTTGATCGTCAAGATCGGCGGAAACTTGGCAGCGACGACCGGGTCAGAAAAGCACTGGGCGATTTCCCGGTCGGAAAGATTTAGACTTTTGTCGCCGTGCATGACCGTATCCAACTATCAACATTCAGGGCGAGGACAATCGCCTCGCATAGTTGGATTTTCTTACGGTCCGCTGCTTTAGGGCTATTGCATTACACTTGCATTACACTTCCGTTACATAGGACCACGTAAGCTCGCGGCCGCCGGCACGGCCATGGAAACGGATCTGTTTCAGCCCATCATTTACGTCATTCAAAAAGCCATGAAGTCCATCTTGACTTAGCTCGTCGGCGAAGGGGCTTTCAATGGCTTTCTTCCATCGAGCCCTTTCGAACGCCTCAATTAATCGCTGAACTCGAGACGGGGTACGACGAATACGGACCATACGGATAATATCGTCGCCAAGCCAAAGCTGTCCTTCAGCTCGGTCCCATCTGGGCTTTGCAAGAGATTGACTTGAGTTTTGCATGGCCGTGGCGTGGACGTCGGCGGGTTCGCCGATCTGACGGCGCAAAGCGCGATACCGGCCGGGGCCGACCATGTCGAGCCCGAAAGCTAACTCAATGAGTGCCCGCTCATACGTCCACTGTCGGTACTCGACTAGCACATCCAGAATTTGCCTGGCGGTAATCGCGTACTCTACGTCTGGTACATTGGGGCCATGGGGCTTAACGGCCGCACGCACCTTGTTGACGGCGGTCCAAAACAGCGGCGCGGGGGTAGTGTCGCGGCGGTCGAATA
>JBBDWY010000046.1:0-29129 GCA_040902605.1 Pirellulales bacterium | reverse complement strand
GGAGGAACCTGGGGCCTCTGGTTCCTCCCCCAGTGTCCCGTCACGCGGCCGTTACCTCCTGTTTGATTTCGACGCGAATCATCTCGTGGTACAGCCAGCGAATCCAGCGATTGGCGATGGCCGCCATGGCCACGTTATGCGGCTTGCGCTGGCACAGCGCGGCGCGAAAGGCGCGCCACTTGGGGTCGTGCTGGGCGAGTCGATGGGCCGCCTCGATGAGCACCGCCCGCAACTCGCGGTTGCCGCTTTTCACCAGGCCGGCGTCGGCCTGGCGCTTGCCGCTGGAGGCGTTGCAAGGCGTGACGCCGCAGTAGCGCGCCAGCTGCTTACCGCTGCGGAAACGCCGCCAGCTGCCGATCTCGGCCTGCAAAGTGACGGCCGTCACCTTGCCGACGCCGCTGTGCTGCTCGAGCGCGCGGATCATCGGATCTTCGGCGGTCAGCTCCTCGAGCTTGTGGTTGATGCGCTTCATACGAGCGTCGAGCTCCGCCAGGCGAGCTAGCTGCTCTTGCAGAATCCACCGCGCCGCGGCGCTCAGCGCCGTGGTCTCCTGGAGCCATTCGCTCCAGGACTTGGTCCAGGCCCGCGCGGCGGGCCGAACTCGTTCTTCCCGCAAGAGGGCTCGAATCTGCAGCTTCAGCTCCACCCGGCTCCGCTTGAGCTGCTGACGGTAGCGGACCAGCCGCCTCAACTCGCGGACCTCCGTGGGCGCCAGCCATACCTCGGGCAGGTACTCGACACGCACCAGATCGGCCAACAGCTGGGCATCGTCATGGTCGCTCTTATCGGGACTCTGCTTGAGGCGGCGGACATACCCCGGATGCGCCTGCCGCACGTCCCAGCCCGTCCGACGCCTCAGCTCGTGGGCAAAGTCCGCCGCCCCGCAGCACGCTTCCACCGCGCACACGGCCATCGCACCGAAGCGGCTCACCGCCAGAATCACCAGCTCCACGCTGTTAGCGACCGAACGGTTCACCAGCACCTTGCCCGCCTTGTTCATCACGCACACGCGGATCGAATCATCGTGATAGTCAAAGCCAACGCACACAGGTATCATGGACATGTCTGTTGCTCCTTATGGGGGAAAATGCCTGGGCTCAATGCTCGCACTAGCATTCTTACCCAGGGGCAACAGACCTTTCATCCCCATCTGCTCGCGGTGCCATGAGGGGCGCCGAAGCGGGTGCGGCACTGCTTGCCTCCAACGGCCCGCGTCATGTTAACGGCGAGCAGTGCGATTAGGAGTGTCGGCGCCGATTGGCGCGCCGCAAGCAGTGGCACACGAACATGAAACGCGCATCAGCCGCGGGTACCTTGCGAGCGCAGCCGCATGTACAGCTCTTGCACGGCGCCCAAGCAGGAGCGGCCGTCGGGGGCCAGCATGTAGCACTGGGCGTCGCCCGATTTCGACCTGGCAACCAGTTCGCGAGTCCGCGTGGGATGGCCTTCGCGGACGTCCGCTTCGACATCATCGTAGGTCAGGCCGAAGCAGGCACAAATCGGCGCGTCAGGATCGTGGGGATAGACCGGGCGCTGTAGCTCGTCGATGAGCACGGCAGCGCCATACAAATTGAAGTAGGCCACCTCACATCGCGGGAAGCCGCAGAACCAGGCCGCGTCGAGCATTTTGTGGCGAGATTCGGGGCGAATGTGCGTGTCCATCGGGCCGGCCTCGACCGGCACGCCCAGCGTTCCGCAGCGCGGGCAAAACGCGCGGCCGTCGAACTCGGGTTCGCGGACAAATGCCTTGTTCATCACAGAGTCTTGAACTTGCGAGCAGTACTGGGCCTAATACGATATTAGAGCACGAACTGTGACCTCTTTTCAACTTTTTAACACCACGCACCGAAGCGGCGCTGGGCAATACGTGAACCAGAACTTTTCGACGACGCGGTGGAGCATGGTTCTCCGCGCGCGAGGTGCGGACGCGCCGGCTGGTCGGGCGTTGGCCGAGCTGTGTGAGCGGTACTGGTTGCCGCTGTACGGGTTTGCGCGTCGCAAGTGCGGCTCGGTCGATGAAGCGCAAGACCTGACGCAAGGATTTTTTGTCGAGCTATTGGAGCGCGACCTGTTGCAGCGGGCCGATCCGCAGCGCGGGCGATTTCGCACGTTTCTGCTGACTTCGTTCGAGCACTTCGCTGCGCATCAAAGGGAGCGGCAGCGGGCCGCCAAGCGAGGCGGCGGCCGTGTGCCGTTTTCGCTCGATTTCGCGTGGGCCGATGCGCGGCTGGCCGTGGAGCCGGCGGTCAACGAAAGCCCCGAGCGGGAGTTCGAGCGGCTGTGGGCACTCGAATTACTGCAAGCGGCGTTGGAAGCGGTTCAATCGCAGTACGAGGCGCGCGGGCAAGGGCGTGTGTTCGACACGCTGAAGCCGTTCATGCTGGGCGAACAAGGGCAGGCGCGGCTCGCTCAGGCGGCCGAGGAGCTCGGCATCAGCGAAGGGGCAGCGAAGGTGGCCCTGCACCGGCTAAGGACGCGCTACGGTGAAGCCTTGCGGGCCGAGATCAGCGGCACGTTGAGCGATCCGAGCGAAATCGACGATGAGATTCGCCGGTTATTTGCGGCGTTTGCCTGATTATCGCAATTGCGGTGTAACCTTCGGCTGTTTTTCCGTTACATAGTCTTAAGCAGTCAACGATCGTTGATTGGCGGAGTGATCCCTATGTCCAACGCGCTTGCTTGTCCTCAATGTGGTCGCCAGGTGCCGAGCCTTTCGCCAGGCGGGTTGTGCCCCAAATGCATGCTGGAGCTCGGGCTCGTGAAGGACTCGGCAGAAGGCGCGGCGAACTCGCCGTTTTCACCCGCGCCCAGCTTCACGCCACCATCGCCCGAATCGCTCGCGGCGCTTTTTCCGGAAATTGAAATCTCCGCGCTCATCGGGCAGGGCGGGATGGGGGCCGTGTATCGCGGGCGACAAAAGAAGTTGGATCGGCAGGTGGCGATCAAGATCCTGCCGCCGGAGATTGGCCGAGACGCGGCGTTCGCCGAGCGGTTTTCGCGGGAAGCGCGGGCGCTGGCGCGACTGAGCCATCCGAACATCGTCACCATTCACGACGTGGGACAGGCCGGCCAGTTCTATTACTTCGTGATGGAATACGTCGACGGCACGAACCTCCGCGAACTGATTCGCGGCGGGCAAATCGAGCCGCAGCATGCGCTGGCGATCGTGCAGCAAATCTGCGACGCGCTTTCCTACGCGCACAGCATCGGCATCGTCCACCGCGACATTAAACCCGAAAACATCCTGGTCGACCGAGCGGGCAAGGTGAAGATTGCCGATTTCGGGCTGGCCAAGCTCGTGGGCACGGATGCGCACGACATCTCGCTCACCGGCAGCGAGCAAATCATGGGCACCTGGCGATACATGGCGCCGGAGCAGCTGGAAGGCTCGCGCGATGTCGACCACCGGGCGGATATCTATTCGCTGGGTGTGGTGTTCTATGAGCTGCTGACCGGCGAGGTGCCAATGGGCCGCTTCCGGCCGCCGTCAGAGAAAGTGCACGTTGACATCCGGGTCGATGAGGTGGTGCTCAAGTCGCTGGAACGCGAGCCGGAGCGGCGCTATCAGCATGCCAGCCAGGTGAAGAGCGACATTGCCGAATGCTCTGCGGCACCGATCAGTCCGGCTGGAAGGCAACCACCGCTCCCCAGACACAGCAAGGGAATGCGGCGACGACTGGTTTTGTTCACGCTAATCTTTGGAGGTCTGATCATGGCTATGTTCATCGTGACGGCGTTTGCCACCTGGCTATCCTATGTGCCGGCCGACGGCTTGGTGGTGATTTCGGATGAAGGCGATCGGATTGAACAAGCCGAGGCGCTGGCGGCCGAAGGCCAGGCGCTGTGGCATCAGCAGAAGTTTAGTGAGGCGATCCCCAAGTTCGAGCAAGCGGTTGCGCTCGATCCGCAATCGGCGAACGCTTGGAATGGGCTCGGCTGGGCCCATCTCAACAGCGGTCAGAATGAGAAAGCGATCGCCGCGTTTGAGAAGGCCGTCGAACTGGAGCCCGACCACCCGGCCGCGCTGAATGGCTTGGGCCAGGCTTACCTCGATTACGGTGAGTTGAAGAAGGCGGAAAAGTATTTGTTGAAGGCGGCACCGCAGGCGTCGGCGGCGGCGTTTGGCTTGGGTCGGCTGTATCTCTTGAACGGCAAGTACGAGGACGCCGAGAAATGGCTGCAGAAGGCGCTAGGCGATCAGCCCAACGAGCCGATGCTGCAGCAGATGCTCGCCGCGGCGAAGAAGAAGGAGCTTCCCGAAGAATTGAAGCGGCGGCTGGCGCCGCGCGGCAAGCGGAAGCAGACTGAATCATCCGCCTCGTCAGCACTAGGTTGGCAGCAGTTCAACGAAGGCAAGCTGCGCACGGCCGAGCTCGCATTTCGCCGGGCGTTGGCCAAGGACCCGGAAGATGCGCAGGCGCTCAACGGCATGGGGTTCTGCCTGCTCACCAGCGGGAAGTGGGCTAGTGCCAAGCGGTATTTTGAAAAGTGTCTGGAGGTGGCCCCCGAGGAAGCGGGAGCGATGAACGGGCTGGCGCGTTGCCTGAAGGCCGAGGGCAAAATCGACGAAGCGATCGCGATGTGGGAGCAGATGCGCAAGAAGTTCCCGGGGCCCACTGCGGCGGCGGTCGGGCTGGCAACGACTTATCTGGAACGCGGCGAACACGCCAAAGCGGTGCCGCTGTACGAGGAGCTGGTGGCGGCAATGCCCGATAATCCGCAGTTCCGTCAAGGACTCGAAGCGGCTCGCAAAGGAACCCAGGTGGAAGGGAAATGAGTGCGTGGTGGGTGGCTGGGGCGGCGTCCGCGACGCCCCAGAGCCGCACTTCTGGGGCATCGCTCTCGCTCTGCCCCACCCGGCGCATCGCGAGCCGCCGGGTCCGCCGCAGCGGATTCGCCGTGGCGAACTTGTCCCGGCGGGGATAAACCCCGCCGCTCGCATGTTTCTCGAGCTGGTTTATTCTGAGAGGAGACTGTTTTACAATGGCATCTCTTCAGCGACTCCTTCACCTGCAACCTGGACGAGCCATCGATGCGCTATCTCCTTGCTCTCGTGATTGTCAGCCTTTCCATTTCACAAATGCTCGGCGAGGCACCGCGGCGGCCGAACATTGTGTTCATTCTGGCCGACGATTTGGGGTACACCGATCTGGCATGCTACGGGAGCCAATACTACGAGACGCCGAACATCGATCGGCTGGCAGCAGAAGGCGTGCGGTTTACGGATGGATACACGAGTGGGCCAAATTGCCAGCCGACGCGGGCAGCGTTATTGAGCGGGCAGTATGGGCCGCGGACCGGTGTCTATACGGTCGGCAACATCGATCGCTTCAATTGGCGGAGCCGGCCGTTGCGGCCGGTCGATAATGTCACCGCGCTGCCGCTGGAGAAAGTGACCCTTGCCGATGCACTGAAAAAGGCCGGCTACGCGACGGGCATGTTCGGCAAGTGGCATTTGGGGAACGACCCCGCGCATCATCCGGGCGCGCGGGGTTTCGACGAAGCGATCGAAGCCTCGGGGCAGCACTTCGATTTTCGGACGGACCCGCGGGTCGAGTATCCCGAGGGTCAATACTTAGCCGACTTTCTCACCGACCGGGCCGTCGATTTTATCGAGCGGCATAAGTCGGAGCCGTTCTTTTTGTACTTGCCGCATTTCGGCGTGCATTCGCCGCATCAGGCCAAGAAAGAGTTGATCGAGCGGTTTCGGCGAAAAGCGCCGGTCGGTGGTCATCGCGATCCGACCTACGCGGCGATGATCGCCAGCGTCGATGAAAGCGTCGGCCGGGTGCTGGCCAGGCTGGACGACTTGGGGTTGGCCGCGAATACGCTGGTTATCTTCTCCAGCGATAACGGCGGCGTGGGCGGATATCGACGCGCCGGCCTGGCCAAGAACGGCGTCACCGATAATGCGCCGCTCAAGGGCGGCAAGGGGATGCTGGCGGAAGGCGGGGTACGCGTGCCGTACATCTTTCGTTGGAAAGGCACGATTGAACCAGGGCGAACAAACGCGACGCCGATCATCTCTGTCGATTTGTATCCAACGCTCTTGGAGTTGGCTGGTGCTGAGGCGCCGGCCAATTATCCGCTCGACGGCGTGAGTTATGCCGGCCTGCTCACTGGTTCAATCGAGACGCCCAAGCGCGAGCCGATCTTTTGGCACTTTCCCGGGTACTTGGGAGCGGGGGCCAATTTGTGGCGGACCACGCCGGTCGGGGCCGTGCGCTCGGGTGATTGGAAGCTGTTGGAGTTCTTCGAAGACGGCCGGCTGGAGCTTTACAATCTGAAGCAGGATGTGGGGGAACAGCACAATCTGGCGGCGACCGATGCCGAAAAAGCGCACGAGCTGCATGCGAAGCTTGTGGGTTGGCGCAACGCAGTGGGCGCACGGATGCCAACAGCCAACGATGGGGCTAGCGACGATTCGGACCAGCCTCGGAAAAAGAATCGGCAGCGTAAGCGGGCGCGTCGGGCGGCGTGACTTCCTGCCGGCGAGCCGCCGAAACGTTCAGACCCGGACGAACGCTGGTCCGGCGTAATTCTGCATGAATTCCGGCGTTGGCGGGAATGGCTGCCGTTGCTATCATCCGCCCTCTTTGCCGCCGGCCTGCGCGAGCGGCGCTGGACTGCTCACAAATTTGCCTTTCGGTCGCGTTCTCGGAATGCACGCGCAAACATCGTTTATTTCTCCGCACTCAACGGCAGCTCGCGCGGGGCCGCGAATTCTGATTGTCCGCCTCAGCGCGATCGGCGACGTGATTCATGGCGTGCCCGTTTTATGCGCGCTGCGAGAGGCGAAGCCGGACGCGTTTCTGGCCTGGGTGGTCGAAGGCGGCGCGGGCGATTTGCTCGAGGGCCATCCGGCGCTCGACGAACTGATTCGGCTGCCGCGCCGCTTTTGGAAGTCGCCCGGCGAAGTCGGGCGGCTACGCCGTCGCCTGCGCGAAATGAGGTTCGATGCGGCGATCGACTTGCAATGTCTCACCAAGAGCGCGGTTACGGCGTGGCTCAGTGGAGCGCCGCGGCGGATTGGCAAGGCGGGCGACGACGGCCGCGAGCTTAGCCAGTGGTTTCACAACGAATTGACACAGCCGGGCGGCGCTCATGTCATTGAGCATTACCTGGGGATGTTGCGGCCGCTGGGGATCGCGGCGCCGGCGGTGCGGTTCGATCTGCCGGAGTTTGCCGTGGATGCCCATGCGGCTGAAACGTTTTTGCGCGCGCGGGAGCTGTGGGGTCGGCGGTTCGCCGTGCTGAATCCCGGCGCGGGCTGGCCTTCGAAGATCTGGCCGGCCGTGCGCTATGCGGCCCTGGCCAGGTATCTGGGACAGGTGCACGGTGTGCCGAGCGTGGCGGTGTGGGGCACGCCCCATGAATTGCCTTTCGCTCGGCGAATCGTCGAGGCCGGTGCGCGGCATGCGCATTTAGCTCCAGCGACGACGATGCGGCAGCTCGGGGCGCTCTGCCGGCGCGCGGCGCTATTCGTCGGTTCCGACACGGGGCCGATGCATCTGGCCGCGGCGGTCGGCACGCCAACGATCAGCCTGCACGGAACGAGCCGAGCGGAATGGTGCGGCGCTTATGGGGCGCAAAACATTCGGTTGCAGGCACGGTACCAGGCCGGTTCCTCGCTTGAGCGCCGCAAAGCCGACGATTCGGCGATGCGGGAAATCACGGTGAAAATGGTGGCCGCGGCCTGTGACCGATTGCTGGAGCAGCATGTTACGCGGCGATGTGGCTGACGAAATGCTTTTGCAGAATGTCTCACGCAAAGGCGCAAAGACGCAAAGGAAACGAAAAACAGGAAAGGAATCAATCATGTGTTATCGGCAGGTTTTGACCGGTATTTGCTTATTGGTGTCTATTAGCTTCGCTCCGCAAGTCGAGGGGCAGACGCTCGATGGGACGTGGGAAATTACGGCCGTGATCGACGATGGGCGCGTGGTTGAGCCGACGGAGGTGTTGCTGAACTACGCGGCCGACGGGCGCGTAATCATCCGCGGGCAGTCGGTCGAGCTGGTCGTCCCGATGACGTTTCAGCGCAAGCAGCTGCCGTTTGTCGTGGACGACACGAAGAGCCCGATGGCGGTCGACCTGGCCGGGGCGCAAAAGACGGGCGGGCGGGGAATTTTTGTGGCCAGCAAGGATACCCTCGTGCTGTGCCTGTCGAGCCGCGACAAGGGACGGCCGAACTCGTTCGCATCGCTGCCGGGCTCCGGCAACCTATTAGTAACACTCAAGCGGACTAGTGGCGGCAGCAATCCGCCACTACCCGGCCAGCCGCCGAGCATGCCGAGCTACGAGGACGAGCAGCTTCGCCGGATGCTCGTGGGCACATGGGGCCATCAAGATGCCGAATCGATCCATTACATTACGCTGGGCGGCGACGGCAGCATGCGGGCTACGATGCAGTGGAAAGATCAGTTCAAGCAGATGTTTCACCAGGACGTCCGCTCGAACGGCACGTGGAAAGTTGAGGACGGCATGGTGATCGTGACCATCACATCATCGAGTGACAAGGAGCGCCGCGGCCAGCTCGGCTCGTTCCGCGTGCGCTCGATCAATGGCAGTGAACTGGTGGCGGTCGACTACAACGGCCAGGTGCGGCAGGAATGGAAAGCGCCGTAGCGCAAGGGGGAGGGCGGAAGGGGCAGGGTGGAAGGCGGCAACGCGTGGGAGACCTGCCGTCGGCGGGAGTGCGGGGTCGGGAGACCCACGCACAACCGTCGGTGTATCGAAAAACGCGGGGAATTGCGTAGGTGCGCAAAACTCTCCCCCGGGGTTTTGCGCATCTACGGCGAAGGCCTGCATCCTGAACGATTGCAAGGCGTCGGTGGTCGGGCAGGCGCGCACGGGTAGCCCCCTCGCTGGATGGAGGCGGATTCAAATGGGTGGCTGAAGTCGCACGACTTCGGGGCGAATGCGGGAGCGACGGAGTCCTTCGAATTCTGCTACGGCACGGCGGGTACAATGTAGCACAATTGAGCGCCAGATTCCACAATTATTTTTGGCCACCTAAGCGTTACCCGATCGTGTCGCTCAACGTTTGAGGCCGGCCGATTGGGCTGGAATCAAGCCTTCGCCCCGGCGGCCATTCCAATAGGTCGTCAGAGGAGTCTCACGCAAAGGCGCAGAGGCGCAATGGAATAGTGGAATGCGGCGCGCATCGAAAAGAGCTGCGTCTGCAGATTGGCCATCCCCCATTGGTGAAGCGAGTAGCGCAATCGGCGACTCGACATCGGGCGCGCCGCGTACGGCGGAAGTATCGACCGAACACGGGTTTTCGTATAATGGCGAGTGCCGTGCCACATAGTGCGGCAGTTCCGACGGGGATCGTTCGATCGTGCGCGGAAAGAACCGCGCTGCGTACGTGGGGATGAATTGAAAGTGGGCCAGCGTTTCCTTGTACCGGGTCTCCTGATGCTGGCAGCCCTGCCGCTGGTCGTCGCCAGCATTGCCTTCGGTTTGCTGTGGTGTGTTCATCAATGGAACTCGCCCATTTGGCTGCTGGGGCTCATTGGCGGCGGCCTATTTCTTGGCTTGTCCTACGCTGCCTGGCGCGCTGCGCGGAAGCTGACCGAGCGCGAGTTCAAGTTTAGCCTTCGCGGCATGCTGATTGCCGTGGCCGTGGTGGCTCTGCTGCTCGGCACGGTCGGGCGCTGGCTGTTAAGCACTTATCATCAGCAACGGGCGGTTTACGCCGTGCGGAGTCATGGCGGTCATCTGGAAAATAGCGATCCGTCGGACGATGAGCGGACCAGGTTGCATTCGTGGCTGGGTTACGATCCATTCGAGCGGGTGGAAGGTTTGCGCGTCGCTTCGGATCGAGCGCTGGCCGCAGTAATCGATCAGTCGGATCATTTCGCCGACATTACCATCTTGCGTTTCCGCAAGCGCATTTCTGCCGCCGGATTCGAACAGGCCGGCAAACTCAACCGATTCTCTAAGCTCGGGATTGGCGAGTTTATCGAGTCATCGATTGACGACCAGGGACTGCAACACCTGGCCAACTGGACGAACGTTCGAGACCTGTTTTTCAATGGCTGCCCGAACGTCACCGACGCCGGGCTGCGCCGCCTGGTTGATCTCCCAAAACTCGAGGCTCTAACGCTCATCGAGGAGGGAGGAGGAATGGTGATCACCGACGCTGGCATGGTTCACGTGGGACGGATGGAACAGTTGAGGTACTTACTGCTCGTGAATATGCCGCAGATCACCGACGCGGGGCTCGTGTATCTGCACGGTCTACCAAACCTCAAAAAAATACTCATCCGTCGCACGGGAGTCACGGCCGAGGCGCTGAAGCAATTCTTTCAGGCCTTGCCGGACTGCCACGTTGTCTCGGACGTCTTCGTACCGGGCGCGGCGGAAGTCCAGCGAATTGTCGTTTGGAAGATTGGAAAGCCCGACGAGCAGATCAATGTTGTTTCGGATCCCGAGCGAATTGGAGAGGTTCGAATGCTGATGGAGGACTCCGCCAATCAACAACAATTTTACAATCGCGATTTTCGCTTGAACGATCCTTGGCCCGCGACGCACCGTCTGCAATTCATGGGCCAGACCCGCGTCTTATACGAGGTCCGCCTGGGTAACGGGCTCCTGCAACAAAACGTAAGCAAGCCCGCGAACAACTATCCCGACTTATGGGTGAAGTGGCGAATCACCGACTCGCAAGCGTCGCAATTCATCGAACTGCTCGAATCCGCGACGGGCAATTGACCTTCACCGGATCGATCACGAATTGACGGCAAGGAGTCCACTATGGCGCTGATGCCGATGACGAATCAAGGGGAGCAAACGGCCCGCGTGCAGTAATGGATTTTGGCGTGGCTCGGGTGGCACGCCCTGAGTCCGCGAAGGGCGTGGGCTGCAATGCCTGAACCACGCCCGTCGAAGACTCCGGGCGTGCCACCCTCTGCCCTCCACGTTCCTCACGTTATCCACAAAGAATTACTGCGCCCAACTGCCCGCCGCGGCGGCGCCGGGGACGGCCCGGCTCGCTGTCGCTACATCCCGTTGCCGCCGATGCGGTCTTTGCCGACCCAGCGGCGGAGCACTTCGGGGATGACAATCGAACCGTCGGGCTGCTGATAGTTTTCGAGGATAGCAATCAGCGCACGGCTAACGGCAATGGCAGTGCCGTTGAGCGTGTGAACGAAGTGGGTGCCCTTTTCGCCTTTCACCTTGTAGCGGATGTCGAGGCGGCGCGATTGGTAGTCGGTGCAGTTCGAGGCGCTCGTGACCTCGCCGAATTCGCCGTTCTCGCCGCGGCCGGGCATCCACGCTTCGAGGTCGTATTTGCGGTAGGCCGGGCCGCCCAGGTCGCCCGTGGCGATGTCGAGCACGCGGTAGGGGATGCCGAGGCCGTCGAAAATTTCGCATTCCAGGTCGCGGAAGTAGTCGTGCATCTCATCGCTGTCGTCGGGCGACGTGAACGCGAACATCTCGACCTTGGTGAATTGATGGACACGGTACAGGCCGCGCGAGGCCCGGCCGGCGGCGCCCGCTTCGGTGCGGAAACAATGGCTGATGCCACAGAGCTTGATGGGCAATTTTTCGGCGTCGATGACCTGACCTGCATAGAGGCCACCGAGCGTGATCTCCGCCGTGGCGACAAGATTGAGGTCGTCATTCTCGATGCTGTAGATTTGTGTTTCCGGTCCGCGGGGGATGAAGCCGATGCCCTTCAGCACGTCGCCGCGCGCGAGGTCGGGCGTGATCATCGGCGTGAAGCCTTCGCGCAAGAGCAGCTCCAGGGCGTACTGCTGCAAGGCCACTTCCAAGAGGGCGGCCTCGTTCTTGAGGAAATAGAAGCCGTGACCCGCGACGCGCGCTCCGCCTTCGAAGTCGATGAGGTCGTGCTGCTCGGCGAGCTCCACGTGGTCGAGCACGGGAAAGCCGAACGGCCGCACGTCGACGTTTCCATGGCGGAGATCCTTGCTGGCGTCCGCGCCACCGACGGGAGCCTCGGGATGCGTGAGGTTCGGAATTGCGTTGTGGATGACGTTGGCCTCGGCGGCGAGCCGCTCCATGTGCTGGGCGATCTGGTCCTTGAGCTCGCGCAGGCGGCGGCCGTCGTTCTTGCGGGCCTCGCGCTCAGCATCATTCTTCGCCTCGCCAATCGATTTGCCCAGCACATTCGCCTGACGCGAAAGCTCCTCGACTTCCGCCTGCAATTTGCGCCGCTGCGATTCGAGCTCGACGAACCGCGCGACGTCGACCTTCACGCCGCGCCGGTCGCAGTTCTCTTGAACGAGCTCGGGATTTTCCAAAATAAATCGCTTATCCAACATCGTAAAACTGTCCACGGAATAGTCTCACGCAAAGGCGCGAAGGCGCAAAGATCGAATGAATTCGCATTGCACCTTTGCGCCTTCGCGCCTTTGCGTGAGATATTTTCTTCATTTAGTGTGTTTCAAGTTGGCCAGTTCCTGCCATAAATGGGCGCTGGCGCGGGTGCCGCGGTGGTAGTCGTCGAGGGAGAATTTTTCGTTGGGGCTGTGGGTGTTGTCGTCGTTCTGGCCCCAGCCTAACAGCAGCACGTCCGCGCCCAGCTCGCGTGTGAAGGTCGTGACGATGGGAATCGAGCCGCCTTCGCGGATGAACACGGGCGCGCGCCCGAAGCCGGCTTCGATCGCTACGGCGGCCGCGGCCATGTACGGGCTGTCCAGCGATACCACGACGCCCGGCGCGCCATGATGATCGATCAGCTCCATTTGAATACCGGGCGGCAGACGCGCTTCGAAAGATTTGCGGAGCGATGCGGTGATCTTGTGCGGATCCTGATTGGGCACGAGCCGGAAGCTGAACTTCGCGCTGGCCCGCGCGGGCAGCACCGTCTTCGCTCCTTCGCCCTGGTAGCCGCTCGTCAGGCCGTTGATGTCCAGCGTCGGGCGGGCCCAGCGACGCTCGAGCGACGTGTAACCGGCCTCGCCTGATACGCCGGTCACGCCAATCTGCTGCATAAACTGGGCGTCGGTGAGCGGCAGCGCGCGAAACTCCTCGCGTTCGCGGTCGGTGAGCGGAACGACGTCGTCGTAGAACCCGGGCACTTGGATACGGCCGTTTTCATCTTTCAGCGCCGCGAGCAGGGCCACGAGCGCGTTGGCCGGATTCGTCACCGCCCCGCCGAACGTGCCCGAATGTAAATCCTGGCGTGGCCCGCGCAGCCGCAGTTCGTAATACGCGATGCCGCGCAGTCCGCAGGTGATGGCGGGCATGCCGGGGGCGAATTGAGCGCAATCGCTAATCACGATGCAGTCGCAGGCCAGCTTCTCGCGATTCTCCTTCACGAACGGCGCGAGATGCGCGCTGCCGACTTCCTCCTCGCCTTCGATGAGAAACTTCACTTGCACCGGCAGTTTGCCGACCGATTTGATCCAGGCTTCGACGCTCTTGACGTGCGTGAGCATCTGGCCCTTGTCATCGGTGGCGCCGCGGGCGTAGAGGTTGCCGTCGCGCACGGTGGGCTCGAACGGCGGCGTGATCCATTCGTCTAGCGGCTCAGGGGGCTGCACATCGTAGTGACCGTAGACAAGCGCAACGGGCGTTCCGGGCACCGGCGGCGACTCGGCGTAAACCAGTGGGTAGCCGGCGGTTTCAATCAACTCCGTCGCGAGGCCGAGCTGCTTGAACTGCGTGGCCACCCACTCGGCGGCGCGACGCGTTTCCGCACGCTGGCGCGAGTCGGCACTCACGCTCGCTATTCGCAGCAGTGCAGCCAGATCGTTTTCGAACGACTGGCGGTGGGTCTCGATATACGCCTGGACGTCGTCCATGGGGCGATGCTTCCTAGTGAGGGCGATGGGCGTACAATATAATGTTCTGGAAGCGGTTTCACCACCGCAGGTGCGCAGGTTACACATGGATCCACTTCCCAATTTTGGAAACCCGGAGCCCGACGACACCGGCTGGACCGCGACGCTGGTGCCGGAGAAAAAGCCAACCGCGAAGCGAAAAAAGCGGCGGGTGCCGCGGTATCATGTCGTGCTCTGGGATAGCGACGTCCACTCCTACGAATATGTGGAACGGATGTTGCGCGAGCTGTTTGGACATCCACCGGAAGAGTGTCACAGGATGGCCGTGACGGTCGATTCGCAAGGCAAGGTAGTCGTTTTGACAACGACCAAGGAGCACGCCGAGCTGAAACGCGACCAAATCCTCGCCTACGGGAAGGACGACCTCATCCGCAATTGCAAGGGCTCGATGCACTCGACGATTGAGTCGGCGGAGTAAGGCGGAAGGGGGAAGGGGGAGGGCGGAAGGACGGACGTCGAATGAGCGACTACGAGCTACGCGATCGCACAAAGTACTTTGCGGTGCGCGTTATTCGAATGTGTTCCGCTTTGCCGAAAACGGACGTCACTCGTACTCTTGGTAAGCAATTGCTGAGATCTGGGACTTCCGTCGCCGCCAATTATCGCGAAGCATCCCGCGCACGAACTGATGCAGAGCTTCTCGCAAAACTTGGAATTGTGGAACAAGAGCTGGATGAGTCACTGTTATGGATGGAGTTGATTATTGAAGCTCAGATAGTCCCTGCGGCCTGAGTTGCTGAGTTGCAGGCCGAGTGCGAAGAGTTGCTTCGCATGACTGTTGCCTCAATCAAGACGCTTAAGTCGCGACGCTGATTGTTTGACCTTCCCCCCTCCCCCTTCCGCCTTCCCCCTTTCGAATGAAGCTTCGCACTCTCACGCTCGGCTGTAAGGTTAATCAGTACGAGACCGAATATGTCCGCGAAGGACTGCTCGGGATTGGATACGAGGACGCGCACGACGACGAGCGTGCTGAGCTTTGCATTATCAACACGTGTACCGTGACGGCGGAGGGCGATGCCAAGAGCCGGCAGGCGATTCGGCGGCTGGCGCGGCGGAACCCCGGTGCGAAAATCGTCGTGATGGGATGCTATGCGACCCGGGCACCGGCGGAAGTTGCAGCCCTGCCCGGCGTCTCGCAGGTGGTTACCGACAAGCGCGAGCTGCCCGATTTGTTGGGGCGATTCGGCGTGACCGACGTGCCGACGGGGATCAGCGAATTTGGCCGGCGGCATCGGGCGTATGTGAAGGTGCAGGACGGTTGCATGCTGCGGTGCAGCTTCTGCATCATCCCCCACGTGCGGCCGCATCTGGCGAGCCGGCCCGTCGCGCACATTCTGGATGAGGTCCGCCGGTTGGTGGATCGCGGATATCGCGAAGTGGTGCTCACGGGAATTCATCTCGGTCACTATGGCGTGGAACGCAACCGGCACTTGCCGAAGCCGCGTTGGGTTCGGTTGTCACATCTGGTGCGGCAAATTGCGGAGCTGCCGGACGATTTTCGCGTGCGGCTGTCGAGCATCGAAGCCACCGAGGTGACGCGCGAGCTGATCGACGTGATGGCGGGTTATCCGGAGAAGGTCGCCCCGCACTTGCACATTTCGATGCAAAGCGGCAGCGATGCCGTGCTGCGGCGGATGCGGCGGCGGTGGGGCGCGCAGCGGTTCATCGATCGTTGCCGGCTGGTACAGGAACGACTCGATCGGCCGGCCATTACGACGGACGTCATCGTCGGCTTTCCCGGCGAGACGGACGCCGATTTTGAAGCAACGATCGACGCGGCGCGGGCGGTGGGCTTCTCGAAAATCCACATTTTTCCGTTCAGCCCGCGGCGCGGCACGCCGGCAGCCGACATGCCCGATCAGGTGCCTAAGCACGTGCAGCAACAGCGCTCGCGCGACCTCGCCGCAGTGGAGGTTGAGCTTCGTGACCAGTACTATCGCAGCTTACTGGGCAGACGACTGCGAGTGCTCGTGGAAACGAGGAGCGAGGAGCGAGGAGCGAGAAGCTGGATTGGTACATCATGCCGTTACGCCACCGTCGAATTGGCTGCCGCTGCTGTGGATCAAGGGCGATTCGTGAACGTGCTCGCTGATGAGATTCGCGGCGAGCGCATCGCCGCTTGCACGACAATTTGCTGACGGTTGCGAAATTCATTGAGTGCGCTTCGCAAAGGGTTAAGCGATGCCGAGATGGATGGGTTTAGCAACGTTTGCGGCGCAAATGTTTTTTATGGCGTGCGCCGCATGGTTGGCAGCGATCGTCCTATCGGGCGTCTTACGCGGCAATCGCATCTGGCCTTACAGCGTCCGCGGCTTGTTTCTGTTCGTGACAGTCGCCGTGCTAACGATGGCCATGGCCGCCGCTTTAATGCGCGCATCGAACTAGGCCCGCTGCGATAATTTGGGCGGTTGTTCTGGTTTTCGACGACCGGTATAATCTGTCGTTCGGCATCGCTATCGTTGGCGTTATGAACGCTTGAATGGTTTTTCGTAAAGTCGGAGGACGGGAAAGTGGCTATACGCGTTGCGATCAATGGGTTTGGCCGAATTGGGCGGCTGACGTTCCGGAACATGCATGCCCGCAAGAACGAGTTCGAGGTCATCGCGATCAACGACCTGACCGACAACGAAATGCTGGCCACGCTGCTCAAGTACGACAGCACGCATCGGCGGTTTCCGGGCAAGGTCCAGCACGATAGCGAGAATTTGATCGTCGACGGCAAGAAGATCCGCGCGTTGGCCGTGAAGAATCCGGCCGAGCTGCCGTGGCGCGATATGAATGTCGATGTGGTGATCGAGAGCACCGGCATCTTCACCGGCCGCGCCAAAGATGGCAAGGCGGGCTACGACACGCATCTCGAAGCGGGGGCGAAACGCGTCGTGCTCAGCGCGCCGGCGAAAGACGCCCCCGATTTGACTTGCGTGCTCGGAGTGAACGACGACAAGCTGACGCCGCAGATGAAGACGATCAGCAACGCCAGCTGCACAACGAACTGCCTGGCGCCCGTGGCCAAGGTGCTGCACGAGAACTTCGGCATCGAGAAGGGCCTGATGACGACCGTGCATGCCTACACGAACGACCAGGTGGTGCAGGATTTTCCGCACAAGGACCCGTATCGGGCCCGGGCTGCCGCCGTGAATATCATTCCTACCACCACGGGCGCGGCAAAGGCCGTCGGCGAAGTGATTCCTGCGCTCAAGGGCAAGCTCACCGGCATTGCCCTGCGGGTGCCCGTCAGCACGGGCAGCGTGGTCGATCTCACGGTCGTCGTGTCGCGCGACGTGACGAAGGAGGAGGTCAACGGGGCGATGAAGAAGGCCGCGGAAGGGCCGCTCAACGGGATTCTCTATTACACGGAAGATCCGATCGTTTCGACGGACATCATCGGCGACCCGCACAGCTCGATTTTTGCCGCCGACTTCACGCAAGTCATCGCCGGCAACTTGCTCAAGGTCGTGAGCTGGTACGACAACGAGTGGGGCTACAGCGTGCGGACAGCCGACCTGGTGGCGAAGATCGCCAAGCTGATCAAGTAACGTTCAATCGTCGGATTTCTCATGCAAACGCGCGAAGGCGCGAAGGGCATGCGAGAAAAAACTTTGCGTCTTTGCGCCTTTGCGTGAGATCCTCCTGGTGAGACGGCAGTATCAGGCTTCGTCTGTCGCCTCGCTTGTCATTTTTTCTGAAAGTCGCCAGGCCAAACGCCCTAACAAGCGGGCGTAGATCAGCAGGCAGCCGATGTATAGCGGGGCAATTGCCAACGGTAGCCAGTGGTTGATTTGCGACACGGCGATGCCGGCCCACACGCACGCAGCCGCGAGCAACGCCGACTCAAGGTAGAAGAGCATCATCGACAGCGGGCAGCGCACCATCGCTCCGAGCACCTTCAAGTCGATCAGCTCCCACGTCGAGTTGTTTGCCAGTTGCGAGAGCAGCGTAATCGGAAAGCCGACTAGCAGGCTGGCGGCCGTGAAGAGCGGCAGCTGCCAGGGCACCTCGGCCACGAGCCGGCCGAGCATCCAGCCGGGGGCGGCGGTGAAGATGGCGGCGACGCTCACGGGAAGCATCTCGCTCATCGAAGCGATAAAATTCATCGGTGGCCACTCCGCGATGCGGTCGTTGCCGACGGCACTTTGCGAGACGATGGCAATAAAGACGTTCGACGCGGCGGCAAGCCAGATGATTGTGCAAACGGCGCCGATCATGGTCTCGACCAGGCCGGTGATCGCTTCCATGGCGCCGACCCAGTCGCCCGTCCAATTCGCCCAGGCGGGTACGCCATCAACAATCAGGCCAACCGACAGCAGCAGCCCGATTGTGAGCGCAGCCCAACGCGTGGGGCAGCCGGCGTAGAAGGGAAACGGCAGAATGCCCGTCAGCAGCGGCCAGCGCGGCATAACGGGTCGGCCGCGGCGGTCAATTTCCATCGGTTTGCCCGTGCGCTGCGATTTTTGCATGGCCTGGGCAAAGGCGGCGTCCTGCTCTTCCTCATAGTCCATGCCGCGCGAGGATGCCGCGAGAACGGAGGGCCGCTCGCCCGGCTCGGCGGCCGGGTCCAACACGGGCGTGTCGGCGTCGGCTGACAATACAGAGCGTTTGGGCGCCGGCTTCGAAGGGGCTGGCACGACTTGTTTTCGGCCGCAGTCGGGGCATGCGATCGTCTGCCCCACTTGTTTTTCGGTCGCATACATGAGCGTATCGCATCGAAGGCAGCGAACTGCGATGTAGTTCGGCTGCTGGGCGATCAATTCGGCGGGCAGCGGTTGAGTGTCGGCGTCCCATAACTCGTATTGCTCACCTTCGAGCGCCGCCGGCATATTCTTCGGCTTGGGCTTCGGCGGAGGTGGCAGCACCGTCCCGGCGCCACAATCGGGGCACTTGATTTTCCGGCCGACCTGGTCCGGGCGGCCGTACATCCGCGTGCCACAAACGCGGCACTCGACGGCAATGTATTCGGGGCTGGCGTGGGGATTGCTGGACGCCATGGGGAACGGCGGTGAATTTGGCGATGGAGTTCGTGGCGCTTCCAGTATACAGCTTCGCGGTCGGGCAAACGAAGGTGAAAGACATTGTTGGAACGCGCCGCCTTGGTTGCGCGGCTCACAGCGGCAATAATTGGGACCGGTTCTCTGTTCTGGTGCAGGTGCGAGCGCGACCAACGGTCGCGGCTTTATGAGTAACCGCGACCAGCGGTCGCGGCTTTATCATGTGGCAAGGCATTTTGGGACATGATGAAGTGGTCGAGCGGTTTCGACGCACGCTTGCGTCGGCGCGGCTGGCGAGCACGTATTTGTTTGTCGGTCCCCCGGGAGTCGGTAAGCGACGGTTCGCGACCGAGCTGGCGCGCTCGCTGTTGTGCACCGAATCGGAAGAAGCTGCCCTCAAGCCGTGCGGGCGGTGTGAGTCGTGTCGGCTGTTCGCGGCCGGCAATCATCCGGATTTGGATATCGTCGAACTTCGACCGGATAAGTCGGAATTGGCCATCTCGCAGTTCGTCGGCTTCGATGAGCACCTGAATCAGGAAGCGTTGTGCCACCGCATTGCTTTGAAGCCTTTTTTCGGCGGGCGGCGGATCGCGATTGTGGATGATGCCGACCATTTCAATGTGCATAGCGCTAATTGCCTGCTCAAGACACTCGAGGAGCCGCCGCCGCAGTCGCTTATGATCCTGATTGGCACGAGCCCGGCCCGACAGTTGCCGACGATCCGCTCGCGATCGCAGATCGTCCGATTTCAACCGTTGCCTGTGGAGAGTGTGGCCCAAATTCTGTTGGACAACGGCCTGGTTGCTGACCGGCAGCAGGCCGAGCGGGCGGCCCAGCTGAGCGAGGGCAGCGTCGAGCGGGCCCTGCAACTATCCGATGCGACGCTGTGGCAATTTCGCGAGCAAATCCTCACGGCATTGCAGGCGCCAGCGCTCGACCGCGTGCGGCTTGGGCGAGCAATTCAGGCCTTTGTCGAGGAAGCGGGAAAGGAGGCTGCGCAGCGGCGAGATCGGCTGCGAACCGTGATTGGATTCGCGGCCGATTTTTACCGCAGCGAGCTGCGGCGCCGTTCTGGCGAGTCAGTCCGCGCAAACGAGTGGGTGGAACGCGCAGAACCGATAGTCCGCTCGCTGGACGCCTGTATTACGGCCCTGGAATACGTAGATCGCAACGCGAATCAAGCGATGGTAATTCAGGCTTGGTGCGAGGAATTGTCGCCGCTGGGTGGGACGATAACAGCGGGGCAACAGCGGGAGGCGGACGGGCAGTAAGAGCCAGCATCGTGGCCGCGTTTCGCTTGGTCCGCTAGTGATGGAAATTGGCGGTAGTCGGCCACTGAGGTGTGTGCTAAAGTTGTCTAACCGTCGAACGAGGGCGGCCTGCCCTTTCATAAGTTGGCCAACTCTAAGGATTTGTGGCGGCCAACCGACTCCCCTGCATCCTGCGACAATCGGTCCATTTTTCCATCCCGCTGCAAGCATCAGCACATCGTTTCCGGAGGTTGGTTTTTGGTGATGCGTCCCCTCATTCTTTCGAGCGCCACGGCCCTTTTTGTTTTGCTCTCCGCCTCAGTCGCTGCTGCTAGCGAAGCGGAATTGGTGCTTCCCAACGTGAGTCAAGTCAAGTTCATGGGCGTCGACGGCGCTACCCTGCTCACGGGCGGGCTCGGAGTTTGTCTGATTGGGGCCGTGTTCGGTCTGGTGATGTTTGTTCGGCTGCGCAACTTGCCCGTGCATCACTCGATGCGGAGCATTTCCGAGCTGATCTACGAGACGTGCAAAACATATCTCATCACGCAGGGAAAGTTCCTCGTCGTACTGGAGTTGCTTATTGGGGCGGTGATTGTCGTTTACTTCGGATGGCTGCGCGGCGACGAGTTCAGCGCTGGGCAAGTGGCTATCATCGTTGGATTCAGCGTGATCGGCATCCTCGGCAGCTATGGCGTCGCCTGGTTTGGCATTCGCATCAACACGTACGCCAATTCGCGCGCCGCGTTTGCCAGTCTCGCCGGGAAACCGTACCCGGTTTATTCGATCCCGCTTCAAGCCGGAATCAGCATCGGGACCCTGCTGATCACCGTCGAGCTGGCGATTATGCTCGCGATCCTGCTGTTCGTGCCTGGCGATTACGCAGGACCATGCTTCATTGGTTTCGCGATTGGTGAGTCGCTGGGAGCGGCGGCACTGCGGATCGCCGGCGGAATCTTCACCAAAATCGCCGACATCGGCGCCGATTTGATGAAGATCGTCTTCAAGATCGAGGAAGACGACGCCCGCAACCCTGGCGTCATCGCCGATTGCACGGGTGACAACGCGGGCGATTCGGTTGGCCCGACTGCAGACGGTTTCGAGACGTACGGCGTGACCGGCGTCGCATTGATCGTATTCATCATGCTGGCGATCACTCCGCTTTTCTTGCCGGCGGGAGTGACCGTTTCAGACGCTACGGACCAGCAGCTCGCCGCAGCGCAGGCGGCGGCCGCGCCGACGCAGATTCAGCTCCTGGTCTGGATCTTCATGATGCGCGTGATGATGGTCATCACGAGCATTGTCGCCTACGCGGTGAACCAGGTGAGGGCGCGGGCAAAGTACCTGGATGCAACCGAGATGGATTTCGAGAGCCCGCTGACGTGGCTTGTGTGGCTCACTTCGGTCATTTCGATCGCCATGACTTACCTTGTTTCTGGCTTGCTCATCTACAATCTCGGTGACGGCACAATGTGGTGGAAGCTTGCGACGATCATCTCCTGCGGCACGCTCGCCGGCGCGATCATTCCCGAGCTAGTCAAAGTCTTCACGTCGACCAACTCAGCGCACGTGAGAGAAGTGGTTGCAGCCTCGCGAGAGGGCGGGGCGTCGCTCAACATCCTTTCCGGCCTGACGGCCGGCAACTACAGCGCGTTCTGGATGGGGCTGACGATTGTAGCCCTCATGGCAATCGCCTACGGCGTCAGCACGCTGGGGTTGGCGAGTATCATGCTCGCGCCTGCGGTGTTCGCGTTTGGACTCGTGGCGTTCGGGTTTCTGGGCATGGGGCCCGTGACGATCGCCGTCGATTCCTATGGCCCGGTGTCAGATAACGCCCAATCGATTTTCGCATTGTCGACGATCGCCTCCCGACCGGGAGCCCGGGAAGAAATCCAACGCGATTTCGGCTTCTCCCCTAACTTTGAGCAGGGCAAGCATTTCCTTGAGGATAATGACGGGGCCGGTAACACGTTTAAGGCCACCGCCAAGCCGGTCCTCATTGGCACCGCGGTGGTGGGCGCAACGACGCTTATTTTTTCGATCATTATGCTGCTCACGAACGGCCTGGCGGATCGGGCCGCGATTGAAAGCTTATCGCTGCTGCACGCGCCATTTCTATTGGGTCTGATTTCCGGCGGCGCGGTAATCTATTGGTTCACTGGCGCCTCGACGCAGGCTGTCGTCACCGGTGCGCATAGCGCAGTGGAGTTTATCAAGTCGAATATCCGGCTCGATCCGGGAGCGACTAAGGCTTCGACCGAGGACAGCAAGCGCGTCGTCGAAATCTGCACGCAATACGCCCAGAAAGGCATGATTAATATTTTCCTGGCCGTGTTTTCATTGACCCTTTCCTTTGCCTGCCTCAATGAGTATTACTTCATCGGCTACTTGATCTCAATCGCAATCTTCGGCCTGTACCAGGCGATCTTCATGGCCAATGCCGGCGGCGCGTGGGACAACGCGAAGAAGATTGTCGAAGTCGAGCTGAAAGAGAAAGGCACGCCACTGCACGCCGCCACCGTGGTCGGCGACACCGTCGGCGATCCGTTCAAGGACACGTCGTCCGTCGCACTCAACCCGATCATCAAGTTCACAACGTTGTTCGGACTGCTGGCGGTCGAGTTGGCGATTGAGATGGAAACCGGGTGGCGCATCGCTTGGGCAACGGGACTGTTCCTCGTGGCCTTGGTGTTTGTTTGGCGGTCCTTTTACAGCATGCGGATCGAAAACCAGGAGCCAGCGGCGTCAGCGGCTGTTTGATAAATTGCCTCGGCTTGCGGCGCTTGCCGCGCGCCGTAAAATAGAAGCAGTCTTACGGGAGAGGTGGCAGAGTGGTCGAATGCGCCGGTTTGCTAAATCGGTGAAGGGGTCACACCCTTCCGCAGGTTCGAATCCTGTCCTCTCCGCTTCGAGTTTCTCTTCGCAGACGGCTGACGCGCTAAGCCATTGTAATCCAATAGCTTAGCGTTTTCTTTGCGCTCGCCGCCCAATGCCCTGGTGCACAGATGGTGCACATTTTGTGCACCACTCAGGTGCGAAAATGGGCAAACTGCGAGCACGCAAGACCCGCCGCCGCGTCGGCCGGGTCTCGATTTATCTCCATCGCCGCCGGTGGTGGGTCTATTACCGCGAGCACGGCCGGCCCGTCCGCAAGGCCGTCGCCGACGACCGGACGGCGGCCGAGCAGGTCGCCAGCCAGATCAACCTCGAGCTCACCTCGAGCGCCCCCACGCTGTTCTCGTTCCGGCCAGTCTTGGTGGCCGAGCTGCAGCGGTCGTTTATCGACTACCACGAGCACATCGTTCGCTCGTCGCTGGCCACGGTGAGCCGCTACCGCACAGCGACCCAGCACCTCGTGAACTTCGGCCGCGAGCTGGCCGCCCACGAGATCGAGGTCGAGGCGTTCGTCCGCTACCTCAGAATCCTTCGCGTCGCCCCCAACGGCCACGCCAATGCCCGTCGCCGCGCGCTGCGCGACAACGGCGTGCGGTACATCCTCGAAACCTGCCGCTCGATGTACGGCTACGCGGCCAAGCGGCGGCACCTGCCGCCGTATGCCGACAACCCGTTCGCCGGGCTGGGCGGCAAGCGGGCCCGCGTCGAAGACGCCAAGCCCGTCTTCGTGTTCGACCGCCGCTCCGAGCTGGCGTTCTTGAAGGCGGCCGACGGCTGGGCGTTCGGCGTGCACTTCCTGCTGGCCAAGCTCGGCCTGCGGCCCGGCGAGCTCATTCGTCTCTTGATTGAAGACGTCGACCTTGTCGGCGGCTGGCTCCACGTTCGCAGCCGCCCCGAGCTTGGCGCCCACACAAAGACGCGGCGCGAGCGGGCCGTGCCCCTCATCGCGGAGGCCGCCACGGTCCTCAAAAACCTCATCGGCCGGCGCACGGCCGGGCCTGTCGTGCTCCGTCAGAAGGCCGACGTGAGCGCCCTGCCGCTGGCGAATTGCGACGCTCGCACCCTCGCGGCCGCCGTCCAGAAGCGCGTTGCCGCCGCCGAAGCGGCCGGCGACGAGCCGCTTAACCGGCGCGCCATCGCCCGGCTTCACCGCGCGGTATGGCGTGACGCCGGGGCCACTCGGCTGGAGCGGATCCGCGCGAGCTTCATTCAGACTGCCGAGGCCTGCGGGCTCACCGAGGCCACATGCCCCAAGAGCTGGCGGCATACGTTCGCCACGCTCCTGCAGGATGCCAACATCGACCCGCTCATTCGGCAACTTACGCTCGGCCACGCGCCGCAGTTCGGCATGGGCACGCTGGGCATGACGAGCGTCTATACGCACACCAGGCCCGAGACGCAGAAGCGCGAGATCGAACGCGCGCTGCGGCTCTGGCCGGAATCATTGGAGTTGGTTTTTCACATGTGCAAGGAGGTTTAGACAGATGGGTAAGTATTTCAAGAGTATGCAGTTCAAGCATTACGAGAGCACGATCGTCGTTCACTTCGATGCGGCGCAGCTATGCCACAAGCCGGAGGAATTGCAAGTGTTCCTCGATGAGTTCGCGGACGAATGCCGCCGTTGGCTGCTAATGCATTTGGCGTGCGGTCCTACATACAGAGAGTACATGAGCATGCGCATTAAGCATGGCATCAAGGCCGCCAAGGAGCGCCGGCAACAACCGCAACAACAGTAATCGTGTTTGACGCCGGCGGCCGTCACGATCGCGAGCCGGGTGGCCGCCGGCATCTTTACAAAGCAATGGTTCGCACCTGTTTTCACACGGAGGTGGGAAAAATGTTTGCTCAAAACCGTTTGTCTCAGTGTTCTGGATTTAATGGCCATGTTGTCGTCGTCGGACGCACGAATGCACTTGGACTGCCCGTGGCCCCGACCTCGGAGCTTATCGAGCGCTTCCTCGGACGTTCAAAGCAAGCGCTGATTGTGCGGGGCTTGCCGCACGGCGGTGGTCAGCACCGCGTGCACCGTCTGCTCGCCGTCCTTCGGGATCGCGCTCGCGTCGGGCAATGCGACGTTGTTCTTGTCGAAGACCTGGGCCGCCTCGGCAGGAACCAGCACGCCGTGCTCAGCTTCGTCGAGACGATCGTCGACGCCGGCAGCCGGCTGGTGAGCGTCGCCGATGGGCTCGACACCGCAGATTTGAATTGGCGCAGCGTGCTGGTCTGTTCCCGGGTCGGCGGCCATCCGGCCGGTGATCCTGGCGATGCACCTGATGGTGCTTGGTAGTGGGTGCGGAGTGCTGAGGGCACGCCGCACCGACTAGCCGTGCCCTCAGGCTCTCCCACCACCCTTGGAGAAATACCTGTGTTCGCAGTTCGAAACTTACTGCATTCGCAGCCGTACCTAACCCGCGAGCCGAGCGGTTGCGAGTGTTTTTTGATGTCGGTTCGCACAACCGTCACACGGAGGTGACCCATGTTTTCTAATTTCCCCCTTACAGCCCGAAACCAAGATGGTGTTCCGCGGATTATTTCCGTCGGTCGGCTCAGCCAACCGAAGGACACCGCAGAAGAGACAGCGCAGTCGCTGGAATCAATGCGTGCGCAGGACGAAAAGCTCCTGGACATGCACTTTCCAGTCCCCAAGCACGTCGACTTCCTCGGCGAGCAGTCGTCCGGCATGATTCCGGATCGTGACACGATGCAGGAGCTGTGGCGCCGGATCGACGCCAATATGTGCGACCTCGTGGTTGCCGAGGACATCTCGAGAATCTTCCGCAACCCGAAGCTTCAATGGGAGTTCGTGCAGAAGTGCGTCGACGTCGGCGTGCGAGTCATCTGCTTTGCCGACAACCTCGACACTGCCGATGACAACTGGTTCTTCACGCTGACGGTGGCCACGGTTCGGCACGGCTTGACGATCGAGGACACGAGGCGACGTATCAAGCGCAAATCGACGACCGCCTTCGAGCAGGGCGGCGAGGTCGGTAAGACTCGCTTCGGCTACGCGAAGGTCAGCCGCGAGGATGCGGCCGCCGGCAAGTACGGGCCGAAAGGTCTTCGTATCCGCCGGCTGGATGAATGGAACTGGGTCTATCTCGACATCAAGCGACGTTTTCCTGAAAAGGAAAAGCCGCTCGAGGTCGTCGAGTGGCTCAACTCGGCCGGCATCCCGCCAGGCCCGTATGTCACCAGCCAGCGCTGGACGGTGAAGCTCCTGCAGCAGAACCTCCAGTGCCCGCTGCTGCACGGCACGCGGCAGTTCCGCCGCGAGCGGAGCGTGCTGGTGTTTGGCACCGGGCGGTTTCGGCGCGAAGCGAACGCGGAGCCGGCCACCCAGTACGTGCCGGAGCTCGCGCACATGACGCGCGAGGAACAGGAAGAGATGCTGGCCGCCGTCGGCTGGCGGATCGACTGGGGCGGTGTGAAGCCGCCGCCGGCCGAACCGCACCCACGCAAGGGGATCTCGCGGTACCAGTCGTACTGGCCGGCACAGTCGGCAACCTGCAGCGTCTCCGGCGATAAGATGTACGCCGTCGGAAAGTTCCTGCGGTGCAGCAACAGCTTTCGGCGGCGTGCGGGCACCTGCTGGAACCATGTGCTGGTGCCGATCGCCCCGCTGCGGGCGTTCATCGTCGCGTGGCTGGTGAAGTTTGCGCGCACGTCGGCGGCATTCCGCAGCGTGCTCTTGCCTGTCATCCAGGAGCAGCTCCGTGGCCAGGACCAGCGTCGGCAAAGTGAGCGCAGCCTCAAGTCGATGAAGGTCCGCGAGCTGGAAACCCAGGAGCGCAACTTGCGGCGCTCCATCAAGCTCTCCGAGGAGCTGTCGGATGAGGAGCTGAAGTCGCTGGTGGCCGACCTTACGGCCGTCACGGCGCAGCTCAAGGAGGCCCGCCAGGACGCGCAAGTCGATGAGTCGGCCGAGCCGTTCTTCGACCTGTCGGACGTGGCCATCATGGCGAATCTTGAGCAGGTCCTCACACATCTGGTCGACACCTCGTTCGCCATGGCCGCGCTTCTTCGTCGGTTCGTGCCGAAGTGCGGGATCGTGCCAGTACAGGCGTTGGATACTGGCCAGGTTCAACCGCGGGCGAAACTCTCGGTGCGCGGCTGCATGGAGAACTGCGAGCAGCTCGACGAGCTCGTGGTGGACCTGTTCGAGCCGCCCGTGCACATTCGGTTGATGCCGGACGCGGTGCGCCTGCGCAATCAGGAGCCGCGGCCCACACTCAAGCAAATCGGCGCCGCCCTCGGCACCAGCTACATGACGGTGAAGCGGGCGCTGGCCTACGACCGCCGCATGAAGGACGCCGGCGCCAGCGAGCCGTTCATCGAGCTTCGCGACAAGCCGGCGAACGCCTCACGCTGGCGGCACGCACCAGGCACGCCCGCCGACGATGCGGCGTGACGTGGCGCCGTGGCGCGGCGGCTTGTGAGCTGCGGCTCAACAAGATGTTGGTGGTTTAGTTTGGCACCTGGCGACCATCTCGAGCTTTGGGCTCGCGATGGTCGCCTTTTTAATGCGCTCTCGCGCAGTGCGGGAGCGGTCGTGTTCTTCCACGGCCGCCCCGCATGGGGCGGCCCTTACTCCGAGGAGTTCGCCATGGTCGCTTTCATAAATGCGTCATCTACCGTCGGCAACAAGCGTCGCCCCTTACGCCGCCGGCGCATGGCTCCGTCGCGGCAAACACCACGCTGGCATGATGGATTCTTGCGCTTACTGCCGGATATCATCCGGCAAGCGCGCATCCGGCTTCGCCACATGGACGCCCATGCCCGTGAGGACGCGCTCCAGGAAATCATCGCCGACACCGTAGTCGCTTATGCCCGGCTGGCAGCACTCGGCAAGGAGGGCTTGGCGTACCCGACGCCCCTGGTCGCCTATGCGATCGCTAAGTTCCACGCTGGACGGCGCGTCGGCAGCCGATGCAATGTGCGTGATATCACCTCGGAATACTGTCAACGACGCAAGCGCGTTGTCGTCGAGCGGCTCGATCGGTTTAATGACAGATCCGGTGAGTGGCAAGAGATGCTCGTGGAAGATCGTCGCGCAACAGCGGCAGACGTTGTCGCCATCCGCATAGACTTTCGCGACTGGCTACAAACACTACGTATGCGAGATCGGCGCATTGCCGAGACGCTGGCAATCGGCGAAACGACCAGCCGCGTCGCGCGAATGTTCGCGATCAGTGCAGGGAGAGTGAGCCAGCTACGTCAAAAATTCCGCGTTTCCTGGTACACGTTTATTGGAGAACTCGCTCCGGATAATGTCGAAGGCACCCGCTGTGCGTGACAGTTGCAGGATCTCCGCCGGCGCCCGTTGGCGGGCGCCGGCGATAACAACGCTTGTTCGAGCGTACCCGCCAATAACGCGCCGGTGCGCATAGTTAAGTCCGGAAGTCATCTCTGGCGCAGGACGGCACGGCGGATAGTAGCCGGAATCGCCGATTCACAGCTATTGACGGTGGGGGTGCATCCATGAAACCCGCCAAGCGAGATTTGATTCGCCGAACATTGCGCAACCTTGGGGAGACCTGAGCCGCGACTATGAGGCCACCATCGGGCGCCCTGGAACGCTGTACCTAATTTGCAAGAATCCTTCATGCCGAGCCCAGCTTGAAACGAAGTACCAAGCGATTGACGGTCAAGAGATTGTCTGCAAGCTTTGTCCCGTCACGTGCCTGCAGTGTGGCCAGACAACGAATACGATGGTCGCGACTTCAATCTGAAAATCGAGGGCTTAGCCAGGCCCTGTAAGAAATCTTGTGTCAGCTAGCAGAAATAGGTAGTGCGACGGGTCCTGATAACCCCAGAAGAAGCAAAGGTCGCGGTGTGCGCCGGCATTGAAGCGCGTTTGCTGTACGTGCGCAGTAAGCTCGAAATCGCTCACCTTCACGTCCTTCAGCAGCGCGATGCTGAGCGGGCTTGTAAACGGCGGCTTGTATTTGCTCGGACCGGTGACACGGAGGGCATGATTGCCTTTCGGTTCAACCTCGACAATCTTCCACACCGGCTTGGCATCCTTAGGATCAGTTGTCTGCCAGCGCGAAAAGCCATTCTCAAAATCTTCTTTCAGAAGAAGTGACAGCGATTCGTTTGGCCAATGCTTTTTGTTCGCCGCCAATCGCACAGAGGATGTCCCTGGTTTAGTTGAAAAGGTGGTGGCTCCTTCTCCCGGAAGTTAC
>JBBDWY010000045.1:0-4486 GCA_040902605.1 Pirellulales bacterium | reverse complement strand
GAAGCCAAACGCGAAATGGCCAACGGGGTTAGGGACAAGTAAGTGCCATTCGTCGATGCGACCGAGGTGCGCCGGACCGACGCGACGGCTGCTTTTGCCCTTCGAAACGTGCCGCCAAATCAACTTATTTGGCACTCCGATCGCCGAACCGGATCACCGACCGAATCGGGGTGCTCGGCAGCAATTAAGTACGCACATGCGATCCCACATGCCGGCCGTTGCCACGTAGTGGCCGTTGTATGTTTCGGCCGCGATCACCACTGGAAAAGTTCACCACCTACCCTCAGGCTCACGCGCAGACTGGTTATACTGGCGGACGTGATTTTACTTCGCATCAAGGCTGCAAAACTCGTATTGGCGCTACCATCGCTGATGATGGGCAGCGTCTGCTTCGCCGCAAGTTTCTCTTCCGGCATCCAGACCGGAACTATCCAGAATGGCTCCGTGGCGGAAGCATCGGGAATCGTCGCCAGCAGGCTCAACGCCAACGTTCTGTGGACTCACAATGATTCGGGCAATCCCACCCAGATCTTTCCCATGACTCCCGTTGGTACAAATCTAGGGACCTACACCGTTTCCGGCGCCAGCAATGTCGACTGGGAGGACATCGCCGTAGGCCCAGGGCCAGTTGCCGGAACGCAGTACTTGTTCATCGGTGATATCGGCGACAACGGTGCAAGTCGCGCCAACATCGCGGTCTATCGCGTGCCCGAACCGCTCGTGAGGGACACCCAGTCCCCGAGCAGCACTACCGTTTCCGGCGCCGTCAAGTTCACCTTCGCCTATCCCGACGGCCCCCGCGATGCCGAGAGCCTCTTTGTCGATCCGCTCTCCAAGGATATTTACATCATCTCGAAGCGCGAAAGTCCCAAGCACCTTTATCGGGCTGCGTATCCTCAATCCAGCAGCGGCACCACGACGCTCGAGCTGATGACAACCTTTCATACGGACTCCACTTGGCTTACCGCCGCTGATATCTCTCCGGATGGTAATGAGATCATCGTCCGCTCCACCGGCACCACGTCCGGGCGAATATACCTGCGCCCACCGGCCGGCTCGATCACCAATGCCTTCAATTCCATTCCGACTACCATTCCGCTGTATTCCGAACCCCAGGGCGAAGCCATCGGCTTTGATCCTAATGGCTGGGGCTACTATACGATTAGCGAGGGCGGCAATCAGCCGATCTACTATTTCAACCGCCAGCCGCCTCCGGCCGGCAACATGTACTGGGACAACGATGGAGTCCCCGCGGGCAGCCACATCACTACAGGAGCGGGGTTGGGTGGCAGCGGAACCTGGAATACTTCCGGCTTGAAATGGTACAACGGCAGCGCCGAAGTCCCATGGGTCAACAGCAATAACGCCGTTTTTTGGGGAACGGAAGGCACTGTCATGCTGGCCGCAGGCCAGACCGTAAACAGCCTTAAGTTCAAAAGCAGCGGCTACGTTGTAATGGCGTCAACGCTTACCCTTGCCGGTTCGTCCGTCGTCGTCGATTCCGGCGTCACGGCAACGATCAGTTCCACGGTCGCGGGCTTCGCCGGCCTCGCCAAGACGGGCGGCGGACAGCTCAATCTCGCCCACTCCAACGCATACATTGGCGGCACGACAGTCGCCGATGGGGCGCTATTCGTGACGAACAACACCGGCAGCGGCACGGGCGCAGGGCCAGTGTCCGTCAATGCGGGCGCCACGCTCGGCGGTAACGGCATAATCATAGGGGATGTCACCAGCAGTGGCACTCTCGCTCCCGGCGATACCGTGGGTACGCTCCATGTCGACGGCAGTTACAGCCAAGTCACCGGTGGAAGACTTGAAATCGGAATTAACTCAACGACAAATCACGATCAGCTCGCTGTTTCCGGCGCTACCTTGCTGGCGGGTGAACTAGCCGTCTCAATGATTGGCGGTTTCATGCCTACTGCCGGCAACGTATTCGAAATCATCACGGCTTCCGGTTTCAGTAATAGCACGTTCACCAGCCTCAACCTGCCGACGCTGGCAGACAGTTTGGTCTGGAAGGTCAACTATGGCGAGAGCTCGGTGACGCTTTCTGTCGCTCTTCCCGGCGATTTTAACCACGACGGCACGGTCGACGCCGCCGACTACGTCGTCTGGCGCAAAAACCCTGGAGACATCTACACGCCGGACGACTTCAATGTCTGGCGTGCGAACCTCGGTCAAACCTCTGGCAGCGGCTCGCTCGCCGACGACGCAGTCCCAGAGCCGACGGCGGCTGCGATGCTCATCGCGGGAATACTTTCGATGTTCAGCCGCCGCCGTACAGTCGTATCATAATCTCATCTCCTGTGGGTCATGCCATTAATCGACCGTGAGCTTCTGCATAAGGCCGCACACCAAATATGGCCCATCAACGAGGTTATACCCGAGCGTCATACCTGGTATCGACTGGCACTCGGCAAAGAACCGAATTGACTGACTCGGCGATGCAGCGTCTTGTGAACGGATGGTAGGGCCTCTCAGCGGCAAGGTCGCGATCGTGACGGGTTCTTCCCGAGGCATCGGCCGCGAATATCTACACGGTTAGCACAGGCTGGCGCAGGTTGTTGTGAACTACGCGGGCCGACGAGAGGCCGCTGGGGCGGTTGTTCAATCAATCGAAGCCGCTGGTGGACAAGCATTTGCCGTTCAAGGAGATGTGAGCAAGCCGCAAGATGTCCGAGCGTTGTTCGACGCAGCGATCGAGCGATTCGGTCGGGTTCACATCCTCGTCAACAACGCTGGGATCATCCTTTACAAACGGGTCGATCAGACCACCGACGAGGAATTTGATCGGCTGTTCGCCGTGAACGCTAAAGGCACATTCAATGCGCTGCGAGAAGCGTCGCGGCGTTTGGAAGACGGCGGGCGGATCATCAACTTTTCCTCAACGACAACCCGGCTCATGCTGCCGACCTATGCGAGTTATTGCGCGACGAAAGCGGCCGTCGAGCAAATGACTCGCATCTTCGCCAGGGAGATCGGTCATCGCGGCATTACAGTCAATGTAGTTTCACCCGGGCCGACCAATACCAAGCTGTTCACCGAAGGCAAGAGTGAAGCAGACATCCAGAAAATGGCAGCGATGGCCGCGCTCGGCCGCATCGGCGAACCAGACGACATCGCCAACCTCGTGATCTTCCTAGCGAGCGACGAAGCCGGCTGGATCTCCGCGCAAAACATTGGGTCCAATGGCGGATTGGCCTAGTGAGGACCCATCCAGGCGCGGCACTCATGAACGCCGCGTCACTGTAAATGTGGCACGGCATCAATGTATTATACGCGGCCCCGGCCGCGGATCTTGACACGGACGTGCATGTCTTATCGGGCGAGGTCCTGGCAGTGAACGCTTCCTTCATCGAGAACGCCCCGGGCATCGAGGAAGCGTTCGACGACGATCAGCAAGAGCCCGATGTTGCGGTGGCCGATAGAACCGGTTTCTTCACCGAAGTCCGCGTGCCGGCCGCGTCCGACCGCGCGGAGTTGAGCAGCGTACTCAGTGCCATCGCTCCCAATCCCACGCCGCAGTTCTTGAAGAAGTGACGGCGCGTGACGCGGCGCAAAAAATCGACGTTTTGAAAAGGTGACCTGCGCGTCATCGGCATTCCCGCGTGATGAACACGTCGAGGTTCAGCAGCCCGCAAGCGCGAGCGGCATTTTGTGGATATCATCACTGATCTCAATCGCTTCAAACTCGATCAGGTGGGCGATCCGGAGATTGAGACTCGGATCGCCGCTTACGAAACGGCGTATCGGATGCAATCGAGCGCGCCGGAACTGATGGAGATTCGCGAAGAACCGCAGCATGTTCTAGACCTCTACGGAGCGACGCCGGGAACGCCATCGTACGCGAATAACTGCCTGTTGGCTCGTCGACTTGTGGAACGCGGTGTACGATTCGTCCAGCTCTACCACACCAATTGGGATCATCATGGCGGCCCGACGGAGAATCTGGAAGAACATCTCCCCAGCATCTGCCGTGAGGTTGATCAGGCGTCCACAGCCATAGTCCTCGAGCTGAAGCAACGCGGCTTGCTCGAAGAAACGATCGTGATTTGGGGGGGGAATTCGGCCGCACGCCAATGGGGCAACTGCAGAGCATGAGCGGCCGCGATCACCATATTGACGCATACTCAATGTGGTGCGCCGGAGGAGGCTTCAAAGCAGGAACGGTTCACAGTCAAACGGATGACCTCGGTCTGGGAGTCGTCGAAGACGCCCAGCATGTTCATGATCTGCAGGCGACGATTCTCCATCTGCTGGGCTTAAACCATGAGCGGCTGACGTTCCGCTTCCCAGGGCGGGACTTCCGCCTGACGGGCGCGTATGGCCATGATCTGCATGATTTGCTATCGTAAAGCTTATTACTTAACATAAGGTTCCACTGTCCGATGCGGTCCTGCGGTTTTCAGATCGTTGTATTAGATATTGCACTTTCGGAGAAAACAGCGGTAACTGATATCCAATAAAAAAGGCTCTTCCA
>JBBDWY010000044.1:0-4504 GCA_040902605.1 Pirellulales bacterium | reverse complement strand
TTTTCCAGTTCCCGAACTACCTAACAGGCAGCAGTTCTGGCGCTGATCAATCCAGCCGCAGCGGGCCAGTTCCAGGATCTTGGGCTTCGAGAGAGCGGGCACCGCGCTAAAGTCGAATGCATCGAGGTCCTTCTGAATTGGAAAGCCGGCCTGCTTGATCCGCGCTTGCAAGGCGTTGGCGCTGCGCGTGGCCAGCTCCAACTCCGTCAGGCGCAGCAGATAGTCGAGGTAGTCCTGGTTGCTGTCGGTCGCCTCCCCGGCGAGCTTGCCATACTCGGCCAGCATCGTCGGCAAGCGTAGCGCCTTGAGGTTCGAGCGGAGCAACAGGGGCGTTTCTTTCTGGGCCATGGTCTTCTCCTCCGTGAGAAAGTAACGAGTCAAACCGGCGCAGGTCTGGCAGCGGGACCTGCACCGTGGGAATCAATCGCAGCTGCCCACTTGTGTTCATTGATTCGCTGCGCGTTGAGTGCAGCGCCAGTCGCTCGCAGCGCCCGGCAATTCGCTCGGCCGTGACGACGCCGTCACCACGGCAAGCCTGGATGGCCTGCTCAACCCGAGTGAGCGGGTGCTCTGCTAACAGCTGCAGCACGCGGATAAAATGCCGGGCGCCCGGCAATGACCCGTGACGTGTTTCGAAACGCTCGCGCAACTGAGTAAACGCCGCCGGCAGACGCCAGTTGCGATACACGGCCGTGTGATCGAGATAGGCTGGCTTCACTCCAAGCGTGGACAGGTAGTGCAGCGGATCGAGCACTTGCTCGCCTTGTCCATAGGAGCGCTCATGCTGGGCAATCAGCACTTGGAGGTTGTGACCGTCACCTCGAGCACGATCAGCGGCAACTCGGCTGACAATGGCGGAGGAATCTACAACCAGGGTGACAATTTAACCGTCACCGACAGCACGATCAGCAGTAATGCGACTAGAACGCATGGTGGAGGCATCAGCGCACCCTTCGGCGCCGTGCGCCTGGCTCACAGCACAATCACGGGTAACGTGGCTGACTCCGACCAGAACAACTCTGGGCAGGGCGGCGGGATCGCAATCTTTAATAACCCTTATGACGGCTCTGTGAACGTGACACTGGACCACACGATTGTGGCCGGCAACATTCGGGGCGCCAGTACGCGAAGCGATATTGTCGGCCCGATTGGCGGTGCTCGATTCAGTCTCGTGGGCGACAACACGGGCGCGTCCATCGTCAACAACGGCGGCAACTTAATCGGGACTTCAGCTGCGCCCAATGATCCCATGCTCGGCCCGCTTGCCGACAATGCCGGGCCAACACCGACCCACGCACTGTTGGCCGGCAGCCTGGCAATTGACGCCGGCGATCTGGCGGCAGTTGCCGGAGTATTGCTTGTGCCATTATTCGATCAACGGGGCGAACCGTTTACCCGCGTGTACGACGGTGATGGTGTTCCTGGCGCCCGGATCGACATGGGCGCGGTGGAGCGGCAGCCGATCCCGTCGGCATTTTTTGGCGATTACAACCAGAACGAGGTCGTGGACGCGGCCGACTACGTCGTGTGGAGGAAGACGATCGGCAACATTATCGCCGCCTACAGCGGCGCCGATGGAAGCGGCAACGGCAGTGTCGGCCAAGAGGATTACGGTGTGTGGCGAACGCATTTTGGCCAAGAGTTGCCGCCGCCCGGCGCGGGCTCAGGCGCCGCTGCGACCGCCTTCGGCGAATCAACAGTACAAGAACTCGACACGGCAGAACCGGTGCCCCTAGAAACGCCACACTCCGAAGCGCACGCGAACACCGTAAAACAAATTGCATTGGGTTTATTCGACGCCCGCCCGATGCGACGCGGCGCGAATTATGCGCCACGCAAGCAGGTCAACACGTTCCATATCACCGACCCTGCCGAAAAATTAATTTTCCTGTTGGCGAACGACCGTGTTGGGCCATCCTCACGTCAAGTTTTGTCCTTGGTCGACGACCAGGGGAGCGACGACGATCCGGCTGAGGAAATGGATAGCTCGTGTTTAACGGACGATCCGTTGTCCGTGGCTCTGGCGGAATGGCGCTAAGCACGCGCCGTCACGAGTGCTGTTCAGGTAGACCCCTAGGTTCGCACGATGGAGCTACGGCGGCTCACGTTGAGAGTTTCAAAAACTCATTGATGTGTGGGACAGGTCAAAAACCACCGTTTCGAGACGGGCTGCCAGTCTCAACAACCTATACCTTTAACGGCATAACCCTGGCGTCCCGGAAATACATCTCCACGCTCGGCCTGACAATGGGCGGTCGTTATCGCCGAAGAAACGCTCCGGCAACCCAACGTTTTTGAGGGCACGCGAGGGCGATCGTGCACAAAAGCGGTGATGGGAGAATATGGCGGCGCGCACGGCTTAGATCGTGTTTCTCCGACATTACGTACTAATTCCCCGGAATTATCGACTTGTAGTGCCCGATTGCGGTTAAGATGGCGTACTCTGCCTCAGCTCGCTGGACCTGGTTCGGCGATCCATCTCTCCCGCTGAAAGGGCGATCTCATGAGGCGTCTCCATGCTATGCGCGTTCGGCCCACTGCCGCCGTGCCTGAGCCCAGAGCTATGCGGCTGGCGGTTGTTGCGCTTGGCGCTTCGCTCGTCGCCGTCGCGCGGAGTCGTGGGCCCGGTCAGTGGCGTAAGTCGATACTCGGCAGCTTGGCCGCGGTTGCGATGATTGGCTCCTCAGCGCGCGCCGGGCCGATTCGGTTGGCGATCGTCGGTCCGGGCGCCAATCAGGCAGCGAGCCAAGTAGTGGGCACGGAGGTGCCGGGCACGGATACCACGCTCAGTGAGGCGCAGTTCAACGCAATGAGTGTGACTCAATTGCGGGCAAACTATGACGCCCTGCTTATCGGCTTCAATGCGACGGGTTCGCTGAACGTGGACTACAACACAAGGATCGGGCCTTACCTTCAGGCCGGAGGCGGCGTTATCTTCGAGAGCCCGCAGAATCTGGGCGATCTGGCGACACTCGTGACCGGGACGACGGACGTGACGTCAGGCACGTTCGCCGTAATCGCGACGCCAATTCTCACCGACGGCTTCGGCACAAGCACTTCACTCATCAACGCGCATATGACGTTCACGACTCGGCCCGCCTGGTTGAGTCCGTTCCTGCTCAATGGCAGCTTCACGGTCAGTCTTTATGGCGAAAGCCCAGTGGGGCAAGGTCGCCTGGTGCTTAGCGGCCCGGACAATGACTATCACGGGGTCAGCGGCGGTCCTGGGGCGGATGGAAACCATTACCAACTGTTGGTCAATGAGCTTCGCTGGCTTGCGGCGGCGGTTCCGTCGCTGCCGCTCGTTGCCAGTTGGAACGTCAACGCGTTGGGCGCCTGGACCGCGGGGACGAATTGGAATACAGGCGCGGCGCCGAACGCCAGTGACGCCACGGCCATCTTTGGTCCCATCATCACTGCGCCGCGAACCGTCGTAGTGGATACGGCGGTCACGGTGAAGACAATTGAGTTCAACAGCGTCCATACGTATGCCATCGCCGGCACGGGAAGCGTCAATCTGGAGGCCGACACGGGCAGCTCGGCCATCACGGTGGTGCAAGGGACGCATGAGTTCCAAGCGCGGGTGAATCTCGTCAACGACACGGTCGCGGACGTTGCGGCCGGCGCTACTTTGGAATTCAACAACCGACTGAGCCTGGGCGGCCATACCTTGACGAAGGACGGCGGCGGCGCCCTGCAGATCAACAACGACTTGAACACCGGCGGCGGGGAGGTTGTGGTTTTGGAGGGGGTCGTCGGCGGAGTCGGGGCCATCGGCGGCGATCTCGTGAACTCGGCTGGTACGGTTACGCCGGGCATCGGCCACGGAATTCTCACAGTCACCGGAAATTATTCCCAAAACGCTTCTAGCACGCTGGCCATCGAATTGGCTGAAAGCGCGCAGGGATCGCAACACGACCAGTTAAACGTTGCTGGCGTGGCGACGCTCGCCGGTGAGCTCAGCGTCAATCTTTTGGACGGCTTTACTCCGGCGATCGGCCAGTCATTTACGATCCTCACGGCCGACGACATCGATGGTACGTTCAGCACAGAAGTATTGCCGTCCTTACCCAACCTCGCCTTGGACGTGATCTACAATGTCCAAAGCGTCGTCCTCACAATCGTCTCGGCCTTGCCCGGCGACTACAACGGCGATGGCGCCGTGGATGCCGCCGACTACGTCGTCTGGCGGAAGAACGTCGGCGCCGCGACGATTAACAACCGCGATCCGAGCGGCATGGGGCCGGTCGGCGACGCGGACTACAACTTCTGGCGGGCCCACTTCGGCAACACGATCGGCAGCGGCGCGGGCGCCGCTGGCTCTGCCAATCCCGCCGTCCCCGAGCCAATGACAATGCTAATGCTTTTCACGGCGATGACCGTCGCGGGCCTGCCGCGGCGCCGAACAGTTTAGCAAATCTCAACAACTCATCGACGCGTGACAGCGGTCAACAACCCACCGTTTGATGGCACTGGATGCCTGACTCTTAGTCAGGCTTTTCGA
>JBBDWY010000043.1:47129-140170 GCA_040902605.1 Pirellulales bacterium | reverse complement strand
CCGCTGCAAACTCAAGTCAGTCTATCCCAAAATTAAGCTGTGACAGAGCACTAGTTGCTCTGACGTTTGCTGATTCATCAGGCTACGCGACCTTCGACGAGCGGAGATTTAGTCTGGTACAGGTCCATTGGCAACGTACGAACGCGGCTCGGGCGACTACCACAAATGACCCCGGACAGAGCCTCCTATCCGGGGAGGAACGGGGCCACGGTCTAGACAATGTATATTCCCCCCCTATGCCGGATTCGTTATGGGAAATTACAAAAAAACATGCCGCGACAGGCACACTTAGCCCTCTAACCTCGGTATTGACATGAATTTATTGGTTTTCTGATACCAGTTTTCGAAACAACGGCCGTTTATCTAATGGCGACTTGGGTGTTTGCCGTTGACGACGGGCCGGCTCTCCAAACTTCACTCTCTGAATCCGTGACAGAATCCGACGAACTAGCTGCGCATCGCAGCGAGGAGTTTGTGCATCTTTGGTCGGCGCACCGGGCGCCGCTCTACAGTTTCATTTTCTCGATGCTGCCAGATCATCTGGAAGCGGAAGAGGTGTTTCAGCGCGTCAGTGTCGTCCTTTGGAGCAAGTTTGACGATTTTCAGCCTGGGACAAACTTTTGGCGATGGGCTGCTCGGGTTGCGCAACTCGAAGTGCAGGACTATCGAAAACGCAAGAAGCGCGAACGTCTGCAGTTCTGGACTGAAGATGTGATCGACTCGATTGCTGACGCTTACTTGCAGCATAGCGAGTTGTTACAGCGTCAGCGCCAAGCACTTGGCCTGTGTATTGAAAAGCTCGCCTCGCGGGACCGTGAGTTAGTGGCCCTTCGATATGGGGCCGAACAGGTCACGACCAAGCATTTGGCGGAACAGCTCGGGCGGCCCCTAGTAACTCTCTATAAGGCGCTCAGCCGAATTCGCCGTAATCTCTATGAATGCATTCAGCGAACCCTGGCGAGCGAATAAGGAAATCGATTGATGGCGGCCAAAGGATCTCAAGACGAGTCGTTCCGTCTCCTTGATGCGTTGTGCGAGGGCAATCTGACCCCGGAAGACGAGCGTCGATTGACAGAGAAATTAATCAACGATCCGGCTGCGTGTCTGCTCTATGTGCGATACATGGATATTCATGCGAGCCTCGGTCAGCCCTACCAATTCCCCCAACTGGCTAACGAGTCATTTCAGCCTCATGCAGGTGTTAAAAACGAAGCGAACGTGCCGGCGGGCGCCGAGAAACTTTATCAACGACCGGGCGCGGAGCTGCTGGGGCAAATCTTCGACAAATGCGTGGATGCCATGAACGGCTCTCGCATGGACTCGAAGTTGACAAACGACATGGGCGAGTGTGCCGTCTGCGCGCCACGGAAGAGCTTTTGGTCTTATCAACTGGTCTTTTCTCTGTTGCTTTTGGGTGCATTGGCGGGAAGCGGGGTCACATGGCAACTCGCTTCCGGGCGAATCGGTCCGATCCAAGGCATGGTGGACGAGACCGCGCAAGCCATGGACGCGGGTGTACAAGGCGCTTCGAACTACGTTGCCACGTTGGTGAACGTGACCAATTGCCGTTGGGACCAAACGCGCAGCACCGCGGAAGTCACGCGTGGCGGTGGCATTCGCTCAGGCGAATCGCTGCACCTGCTCGAGGGAGTCGCCGAAATCACTTCGACGTTGCCCAACGGAGGAATGGCGACGCTTCAGCTCGAAGGCCCGCTGGCGATCACGCTCACGAGCGAAGGAATGCCGAACTTGCTTTACGGCCAGCTGACGGGGTTATTCAATTGCGACTACGACCGCTTTACGCTCAACACGCCGCTGGGAGGCGTCACCGTCTCCGGCGATGCGTCGATTGGTGTCATGGTCGCTCCCAACAGGGTCGAAGTGCACGTCTTCTCGGGCGCGGCATCGCTCGACCTGTGGACAATCGGACTTGGCGACGCCGCGAAGCAGCTCACGGCAACTGCCGGCGGGTCGCTGAGCGCGCAAGTCGGCACGGACGGCAGGGTGACAGTTAACCACGGCGAGTCGCGCGAGAGTTGGTTCGTGACGCCGGCGACAGTCGCTGAAAGCCGGCTGCCAATTTCGAGTGACTATGTGGACGCCATACGCGACACAAGGCCGGTCGCTTACTGGCGATTTGAGCAATGCGTTGATGGCCGGATGAATAACGAAATGGACAACCGCTTTCATTGCCGGATGATTGGAAATGCGGTGCGATGGCATCCGGGGCATGACGGCAGCACGGTTGAATTTGGGACGACCGCAGGGCCGGGCTACTTGATCTCCGACGACACTCTCGACCTTCTCACCGACGATTACACGGTGGAGCTTTGGGCCAAGCCCACGTACTTCCATCACGGGACGCTGTTTTCGTTGCTTCAATGGACGCCGCCCCAGTCGCCGATCGGCTCCCATCGCATGGCCATCGAGATTTGCGGGCCAGTCTCCGGATTGACCAGTCCCTATCGGACAACCGACTTTCATCCGGGCCGGATACGGTTCACGCATGAGTCCAGGACACGCTTTGACGTTGATTGTTTCTCATCGGAGGCCTATGCGGTGCGGAAGTGGCAGCATCTTGTTGCGGTGAAAACTCCCTCCGAAATGCGGTTGTATGTTAATGGCCGACCTGTTGCCTCCCAAGCTGCAACCGGTGCGTTGCCCAGCGGACTGCGAGTTCTCATGGGACAAATCTTGCCCCTCAGCCCGGAAATTAAGGATGAGGTCACCTCTCGCCTCTTCACTGGAGAACTTGACGAGGTCGCCCTTTACGATCGTGCGCTAGCTGAGGAGGAAATCCAGCCGCACTTTGAGCTCGTCCGGCCGAATCTGGAAGTGGTGGGCGAGAGAACACGCAACAAGCTGTAGTAAACCCCCGGCTTTTGTCGGGCAACATGACGCACCGCACACTGCCGTCCCCCATCACCTTCGCCAAAAGAAAACTCCAGGAGCACTCGCCATGACATAACAATCGCGTTGATCGTCACGCGACAGGGCCGAGGCAGATTTGGCGCTCGACGGCCACATTTTTTTGAACGAGGGGCATGGGTAATAGTCTCTTCAATTGCTTTTACACCATCGGTAGGAGAACGACTCATGAGAAAGACAATTTGTATTGTGGCTTCGACGGTTTTGGCCGTGGCTTCCGTCCTCGGGCCGCCCAAAGTCCTCGCAGCTCCCGTACTAGCCGTTGACTTTGGGCGTGTCACCGCCACAGGTCCCACGCCGGTGCAGCCGGGCTTCAGCGGCATGGCGGGCGCGCCGGTAGAGCCTTTGAGTAGCGCCCCATTCGGGCCTTACACGGTGACGGTGAGCGGCGAGGGCTTCTTCAGCGCCGGGTTCAACGCGGGAAACGTCGACCCGAGCGTTGCCGCGCTTTACGAGGATTATTACTACCACAACTCCACCACCAATGGCGTCGGTATCACGTTATCGATCGCGGGCGTTACGCCGAATACGCCCTATGACGTCACGCTTTGGTCCTACGATGAGGACAACATTTTTTCGCCCACGCCAACAACTTGGGGGCCCACAGGGTCTACATCGGGGACCAGCGGCGTGGTAGTCAACTTCGCTGCGCCCTACCCGACGGACCTGAGCTATAACCGTACGACTATTCGTGTCAATTCCACAACTTCGACACTGGACATCTTTGGCACAACGACCGCCGGCAGCGGAGGCACGCGGCTCAACGGGTTCAAACTCAGCCGAATTCCCGAGCCATGCACCGCAGCGCTGACGACAATGGGTGCACTATTGCTATTGGGATTTCAAAGCGTTTTTCGCGCGCGGCGATGAGGGCAGCTGTCGCGGCGACGAGGCAGCCCGGATAGCTGACGCGATCCGGGCTGCCTCGATTAAGTCAATGGCTCAAGATTCGCTTCAGTGTTTTCGTTAGCCGTCTCGATGAAACACGACCGAGTTAAAAGATCAAAGGATCGTATGATGCAATTGCGATACACTCCCCTGATGCTTGGAATTGCCTGGGTGGGGTTTTCCTGGCACCTCGGCAGCGGCCGTGCAGAGCCGCTGCTTAAAGTTGATTTCGGAGTCAGCGGCGCGGCGAGCCCCGTGCAGCCGGGATTTACTGGAATAGCGGGAATGGTGAGCGAAACGTCGCACTTTGAATTTGTTGGTCCCTACACGGTTTCCTTGGATGGACAGGGGTTTTTTGCGACGGGCGGCAATTCCAACAACATCGATCCGAGCGTTCGTAGCCTTTACCGCGATTACTACTACAACAATTCGCCGCTCAACGGGGAAGGGGTCATCCTTTCGCTAGGCGGATTCGATCCAAACACGCAGTACGATGTGACGCTATGGTCATATGATGCCGACCAAATATTCAGCGAGACTGACATTGAGTGGACCCCGTTCGGCGACACAACAGGGCCGTCGGCGGTGATCACCAACTTCGCGACGCCTTATCCGACGTCGCTGCTCGCCAACCGCGCGACCATCCAAGTCACCTCGACCACCGGTACGCTGGAGTTCTTTGGAACAACGACGAGCGGCGGGGGCGGCACGCGTCTGAACGCGTTTACGGTCCGTAACGGTAGCACGGATCTGTTAGCCGTTGATTTTGGCCGCGCGAGTCAGCCATCAAGTCCCGTGCAAGCGACTTACACCGGCGTAATGGGTGAAATTGCACAACCACTTTTTTCCCAGCCGGCGGGGCCGTTCAATATTACGCTCGAAGGACAAGGGTTCTTCAATACGACGAGTTCCAACGCCGATCTCATCGACGCCGGGGCGCGTGATTTTTACCGCGACTATTACTACAACAATTCAATTACCAATGGCGAAGGAGTGGAGCTGACGATCGAGGGAGTCACGCCCAACATCGATTACGATCTCACCTTATGGACTTATGATGCGGACAACTTCAACCCCACGCCGACCACGTGGACTCCCACCGGTAACACTACCGGACAGACTGGAAATATTGTTAACATTCAAGATCCGTACCCAACGTCGCTCACCGAGAACAGCGCAACGATCCGCGTCCGTTCGACGACTACCTCGCTCCAAGTTTTTGGCACGACAACCGAAGGCACCGGCGGCACGCGGCTGAATGGATTCGAACTGAACCTGGCTCCGGAGGGTATCGACGGCGACTATAACGACGACGGTAAAGTCGACGCAGCCGACTACGTTGTCTGGCGAAAGAACGAAAGCACAATGAATACGCTGCCAAACGACCCGCACGGCGGCACAATCGGTGCGTTGCAATATGACACTTGGCGTGCCAACTTTGGGGCGATGGCTGGCAGTGGTGGCGGTCTTCATGATGCTGCGATTCCCGAGCCATCGACCTTCGTGGCGCTGCTGATTGGCGTGATTCTCATACTGAACCGGCCATTCGGTTGCATGGTGAGAGCGCTGCGCTAGGCGAAGACGGTAGGAGAACGCGATGTCATTCGTTTCTGCACTCAGGACGCCATCAGCAAGGGCTTTTAAGCGATCCACGGTCCTCGCGCGCCACTCCAGGGTAAACGGTTTTACGCTGGTCGAGCTCCTGGTGGTAATCGCCATTATCGGCATTTTGGTGGCGCTGCTGCTTCCTGCGGTGCAGGCGGCGCGGGCAGCCGCGCGACGAGCACAATGCATCAACAATATGCGGCAAGTCGGCCTCGCACTCTTCAACCACCACGATTCCCTAGGACGCTTTCCTCACGGAACTTACAACTGGATTGATTTCTTCATGACGGCGGCCGAACCGTACGGCCTCAAAGAAAATCGCCGCTGCTGGATGCACGACACGATGCCGTATTTTGAAGAGACGGAGCTCTTTGCGCTATTCGCGGAGCATCAGAGCAAGGGTGGCGTGGCGTACGACTTTCCGCATTGCAGCACGCCCATACCGCTCTTGATGTGCCCGGAGGATCCCACCAATCCAAAGGTTCAGACGTGGACGTTTTCGTCGGTTGGCGTGGTGGGTCCACCTCCTTCGCTCGACGGCATTGGGCCCAGCCAAGGTTTCTCGGGTAATTACGTTACGTGCTCGGGGAACGGCTTTTTTAATCCTGGCCCGCCTGCCGCGCGGCCGCCCGCCTACAAAAACAGCGCGAAGCTGAATGGCATTTTCTTCGCCGTGTCGAAGATCAAGGCCAAGGACATCACGGATGGAACCACTCACACGGCCATGGTGAGCGAGCTGATCCTATCGCCGGATGTCATAGACGACGACATCCGCGGCCGATATTACAATCCCTGCGGCGGCGCCGCAAACTTTACTACGTTGTATCCGCCAAATACGTCGGTCCCGGACAAGATTAACTGGCTTTCATCCCAACCCGTTCCCGAAGCGCCCGCCTTCGGGTGCACCCGGTGTTTTGCTCAGGATCTGTATTTGTCCGCACGCAGCTACCACGAGGGTGGAATAAACATGTTGATGGCCGACAGTGCAGTGCATTTCGTGCCGGACGATATTGACCTGGTGGTGTACCAAGCACTTGGCAGCCGGAATGGCAACGAGGCGGGGGGGACGCCGTGAGCGGGTACGGTTCGATGCGAGGATACACGCTAGGCAATGTTGCGGCTCTAGCGCTCATCTTTGGCTGCCAGCAACTTTCCGATGATGTGGAGATTTCGGGCAACGTTTCGTGGAATGGCAAGCCGATGCCCAGCGGGATGATCGTGTTGCAACCAGAGAATCCAAGACAAGCGCCTGCTGGCGGAAAGATTGTCGACGGGCAGTTTCGACTGCGCACCAAGCCAGGAAAAATGCGCGTGGAGATTGACGCGGTCCGCAAAACCAACGAGCGCGATCCCGACACCGGTACTCTGCTAGGTGAGATGTATGTTCCGGCTCGTTACAATAGAGAAACTACGCTACTGATCAAGGTGACTCGTGACGGCAAAAAGCACTTCGAGTTCCCGCTCTCGGAATAATCGCTTCCGTTTTGTACGTTCTGAAGGATGACAATTGTGGTCGTCAAGCTTGGGCATCTGTTGCTGATCATTCATCTCGCACTATTGGTGCATGGAGAGGCGCGCAGCTCCGAGCCTGGCTTGATCGGCTACTGGAAGCTCGAAGGTGATTGTCAGGACTATTCGGGACTCGGTAACCATGGCCAGAATCATGGCGTGGATTTGGAAACCAGCGGATTCAACGGGCAGGACAGCTACGCTGAAGTCCCCGATCATTCAACGTTGCGGCTGGGAACTGGCGATTTCTCATTCTCCGCAGAAGTTTATACGCAGCGCGATCTCCGAGATTCGATTGGAGACCTCTTGTCGAAGTTTGATCCAGGTGAGCGACAAGGGCTTTGCGTGTCCGCGTCTGCCAACACGTCTGGATATAACGCGCAGAACGATGTGCGTCAGTGGTTCTTCGGCCTCGATAACAACACCTCCGGGACATGGATCGACTGTGGCCGTCCGGGCGACAGCACGCATATCAGCGACGCGCTGACCGTTTTCCAAGGAAGCCTATATGCCGGTACCACGGATGGAGAGCACGAGTCGGATTGGGCCCATGTGTACCGCTATAAGGCCAGACAAGAATGGGAAGACTGCGGCCGCTTGGGCACTGGCCGCACACGTGGCGTGTACGCGATGATCGTCCACGACGGTGCGCTGTATGCCGCGACGTCCGCGAGCCATGGGCCCCAACCGCCTGACATGAGCTTTGGGCGCGTTTATCGCTACCTCGGCGGCAAAGAATGGGAGGACATTGGGCAACCGGGCGAGAATTACCGCTTGAATAGCCTGGCCTCGTTCAAAGGCAAATTGTATGTCACCGGTTTCAACATCGGTCCGGCACCGGGCCATTGTTACGTATATGAAGGCGGCCAGAAGTGGAAGGAATGCGGGGAGTTCAAGGGCTGGCCACATGCGCTGGCGGTGCACGACGGCAAGTTGTACGCGGCTTACCCCCAGGGCGAGGTGTACGCTTACGACGGCAACAGCTGGGAGGACCTTGGCAATCCGTTCGGCTCGTTCGCAGAGTGCAATCAAATTCATTCAATAGGAATCTACCGAGGGGAACTCCACGTGGGCACCTGGCCGAAGGGCAAGGTAGCCGTTTGGAGAGGCAATCGCTGGGTGGATCTGGGCCGGCCGGGCGATGCAACCGAAGTGATCGGCCTGTCGGTGTACAACGGCAGCCTTTATGCGGGGACCATACCTCGCGCGGAAGTGTTTCGTTTCGACGGCCCCGATCGGTGGACATCGGTGCGTCGGATTTTTGATCCGCCGGGCTTCGAGCCGGTGCCGGTGGGCTCCGGCGCCCGTGAGGTGCAGGATTGGTCGCGGGCCTCGAGCCTGGCCGTCTTTCAGGGCAAGCTATTTGTAAGCACAGCAACGTGCTACCGAACGATGATCGAGCGACTGCCGGCAAACGACGTGCGCGGCAAGGTTTTTTCGTATCAGACTGGGTCCTCCGTGAGTTTCGACCACGATGCGGGGCCAGGTTGGGTGCACATCGCCGCAATCCGCCGCGGACGTGCGCTTGAATTGTATATCGATGGCGCGCTCGTGTCCGAATCCCAAAGCGGATCCGAGCCAGTTGATGTCTCGACGGGTGCGCCGTTGCGGATTGGCTTTGGCCCCAATGCCCATTTCTGCGGCAGAATCCGCCACGTGCGACTCCACAATCGCGCGCTCGATGCAGAACAAGTGAACGGGCTTAAAAGAGACATCCCTGGCCGTGCCCGCCGAAACGAGACGCCCGCGGGGCGCAGTTAGCGCTTCGTCGCGCGCAAGATTCTACGATGTGGAAGCACTGGACGATCAGTATTGGCTTGTGTGCTGTCGCGACACTAGTCGTCCGCGCGGAAGACCGGACGTCGCAAAGCGCCGACGCGACGAAGCGAGTGGATTTCAATCGCGACATTCGCCCCATTCTGTCTGACAAGTGCTTCGCGTGCCATGGGCCCAACGCGGCATCGCGCGAGGCTGATTTGCGGCTCGATATTGAGGCGCTGGCGAAAGCGGACCGCGGCGGATACGCGGCAATCGTGCCGGGCAGTCTCGAAAAGAGCGAAGTGGTGCGGCGTATTAACAGCGCAGACGAATCCGAGCGCATGCCGCCCGCCGAAAGCGGCAAGCAGCTCGCGCAGCAAGAGATCGCACGGTTGAATCAATGGGTCGCGGAGGGAGCGCCGTGGTCGCTCGCGTGGTCGTACGTGCCACCCCAGCGGGTGCCGGTGCCAACGGCAACGAATAAGTCGTGGTCTGTTAATTGGATCGATCAGTTCTTGCTCGTGCGCCTGGAGGCCGAGGGCCTGCAGCCATCTGCAGAGGCTGACAAGACGACGTTGATCCGGCGGTTGTACATTGATTTGGTCGGACTGCCACCCGCCTGGGAAGAGATTCAGGAGTTTATTGCCGATCAACGGCCCGATGCTTACGAGCATTTAGTCGATCGACTTCTCGCCTCGCCTCACTATGGCGAGCGAATGGCGACGTACTGGCTCGATCTGGTGCGGTATGCCGACACGGTGGGTTATCACGGCGACCAGGAGCACTACATTTCGCCATACCGAGACTACGTGATCAACGCTCTAAATTCCAACATGCCGTTCGACCGATTCACGCGCGAGCAACTTGCTGGCGATCTTTTGCCAAAGCCGACGATCGAGCAAAAGGAAGCCAGCGGTTATAACCGGGTGTTGCAAACCTCGCATGAGGGCGGCGTCCAGCCAAAGGAATATCTGGCGATCTACGCTGCCGACCATGTGCGGAACTTGTCGGCCGTCTGGATGGGCGCGACGATGGGCTGCACCCAGTGTCACGATCACAAGTACGACCCTTACACGATGCGTGATTTTTACTCGATGGCGGCCTTCTTCGCCGACGTCGATGAGGCCCAGCACTTAACGCGAGCATTTGATATTTCACCGACGTATCGTCTGCCGGAACTCGAGCTTTTGACGCCGACAGAAGAATCCACGCTTGCAGCGCTAGAGCGACAATACACGCTGCTCGCACAACGTCTCGAAAAATCTAAATCGAATGGTAATGAGGCTGCGGCGAAAGCGCTGGAGGAGCAGCTCGCCAAGCGCAAAGCGGAAATCGATGCAATTCACACCCAGGCCCGCCGAACGATGATCACGGTGGCAATCGAGCCGCGCATCACGCGCATTCTGCCGCGCGGCAACTGGATGGACGACAGCGGCGAGGTTGTGCAACCGGCCGTCCCGGCGTTCTTGGGGAAGTTGGAAATCGGCGATCGCCGCGCCACGCGACTTGAACTGGCCAACTGGCTCGTGGATGCGAAGTCTGGCGCGGGCGGCCTGACGGCGCGAGTCATGGCCAATAGACTCTGGTACTTGTTTTTTGGCCGGGGCCTCGCAGCCGCGATGGACGATTTCGGCGGCCAAGGCGAGGCACCCAGTCATCCGGAACTATTGGATTCTCTCGCGGTGGAGTTCGTCGAGAGCGGCTGGGATATGAAACATATGGTCAAGCTGATAGTTACAAGTCGCGCTTACCGGCAGTCGTCGGTCGCAACACCGCAAATGCGTAGGACAGATCCACTCAATTTGCTGGTTGCACATCAATCCAGTTACCGTTATCCGGCGGAGTCAGTGCGTGATGCGGCGCTGTCAATTAGTGGTCTACTGGTTCCGACGGTTGGCGGTCCGAGTATTCGGCCGTATCAACCACCCGGCTACTACCGGCATCTTAACTTTCCGCTCCGCGAGTACGAGCACCACACCGATGCGCGGCAATGGCGACGAGCGGTATACATGCACTGGCAACGGCAGTATTTGCACCCGATGCTTAAAGCGTTCGATGCCCCGTCGCGCGAAGAGTGTACCGTGGAGCGAGCGCGATCGAACACGGCTCCTGCAGCACTCGTGTTGCTCAACGATCCAACGTTTGTGGAAGCCGCCCGGGCGTTTGCCGTTCGAATCCTGCTCGAAGGAGGAGCCACGGTTCAAGAGCGAGTTAACTTTGCCTTTCGACAAGCCGCCCTGCGCGATGCCGACACCGAAGAACAGCAGCTATTGAATAAGCTCGTGACACGGAGCGGCCGCTACTACCAAGTGCATCCGGAAGCGGCCGGCCAGCTTTTAGGCATCGGGCTGGCGCAAGTGCCGGATAACCTAAATCAAGTTGAACTGGCATCGTGGACCATTGTTGCTCGCGTCGTGCTGAATTTAAGCGAAGTTACCACGCGCAACTAAGGCTACTGCCAACGTGCGCGGCGAGGAGAGCGAATCGATGCAGGACTTCGTGTATAACCCGTGTCCTCAGTTACTGCTGCGCCGCACGTTCTTGTCGCGAATGGGCGTGGGAGTCGGTGCCGCTGCTCTAACAACGTTGTGGGGCAAAGACAGAGGGGTTTTCGCAAGCACGCTGCCGTCGGGCTATCATGGACTTTCGGGTTTACCAAACCATTCGGCCAAGGCCAAGCGGGTCATTTTTTTATGCATGGCGGGCGGGCCCTCCCATTTGGAGACCTTTGATTACAAGCCGAAGCTGGCCGAGCTTCATGAGCAGCCGATGCCCGAGTCGTACACGAAGGGCCAGCCGGTGGCGCAGCTGCAAGGTCACGAGCTGCGGGCGTATGGCGGGATGTTCAAATTCGGCCAACACGGCCAGAGCGGCCAAACAATCAGCGAGCTGCTTCCCTGGCATCAGAAGATCGTGGACGACATTTGCATCGTCCGATCGATGGTGACCGAACAGATCAACCACGATCCAGCTCATACGTTCATGAATTGCGGCACGGCCATCAGCGGTCGTCCTTCCATGGGGGCTTGGATCAACTATGGACTGGGATCTGAAACCGACAATTTGCCTGGCTTTGTCGTGCTCACAAGTATCGGCGGCCGCGAACCGGACCAGCCGATCGCTTCGCGACAATGGAGCGCCGGCTTCTTGCCCAGCCGGTTTCAGGGCGTCGAGTTCAATTCCAGCGGCGAGCCAGTTCATTACGTGCGAAATCCGGCCGGCATGCCGGACGAATTGCAGCGGGCCAGTGTCGAATCGATTCAGCAACTCGATCGGCATCGCGACCGATGGATCGAGGACCCGGAAATCCAAACCCGAGTCGCGGCCTATGAGACCGCCTATCGCATGCAATTTTCCGTGCCGGAATTGATGGATATGTCGAACGAACCATCACATATACTGGAGCTCTACGGCGCGACGCCCGGTAACGGCTCCTTCGCCTCTAACTGCTTGTTGGCGCGGCGACTGGCCGAGCGTGGAGTGCGATTCATTCACCTCTATCATCGCGGTTGGGATCACCATGGTTTTCTGGAACGCGACATTCAGCGCTGCGCCACGCATACCGACCGCGCCACCTACGCATTGATTACTGACCTTAAGCAGCGAGGAATGCTCGACGAGACGCTCGTAATCTGGGGCGGCGAGTTCGGCCGCACGCCGATGGTGCAACTCGGAAGCGGGGCGCCCGGCCGCGATCATCATATTAAGGGATTTACGATGTGGCTGGCCGGCGGCGGCGTGAAAAAAGGTATTTCCTACGGCGCTACCGACGATTTGGGATACCACGCTGTGAACGATATCGTTCACGTCCGCGACTTGCATGCCACGATGCTTCACCTGCTGGGCATCGACCATAAGCGGCTGACATTTCCCTTCCAGGGACTCCACATGCGGCTCACCGGCGTGGAAGAAGCCCGTGTCGTGAAGGAAATCCTTGCTTGATCACGGATCGGAAACGTAATCCAATTCGCCAGAGCACAAGCGCACAACAGGAAGAAGCCAGAGTGGCCAACAAGATGTCAACTTGTCAGTCGCCGATTTCCCGCCGCCGGCTGCTGCAAGCGGCATTGGCTGGCGGCATGGGATTTCTCGGTATGCCGCGCATAGGACGCACGAGCAACGAAGCGCTGCCACCAGTGCGCGCTATTACTCGTGGGCCAAAGTATCACTGGTTCGGTTACTACGATAAGCTCGAATTCGATCCCACAAACCGGTTCGTCCTCGGCATGGAAGTCGATTTCGAGCATCGCTCGCCGACGCCGGATGATTCCATTGCGATTGGCATGGTTGATTTGCACGACGGGGATCGCTGGATTGAGTTGGGGCGCAGCTCCGCCTGGTGTTGGCAGCAGGGCTGCATGTTGCAATGGATTCCAGGCTCGCAAAATGAAATCCTGTGGAACGACCGCGACGGCGATCATTTCTGCTGCCGCATCCTGAATATCGAATCCGGCAAGCTGCGCACGATCCCGCATCCCGTGTATGCATTGAGCCCCGACGGCACGACGGCCGTATCGCTCGACTTCAGTCGCCTCAACGACGTGAGACCCGGATACGGGTATGTCGGCCTTCCGGACCCGTACGCGAACGTATCGGCCCCCGAAGAATCAGGCATCTATCGCGTCGATTTAGAAAACGGCACGCAGGATATGATCTTCTCCCTCGCCAAGATCGCCGGCTTTGGCCGACGGCTGCCGACGATGGAAGGCGCGAAGCACAAATTCAATCATCTGCTGTATAGCCCGGACGGCTCGCGATTCATTTTTTTACACCGCTGGACGGGCCCGAAGGGGCGCCAGACGCGGATGTTTACGGCGACCCCCGCGGGCGACGACTTGCGAATCGTCGACGACAATGGGCTGACGTCGCATTTCATTTGGCGCGATCCGCAGCACATCCTGGCGTTCTCCGATCAATGGTCGCACGGGATGCGATTCTATCTCTTCGAGGACGGCGGCAAACGTACGGTTGAGGTCGTCGGCCCGGTCGAGATGACTTCCGATGGCCACTGCAGCTATGTTCCGGGCGGGCAATGGATTCTCAACGATACCTATCCTCAGGCCGGATTCCAACATGTTTACTTATTTCATGTGCCCACCGGGAAGAAGATCCCGCTAGGCCACTTTCGGGCGCCGGCGGAATACGTGGGCGAGTGGCGCTGCGACACCCATCCGCGGCATAGCCGCAATGGAAAAATGGTCGTCATCGACGCCCCCGAGGCCGGCAGTGGGCGGCAACTGCACCTGATCGACATCAGCCAGATCCACACTTAATTCACGACGAGACGGAATAGTGACGCTTAAAAGATTGGTCAAAAGCCCAGTTGTTGGTCGTCGCGACTTTGTTCGTTCGACGCTTGGCATAGGCACGGCTGCCGCATGGCCGCAGTTTGCCAGTCTGGCTCAATCTCGTGCCGAAACCATTGGCCCTGCGCCGGGCGTGAAGATGCGTTTCGGCCTGGTCACATACATGTGGGGGTTCGATTGGGATCTGCCAAGCCTGTTAGCAAACTGTGAGAAGGCCAAGGTATTCGGCGTGGAGCTGCGGACCCAGCACGCGCACGGTGTAGAACCGAGCATCAGTGCCGCACAGCGGAACGACGTCAAACAACGATTCGCCGATAGCCCGATTACACTTGTGGGATTGGGAAGCAACGAAGATTATCATGATGTCGATCCACAATCGCTGCGCGCGTCGATCGACCGCGCTAAAGCATTCGTCAAGCTCAGCCATGACGTCGGCGGCAGCGGTGTCAAAGTGAAGCCCAACGACCTGCCCATCGACGTGCCGCGTGAGAAAACGATTGACCAAATCGGCCGCTCACTCAACGAATTGGGAGCTTTCGCTGGCGATTATGGCCAGCAAATCCGACTGGAAGTTCACGGCCAGTGCGCGCCACTACCGATCATTGCATCGATCATGGAAGTTGCTGACCACCCCAACGTCCGTGTGTGTTGGAACAGCAACACGCAGGATCTAGAAGGCGAAGGCCTGGAGCACAATTTCCAAATGGTGGAGAAACGCCTGGGCTCAACCACGCATGTCCACCAGCTCGATGGCGAAGGATATCCGTACTCGAAGTTGGTCGACCTGCTGAAGAGAATCGATTACAATGGCTGGATGCTTCTGGAAGACTCCAGCATCCCGCCCGATCGTATCGCTGCATTGTCGCAACAGCGCGAGGCTTTTGATGCGCTGATCCGTTGATGATTGCCGCGTCCCGCATTAGGATGAAATACATTTCCTGGTCCATCTTGGCGTTGGCTCTCGTTCTGCTGGCGGTCTCGCTCGCCCGCGGTGACGAGCTGCGGGACTTTGGTCGGGACATTCGACCGATCCTCTCGGACAAGTGCTTCGCGTGCCACGGACCCGACGAAGCGCAGCGGACGGGTGGCTTCCGGCTCGACCAGAAGGAAAGTGCCTTGGGCGAGACTGACTCGGGCGCACGGCCGATTGTGCCTGGCGATCCCCAAGCGAGCGAGGTGTTCCAGCGGATCACCACCGACGATGCGGATCTGCGAATGCCGCCGGCCGATTCGCACAAGGTCCTGACTCCGGATGAGATCGAGCGGATCCGTCAATGGATCGCCGCCGGAGCTCCGTGGAAGGCGCACTGGTCGTTCGTGGCGCCTGTACGGCCAGCAGTTCCGCCGGTGAAGCGATCGACGTGGCCACTCAACGAGATCGACAACTTTATTCTGGCCCGACTTGAAGCGGAAGGGCTGGACCCATCTCCTGCTGCAGAGAAGACCATCCTGCTTCGACGCGTCACGCTCGATCTGACCGGATTGCCGCCGACCCCCGATGAGGTGCAAGCCTTTCTGCTAGACAATTCGGCCGATGCTTACGAAAAAGTTGTGGATCGGCTACTCGCCTCGCCGCGTTATGGCGAACACATGGCCCGCCACTGGCTCGATGCCGCCCGCTATGGCGACACACACGGCCTGCACCTGGACAACTACCGCGAAATGTGGCCCTACCGAGACTGGGCCGTCGCTGCGTTCAATCGTAACCTGCCATACGACCAATTCACCATCGAACAGCTCGCTGGCGATCTGCTCGATCAGCCGACCGAGGAGCAGCTGGTGGCAACTGGCTTCAACCGCTGTCATGTGACGACGAATGAGGGCGGCTCGATTGTCGATGAAGTTGAGGTCCGCAACGTGGTGGACCGTGTTGTCACGATGGGCACGGTGTTTATGGGCCTGACGTTTGACTGCACGCGCTGCCACGATCACAAGTACGATCCCTTCACGATGAAAGATTTTTATTCGCTGTATGCTTACTTCAACTCGCTCGACGGCAGCCCGATGGATGACAACCGAAAGGATCCGGCTCCGGTGTTGAAGTACGCCACCCCGGAGCAGAAGTCGCAGCTGGCAGCGCTTGCTGAGGAGATCGGGCAGCTTGAGGCGAAGCTTGATGGGCCCATGCCGGAAGTGGATGCCGCCCAAGCCACCTGGGAGGAGGCGCAGCGGCGCGAAGTAACGGCGGCCTCTAGCGGCGAATTACCGGCATCTTCGGCCGTGGCTGTGAACAACCCTCCGCAGGCGACCCCGAAGAACCAACTTACGGTGAGTGACTGGTATTGGGTTGGCCCGTTTGGCAACGACCGGCGCTATCTGAGATCAAGGCGACATGGACCGGAAGGCAAGCAAGTTGACCTTGCGCAAAAGTTCGAACTTGCGACAGGAGAAAAAGTCGGCTGGGTGCGAAAATCGGAGTGGGTGGACGGGAGCGTTCACACCGACCTGCCCGGCGAGCTGGTTGCCAACTTCCTGTATCGCACGATCCGAGCCGAACGAGCAGAGACAATCAAAGTTTCGTTGGGCAGCGATGATGCAATTCGAGTCTATGTGAACGACCACGTCGTACACGACAACGATGTGGACCGAGCGGTTGCCCCGGATCAGGATGTCGTTGAATTGAAGCTCAAGCCGGGCCTCAATCATCTGCTGATCAAGATCATCAACTACCAAGGCGGCGCAGGCTTCTACTTTAAGATCACTTCTCCACAGGTTATCGTTCCTGCGGAGGTTTACGACATTGCTCGCCGACCTGCCAACGAGGCACCACCGGAAGATCGGCGCCGGTTGCGTGAGTTTTACCGATATAATATTGCCGAGTCCGACGAATTGAAATCGCTCCACGACAAAATGGCGCAAAAGCGAGAAGCAAGTCTCGCGGTCGATCGTGAGATCGCCACAACGCTTATCTGGCGGGAGAAGAAGGAGCCGGTGCGGGCGCGAATTCTAACCCGCGGCGAGTACGACAAGCCGGCGGAGGAAGTTGCTCGTCGTACGCCTGCCTCGTTGCCGATGGCACCCCGCTTGCCAAACAACCGCCTCGGGCTGGCACAGTGGATGCTCGATCCCGCGCACCCGCTCACCGCTCGCGTGGCTGTGAATCGCTTCTGGCAGCAGGTTTTCGGTTGCGGCATTGTGAAAACCTCGGAAGATTTCGGCTCGCAGGGCGAGCCGCCCACTCATCCTGAGCTGCTCGATTGGCTGGCAGTCGATTTCCGCGAGAGCGGCTGGGACGTGAAGCAGTTGATGAAGCGACTCGTAATGTCGGCGAGCTATCGGCAAACTTCGCGAGTGACCCCGGAGCTATGGCAACGCGATCCTGCCAACCGCCTACTCGCTCGCGGTCCTCGCTTCCGACTTGATGCGGAGATGCTTCGGGACCAAGCACTCATTGTGAGCGGGCTGCTCGTGGAGAAGTTGGGCGGACCGAGCGTGAAACCTCCGCAGCCGGCCGGACTTTGGGAAGCAGTCGGCTTCGTCGGGTCCAACACAGAACACTTTGTTGCCGACGAGGGACCCAATAAGGTACACCGCCGGGCACTTTACACATTTATCAAGCGCACCTCCCCGCCGCCTCAGATGACCACGTTCGACGCTCCCTCGCGCGAGTATTGCATCACGCGGCGGGAGCGGACCAATACGCCGTTACAGGCGCTGGTGCTGATGAACGAGCCACAGTTCATTGAAGCAGCACGTGCGCTGGCAGAGCGCACGCTCCGCGAGGCAAATGCAGATTCGGCGGAGCGGGCACGGTACATGTTCCGTCTTTGTGTGGGTCGCGCGCCGACTTTCACCGAGGTCCGGGACTTGCTGTCGGGAGTGGCTGAGGACTACGCGCACTATCAAACCGATCGCCAGGCGGCAAAAGATCTTATTGCGATTGACGTCGCGCCGCCCGAGCCGCTCGACCCTATTGAGCTGGCGGCTTGGACGATGGCCGCCAATACGTTGCTCTCGCTGGATGAAGTAGTGACGAAGAACTAGAGCCGAACAAGGATTCAGACCATGAATTTGTGGGAAGACAACCAGCTGGCTGCCTCGCGGCGATGCTTCTTGGGCCAGAGCGCAATGGGCTTGGGCGCGGCCGCCCTCGCGGCGCTATTGCCGGGATCAGCTCGCGGCGCAAGACAGTCGTCCGCTGTGCAAGGATTACCCGAGCTTCCTCATTTTGCGCCCAAAGCGAAGCGGGCAATTTACCTCTTCATGAACGGCGCCCCGAGCCAGCTCGACTTGTTCGATTACAAGCCGAAAATGCAGGCTCTGTTCGATATCGACCTGCCGGAAAGTGTCCGCATGGGACAGCGGCTGACAACGATGACGTCCGGCCAATCGCGCTTTCCTGTTGCGCCTTCCAAATTTAAGTTCCAGCGATACGGCCAGAGTGGTGCCTGGGTTAGCGAGCTATTGCCCCATACGGCGAAAATGGTCGACGACCTCGCCATCGTCCGCTCGCTCCACACCGAGGCCATCAACCACGATCCGGCAACGACCTATTTGTGCACGGGACACCAGCTTCCCGGTCGAGCCAGCATCGGCTCCTGGATCAGCTACGGTTTGGGAACGATGAACGATGACCTGCCGGCGTTTGTCGTAATGACGCCGGCTTGGTCGAGCAAAGCCAGTGCGCAAGCCCTGTTCAGTCGCTTGTGGGGCTCGGGCTTCTTGCCCACAACACACCAAGGCGTGGCGATGCGCAGTAATGGAGACCCGGTTCTGTTCCTGTCGAACCCCGCTGGGGTCGACGCCGCCACACGGCGTCGAATGCTGGACCGTGTCGTTCAATTCAATCAGCGAAACTTCGAATCCTTCGGCGATCCCGAGTCGCAGACGCGCATTGAGCAGTTCGAAATGGCGTTTCGCATGCAGACATCCGTGCCCGCGTTGATCGACATCGCCGATGAGCCACAGCATTTGCTCGACATGTACGGGCCCGATGTCCGCACACCGGGTACGTTTGCGGCAAGCTGCCTGCTCGCCCGTCGGATGATGGAGCAAGGCGTACGGTTTGTGCAAATATTTCACCGCGGCTGGGATCAGCACAACAATTTACCGTCAGACCTCGCCCTGCAATGTAAGGATGTCGATCAGGGCGGCTGGGCTCTGATCCAGGACCTCAAGCAGCGAGGGCTGTTGGACGACACTTTAGTCTTTTGGGGCGGAGAGTTCGGACGGACCATATACTGCCAGGGCCAGCTAACCAAGGAAAACTACGGACGCGACCATCATCCTAGATGCTTCACTATCTGGCTAGCCGGCGGTGGCATCAAGCCGGGCATCGTTTACGGGGAGACCGACGACTTCAGTTACAACATCGTCGACAAGCCGATCCACATCCACGACTTGAACGCGACAATACTCCACGCGTTAGGCGTCGATCACCGAAAGTTGACCTACAAACACCAGGGGCTCGACGTTCGCCTCACAGGCGTCGAAGCGCACCAGCCGGTATTGGATTTGATGACCTAGTAAATCAATTGCGAGCTAGCCGACAGTAGTATCACAAGCGGCCGACCCTTCGCTCCGATTGAATTCTTCGGTAAGCTGCGCAGGTCCGCGGCTCGCATTGACCCGCTCCTCATAGCGGAACGACTTCTCATGTCCCGTCAAAGAACCTGTTATAGTGGCACTTATCGCCACCGGCTTTCGACCTTTAAACCGCTTCATGCAGGCCAATCCTTGGCGGGATAGCCCGAGAACATTCGCGCAGCTATCTTCGGCGCTCGGCACTGCATCCCCATCGATAGTCTAACGCGCGCCGGTCGCGACACACCGAAGCAAGTTTCGGTGGGCTCGTAGACGGTGCGAGCTGCCGAAATGTGTCAGCAACCCATCTCGCCGGGTGAAGCGTAAGACAAGCCGACTAACGACCCGATTTTAGTACTAATGGACTTCAGGCGTTGCGGATGCTGGCCGACGGCCTGAAGGAGACCGACCCATTCCGTGTCATTCAACGCAGATTCCGACGCTTACGACCTGCGAAACACGTGGCACACGCGAGGGCGATCCCTCCAAACGCGATTGAACTAGGCTCCAGCACGATCCCCCCGGGGACTCCCACCAGCCTGACGGCAAAAGGAGCAGGATCTCGGTCTGGATACAAATACCAGGAATCCTCAAACCAGGAAAACCACCAGCCGGGCCTACCAAGCGGCATGGAATTTGCGCCCGGATGAAAAATCAACGCGTACTGTTTTGCGACCAATTCAATTGAAAAGGCAAACGTGCGCGGCACCTCCACGTTTGGCACATCGATCGTGAATGTAGAGATTGAACGCGTCAGGATGACGTCTTCAAGAAGACCCGTCCAAAGTAGATCGGTCGGCGTCCCATGCAGTCCCGTTGTTTTGTAGAACCTGACAAGTATATCATCGGTAAAAGCGAACGGAGGTCCGCTGCCGGCAGAAAAAGAGAATTGGGTGATGGTGCTTTGATAAGGAAGCTGAATTGACTGACCCATCTCCGCCGTCCCAGCAAGGCCGCCAGAATAAATTGTCTCCGTGAAGTCATACAGAATATCGCTGCTCGCAGACGCTGCACTTGAGGAGAAGAGAACTACGACAGCTGTAATGCAATTACGGATCATGTCAGGCTTCATAAGCAGAATCCAAACCTTTCTCGAATGGCTATTCGCGACCTCGTCGCATCTTAACGGTTAACCATGAGGAATTCAATGGAATGGAGACCCTCGCTTGTGCGGTAAGCCGGTTAGCCTTGCGGCGTCGCGGTGACACGCTGTCGGGACCAGCATGACCGCCTCTCTAACCAACAGTGTATGAGACGATGGTTCTGGAATGAATATTCCTTTGACCACGAGTTGTTGATTCGGGACGATTCGACGCACGCTCTGCACGTTGAGTCTGACACTCAACGGTCGTTCCTGCCGAAGAAATGCTCCGGCAAACCAACAGTTTTGACACTCGTTTATCCTCCCCGTAAATCCCGCCCGCGATTTTCTAATTTGGACGCGCATGCCCCTCATAGTGATAGAATGCTCTTGAATCTTCGTGTCCACTAGATTGCCTTGTCGCGGCGGCCACGGACCAAGCTATCTGATCGCGTAAGAAGGAGACCTGTCATGGATACCAAAAAATGCGGCATCGCGGCCGGAATGGTGGTGATTGCGGTTTTGCTTGTCACTCTCAGCCGAGCCGAAAAATCGAGCTTCGACAATGCTGCTACGGCGCTCGCCGAATTGGAGGGCGTGCAACAGATGCTTCTACGGGATCACCACCGATCGACGGCTGTGTGAAGAAGTGCGCTACAATCTCGCCTACCGCTGGTTCTGTCGACTAGCGCTGGAAGACGAGGTTCCGGACCACTCGTCACTGAGCCGCATCCGTGACCGCTACGGCGAGAACATTTTCGAGGCCGTCTTCCGCGAGATCGTCGCGCAGTGCAAGCAGAAGGGGTTGGTGAAAGACGAGTGCCGGGTGATGACCGACGCCACCTTGATGGCCGCCGATGCATCTTTGAATTCGCTCATCCACAAAGACCCCGATCAGGCTCAAAAGGAGGCCGAAGCTCAAAGGCAGCACCGGGGCACGATCGATGGTCAGGCACAACGCAAGTTATCCAATCAAACGCACCGCAGTCGCAGCGACCCGGACGCGACGCTGGCGCAGAAGCAGGGAACGCCCCGGCAGCTCAAAGCTCAAATACAAAGTACATCAGACGATCGATGCCGACAGCCGGATCATTCTCGATACCGAAGTGACGACCGGCGGCCGGCACGACAACCAGCCGTATCTGGAACAGCTTCGGCGTGTTGGCGACAAGTATCAGATCACGATTCGGGAAGCGATTGCCGATCGGGGCTACGGCTCGGCAGAAATCATCAAGGCACTCAGAGGGCAAGGAACCGAAACGTACATCCCACTGTGGAATCGACGTAGCGGCAGGAATTCTGGGGCGGCCGTTGAATTGGAGTATGAGCGGGAGCACGACCGCATTCGCTGCGCCGCGGGAAAATATCTCTATCCAAGTCCAGGTGACTATTGGAACCGCACACGGTGCTCCTCTTCGCCAGGACAGTGCCGCGATTGTCCGCTGGCTTCGGTATGTTCGGCTAAGAACCGACCGAACGCACCGCACACGCGGTTCGTGTTACGTCCCTTTGATCAGGACGTCTTCGACGAAGTGCAGCTTCAAATGAACGAGCCGGAATTCGGCAAGAAGATCTCGGAGCGGATGTGGAAGATGGAAGGACTGTTCGCCGAAGCCAAGCAGAATCACTGCCTCGCTCGAGCAAAGTACCGTGGTCGGCCGAAGGTCCAGATCCAGGCGTATCTCAGCGCGATTGTGCAGAACCTCAAGCGCCTCCTCTTCCCACTTTATTGTTGGCTGATCGCGCTCCACTCGCCTTGGAAGCGCAGCACAGCATTCACATGATCGACCAAGCGCAACAAATCCAAAAATAACCAACCAAACGACAGCACGATCCGGACTTTTTCAACACGCCCGACCGATTTTGAAACTCTGGGCATCCGTCGTCTTTCGCGCTCTTAGGCGCGTCGGTCACATTGCCCGTGGTTACTAAGCGTCGGCGAAGCGCCTCCGGCAACACGGGCACTCACCATCATAACCTCTGACGAGCGTTGCGAACGCTGTCGGTTGCGAAAGCGTCGTGATTGCCTTGAAAGCCAAGGGAGCGAGATAGCGCAGTGTCGATGGGTGATTCCACCGACCGAATGGCCGACGTCTCGATCGAGGACTCGAGAGCGTGCTCGTCGTAGTACGTGGCACACATCTTACGAAGATCCTTAAGTTCCCATGACTCATCTTCTCCGGTCTCAACGTTCGTCTTGGACTTAATGCGATCACTCATTCGACCCGGCAAAGATCGACGGCCTCACCGAAGACGAGCAAGCCAAGCTCCACGCCGCCGCCCACTACGGCTACTGATGCTTGCCGGCTCAGATGGCGGAAGCGTTTTATCCGTGGAGATGCGCGGCGAACGTCGCTATCCGGTCGAACAAATGGTCGACCGCATCGAAGTCGAGTGTGACTTGCGCAACATCGGCTAATGACTCCTCGAGCTCGACAAAGCCTGGGGAGTCATGCCATGTTCCGTTATCACTTCGATCCTCACCCCACTCTGCGCTAATCAGTTCGTTGCGTCGCCCGGAGCTATAGAGCGACGGGCGTTCGAACGTGTTGTCAGTGCGGCCACCAACTTGCTTCTCAGTCGCCGGTAGGTCGTTATCGCTTTGGTCAAACACGATGGCGTTGCTGGAGCGCACACGCGATTCGCCGTCGACAAGTAAACCGTACATGTTCGGCCCCGCAGTGTTCTCCGAAAAATGGCTCAAGGCGACGTCAAAGTAGAAGGTACGGTTGTCGTAGCCGGGGCCGGACATGGTCACGCCTTTGGAGGAGACGCGATAAAAGCCGTCGCCGGCCGAATCGTGCATGTGCGCCGTGTCCACTCCGAACGACGCATAGGCAGACGTCCGTTCAAATCCGCTGGCCGTGTTTTCAAACCCGGGGCCGGACATGACCACGTGATCCGCATAGGCGTGATGCACGTCGTCGCCGGCTGAGTCGTAGAGGTAGGCCTTGTCCCGTCCCGCCAGGCCGTAGCCGGCCGTGGTATCGAACCCCCAGGCCGTGTTGGAAAAGCCTTTGCCGGACATCATCACTCGGTTTGGATATGTGCGATACGTATCTTTGCCGGCCGAGCCGTACATCTCGGCCGTGTCGTTGCCGGTCGAGGCGTAAGCAATCGTCGTCTTGAATCCGTTGGCGCCATGCCAGTAGCCGGTGCCTGACATGACAACGGCGTGAGGCTGCGCGCTATACACATCGTTGCCGGCGGAGTCATAGAGGTGGACGGTGTCCTTTCCGCCGCCCCCATTGACGGTGACATTTTCAACGCCTGTGGCGGAGACCGCAAAACCCTTGCCCGTAAAACTCGCGTAATCAACGTAGAGCAGGGCGGTTTCCTTTTTCGAGCTGCCCGTCATCGTGATCGTGTCGCTGGCGGCGTCGCCGGTAATGTTTATTTGTGCGATCGCCGGCCGGTTCAATTGGTACGCGACGCCATTGACGCCGACTGTGTGCTGCTTGGCGCCGACGGCAAATGTGAACGTGTCGGCCCCAGTGGTGCCGGCGACGTTCACGGTCGTGCCGCTCAGCGAGACGAGGTTGGTGAGCCGGAAATCGACATCGGCATTCGTGCCGCTGACGCGGAGGAAATAATCGGTGCCGGCATTCGCGAAAACGTCCAGGCGGTCGCCGTACGTCGTCGCGCCGCTAATGGCCAGCAGCTGCAAGTTGCTGCTGTAGAGGGCGAGATCAATATTGCCGCCGGCTGCGGAGTACAATGCCTCGGCCGTGAAGTAACCGGTGCGGCCGGCCTCAACGCGATACCACGTCGCGCCCGCGCTCGTGGTGTTATTCACCTCAGTTTGTGTGATGGTGCCCCAATCGGTGTACGTGAAGTTATGAGGCGCGTCGATGTCCAAAGTGTAGTGGCCGATCCCGCCGCTCGTTGACAAGCCCAGCGTGTAGGATTGGCCAGCGACCACTTGGAACGTGTACGTCTCGCCCTGGGCGCCGCTCACGGCCCCACCCGACGCGGCCCAAACCGGCGCGAGGTCGTGTGTGGTCGTCGCGGTGAACGACACAGTGCCGGTGGCTGCGGCGGTGAAAGTGAAGTAATCGGCGTCGCTGAGCTTGCCAATGACGCCCGCCATGTCGCTCGTGCCGCTCAGCGAACCGAGATTGTGGGCCGTGCCGGCCGTCGAGCCGTAATCGTCGGCGGGCATCAGCGCGTCGAGCGCGCTGGCGAGGTTGAGCCGCTTGTAATTCTGGCTGGTGGCCGCGTCGAAGAACGTCGTGGCCGTGTCCATCATGTGGTTGTAGATCGTGTCCTGCGTGATATTCGCGTAGCCGACAAACTGCATCGCCTCACGCAACAGCACGCTCGCGCCGGCGACATACGGAGCAGCCATGCTTGTGCCCGACATGCTCCCATAATCATCCGCAACGCCGTTCTGGTTGCCGACATAGTCGGGGACGGTGCTGACGATCGATCGGCCGGGCGCGCCGATGGCCCGCGTGTGCCGCTGGCTGAACGAGCTCAGGTTGCCGCCGTCATCCACACTCATCACGGGCACGACGTATGAGCTGGCGGCCGGGTAGCCAAGGCCCGGGGCGTTGTAGCTGGCGAAGGAATTGCCGGCCGAGACGGAAATGAAGATCCCGTCCGCCTTCAACTGCGAGAACTCCTCCTCCAGCATCGCCCAGGAGGGAATGGAGCCGGAGTTCCAGGACGCCCCGAGCGACAGGTTTACGGCCGTAATCGGATTCTCAAACGCATTGCGATTCGTGTGGACCCAACTGAGTGCATTTTCGACCCAACTGAAGTAGCCGTCGCCCGCATCGTTGAACACCCGCAGCCCAACGAGGTCCACCCCCGGCGCGACGCCGTCGTCATTCGTGCCGGTGCGGTCCGCGCCGACGATGCCCGCCACGTGCGTGCCATGCGAGCCCGACGGACCGTCGTCGTAGGGTTGGGAGTCGTTCTCTTCGGTAAAATCCCAGCCGCCCACCACGCGGTGGTTGGCCCCAAACCCGTTGCCTAGGGCAACGTGGTTCCAGGCGATGCCGCTGTCGATGATCGCCACCGTTTGCCCCGCGCCCAGAAAGCCGTAGTCATTTCGGACTTGCGTCAGCCCGGTGGCCTGGTGCGCGCTGGCGAGCGTTTGCTCGACGTCGCCCAACAGCGCATCCAGATCGCGCTCCGTCCAGGGGTCGAGCCAGAAGTCGGCGTCGCGCTGGCCGTGATGCACCAGCGCGGGCGGCTCGCTGAGCGAATCATCGACGCGGTGGTGTTCGATCGCGCCGCCGAACAGCGGGTCGGCCGACATCACGCGGCGCTCTTCGAGCGACTCAATCTGCCGCGCCCGCGACTTGCGTCGGCGTGAATGCTTGGAGTCCATATCACCCTCAACGCCACCGGCGAGGTTGCTTCAGCGACCGGGCTCTGGCCTGAAAAATGTCACGACGAGAACGTGACGCGACCGAGGAGGGTGCCCGGCCGGGTCGAGAAAAGCTTTACTTGGCGCCGGATGCGTCCGTCTATCCGGCATCTCAAGTCTATGTCTAGAACAAACGGCCGGCGGGTGAGGCGACGCGTCGCAATAAAAGTCGCTTAGAATGGCGCGCGGCTGTGTCGTTTGGACTGTTGATCAATCGCATCAATTGCGGATCGGCCGTTGCGGAAAAGCCACACCTATGCGGCAAGGCGTTGACATTCGGTTAGGCGCGGTCGGCTGCCGGCTTACTTCTTCTCGAGGAGCTTCCGTCCTTCCTGCTGCAATCGCCCGGTGATCCGCTCCGCCAGCGCCGCGAGAATTTCCGGCAGGTCGAGCTGAATCTCCACGACGTCGGCCCGCACGTCCAGCCGGCCGGTGATTTTCTGTCCCATTCCGCTGCCTTCGAAATGCAGCCGATCGCCCTCCCAGCGATCCTGGAACGTCACCATCGCGCCCAGCCCGCCGGTCATCTGCTGCCGCATCCGGACAAACCCTTCCTCAATCCGCCGCCGCGCCTCATCCTTGCCCAACGCGTGCGGAACATTCACAGTCACAGGTCGTGCCATTGCAAAGCCTCACATAAAGCCGCGACCGCTGGTCGCGGAAACAGATCGGCATACCAAAAGCTCATCGCAATTATACCGCCACCGGCTCCGCGACCAACGGTCGCGGCTTTATGCATGTCAAGCACCAATTTTGGCCACCCGTGGGTGGCCAAAACTGCTTGTAGAAATTGGCCACCAGTTATGCTAGGCTCGCCCTTGGAAATGACCGATCGGGCGTAGCTGCACGTAGCGCTCACCGGCGGCTGCCGCATACGAGAGCGGCGAACGTCTTCCTCGATCAGGAAGAAACGCGCTTAATGCTCTCGGCGACTGCCCGCCGCCCCCAGGGACCGCAGTATTTCGTCCGTCGGTGGGAGGGAATGATGCCCGCGCTGCGATACGTGGCATATGTACCGATCGTGCGCACTTGCATCCGTCCCCGCGCCCAGAGGGCCCTTCATTTCTTTTTTGAAGCCGTTTAGCCGTCGCCAAACCAAGAAAGGAGCCACACACAAATGAAGCCGCCGCTTGCCGTTCGGCCCCGAGCTCACGGCCGAAAGGCGGTTTAGCTACACCGGACCAATCTTCGATCCGCCGTGTACCTTAAAGAACGCGTCCCGCTCGGCGCCGCCAAACGACTACAAGAAAAGCGCCTGCCATGCTCGCCAGAACCGCGCTGGCCGGCTCGGGAACGGCGCCGTTTGGTATTTTAAACGCGCCGTCGCCAAACAGTGCGGCCATCACCGCGCTTGAAATGTCGCCGTTGAGCGCCGTGCGGAGCATCATGAAATCGTCGACGTTCGTCTGGCCATTGCGATCCAGATCGCCGTTCTTCCAGGACGCGATGGTGCCAAGATTCATGCCGCTGTCATAGCCCCAGCCGACAATGAAAGCCGTCACGTCATCCGTTTCCGGCGGGCCAGTCCCGTCGCCGGAAACCACGCCATCCAAATTCACGTCTCCCACGTGCGAATAGTTAGCGTGCGAATCCATGATGTACTTGATGCTGTTGAAATAATCCTGGTTGTAGAACGACAGATCGGAAATCAGCGTTGCGTTGCCGTACACCGTGGCGCTTCCCGGTTGATTGGGATAGCGGAAAATTGCGTGGACAATGCCTGCCAGTTCCCATTCATCGCCTCGTTTGTAAAACACACCGCTTCCCGAGTTGCCTGAAATGCCCTGAAACTCAAGCTCCGTAGCCCCGGGCGACGTCTGTTTGTCGTAGACCGTCGTTAGTGAAACGATGTCGCGAGTGGCGCCGTCCGGAGTGGTTAACGGCAGCACTGCTCGCGTGTCGGACAAAACCGCTTCAAAATCATCGGAATAATTCAACGCGCCCGGATCGGACGGATCGCCTGCCTGGTTTGGAATAGGATCGGCAAGGCGGTTCGTTCCCCAGCGCTTCACAGTCGTGCTATCACGTAAATAACCTTGATGCGTTCCCGGGCCCGTGGTGCTGGTCCACGTCCATTGTTCTTCGGAAACCTCGGTTACATTCCAATGGCTTTCCGCCGCGACGCGACCGCGACCGCGACCCACCGTGACCACTTCAGGAGCGGTCGCGCGCGTGAAATCGGAGGGCATCAGTTGCGACGCAATCGCCAACTCGGGCAACCCGGGATCGCCGTTGATGCGAAACAGCTGCAAATCCGTAAAGTACGTGCCGCGCGAATCCTGGAGTGAGATCGTTTGTCCCGACTGCGATTGGACTGTCGTCGGGTTGGATACTGCATAGTAACGCGTGCTGCTCTGCCAATAGCCGTAGTCGAAGTAGTAGTCGCCTGGGATGCGATGGAAGGTCTCGACCGGGCCGAGGGAACCGTTTGGCAGCATCGTTTGCAACGTTACTCCATTGGCCGCGCTGTAGCCTACGTGCCGCGCCGACAGGACCCAGCCGTCGCCAAGGTACACGTAGTTGCTGCCGTTGGCGGTTGTATTGTTCCAACCGGGATCGCCCTGTTCCCAGCCGACATAGTCCTCCGGGTTGACGGTCGTGGCCGGAACTACGTTGGGAACGTTGCCCACGATAAGAGCGTGTGCCGAACCATGCAGCAACAAGGCAATCGCAATCGCGATGATAGCCCACCCGTTCGCCGGGCGCCGCTCGCGAACGAGCCGCCGCAAGCAATGAGCCGTTGTAAGAAAGAACCTATGACGCGCGATCATCGATGCCGATCTTCACCGCATGAGACTGTTCCGAAAAGCCTGCCCCGCGATCCTTTCATTGTACACGGGTGGCTTGATTCGGCTACGAAACTGCGGGGAAACTGCGTGCTCGCGTTGCGAAATGTCAACGCAAACGCGGCCTATTTGCCGGAAAAACCGCGTGTATCACTTAGCGGCCGGCTCGGACAGCGAAGCCGTAAATCACCGCCCTGGTTCATCTCCCCGTTGCAGCGCCTGAATCAATTGCGGCACGAGCTCGAACAGATCGCCCGTCAATGCGTAACTGGCCATCTTCATGATCGGAGCCGTAGGGTCCTTGTTGATCGCGACGATCACGCGGGCGTCCATGATTCCCGCCAGGTGTTGCACGGCTCCCGAGATGCCGATCCCGATGTAAAGCTCAGGCGAGAGGACCTTGCCGGTCTGGCCAATCTGCCAGTCATTCGGGACCACGCCCGCGTCGACCAAGGCCCGCGTAGCGCCGACGGCGCCGCCCAACGTGTCGGCCAACCGCCCCACCAGTTGCTCGAACGCTTCCCGATCCTTGATCGGCCGCCCGCCTGCCACGACCACCCGTGCCTCCGAAAGCTCCGGCCGTTGCGATTGGCGCTGCTCGCGCGAAACGAATTGCATCCCGTTCGGCAGCGCGTCACGCGACACGGCGACGGATTGACGCGGCGAGCGCTCGTCGGTTCGCTGCGGCAATTCGAATGCGCCGGCTCGTATCGTAAGCACGCGACGCGGAGATTCGAGCGTGACAGTCGCCACCTCGCTGCCCGCATTGACGGGCCGCTGATAGATCGTTTGATCCGGCGTCGATTCAATGTGCGTCACGTCGCTCAACATGGGCGCGTCGATCAATGCGGCGACGCGCGGCAACAAATCGCGGCTGAATGTGGAGCCCGCCGCCAGGATCGTCCGCGAGCCATCCTGAGCAGCCACGTCCACAACGACTTTTGCATAACGATCCGCAAGCGGATCGGCCAGCGCTTCATGATCGGCGACATAAATCCTTGCCGCGCCCAAGTCGGACACACCAGCGACGACCGTTTCAATGCCTCGTCCCAGACAAAGCAGCGAATACGAATCGCCCAACTGCCGCGCTGCGCTGATGGCCCGCAGCGACGCCGGCTTGGCATGCTGCTGGTCATTCTCAATCACAACGAGGATAGGAAATTCGGCGTCACTCATCGGCGCTTTGAAATGCTAAATCACCTTGGCTTCATGCTTGAGTTTGTGGACCAGCTCGGCAACCGACTCGACGCTCACCCCGCCGGATCGCTTGGGCGGAGCAGCGACACGGAGAATCGCAGTCAGCGGCTGTGCATTGCTGGCCAACTCAGCGAGCGTTTTGAGCTCGATCGGCTTCCGCCGCGCCTTGATGAGACCAGGCAGCGAAACATAGCGCGGCTCGTTCAATCGCAGATCGGTCGTCACGACGGCCGGCAGCTGGACGGTAATGACTTCCAGGCCGCCGTCGGTTTCGCGGGTGCACGTGGCGGAGCGCCGGTCGTCGGCGGGCTCCAGCCGAGAGACAAACGTCGCTTGCGGCCAGCCCAGCAAGCCGGCCAGCATCGGCCCAACCTGGCTGGCGTCATCATCAACCGCCTGCTTGCCCATCAGCACGAGTTCGGGCGCTTCGGCGCGCACCACGGCGAGCAAAAGGCGCGCCACCGCGTGCGGATCGAGCGAACGTTCATCATCAATACGGATGGCACGATCGCAGCCCATCGCGTACGCCGCACGAATTTCCTCGTCCGCCGAATCCGGCCCGACGGTCACCGCGACAATCTCGGAAGCGACGCCGCGCTCGCGCAGCCGCAACGCTTCTTCAATGGCGATTTGGTCAAACGGGTTGATCACGCGCCGGCCGCCGCTCGACGTGGCGCCCGGCTGGCCATAATTTTCGGGAACGCTCTTGAACGGTGTAAGAATCTTCATGAATGAGCGCCTGGCGCGGAGCGTCAGGACTGCACTACACCCCGAGCATGGCCGCGATGAGATTGCGTTGAATCTCGTTGGTGCCGGAGTAGAGCCGGCTGCCGATGGCGTCTCGCAACTCGCGCTCAATCTCGTACTCCGTCATGTACCCGTAGCCGCCGTGGATCTGGATGGCATCCTCGCAACACCGCACCCAGCTTTCACTGATGTACAACTTGTTCATCGCCGCTTCCATCACGGCGCTGCGTCCCTGGGCGATCAGCCAGGCGTGGTAATAGAGCATGCGCCGCGCCGTTTCGACGCGCAGTTTCATGTCCACGAGTTTCGTCGCGACTTGCTGGAACTTGCCGATCGGTTGGCCGAACGCCTTGCGCTGCTTGGCGTAGCGAACGCACGTCTCGAGCAAACGCTGCATCGAGCCCACGGCGCTGGCCAGGATGCAGCCGCGCTCCCACACCATGGAGTGCGTGAACAGCGCCTGCCCGGCCCCTTCCTTGCCGAGCCGATTCGTCTCCGGCACTTCGCAGTTATCGAAATAGATTTCCGCCATCGGCGAGGTGCGCACACCCATCTTGTCGATCTTGCGCGTGACCGTCATGCCCGGCGTGGGTGCGTCCACGATAAAGCCGCTAATCCCATGCGGTCCCTTAGCGGGATCGGAATTCGCATAGACGACCAGCACGTCGGCAACGGGACCATTGGTCACGAAGATCTTGCTGCCATTGAGCAGGTATCGGTCGCCCTTCTTCTCGGCGGTGGTTCTCATGTTGTAGGCGTCCGAGCCCGTGTCCGGCTCGCTCGTGCCGTTGCCGCCAATCAGCTTGCCGCTGGCAAGGCCTGGAAGATAACGTTGCTTCTGATCTTCGCTGCCGAACGCCGCGACCGGCATCATCACCGTCCACATGTGCGCATTGATCGAGAAGATCAGGCCGTTGTCCTTGCATGCGTAGCCCAGCCGCTCCAGCGCGCCGACAGTGGCCAACGCATCCAAATCGCTCCCGCCGTACTGCTCCTCGACGGGCAAACCATGAATTCCGAATTCTCCGCACTTGTACCACCCGTCACGGCTGAACTCGCCGTGCTCATCGCGCTCGATGATCCCCTCGTTCAATTCCGCCGCGGCGAAACGCTCGATCGCGGTGAACAGCTCGCGTTGTTCGTCTGACCAGGTGAAATCCATAACAGTCTCACGCAAAGGCGCAAAGTCGCAAGGAACGCAAGAAAAAATCAATATACGAGGTAGAAGTCGACGGAGAGACTTAAAACCATGCTCATTTTACTCTGCTTTCTGTTTTCGAAAAAATGTGTTCGTCTCTGCGAGAATTGAGTTTGCGAACTTTGCGCCTTCGCGCCTTTGCGTGAGATCTTTACAGGTTCGCATAACTCACCGCTCCGCAGCCGCCTGTTTCAGTCGCTGATAATCGATCTTGTCCGTCGACGTCTTGGGCAAACGATCGAGGAACTTGAAGCGGTCCGGGATCATGTAGAGCGGAATCTGGCCCGAGCAGAATCGCTTCATGGCAATCAGCGAAGGTTTAACGCCGTCGGCGAGGGCCACGAAGGCGTGAATTGTGACGCCCTCGACATCTGCCAAGGCAACGACCGCCGCTTCCTTCACGTCCGAATGGCGGTACAGGCACGCCTCGATCTCACCCAATTCTACCCGGTAACCGCGGCGCTTCACCATGCGATCGCGCCGGCCGCGAAAGATGAACTCACCCTGCTCGTCGGCCACCACGATGTCGCCCGTGCGATACCAGCGGCCGCCGCTTTCATCGACGAAAAACGCATCGTCGGTTTGCTGGGGTTGGTTCCAATAACCCTTCATCACGCCCGCGCCGCTGATGCACAGCTCGCCTTCTTCGCCGGGGGCAACTTCTTTGCCGTCCATGATGATTTTCGATTGCAGATGGCTGCACGTGCGGCCGATGGGATAGGGCTCCGTTCGCTCGGCGTTGAGCTCAACCGGCACGCGGTAAAACGTGCACACATTGGTCTCCGTCGGCCCGTACAGATTGAAATACGACGGATGCGGGATGAGCGACTTCAGCAAACGGAAATGTTTGATCGGAAACACTTCGCCGGCAAACAGAATGCTGCGCAGCCGCGACCAGTCGTACTGATCCAGTTTGCCCTGCTGCGCAAGCAGCGTCAGAATCGACGGCGCGGAATACCAGATCGTCAGGCCTCGCTCATGCATCAGCCGCGCCAATCCCACCGGCTCCCGCCCGCGCTCGTGCGAAATAATCACGATTGTGGCGCCGTGCTTGATCGGCAAGTGAAGGTCGAGGATCGATAAGTCGAAATGAAACGGCGCGTGCGACGAGAAGCGGTCCTCGTGTGTCGGCTTGAACGTTTCGCTGCACCAGTCCACGAAGCTCACGCCGTTCTCATGCGAGAGCATCACGCCCTTGGGCCGGCCCGTGGAACCGGAGGTGTAGAGGATGTAGGCCAGGTCATCCTTGTGCGAATCCACCGTCGCACTTTTGGGGGCGCGGTCGCTCGCGTCGAGCTGCTGCAGCGCTTGCTTCAGCGCATCTCCGCCGCCAGTCCGATCCAGAACCACGCTTTGCGGCATGCGAGCGCCCAGCTCGCGCAGTTCCTTGTCCAGCTCCTCGACGAACTTCCGCTCGACAACAACGGCGCTGACGTGGCAGTCGTTCAGAATGTAAGCGTTGCGTGAGGCCGGCGCATTCGGGTCGACCGGCACGTAGGCGGCCCCGGCCTTGAGAATCCCATAAATCGCCGCCACGGCGTCGACCGATTTCGTCAGATCGATGCCGACGCGGTTCCCGCGTTGGATGCCCCAATGGATCAACCGGTCGCGCAAGCAATCGCTCAGGGCATCGAGATCGGCGTATGTGATTCGTTGCACAGTGTCGCCTTCTTCGACGGCAACGTGAGCGGGATAACGTTCGGCCGATTGAGTCAGCCAGTAGTGAATAGCGACAGAAGTATTCACTTTTTTGTCCCGCGTTTTTCCTGCACAAGGCGGGCGATATCGCCGATGGTGTTGAGATGATCGACGTCAGCCTCATGGGCGGCAATGCTAATGCCAAATTGCTCCTCGAGGAACGAGACCAGTTTCAGCGTCGCGATGGAATCCAGAATGCCGCCGGTGATGAGCGGCGTGTCGTCTTGCAGTTCGGCCGGATCCTCGCCCGGCAGAAACTCACGGAGAATATAATCCTTCACCGTCGACTCGATCTTCTCGGACATTGCTCGCTCCTTGGCAAACGATTTATAAACCGTCTGAGTTGTGTTGGGCGGCGGTAGTGGCGCCTGCTGTCTCCGCCCGCGCCGCTTGACGAGGCGGCTCGCCGAGGACCGTTTGCCAATCAGGCAGCTCCAACATCTGATGGTAAAGCTCCTCGGCCAGCAGACGATGTCCGTAGGCGTTCGGATGAGCATCCCCCGGCGCGGTCGCTACCGTCCTGCGATTCGTCACCTTGCGGAATGCCTTGCTCAAGTCGAGCACCGGCAGGCCGGCTTCACGGGCGTAACGCGCCATCTCCGCCAGATGTTCTTCATCGGCCCGCATCTGATCGGCGCGAGGCAGTATCACCGCTTGAAGACGAATCCCACGTGCGGCGCATTCGCGTAGCATGCGAACCCAGATCCAACTTAACAGCTCCGGCGCCAACGCACGCAGCTTCGAGCGCATCGTAAGTCCGCTGGTGCGAGCGCTGATTCCATTTGCCTCGAGCATTTTTTGCAGATCGGGATAGGGTATCGGCACATTCATCCTGATCACACGCGCCAGGTGGTTGACCATCCACGTGTACCCCGTGGCGTGCACCTCCCACAGGATAACGTCCGGCCCAAACTCCAGCGCGCGCTCAAAAGCCCACAGCTTCTGAAAGTCGGCATACCCTGGTACCGAGAAATTCAACAGCTCGAAGCGCTCGTACAGTTCACCGGAGTGCTCGCGGTTGAGGCGGTCCTCCAACAGGTTTTCGTACGTCTCGTTGTCGCCGACGCCCCAGCCCATCGTGATGGAAGAGCCCAGCAGAGCGACACGATAGACTCCGGGCGGCTTTTTCTTTTTGTAATCCCGGTCACGCATTCCCCAGCGGTTGGTGGATACGTCTTCGCGCATGAACTCGACCTCTTTCGACGGCGCCAGCTCGAACTGGTGAAACTTATCTGGCACCGATCTGCCCGCGTCGGTCTGGCCAATGCTCAGCACCCATCCCACGGGCCGGCGGTTGTACAGCTCCCATAAAGCCAGGTTATAGGTCTTGGTGTTCGTAAGATCCTCATAATAGCCCTGGTCGCGTTCGGCACGAACATGCAGACTTTGGTCGCGCCGGATATCACCCAGCACGTTGACAGCAGTGGCGCCCAGCGGCAGGTCGTCCCTGAACTTCACAACCGCTGGCACCATTACGATGAGAGCCGTCACCGCGGCCGCTGACCGCCAGAATGCAAAGTCCGTCTCTGGCGCGACCGGGCTCCGCTTTGACTTTTGACCGGCCGAATACTCCCGCTCGGTATCGCCAAAGAGTGCGCCGGCGAGGCCGAGCCCTGCCAGGCCCGCGAGGATGCCAAGTGCCGTCATCAGGTCGATGACTGCCATGTTGCCCATGAATTCCAGCCACTCGCTAAACGAGCCCTGGAACGTCCACATGCACCACAGTGTGACGATCGTGCAAAACGTGGCGATCGTCCGCAGCCCCAGCAATACCCGCGACCCGGCCGAACGCCGCTTGCCCTTGATGAGGCGGTTGCGGCCGAAACGTTGTTCGTACAACACGTTGACGAGCACAAACACCGCCAGCAGCGTCCAAAACGAGGTATCCTGCCAGGTGATCAAGAACGTGCCTCGAATCCAGAACCACTGATAGGAGTGCAGCAGCCACGTGAAGAAAAACGCCACCAGGGTCGCGATGGACATCGCCGTCGCCGGCCCCCACTGCTTCGTGCGGAAATACACCGGGTTGAAGAAGATTTTCTGGATGAAGTCCTTCCAATAAATGTTGATCCGACGCCAGAAATCCGTAAAGCTCGACGACAGCAAGTAGTTGTGATGCGTCTCCGGCAGGTTGAACCCGAATAGATGCAAGATGCCAATAATGATGTGGAACTGACCCGAGATCTGGAGATAAAGGAGAAACGTGGTTACCATGTAACGCACGAGGTCCGCCGCGTCGGCCACATAATCGGCCCCGATGATTGCGTTCTGCAGCACGAACCGGTACAGCAGAAGGTGGATCATGCCGCGGAAGATCCACTTGATCCCGACCTGGTACATCCGCCACGGCGACGGCTCGTTGAAATACGTGCGGTTGAACGTCTGGTAATCCACGAGCGGGTACATCGGGAAGCAGGCATTTGGCAGCATGAAGAAATACGCCAGCGACCGCCACACCCCGAACGACGCCGAGCCGTTGCGAAGATCGTACAGGTAGATGATCAGCCGAAACATGAACATCGAGCCGAGGATCGGCCAAACCACCTCGTAGCCCGGCATGGGAAGCCACGCGGCTCGCCCCAGCACCAGCACGATCCCCGCCGCCACGATGAGCGCCAGCCGCCAGCCGAACGCAATCGGCAGGTGGCACAATCCGATCAACACCGCCCCCGTGCCCGCCAAGAGCAGCGCGTTCATGGGCAACACGACTACGACCAACGCCGCCAGCGACAGCAACACAAAGAACGGCAGCCGCATGGCCATCGGCAGCAGGTGGTGGATCACGAACCCCACCAGCGCCATCGCCAGCACCTTTCGGAAGGCGAAGCTCTCGATTGAAAACCCGTGTGCCAGGAGGACCAGCAGGCCCACTTGCGTCGCCACCGCCGCCAGCCGGGCCACGTTTGATTGCAGAATCGCAGACGCAAATCCGGTGACAAAGTCCGTCTCCCGATCGGCAACGTATATGGCGTCTACGGCGTCACGCGAACTCACACCACCTCCTCCTCGCACGGGGGAAGACGAGAGGCTATCGCCAAGGCCCAAAATTTCGCAAACCGGCGATAGTCGCAAACGTTTAAGCGTACCCTTGATCATAATCACAGGCAAGAATTAGATCGAGGACTCGTGGCCGGCCAGTTGGCGAGACCGCCGATTTCTCGTCATTTTGAGTTGATTCGTTAATCGTGGAGGTTCAGGCTTGCCACGCCGTTCAATTCAATTTCCGAACATCAATAGCCGCGACCGCCAACGGGTCGCCGGAAAACTCCCACCCGTCCCCGCGACCCGTTGGGCTCGCGGCTATTAGGAACAGACACGTTGCGCGTGATTACTTCATTCTGAAGAACTGACTCTCAAAAGAACCGAAACCGAAATGCCTTCGCACCGACACTTGACCGCTGCTTATTGGCTGCTCTTGCTGAACGTCTCGGCCCTGGCCCAGCCGCCTGCATTGGATCCATTGACAAACCGCGTCCATGCGCTCGAAAGGCTCGTCAAACAGTTGCAAGCCGAGCGCGGACGCGCCACGTGGGACGATTACGGCTGCGTGCCGGACGATCCGAAAGTGGATAACGGCCCGCTACTGTCACGGATTCTGGCCGAGCAGGGGCGTTCGATCGGCGTCGCCCCCGTAGGCAACGCCCGCGACTATTTCGTATCCACCACGATCGTCTGGCCAAAACGCAACGGTGGCGCGCTGCTCGGCGCCGGTGGCTACACCGGGATGCTCCGCTCGCGCAACCCTGGCGTCACGCGGCTGATCTGGAACGGCCCGCCCGGCGTGCCGATGATCGACTATTGGGCCGCCGGCGGACGCATTTCGCAGCTCGTCATTCAGGGCGCGCTCGCAGCCACGTCCAAGAACGCGGCCATCGGCATCCTCGTCGAAAGCGACAAAGGGCCCCCCACAGCAAAGCTCGTCACGGATCAGGTGACGTTGGCCAACCTGGATGTTGGCATCAAGTGCGTGGACTACCCCCGGCCGCTCTGGGCCGCCCAGGTTACACACTATGCAATGATATTCCACAACGTTCGCATCCCGTATTGGGTCGATAACCGCCAATCAATGTGCCATACGTTTTTCAAGGTCGATTTCCGCAACGGCTACGAGCAGGCGCTACGCTTTGACCAAGGCGGAGCCCTCAACATCTACGGCTGCTACGTCGGCCAGTGTGACGCGGGTACGTTGCTCTACCTAGGCCGCACCGATTCCGGCACCGGCGTCTACGAGATTCAAGGTCTGCAGGTCGACGGCAACGCCAAAAACCTCCGGATGGTCGATCACGGCAAGTTCACCTGCCGCGTGCGGATCAGCGGCTCGTACAGTATCACGGCCAAACGCAACGGCTTAGCCGATCCCATCGTGCTCGAGCGCGACGGCCCAAGTCGCTACAACGACGTGCGGATCGATTGCACCAACGGCGTCCAATGGCCGAAGCGCGGCGAGCCGTAGGAATTGCGCTTTCCAATCGGTCGGTAGATTGCCATGCAGTTGGCATTCATTCCTACTCAAAGTACGATAATCGTATATGAGCGACCTCTCTTCCGTGCCGATGGGCGCACCGAACCTGGGACACGACACGCACAACTCTGCCACCGTCATCGGGAAGACGCAACGTCTGGAATCCCCAATTTTTGTCGGTGGCGCAGGCAGCAGCGGAAGCTCATTGCTTGCGGTGCTCTTCAATCGTCACCCGCAGGTTTATTGCGGCGCTGAAGCCTCGCTCTTCAACAAATCAGCAATCCTTGACGATTTCGAGCTGTTGAAACGCAAGCTCGACACGTGGCTCCGGAACGGCTTGCCGACCGACGGGTTTGCTTTGTACCCGAAAGTCTTGCCTCACGCCGAGCGCGACCTCCTGACACCGGACGTTCTAACTCGTTGCCTCCGCGACAGCGCCAACACCAGGCAGTTCATCGACGCGATTCAACGATCCTGCTTAACCGCGTCAGGCAAGAAGATATTTGCCGAGAAGACTCCCTCAAACGCGTATTGTTTTCGACAACTGGGCGATTTATATCCACAAGGCCTGCTAGTCCATCCGATTCGGGATGGGCGCGATGTGGTTTGCTCGTTTATGAGACGTGGCTTCGACGTATTTTTCGCGACCAGCGCGTGGCTGTATAACGTAGCCTGCGCCCTTAGCTGCCGAGAGCGTCCAAATTATTTCGAGTACCGGTACGAAGACCTTGCCCAGCGTCCTGAGGCGGTGCTCCAACAGATCTGCGAGCGGATTTCGATCCCCTTTGATGATCGAATGCTGGAGTCGGCCAACGTCGAAGCAAAGCCTGAATTGGGCGACTCCTGGCGCAGCAACCCCGTCTGGCGCAACAATCCGGCGACGAACATTAACCCGAAGTCGATTGGCCAGTACAAAACGGAATTCAACGAAGCCGACTACGCGATATTTTGCGCCGTGAGGCTATCGGACGTCGGAGCTAGGCGTGCCGGCGCTCCCAATTACTCCACCGTCGAGCTGCTCGAGCTCCTCGGGTATTCAACGGACCCAGTGTCGAAGCGTGCCTCCTGGGCGAGAGCCAGGTACCTGGAATTGCGAGACATGTATCGCAGAAACAAATACTTCCTTCGCCGCGGCCGATTGCCGCGCCGCGCATTGACCAAGATTGTCGTCTGAACGAAGGATCGCTATTTAACCGTCGGAGGTCGCAGATTCGCCATTCGGCGCGTCTTTGATAATCTTCACCAGCTTGCTTTCGCCAAGGCCGACCATCCTCGGTTTCTTGCACCGCACTTCGTTTTGCCAGAAGCTGTCGTCGTCGAGCGCCTCGATCACCAAGGGCAGGTGCCCATCCTGGGAATATAGAATTCCGCCGGGTTGAAGCAGCGGAAAAAGATATTTCAGGCAGGTCTTGGTCGACGACACCAAATCGACGTCGATGTACGCCGCCGCAATCGGCTCGTGAAAATGCGGCATCGTGTCATCGAACCAGCCTTCGATGAAGCGGCAGCGATTGATTCTGCCGTATCGTGTCACGTTGGCCCGAACTTCCTCCAAGGCCCCGCAAAAGATACCCTCAGGAAAACCTGCCGGTCGGCCGTAAATGTCCTGATCCATCACTTCATCGTTCGGGGGAATTCCGCAGAAGGAGTCGAAAACCACAAGTTCGCGGTTTGCCACGTCGGCCGCCAGGCTGAATTTGGCCGTGCTGCCGCCTTTAAAGCACCCTGCTTCAATGAGGACGCCGTTGGCGCTCGCTGGGAGGGAAAGAATCGTCCGACTGTAGCTCAACACTTCTTGCTGCCTGTGGGGGCACGGCACACGAAAGCTTACCAGATAGGCCTGCCGAACCATGTCCAGCCGCTGACGGAACGATGCCCGCAACGCCGAATCGAATAGAAACGACGCAATAAACGGATAATCGCGCCAGCGCCGCAAAAAACGCAGGGCATCGTAGGCCGGAGTTGGCAATGCTTTTTTGACGATCAGTTTCATGTTTCCTGCAATTCTCCCGGCTCAGGTCAACCACGGCCTTTGTATTCGTGCGACTGGATGTATTTTTCCATCTCCGCCAAAACAATCGTGCTATAAACCCCAGCCAGCCGCAAACTATCCAGGTTGAAATTGAGCCAGGGCTTCAAAGTTTCTTGAGCTTCAGGAGTCAGATACTCAAACGCTCCGACTTGAGCCAGTGTTTCTCGGAACGTCACGCGGCCGTCTGGAACTCCGAAGCCTTCGAGTAGGATGCGCACGAATTGATTTGAGTCTGCCTTGGCGAGATGGCGCCGCGCGACGCCGACTTTCAACAGTTGGCGGCGGGTTTGGCGTTTCATTCCCTCAATCCAGCTAGAGAGGGCGGACTTTCGCTTGGCGGGGCGGCCAACCGATGCAAGGGATTTCAACGGTCCGTGTTTCGCGAGAGGTATTTCCGCGAGCTTGGATAAGTCGCCCACGAAGATCCGCTCGCGCAGACAATCCAGATAAAGCCTCTCGCCGTAGCGAAGCTCGATCGGCACCCGCAGGAAAAAGTCCATGAATTCGTAGTCCCACAGCGTGCGCCATCGCGAGCCGACAAACTCGTAAGTCCGCACGCTGTTTATCAGGTACTTCGCCTGGCGCTGCTCCGCGTTCCACATCTCGCAGCGCGCAACAGCATCTTCTAAGGCAGCCCCCGGCGGCTTCGATGACAGGCCGACTGTTTTCTCTGACAACCCGTGACGAGCTGCCGCGTCAAGCAGCGGCCGTGGATTGTCCCACAGTCCGCGACCGTGAGTTCGAACTATGTGGGCCTCGGGACTAATTCTTCCCGCCAGGATGTCTGCATAGTCGGAAGGTATGTGTTTTCCCGCGTTCATGTCGGCGGAATGACCAGGAAAAAATACCGTGTCAGGGCCATGTAGTCCTTCCTCGGCAAACTGGATCACCGCCGGGAAATCGTGGAGGTTCGGATTCGAAACTCCCTTGCACCCATACCGAATAAACTCGGAAAAGGCTCCCGAGCTATACAGTCGTGCCCAGACGTCCGGCGAATAGGAAACAAACCGCCATGGATACCCCAATGCTTCAGCCACTTGGCTTGCGATTTGGACATCACGTGCCGACTCGTCGCCATAGCCGTAGCTGAAGCACAGGCAATCCTTGACTCCCACGCGTTTCAACATCCCTGCGACAAGTCGCGAATCCAACCCGCCACTCAACGGAATCACCACCCGGCTGCCGCGAAGCCCGTCGCGAAACCGCTCGAACATTCGCTCGATCACAGCCGAAAGCTGGTTCGCCAGAACTGCCGGTTCCTCAGTGGCCGTGTCGGACGGATAAAAACGGTAATAGCGCGTCACGGCGCAATCGGCGGTTTGCTCCGGATGATGCCAAATCATTTCGCCCGGCTGCAGTTGCCGGACGCCTTCGTACAGCGTCTCGCTGCCAGTGACGTAGCGGAATAAGAGAAATTCTAATTCGGCGGCTCGATGGATCGGCCGCGAATATCGCTGCGCAAGCTCCGTCCCGCACGCCGCAATGGCGAAATGCTGTTGGTCACGGTAATAGAAGAGCGGCACCGCCCGCAGCCGATCGACTGCGGCCAAGATTTCGCCGCGTGGCCAGCGAACGACAAATGCCCAGCCGCCATTGAGGTTGGGAATCTCAGCTTCCAGTGCCTGCTTGCCTGACATGGCCAAATCATGGATATGCCGGGCGAGATGCTGGTCTTCAAAAAAGCTCCCCGCATGCGTCGCGTAACCGCGCGCATAGACAACCGGTTCCGCTGCTCGCTCATTCCCGTGCGCATGCCACGGTATGTGCCTGTCTTGCAGTAGAATGACTGTCTTGTTGTTAGCCGACTCAACGCGCTGCATTGCCAAGGGCCCCTTCTCGCGTCGATTGCTGCCTGGGGGAGTTAGAAATGCGCTTCCAGTGCAACCCACCCCGGTTCTTGCCGCCTCTGATTCGAGTGTCGGCTCCAACTTGACTAGTTCACCGTCGGGTTCCAAAACCGCCGCTAAGCCTCCGGCCGCGCGTTGGTGGCACGTTGCAATACACTCATTGCCGAGCTGGCGATGCCAAGGAACCGCTGTCGCTCCCAAGCGGCCAGCGCCACCCACCAAATCAGCGGTACAGCAATAATAGTATACGCGGCCGTGACGGCTACGAGTCGCCAGAGACTTTCCGCGAATGACCAACGGACCAGCATGGCTCCCGCCGTGGCGGGGACGAGCACACCCAGCGTGGGCAACAGTGCTTCGCGGATCCACTGCGCGGCGGGCAGCTCAATCTCTGCGCCAATTCGCCGTACCGCGATCTCAATGAGCACCACGGCGCCCACACAAGCCGTCGCCGGCAGGAACCAAGGTGGCAGACCGTAGTAAAAACCGGTCCCGGATACGATCAAGAGGCCGGCCGAAACCAGCAACGTCGCGCGCGTGTACCAACCGAGGTTTCCCGTCGCAAACTGCGCTAGCCTGTAACCCAACACCATGGCGCTTCCGAGCGCCCAGACCACCGAGAGCCGCGTGAGGATCGCTGTGTCGGGCGGGTAGTCTCCCAGCCACAAATGCAGGATCTGTTCCAGCTCGAACAGGATTGGCACGAACAGCAGCGACAACAACAGCAGCGTATATTTTCCGGCCACCAGGGCCAACCGGTGGACGTTCTGCTGATTCCCCTTGACGTGAGCGCCCACAATCGCCGGCAGCACGGCCATCCGAATCGCGCCCATCAATTGGATCACGAAACCGACAATTTGAACCGCAATCCCATAAGCGGCGTTCACCACGGGTCCGAAAAATATGTTCAAGAGCAGGATCCCGCCTTGCATCCGCATGCGCCACGCCATTTCGCTCAGGAACGACCAGGTGGCGATGCTGCTGATCTCCTTCAATTGGGTGCGATCGAAGTGCTTCAGCCTGGGCCAACTTTCTTCGTACCGCCAGAGACAATACCCGTTGACTCCCCACCGCACCGCTGCCAGGCCGGCCAACTGATACGCTACGAACGACACCATCAGGTCCCAGGGCGTCCGCAATAACAACAGCACAGCCGCCAGCCGCATAAGCGATGTGATGCCGTCGGCCACTGCGTTGATCGTCAAATGCTGGTGGGCCATGATTAATGCTCGATAAGGCGTCGCCGTCACGGTCAGCACCAGGCTCAGGAGCGATATCTGATAGACCCACCATGACGCCGCGGCCCGCTCGGCCGGAATCGTGAGGCCATGCATGATTACCGGCGTGAGCGCCACCCCAACCAGCCAAAGGCCCGTCCCCAGCACCAAAAACACGACCCAACCGGTGCTGAAAACGCGGATCAGTTGATCTTTGCCATCGCGCGCGAGCTCATACGCTAGTTGGCGTTGCATACCTGAGCTTAATGCGCTCGTGACAAACTGCAGCATGGCGCCCGTCGCGCCAAGCGCCAGGATCAGGCCAAAGTCGACTTTTCCCAATGTTTGCAACAGCAGCCGCGTCACCACGAGGCTGATGCCCACGGTGATCGCCATGCGGCCAAACATCGAGAGCGAATTCACGATGAGACGTGTTGATTGACGCATACAAACAATCGGCAGACCCGCCACTACTGATCCGGACAGAGTAGCGAAAGTCTTATTGGGCGATTATTCGATCACTCTAGCTGTGCAAGTTACCACGAACAATAGGTGCTTGACCAAGGCCAGCGGAGCTCAACCTTGTAAGAGAAGATGCTCAGGTAGTGCTGGTACGTGAGGAAGTGGGCCGTTTTCTCAATTGCTTTCATGGATGGAACGTTCGCGCGTTCCGTGTCGATGTAGATCACGTCGATCGGCTCGTTGGCGAAGCCGTAACGATATAGTTCACACAACATGGCTTGATAGACGCCCTGGCCCCGATACTTTTCATCAACGTTACAGAAGTTTACGAGCGCTTCGCGCGGACGAAGTCGAAAGTACCGATTCGCGAAAATCGGCGACGTGCCGCGATTCACGATCATCCATCCATGCGCGATTGCTTTCGCTTGATGATACGCAAATAGCCCTATCTCTCCGCTCTCCAGCCGACGTCGAAACGCCGACACGATCTCATTCGACCGAAACGATAGGGCGTCCGACAGGTTCTCTTCAGCTGCCCGTTCAAAAGTCAGCTCAATGCGGGCTTCCACCGTCGGGCGCAGTTGGCCGCGCTTGACGCAGAACAGGGCGTGGCGCCGGTAAATCCTTTGCAGACTATGTTTCAACCGCGCCCACAGCGATCTCTTGGTCATGTTCAAAGTGGCAGCCACATTCTCGGTCATTCGCGGACAGCCACTATTTTCCCGTAATTGAGATTCATGTTGCTCGGCAAATGATGAAACTGAATTACGTGAAATCCTTTCAATTTGAGCTGTTCAACCATCGCTAAACCGCTGCGGCGCGCGTCCTTGAGATCGTGGAACTCCATCATAATCAAGCCAGAGCGTTGCAGAACTTCTTTGGGAGATTCGTAGATAATTCCGTATTCAGCACCCTCGCAATCGAGCTTCAAAACATCGACCGAATCAAGGTTGTGCTGCGCGAGCACGTCGGCCAGCGTGAACGTCGGCACCGTCTCGCTCGTGACCTCATCGCCGGCCGCGAGTCCGCGTGAATGCTCGGCAATCAGCGAGCAATTGTGGGCCCGCGTGACGTGCATCGTCGCGGTTCCCGTCGTCTCGGCCACGGCGCCATGCAGCGGCTGGATCTGGTCGAGCCCCATCCGTGCGATATTCGCCCGCAAAACTCCCAGATTGCGCGCAGCTGGCTCAACCGTCACAACGCGCGTCCCCGGCGCCGAGTTCAAAGCCGCGAAGATCGAAAAATAACCAAAGTGCCCGCCAATATCCAACACGTTGTTTCGTTGATAGAATGGAAAATAATCGGCATAGTTGCGCTTGACGAAGACCTCTTCCAGAATCGGCAAACCGGGACTGTTTAGCGCGTAGTCCAGCTTCAGGCCGCAACGTTGGCAAATGGAAGCAAAGCGCGCGCGACGGCGCCGAGCCTCCAGTTGGTGCATGGGCAGCCGAATAATTCGTTTCAATAAGCGCATCGGACCATCGCAATGCGTGCATCAGCTACCGAGGAAATACCCTCGCCGTGCTTTCCCGTCGAACGATTAGCGTACATTTCAGCTTGAGTCTGACAGTCCTAAGATAACTACATAACTATACGTTCCGAAATGCCAAACAATGGCACCATCGACCGCCTTACGATATCTTCTCCGCCGGAGAGCGTTTCGCAATACCATGCGTTTGTCGACTCATCGCCGCAGGGCATGCTGTATTGCAAGACGTGGTGGCTGGAGGCAACTGCCCCGGGCCGCTGGGAGGTCCTGGTTCTGCGAATTGGCGACGACATCAAGGCGGCTTGGCCGCTGGTGTACAACGCTCGCGGCAACATCGGGATGCCTCCGCTCACGCAAAAGCTGGGCGTTATATTTGCCCCCTCAACGGCTCGCTACGCCAAGCAGCTCGGCGACGAAATTGCCGTCTGCGATCAATTCTTGGATCACATCTCCCCCGAGATTGGCGTGAATCAACAGTTCCATGAAGCATTTTATAATTGGTTGGCGTTCATGTGGCGGGGCTTCAGCCAGACCACGAAGTATACCTACATCTTCGACGATCTTGAAAACGTGGCCGATTATATGTCCCGTATGACAAACGATTGTCGCCAGCGGATCAACAAGTCCGTTAAAGAGTTGTCCGTCTGTGAAACCGACGATCTGCAGCTAATGTATGATATCAACTCGCTCACGTTCGAGCGGCAGGGAGTCAAATGCCCTTACTCGCTCGAATTGGTTCAGCGAGTTCATGACGCCTGTCGCTCCCAGGCCGGGGCCCGGATCATCATCGCCAAAGATGGCGCGGGCAACATCCATGCCTGCGATTACATGGTGTACGACCGTCGCTGCGCCGTCTCCATCATCCAAGGCGCCGACCCGAGATTTCGCAAAGGCGGGGCGCAGCGGCTGCTCGACTGGGACTCGATCAACTTCGCCGCAACAGTGTCGGCTAAATTCGATTTTGAAGGATCGGTGATGCCGGGCGTCGAGCCCTACAATCGAGGTTTCGGGGCTCGGCAAACGCCCTACTTTGTTCTCCGCAGGCCTCGCCGTTGGAAGTCGCGACTGGCCGCTCGGCAACGTCGCCTGGTGGCCAGAGCCTTGCATTACATTGCAGAACGAGTCGAGCCGACAGCCTGATCGCGCCGCGCCTCGAATTGCACGTGCCAAGAGCTAAACTGTAAAATACAGGGGCTTTTGAATGGTGTCCGTCGCTTGCACCGACCGCCGCTTGGCGCCAGTTTTCGTCCTCCGCATCCGTTGCCATCTCCTTTCATGAACGATTCGGAACCGGATCAGCAGTCAAGCACTCGCGTTTACGGCGTTGGCGTCATCGGCGCCGGCGGGATTTTTCCCGAGCACGCTCGCGGGTACGCGCAGCTTCCCCGAACGCGAATCGTGGCGTTGGCCGACGTCGATGCGGAGCGGATGCGCCGTGCCAGCAAGGACTTTTTTATCCCGGTGACTTGCACCGACTACCGCCAGCTCCTCGCGCGCGAGGATGTCGATATTGTCGACGTCTGCACGCCGCCGAATCTGCACGAGGAGATGGTCATTGCGGCGCTCGAGGCAGGCAAATTCGTGCTCTGCGAGAAGCCGATCGCCCACTCGTTAGCCGCGGCCGATCGCATCATCGCGGCGGCCGACCGGCATCCGGGCAAGCTTTCGATCATCTACCAGCTGCGCTACCTGCCGGAAGCCCGTCGGATCGTGTGGCTTCGCGACCGCGGCATGCTTGGCGAACCAAAGTTCGCGCGGATGAGTCGCTACGGCGCTTTGCCGGGAGGCCGATCCAAAGCCTGGTGGGGCCGCTGGGAAGTGGCCGGCGGTGGCGCGCTGATGACACAATGCATCCACGAAATCGACATGATGCTGCAGTTGTTCGGCCCGGTCGCGCGGGTTACCGCCAGCATGGCGACGCTCGGAAACCCAATCGAATCGGAAGACACCTTTTCAGCCACCGTGGAGATGCAATCCGGCGCCGTGGTCTCTTGCTATTGCACGCTGGCGGGGCAGATGAACTACGGGAATAATTGGGACATCGTGTGCGGAAAAGGGTCGGTCCACTATCCATGGAACATTCAGTCGTTGGACCGCGGCTTGCGCAGTGCGGCTCTTAAAGAGTCGCTCAAGCAATTCCCATCGACGGGCAAACGCCCTCTGTTGCCGGGGCTGCCCGGTAAAGTGCTGGCCAAGGTGATGAGGAAGTTGGGGATTGGCAAGCGGTCGGATCCATCGCGGCACAAAGCCTATTTTGTGGCGTTCCTCGACGCAATCGAATCGGGCGCCGACGTGCCCGTTTCGCCACGCGATGCGCGCCAGTCGCTCGAGGTCTGTACGGCAATCTACACAGCCGCAATCACGGGCCAGCCGGTCACGCTGCCACTCGCTGCCGATTGCCGGTTCTATAATGGTATTACCGCAGCCGACTATGACGGCCGTCGGCAAGGAGTTCCCGCATGAGCACTGTCGCCGAAGTCGAATCGAAAAAGCGGCCTGCCCAAAAGTTCATGCCTACCGGCGCTGCGATCGAAACAAATTCGCAGCGGTCGCAGTTGGCGGTCTTCGGCGGACCGCGCGCCGTGACGAAACGTGGATGGGATCGTTGGCGCACTTCGCGGCTTACCGATCTGCTGCCGATCGTGCCCTACTTGATCCGGGGCACGAACACCATGGTCCGCGGCAGGCTTGTCGAAAAGTTCGAGTCGCGTTTCGCTCAACTGACTGGTTCCCGATACGGCCTCGTGATGAACAGCGGCACCGCCGCGCTGCACAGCGCCTACATGGCGGTCGGCATCAAGCCCGGCGACGAAGTCCTCGTGCCCACTTACACGTGGTTCGCGTCGGCCACGCCTATCCTCCAATGCGGCGGTACACCCGTATTTTGCGACATCGACCCCCGCACTCTCACGCTGGATCCCGACGATGCCGAGCGGCGCCTCACTTCGCGAACGCGCGCCATTTGCGTCGTGCACGTCTGGGGCAACCCCGCCGCGCTCGACCGCTTGCGTCGCCTGGCCGATGAGCGAAACTTGGCGCTCATTGAAGACGCCTCCCACGCCCATGGCGCCACCTACCAAGGCCGGGCCGTCGGCAGCTGGGGAGACATAGGCTGCTTCAGCCTGCAGGGCGTGAAAGCCGTCTCCGGTGGCGAGGCCGGAATTGCCGTTACGGATAATCCGCTGTACTTGGATCGAATGATGGCGCTCGGCCACAACGGCCGCGCGGCCGATCACGTCACGGACGAGGTCGACGTGGATCAAATGAACCTCGGCCTGAAATATCGGCCCCACATCTGTGCTGTCGCCATGGCCACTGCCAGCTTGAAGCGCCTGCCGAAGCTCAACAAGCTGCGCCGCAAGAACTACGAAATCCTCAGCCAGGAGCTGGAGGGTTGTCAGGCAGTGCGTCCCATTGACACGTACCCGAGGGCCATGCGAGGTGGCCTGCTCGAGTTCATCCTCCGCTACGACCCCGAGCACGCCGGCGGATGGCCGCGCGAGGCATTCGTGAAGGCATGCCGCGCCGAAGGAGTGCCGCTGTCCGTCGACCGATACACGCAGGTCGGTGAGAACGCGCGTCTGCTGCATGAAGCGGCGATTTTCAACGAATTCGACCGCAGCGGATTCGGTGGTGCATTCGGCGCCGTGCGGTTCGAGCAACTTCCGCGCGAAACCTCGCTCCCTGTCGCCGAAAAGTTATCCCAAGAGCTTGTTTCTCTGCCGCCGTTAACGCAGGTCCGCGAAAGCTACGTGCGGCAGTGTGCACAAGCAATGCGCAAGGTCGCCAAGTTAGCTCCGACAATCCGCGATCTTCGGACCGGCGTTTGAATCCGCAAGGTAGCGAGCAACCCGCTCTGAAGCGCCGCCCACGTCATGCTTTTCCCAATGCGCAAAATCCTGATCTTGGCTCCGATGTTCTTCCCCGATCCGCAGGTCGGGGGCATCCGCCTCACGCAGTGGGCGCGACACCTGCCCGAATTCGGCTGGTCGCCGTTCGTGCTGACTCGGCATCTCGGTTATACGGCTACGCCCGAAGCGCTTGCCGAAACCGTGCACCCGGCCGTTCGTTTGGACTACTTGGGGCCCCGCATTAAAACGCCGGAGCCGACTGACTCCCCCTCAAGTAGCCGCGGTGATTCATTGCTGCGAGGCATGGCCCTGCAACTGCTTGACGTGGTGTCGGTGCCCGACGTGCTGGTGTGGAAATGGAGATCGGTCTCCGCCCAGGCCGTTTCAATTGCCCGACAATGGCAGCCCGACGTCGTTCTGTCTTCCAGCCCGTCCCATTCGATCCACGTCGCCGGGCGTCGTGTGGCAGAGGCGATTGGCGTGCCTTGGGTTGCCGACTTTCGCGATCCTTACTTAATTGACTACCGTTTCAAGCCGCATGGCGCGAAGTGGCTGTCGATGCCATGGCACCGGAGATTCGAGCAGGGCATCTATCGCGATGCCGCGCTTTGCATCCACGCGATTCCGCTTCATGCTCGGTGGGCGTCACGCCGCTTTCCATTTGCTCGTGACAAGATCCGCATCCTCACCAATGGCATCCCGTCGGAGCTGTTGGACGAGGAAATGATCCCGTCCGCGGATCGCCCTGACGTCGCCGCCTCGCAGCGAGTCAGCATCCGTGCTGCTGGCGTCTTGCAAAAGAGTTCGGTGCAAGCCATTGCGATCGCGCTGCAGCAGTTACTCAACGAGGGAATCGATGCCGAGTTTCGCCATGTGGGCCATGCACGAGGCGCCAATGCCGCAGTACCGAACGAGCTGCGCGACCGATTTCAGCTCCGCGGTCCGGTGAGCCACGAGGAGGCACTGCGCGAAATCGCGGGGGCCGATATCCTGTTGAACTACCTCGACGAACAGCGGGCCAAGGTATCGGGGCTCAGCTCGAAACTCTTTGAGTACCTCGCAACCGGCCGGCCGATCGTCGCGGTTAATCCGACACTTCCCGACCGGCAGCTTATCGGTCGTCTACCCTGGTGCTGGTGCCTGCGCAATCCGGCCTCGGCCGAACTTGCTGCAGCGCTTCGGCAGGCAATCACCATGCGGGCCAAACCGTCCGAAGGCTGGCTAAGCGCGTTTCGTGAGAGATACAATCGGCGGACCCAGACTCGACAACTGGCCCAATGGCTGGATGAGCTTCTGCCCGCAGCATCCGTCTCATGCGATTTACCAGCGACAATCGCAACGACGACGCAGGCGAACCCACTATTGCGAGCTGATCTGCAATGAGCCGCACGGTATGGTACATTGAAGCCATATGGATCCCATATGCTGCGGCGCCACAATTGGAACGTAATTAGATGAGAAGCCTGCGGCTGCATCGGGCACTGAGAAAGGTGCCACCCCTCTTCCATGTCGGCCGAGCAATTCAATCGGCTGGCCGCACCGTGTTTGGACCCGCCTGGCTCGATCGTCAAATCAAGCGACAGGTGGCCGCAGGCGGTCCGATCCGCATCGTCGTTGGCTCTGCTGGGGTTTTCAACGAGGGATGGATTTCCTCCAATGCCCAGTATCTCAACCTGCTGGTGGATGCACACTGGCAGCGCGCATTCGGCGAACATCCGGTCGACGCGATATTGGCCGAGCACGTGTGGGAGCATCTCACGCTGGACGAGGGCCGCCGAGCCGCTGCTCAATGCTTCAAGTATCTTCGCCCCGGCGGCTACGTGCGGGTGGCCGTTCCCGACGGGAATCATCCCGATCCCACATACATCCAGTGGGTCGATGTTGGTGGAACCGGCGCCGGCGCTTATGATCACAAGGTGCTTTACACGCACGACTTGTTGCGTAACGTCTTCGAGCGGGCCGGCTTCGACGTCACGTTGCTCGAATACTACGACGAAGCCGGCGAGTTTCATCGTGTGCCCTGGGACCAGTCGGCCGGCTGGATTCATCGCTGCCAAGACCGGGCCGAAAAGCGACCGGACGCCAAGCCCGCCAATTACACATCAATTATCTTGGATGCCACGAAGCCGGTTTGACCGCCGGCGCCGGCGGTGTGCGCCTATGACGACCGACGCTTCCAACGTCGCCTTACAACTGGCCGAAAAAATTCGCAATCACCAGGCGCTCGTCGGCGTCATCGGCCTGGGCTACGTCGGCCTGCCGCTTTTGGATGCCTATGTGCGAGCAGGCTTTGCCACGATCGGCTTCGACGTCGACACGGCCAAAGTCGAGCGGCTCAACCGCGGCCAGTCGTACATCGCCCACATACCGGCCGAAAGGATCGCATCGTGGCGCAAAGAAAAACGCTTCCGCGCCACCAGTGACATGGCCGAGCTCAGCGAGCCGGACGTGATTCTGATTTGCGTTCCCACTCCCTTAACGGAAAGCCGCGACCCGGACCTGCAATACATTGAGGCAACGGCGCGCTCGATTGCACGTGTCCTGCGCCCCGGTCAACTCGTGATCCTTGAGAGCACCTCTTATCCTGGCACAACGCGCGATGTCGTCGTGCCGTTGCTTGCCGAGTCTGGCCTCGTGGCCGGCCGCGACGTGTTCGTCGCCTTCAGCCCCGAACGCGAAGATCCCGGTAACGCGACCTATACGGCCCGCACGATTCCCAAAGTTGTGGGCGGGATCGACCCCACGAGTCTGGAGCTTGCGGTGGAGTTTTATTCACAGGCGATCGCCAAGGTGGTTCCCGTCTCCAGTTGCGAGGTAGCCGAGGCCTGCAAAATCCTCGAAAACACCTACCGCAGCGTCAACATTGCGATGATTAATGAGCTGAAGATGCTTTTTGATCGGATCGGGATCGATGTTTGGGAGGTGATCGAGGCGGCCAAAACCAAACCGTTCGGGTTCCAGGCATTTTATCCAGGCCCGGGTTTGGGCGGGCACTGTATTCCAATCGATCCGTTCTATCTCTCGTGGGTAGCGCGGAAGCACGAGTTCCCCGCGAAGTTCATCGAGCTCTCCGGCGAAATCAACGCCCGCATGCCGGAGTACGTCGTCCGCCGCGTGGCCGAGGCGCTCAATAGCCAGGCCAAGCCGATCCGCGGCAGCAAGATCGGAATCCTCGGCGTCGCCTACAAGCGCGACATCGACGATCCTCGCGAAAGCCCGTCGTTCAAATTGATGGAGCTGCTGGCCGACCTAGGCGCAGTGCTTAGCTACTGCGACCCGCACATCCCTGCGCTGCCCGCCATGCGCCACTTCGACGTGCCGAAGCTGAAGTCCGAAACGCTGACCCCCGAGTACCTGGCCGCTCTCGACTGCACCCTCATTGCCACCGACCACTCCGCTTTCGATTGGGACATGGTCGTGCGACACTCGAGCCTGGTGATCGACACCCGCAACGCCACCCACGCCGTCGCCCCCCACGCCAAAAACGTCTGGAAGGCCTGAACGCGCGTCAGGGAGCGGGACCGATCAAACCCTCGATTTCTGGCACGGTGTACGCATCGTTGGGTGCGATCGCCCCACCCAGGGCGATGCCGTATTGATCCCACAGCTGCTGATTTGTCAAACCGACGTATTCCAATGGCAAATCTGAATAAGGCTCCGTAACGAGCACCGTGTCTGCCGTTTGCTGGGTGTAGTACAGGCGCTGATTGTGGAACGGTCCGAAATCGAGGGTCACGATATCGTCGAGGAACAGATGACCGAGATAGCCGATGACGCCCCTCATATCAAGAGTCATCACTATCCGCGGCGTATTTAGGAAGCCGGTGATCAACGCGTTCCTCCCATCACCGGACAGGATGAGTATGTCCCGCGCATTGTCAAAGTTTCCACCATTGACGACCGAGTACCCGCGACGCGGAAGTTCAAGCCCTGTTGTATAACCCTGAACGGTCAGGTTGTTGAAGATGATATCCCGGGTCAGCGAGTTCGTGCGAATGCCGATTGGTGGTTTACCCTCGTCTTCTTGTTGGACATAGATCATCGTGAGATTAGACAGCTGCGTCTGGTGCGTGTACACGACGTTGGCACCCAAAGTGTTGTTCCAAAACAACGAATCTCGAATCACGTTTTGCAGGCCCTGCTCGTCCTTTTCCAACAGGTACCAGGTGGACAGCCCCTCCTTCGATGCATAGCCGACATTGTTCTCGAATCCGACCACCGGCATTTTGCCCACATCGATCGTTGGAGCGCCATTTGCAATCGACGGATCGGGCAGATTGGCCGACTGAAACTCCTTCTTCACGCCATTCTCGACCAGCGCGCGGGCATAGTAGCTAAAGGCGCTTCCGTCGTTGCCCGCAGCAATGTTATTGGCCACGGTCACGCCCACGCCTTGGAACCAGAAACCGTCGCCGCGATGGCCAAAGTCGAAGATATACTGGCGCGATTCCACGCTTTCTCCCGAGCCCGATGTGCCAATTGCCAGATTACCGCGGAAGCTGCCGATCTCGTCGCCCACCTCGGTTGTAAACGCGGCCCCATGCACGTCGAACGCCACGTTGTTGATCATGTCGACGTTGCTGCTGTGGTTCACAAATCCCCACCCCGGGCTATCCACCACGGCGTTGCCGATGACCACAGCCGGTACGCCGCTAGTGCCGGTGCGATGGAAGTGCACCGAATAGCGGGCGCGCGGGTTGTAGCCGGTGCCTGGTTCCAAGCTCCAGTCGGCGTTTACTACGGGATCGTTGATCCATTGCATCTTGTCGGTGCGGCCCAAGCGATAGAAGCCGGCATAGCCAACCGACACGTTGCGGTTGTGCATGAACATCACGTGGCCGCGGTGATCGAGCTCCGGACTTTCTGATTCGATGACGGCGTTTCGAGTCACGTTCGCGACGTGCACTTCGAATTCAGGGCCCGGCGATACATGGTTGAAGGAGAGCACTTTATCGAGGTAGACCGTGCGTCCGCCAATCGCCCGAATCCGGCGCACTTCGTTTTGTGCAGTTCCGCCTGTTGTGCCCGCAATCACAATCGTGTCGCCGACTTTCCAGCCGATCGGTATTGCAGTGAGCTTCAAGCTCTGCGCGCCCACCAGCGCGGGATTCTCAAGCGCGCCATACGAGCTGACTTCAGCGCCATAAATCGACGTCCGGCCGTGACTAATAAGTCCCCGACCGATGCCGAACGGATCGGCCGCCCGGTCGATTGGCCCATTATCAATGATCAATAGCTTGGCCGTGACGCCGGGCATGATTGGCGTCGCCGCGGTGCCCATTTCAAAAGTTCCGCTGCTGGTGACAACAATCGTATCCGCGCGCAGCTCCGTATTGCGCGTTGCGTCGAACGACAGCGCGCCATCGACGCGGATCGTCGACAATCGCGTCGTGATGACCGTATCGACTTGGACCGCGACGTTGAGCGGAATTAGCACGCGCGCACCGTCGCCCGGCACGACGCCATCATGCCATGTCGTGGGATCGGACCACGCGCCGCTGTGGATGGCGTAATGGGTCACCTCGTCGTAGCGAACAAGCTGGAACAGCGTGAGATGCTCCCGTTGAAGAACGGGGTCGTCCGCATGTGGCAGTCTTGTATGGATCGCTTCCGTCTGCTGGCGATCGTTAAGCACGTCCATTGCGGAAACGAGCTCGAAGCCTTCTAGTTCCGGTGGCTGATCGAACTCTGTCGGCGCCGCATGGTTGTGACCGTCGTCGTGGCCAGGCTCATCGCCGGTCTCGACGTGGTAGTGAACATCGGGCGGAATGTAGACGCCGACGGAGCCGGTAAGGAAAAACCAGTCCTGTCCGTCGCCCCCGAAAAGAGAGTCTGCGACCGCGTCTTCGAACACCGTTTCGGTGGAGATCAAGTGGGCCGCGAAGGCCTCATTCTCGATTAGTTGGATACGCATCGAATAGGGGGCCGCAGCTGACCAGGCGAGCCCCAATTCACGCAGCTTGGCAAGATCGCTGTCGTAGCTAGTGGTTCCACCGATGAGCAAATTGTCCCCGGTCTGCCCCAAAAGCGTGTCTGCACCACGACCGCCGATTAATACGGTGTTGCCATTGTTACCGGCCAGCCTATCGGCACCGTCGCCACCGACCATCACATCGTGGCCACCGCCGCCCTCGAGCTGATCCTGACCGCTCTCCCCGAAGATCAAATCTTGGCCGCTCTCGCCGTAAAGTTCGTCGTCGCCGTCGCCACCCTGGAGCACATCATCATCGAGTCCACCATATAACCGATCATTCCCGCCGCCGCCGTTCAGCGAATCGTTACCTGCGCCACCCGTCAACCGGTCTTGTCCGTCGTCGCCTTCGAGCTCATCGTTGCCATCGCCGCCGATAAGAACATCATCACCAGCCTGGCCCTGCAGGCGGTCGCGGCCCGCACTGCCATCGAGCAGGTCATTCCCGCTACCGCCAACGAGCCGGTCGTTCCCTTCCTCACCGTAGAGCTCGTCATCCTCGGTACTGCCAATCAAGATATCGTCGCCAACATCGCCATAGAGTCGGTCGATGCCGGAGCCGCCATCGAGTCGATCGTTTCCATCTCCGCCCATCAGGCGGTCGCTGCCACCTTGTCCATACATTTTGTCGTTGCCGACGCTGCCAATCAGCAGGTCGTCGCCGGCGCCACCGTACATCTGGTCGTTTCCAATGCCGCCGTCGAGCCGATCGTTTCCAACTCCACCTGCGAGCCGGTCGTTTCCGCCTTCACCGTAGAGCTCATCGTTGCCCACGTTTCCGATGAGCAAGTCGTCGTTATCGCCACCATAGAGGCGGTCGTCACCGGAGCCGCCGTCCAACTGATCGTTTTCGGTCCCGCCCGACAGCCAATCGTGACCCTCTTCACCGTAAAGCTGGTCGGCACCTGCGCTGCCGATGAGCGAGTCATCGCCGTCGCCGCCGTAGATCACGTCGTCGCCGGCGCTGCCGTCGAGGTTGTCGGCTCCATCCCAGCCGATCAGCCGATCGTTGCCTTCCTCTCCAAACAGTTCGTCTTCACCATTGTTGCCAACGAGCAAATCGTCTCCACTTCCGCCGTACAACCGGTCGTTTCCAGTACCGCCGGCTAGTTCGTCGTTACCTGCTCCGCCATTAGCGTAGGTAGCAACGGCGGTCGTATTTACGAACCTGTCGTCACCATCGGCTCCCACGAACCGAATCTGCGCAACAGTCGATTTCGCGAATGAAGCCAAGTCGGTTTGCCCCGCCGTAGTCAAGCTGACATGGACATGAGTTGCATCGCTCCAGACTTGCGCGTTGTCAGCATCCGGCGTACCTTGGATCGAGACGGCCGACGTCGTCGGGTCGTACGTGATTTGATTCGCCGACAACAACTCGCGTTGCTCTAGCTGCTCGGCTCGGAGAGCGATGGTGCGGCCAGCGCGGGAGCGTCGTCGTTTAGGCATCGACTCACGGTGCAACAGCCCTGCGAATTTCTCCTGCAAATGAGTCCAGAAATTGCCAATCATGTGATGGTCCCTCTTGGAAATTCCGATTGCAAAGCCAGCGACCAACCGCGAAGGGAAAATCTCTCGCGTGACCTCACGGCTGCGCGAGGCGCGAAAGTGGCTCCATGTCGATCGCTGAGTCCTACTCAGTTAGCTAGCGAATTCCAAACAAGAACGGGCAGAACGAGACGGCGCAATGCGGTTACCGCCGACACGGCGATAACTTCGGCCACCGGCGTTCTCCACTTGTCGAACGCATGGTGAACGGGATCCCTCCGTACACCTGCTCACGCCTTCGCCTCAGAAGAGAGGCGTCCGAATTGCGAAACGCTTCAGCGCAAGAGGGTCAATCGCTACCAGACCTGTTCCAGAGAGAATTAAAGCAGGCTGGCGCGGACCTTCAAGCCCAGTTTGGGTCAAAAATGACCAATTAGGGCAAAAATAATCCAACTAAAAGTCTACGTAGCTTGCGGCACTCCGCAACCAAGAATTCTATCGCGTAGTGCGGCAGAATAGCTGGGTAGTGTGGGAAAGATGGGTCGACCTCTCGTCGCCTCAGTACGTCCGCCGTCGGCGCTTAGGTTCGGACTGTCTCGCCGCGGTGGACCTTGAGGTATTCCTCGTAAATCCAGTGGTAGGTTCGCTGCATACCGTCGCGCAGCCGGATACTCGGCGCCCAGCCAAGATACTTTTTGATGAGCGCGTTGTCGCTATTGCGGCCGTTCACGCCCTTGGGCGCGGACAGATTGTGCTTGTGCTTTAGCTCAATGCCGGCGATGTCCTCAACCATTTCCACCAACCCATTGATGGTGGTCAATTCATCGGAGCCCAGGTTGATCGGCTCCTCGATGTCGCTGTGCATGATGCGGAGAATTCCCTGGATGCAGTCGTCGATGTACATGAAGCTGCGGGTTTGGCGGCCGTCGCCCCAGATTTCGATTTCATCGGCTCCCGTTTCAATGGCATGAATCACCTTGCGGCAAATCGCGGCCGGCGCCTTCTCGCGGCCGCCGTCCCAGGTGCCGTGCGGGCCGTAAACGTTATGGAACCTGGCCACGCGAGTCGTCAGCCCAAAGTCTTCGCGGAAGTGACGGCACATCCGCTCGGAAAACAGCTTCTCCCAACCGTAGCCGTCTTCGGGCATCGCCGGGTAGGCGTCGGCTTCCTTGAGCGGCACGACGTCTTCGGAGCGCTGCTTGTCGGCATTGTAGACGCAGGCGCTCGAGGCATAAAAGAACCGATTGACCTTCGCTTCCTGTGCCGCCTGCAGCAAATGGGTGTTGATTAACACGCTCAGCATGCAGAGCGCTTTGTTGTTTTCGATGAATCCCATGCCGCCCATATCGGCCGCCAGATTGTAAACTTCGCTTGCGCCGCGGCAGGCAGTTCGACAGGCGTCGCGAAGTTTAAAATCGGCCTGAACGTTTTCAACGTCGTCGAAAACTTGATACCACTGATCGAGCGGCTTGACGTCGACGCTGCGGATTCGTGTATATCCGTGCTCGCGGAAATGCGCGACCAGATGTCCGCCAATGAATCCGCCACCCCCTGCTACAAGAATCAACTTGTCTTTCATTGATGCGACCTTCGGAGCCATTATTGAGGCTAAGTGGATGACGTTTGAAGTAAACTCAGCGGGACCGACTGCCAGCCGATCAAGAGAAGGAGATGACTCAATGCGAGCGGCGTCGTCACAGCGGCCGCCGCACAGCTAGCGTTGGGTTGCTTTGCCCTGTGGGGGCGAGAAAGTCCCCACACATTCTACCATGCCACCAGGGCGTGACCAAGGTTCTGCGTCGAGCGCGCTACAAACGTCATAACCGGCTCGGGCCGCTTGTGAAGACCTCGCCACATTGGCGGCGCGGGTCCGGTTTCTTGACACTGCCGTGACGCGCCGATAGGATGCACGGAGAGCCGGATGCAGCGAAGAAATAGCACTAGATTGCCTCGCAGACACCAAGATTTCTCGTCTTTTTTCGCAATATCGTCGCTATCCCCGCGATCGGGCCTGGAGTAAATTTTCGCTGGGAGAGGTGCAGATCGTAAAGCGTACCAATGGGCATGAATTGTGGGTGCCAACAGAGCACTGTGCTCCGATGGCTAATCCCTTTGGCCCCCGGCCGGCTGCCGCACGGTCTGTAACGTCGGTTCCGTGATTCACATTTCGGCTAAAGACTTGGAACAGACAGACACCCGTGATGAGCCATCTCGATTCAGGAAACGCGTCCGAAGAGAATCCGCAAGACTCCGATGAGGGCTGGCAGGGTGTTCAGACGGCCGTTTCGGCCGAGCCGAGCCCGCAGTCGATTGCTCAGTCGATGCGTCCAAGGTTTCAGGGCGTGACGCCGGCGCGTGCCCGTGTGCTCGGTGTTGCCGCGGGCCAACTGAACGGCGGAGTCAATAAAGATTTCGCAAATCGGCGGGTCGGCTTCGAATTCATTCGACAACTGGTGCTGACCGGTGCACCGTTCATGCTGGCCGACCTGGCAGTGCTTGTGGCCGTAATCGGCGCAGCCAAGTATTTGATGCTTTTCTTCGGGTTGCGACCGCTCATGGATTTGTCGGGCAGCGTGTTGCCGATTGCGGCCGGATTCGTCGTGATCGCGACAGAACTGGGTTTATATCCGGGCATCCGCACCAGCCCCGTCGATGAGTTTCGGCGGCTGGCAGTGACTGCCACGTCGCTCTTTGTGGTGTGGATAATTGGGATCGCGATCCTGACGGGCGGCCAGCTGGCCTGGCAGCGATGCTTGTACATCGCGCTCGCGTACGGGATGTGCCTGCCGCTGCTGCCGGCCAGCCGCAGCGCGATCCGCAGCATTTTGGCGAAGTGGAGGTGGTGGGGCTTTCCGACCTTGGTCTGCGGCAATGATTCGGCCGCCGTGCAGGTGTACGACTGGCTCGCCAACAACAAACGGCTGGGTTTGCGGCCGGTCGGCGTGATCGCCGATCGCGAAGAGCTTGAAATCGAGGGAGACGAATCGTGGTACGCCGGCTCGTGGTCCGAGGCGAACGAGGTTGCCAAGCAAAAGGGCGCCTATTGGGCGGTGGTGGTGCCCCCGGCCGGCGCCTCGGCGGCCTTTTGGGTGGTGATTACCAACCATTTGAGCACGATCCCGCATATCCATCTCTTATCCGAGCTCACCGGCCTGCCCGATTACGGCGGCCCGCGCCAGCAGTTGGAAGGGTTGGCCGGCATCCACTTGCAGCACAATCTGATGCTGCCGTTGCCGCGGCTCTCAAAGAGGTTAATGGACATCGTCGGAGCGCTGTTCGGCGGGTTAGTGTTGATGCCGTTGCTGTTTTACATTGCGGTCGCGGTGAAGTTATCGTCGCGCGGTCCCGTGCTGTACGCCAACGAGCGAATCGGAAGAGACGGACGACGATTTCACATGTGGAAATTCCGATCGATGTTCACGCACGGCGACGCGGTCTTGGAAGATTACTTGGAGCTCCATCCCGAGTGTCGCGATGAATGGCAGACGACGCATAAGCTCAGGGACGATCCTCGCATCACGCGAATCGGCCGATTCATTCGCAAAACCAGTCTCGACGAACTTCCCCAACTGTGGAACGTGCTGCGGGGTGAAATGAGCTTAGTGGGGCCACGGCCAATCCTTCTTGAGGAACAAGCGAAATACGGCGATTGTTATTCACTCTATACGATGGTTTCTCCCGGCATCACGGGCCTGTGGCAGGTGTCTGGGCGGAGTGACGCCAGTTACGACGAGCGCCTGCAGTTCGTGTCGTATTACGTCCACAATTGGTCGTTGTGGCTGGATATTTACCTGCTGCTACGCACGGTTCGAATCGTTCTGTTCGGAAAAGGGGCCTATTGAGGCGGCCCGATCTGCCATGAGGCCGGTTGTACAGCCCGTTTGACCAATTGCACCGTGACCAGATTTGTGGCCAAAGCACGCAAGCTCTTTAAGGTGCTGCGGCATTCGGATTATCGCGCCGCCTTACGCATCGGCAGGGTGGCCGCGGCCGTCGAGCATGAGCGGCTGCTGATGACGCTGCGGTGCGCCACGGTCGTGGATATCGGCGCCAACCGCGGCCAATTCGCCCTCGTCACACGGCACTGTTTTCCTCAAGCACGGCTCATCTCCTTCGAGCCGTTGTCGGCGCCCGCCAAGAACTTTTGCGACGTGTTTGGCGCCGATCCGCTCGTCTGCCTGCACAGGGTGGCGGTCGGCAAACAGTCGGGAGAGGCGATCATTCACGTGGCTGGCGTGGATGGCTCTTCATCGCTGTTGCCGATCACGAATTTGCAAACTTCGCTGTTTCCGGGCACGTCGGAGGTACGCACTGAGACGGTTCAAGTCGCGCCGCTCGAGCAGCTGATAACGCGTGACCAGCTCGTCGCGCCGGCGCTACTGAAAATCGACGTGCAAGGCTATGAGCTCGACACGTTGCGCGGCTGCGAATCACTGCTTGGCGAATTCGATTTTGTGTATGTCGAGTGCTCGTTCGTCGAGCTTTATCAAGGGCAGGCGTTGGCCCACGATGTGTGCGCTTACATGGGCGAACATGATTTCCGTCTAGCCGGCGTCTACAACTTGCACTACGACTCGGCCGGCCGGGCAATTCAAGCTGATTTTCTTTTTGCCAACGGTTCGCAGTTTCCCAGGCATAGCGGCGCGGCAAGCGAAGTGTCCTATACTTGATAATGCCTTCAGCACGCCAAATATCCTTCGGAATAAGTAGCGATATGGATCGACGAGTTTCGGTTGCCGCACGAACAAGACACTTCGCCAGGAAGTTTATCGCTCATGGACGACTAAGACTTCTCTTGGGATTCCTGTTAGCGAAAATCCAAGCGGCATTCATCCAACCGACAATCTTGCCCTATTTTGTCACCTTCTTCCCCTACCGGAAGAGTTCCTATTGGTACAAGATTCCAAAGCCCCCGGTACCACGCGAGGCCGGCAACTCGGAATTGCCGACACCGCCCGATCGGCTTTGGGTGGGGTATGGGCCGACGATCGACAATTGGCTGAATACCGGCAAGCAGCACGTCGCCACCATGCGCAGCGTCTTAGCGGATTCGGGCTACTCATTCGAACAAGGACACCGCATTTTGGAGTTGGGCTGCGCGGCGGGTCGGATGATGCGGTGGTTGAACGACGTCGCCGATCGATGTGAAATTTGGGGAACGGATATCGATGGCGAGCATATTTTTTGGTGCAAGCAGTATTTGAGCCCACCGTTTCATTTCTTCCTCACCACGACGAACCCCCATTTGCCTTTTGAGGATGGATATTTTGACCTCATCTACGCCGGATCCGTGTTCACTCACATTGACGATCTCGCTGATTCGTGGTTCCTGGAGCTCAGAAGGATTCTGAAACCTGGAGGCAGACTATACATCACAATCCACGACAACAACACGATTCAAATGCTTGCCGGGGGAACGCGCAATCTTTCGAAAACGTTGTATAGCCGGACGGATCTGTTTGAAAACGAGGATTATTCGATGTTCACCATCGGGCGGTTCATGAGGTCGCAGGTGTTTTACGACAAGGACAGCCTGATACGAATGCTGAAGCCTATGTTCGAAGCCGTTTCGGTCACCAATTCCGCCTACGGTTTCCAGACGGGGCTGTTGCTGCAAAAACGATAACCGAGACCGCGTGTGGCAGGCGCGTCGTCAAGACGGCAAGGGGAGCGATGGAGAATAGCGAACGACCAATTCGTGTCACGGTCATCCAGCCGTCGCTTGCCAAGTATCGGGTTCCCGTATTTCGCGAGCTGGCGAACCGGCCGGGCATCGAGTTGCAGGTCGTGTATGGTGTGAACCCCGGCATCCCCAATGTTGCCGCCGATGGATTTCGCGCGATCCCGTTGCCGCGCTGGCACCGCAAGATCGCGGGAAAACTGGTAATGTTCCAAGGCGCCGAGTGGAAATATTGTTCCCGGCGACATTCCGATGTTGTCGTCTTGCGCTGGTCGCCGCGGTCGCTTACGCAGTTTCCAGCCTTGCTTCGCGCGCGGGCGGAGGGGGTGGCCACCGTGTTATGGGGACACGGCTATTCCAAACAGGAGCGAGGCTGGTGGCGCGGCATGCGCCATTGGCTTGCCGAACGGGCTTCGGCGATCTTGTTCTATGAGCCGCGGACCCGCGACGCATACGTCCAGGAGGGCTGGGACCCCGACACGCTCTTTGTCGCGCTCAACAGCCTCGACCACACAGAGATCGATAAGGCACGGCATTGGTGGCAGGAGCATCCGCACGAACTCGCCAGTTTCCAACGCGAGCACGGCATCGATGCTGGACCCGTCGTGCTGTTTGTTTCGCGCCTTCAGCCGGCCAACCGGGTCGACCTCTTGATCGAGGCAACTGCCCAATTGAGCCGGGAGATTCCAGGAGTCAAAACCGTTATTATCGGCAACGGCCCAGCTGAGAAAACACGCCTCCAAGCGATCGCCCACCAGGAACGGATCGATGACAGTTTAGTTTTTATTGATGGCGTATATGATGAAATGAAGCTGGCTCCGTGGTTCCTGTCGGCCAAAGTGCTTTGCTATCCGGCCAATGTCGGGCTGAGCCTGATCCATGCTCTTTGGTACGCTTTGCCGGTTGTGACCAGCGACAACCTGGACAGCCAAAATCCGGAAGTCGTCGCATTGCAACACGGCGTTAATGGGTTGATGTACAAAGACGAGAGCAGAGAATCGCTCGTCGAAGCATTGCGAACGACGCTTGCGGACCCGGAGCGCCAAGCGTCGATGTCGCAGGCTGCGCGGCGTTCTGTGGAAGACACGTTCACGATTTCGCGGATGGTGGACGGAATGGAGGCGGCGATCCGCTATGCCCACAGCACCTTGCCGGCCTCTATGAATAGGGCCGCAAGTCGTTCGCCGGAGCGAAAAACAAAAGCCGTCCATCCATCGTATATGCGATCCAACCCCTGGCGCGTTTGAGCCGCCCGCTGCCCGACTAGTCAATCAACCTATTGCTGCAGTAATCACTCGGATTCGGACCGTTCATCGAGTGCGTTAATCATGGAAAATGCTGGACCGCTGTTCTGGTACGGTCTGTTCGTGCTGATCCTCACCGGCAGCCTCATCCTGATTCCCTATATATGGCGAGGGACGAGCCTCCTCAGCGGATGGAATATGATGCTGGTGGGTTTGGCCAGCTTTACGGGGTTGGGTTGTCTTGAAGCGTTCACGTCGCCGATCATACGCTTCCATGGCCTCGACTGGTTTCAACCGACGAAGGCCGAGGTGACGTGGTTCATGAGCGCAACCACGTTGTTTCTCGCCGCATTGATCGGCACGTACTACTACAATCCCTTCAAGCGACTCACCGACCGTACGTTGAACAAATGGCCGCCGCAGAGCACAGCGTTGTACTTATGGGTGATCGGCGGCTGCCTGATCGTTATTGTACTCGCGCCGTTGACGATGAACTCAGTATTTATCGGCCGGGTCACGTTGCAGTTGTCGCACAAGGCTATCGTCTTTGCCACGGTATTCAGCTTCCTGCTCTGGATGCGGCAGAAGATGAACCCCGCGTGGCTCGCTCTTTTTATTGGCACGTTTCTCGCCGCCCTGATGCTGGCGATGCTCGCGGGAGCGACACGCCGGTTGTTTCTTTCGGTTTTCTTGGGCCCGGTGGTCGTCGTGTACATGACCTATGTCCGCCACTGGAGGCCGTCCCGCGCTTTGATTGCACTCGGGCTCGCGGCCGTCACCCTGCTCAGTATCAATTTCATCTATAATTCGTTTCGCCGCATTGGTATGCACGCTGGCGCCAGGGAAAGAACGGCTGCGACCCTCCTCGAAGGGGCCAGAAATGTCGACACTACCTGGTTGCAAAAGCTGAGCTCGGACACCTTCCGCATGATGGCTCAAAGCAATGTTCAATACGCGCTTTTTACCAAGAGAAACGTGGACACTGGACGTCTCGAGGCCAAAACTCTCAACACAGTTCTGTTCGTGCTCTCGTACCCGATACCTCGAGCGATCTGGCCCGAAAAGCCGTCTGTCATCGGGCTCGTTATCACGCACGATGTGGTCGGCGCTCGAAGAGCGAACTGGGGAGTCAACGTTATCGGCCATGCGGCGTATGAAGGCGGGTTGTGGGTTGCCGGGCTGTATGGGTTCCTGGCGGCCGTGGGCCTGCGATTCTTGGATGATCCTTTTCTGCGACAGCCCACCAACCCGTTCCTGATGTCCGCGTTCGCCGCCGCCGGCCCGCATATCGTCGGCTGGCCGCGCGGAGATATCGGCGTCATGTCGACCGAGGTTCTGGAATGCTTCCTATTCGTTTTCGCGATTGGGATTGGCGCTCGACTTTTCTTTGGAACGGACAAGACTACGCAAACATCGCGCGTGGCAATTCCTCGCGCGCGGCCGTTCCAGCAATCGCTCGCCCGCTGATCCCATTCAGTGCGCCGAGCGGAGACTTTTTTGAGGCTGCGGCTTCGATCCATGATGTCCGTCCACCAGTCCGAAAACGGCCAGCCGACCATTTGGGCGCTGGTCGCGCTGCCGCCGCCGGTGACGGGCTTGACGCTGCTCACCGAAAAAGTCGTCGAGCGCCTGCGGCGCACCGGCCAGATTCGCTGCTACGACTGGTCGCCGAAAAAGCTTCCCCGCGGGTGGCGCTTCCGCCTCGTCCGCGGCTGGCGAGTGATTCGATCGATGATGAAGCTGCTCGCCGCCGGCCGCGCTCGAAACGGCCGGCTGTACGTCGCGGCCAATTCCAGGTCCGGCTTGTGGCTCACGATGGTGTTGGCAACGGTCGGCCGCTGGCTCGGGCACCGGGTCTTCCTGCACCACCACTCGTACCGATACATCGATCGCTTCGATCGCCGCATGAATTGGATGTGTTCGTTGTTGGGTGAGCGAGGCACGCACGTCGTCGCCTGCGAGCAGATGGAGCAGGATTTCCATAGGATTTATCCAGCAGCCAGCCGGTTCGCGCATGTGAATCCGAGCCTGTTGACGGGTCCGATCGGCACGCCGCGCACAATGCCGGGACAAGCGTTTACCGTGGGGCATTTGAGCAATCTTTCGCACGCCAAGGGAATCGATACGGTCCTGGATACGTTTCGCGCGGTACATCGCGAGCGGAGCGACGTTCGGCTAAAATTGGCCGGGCCGTTTTATCCGGGCGAAGCGCGTCGGCTGGTGACGAGCGCCCTCGCAGAGTTTCCGCGGAATATCGAGTGGATTGGCCCCGTATTCGGCCAACGGAAGTGGGACTTTTTCCAGCACATCGATTGTTTCCTGTTTCCCACGCGCAGCGAATCCTGGGGCATCGTGCTGAACGAGGCGATGGCGGCGGGTGTGCCGGTGATCGCCTCGGATCGGGGATGCATACGGACTGTCGTCGGTGATGGGGCGGGCATCGTGATTCATCCGGATGAAGATTTTGCGAGTCGTGCGGCGGAGCAAGCCGTTCGTTGGATGAACAACCCGGAAGAATACCGCGCCGCCTCGGCAGCCGCTTGCCAACAGGCTATTGATCTGCAGCGAGAAGCCGACGAAGTTTTAGAACGGTTCGTGGACCAGATTTTGGATGGGCCAGTGGGGCAAGAAGCTCAATCGGCCGCCCTGCGATGATTCCGCCATGGTGAACTCCTTCTCATTACGTGCGGGCCTATCGAGCCGCAACCCATTCGTCCGCAAGGCGGCCGAATCGCTCCTGCGCGTGCCGAAGCTCTTTCGTTCGTTCGGCGTCAGGGCCGAGGATTTCGAGCAGCGGCCGCCCGTGTTGATCAATTCCATCCCCAAGAGCGGCACGCATTTGCTGATGCAGGTCGTCGAGGGGCTGCCGGATCGCGTCAACTACGGCGATTTCGTGGCGACGATGACGCGATCGTTCCAATTCCGCGAACGGTCGGCGGAGGAAATTCGCCGGTTGATTCGCCGCATCGTGCCCGGCGAGATCGTCCGCGGGCATTTGTTTTTCGACGAGCAGTACCTGGGCGAACTGGCCGGCCGCAACGTCGCCAATTTCTTCATCTACCGCGACCCACGCGACATCGCCCTGTCGTCGTGCCATTACCTGCGGGGGATGAACCCCTGGCACAAGCTGCACAAATACTTCCGCCATACGAAATCGGTGGGCGAAGCGCTCGAGCTGGTGATCCGCGGCCTCGAGCCGCCGGTGCCGGGCGTCGAGTTTCCCGACATCGGCCAGCGGCTGGCGCGCTATCAGGGCTGGCTCAGTGACGCGAACTGCTTTGCCGTGCAGTACGAGGAGCTGCAATCGGAATCGCGTCCCGCCGTGCTGAGAAACATGGCGGCGTTTTACGCCGCCCGATCGACGCGGCCTGTCGATGTCGAGGCCTGCACGCAGAACATGCTCGCCGCGATCGCCCCCGAGCTATCGCACACGTTTCGCAGCGGCAAGAAAGCGGGCTGGCGGCGCGAATTCACGCGACGGCATCGTGAGTTGTTCCACGAGGTCGCCGGGCAGTTGCTGATCGATTGGGGATACGAGTCGGACGCGAGTTGGGTCGACGCGCCCGAAGCCGCCATGCAGTCCTAAAACACGCCATATTCTCATGTCCATCGCGACGACCAGGGTCGTTCTAGCGGCGCGCATCAAGACGCATCCCAGCGTGTTTCTGCCCATCGCGCGAATGCGCGAAGACGGCAAGCGGACCGCCGTGCGCCGCGACAGCGACCTCGTGATCGAAGGCTACTGGCGATGCGCGAATCACTTCGCGGTCAACGCCTTTATCGTCGCGCAGCCGCGGCCGGTCCACGTGGCCCATCATTTCCACGCCCCGGCACAGCTCATGCTGGCGGTTCGCTGGAACGTGCCCGCGTTGCTATTGATTCGCGAGCCCGTGGCGGCCGTGTCGTCCGCGACGGTATTTTTAGAGCACGACGACCCGCGGCCCTTGCTGAAGTTCTACAATATCTTCCACGAAGCGCTGGTGCCCTACCGCGAGCAGCTCGTCGTTTCGGACTTCCCCCGCACGACCAACGATTTCGGCTCGGTGATCGCGGAAATCAACGAGCGATACGGCCGAAACTATGCGCTTTTTCATGGGACGCCCGAAGAACGGGAACGAGTCGAGGCGTTGATTCGCGAAGAGCATTCGGGGAACATGCAAGGCAACGTCGCCACGTTGCCGCTTCCGTCCGAGGAAAAGGAACGACGCAAGACGCGCATTATGGAGCGGCTTCTCTCGCACGAATGCACGGCGCTGCTCGCGCAGGCGCGGCACTACTACCAAACGTTCGTCAAATACTCAAAGACCGCGTGAGGTGGCCGTGCGAATTCTGGTTCACGACTACGTCGGCCATCCGTTCCAGGTGCAGTTGAGCCGCGAGCTGGCGGCGCGGGGGCACGACGTGCTGCATTTGTATAATGCCTCGTTCGTAACGCCGCGCGGCGAGCTGACCCGCCGTGCCGACGATCCGGGCAATTTCAACGTGAGGGGGATTGCGCAGTCGCGGGAGGTGCCGAAGACCAGCTTCGTCGAGCGCTTTCGCCTCGAATGGGAATACCGGCGCAAGCTGGTGGATGCCTGCCAGGACTTCCGACCTGAAGTCGTCCTTTCGGCCAACACGCCGTCCATCGTTCAGCACCGCCTGGCGCGCTGGTGCGCTCGCCGCGGTGTGCGGCTCGTCGCCTGGGTCCAGGATATTTACGGCCTGGCCACGTACCGCCTATTGAGCCGCAAGCTGCCGGGGATTGGCCATGTCGTCGGCCAGTATTTCATCGCGCTCGACAAACGATCGGCTCGCCGCAGCGACGCGATGGTTGTCATCACTGCCGACTTCGGCAAGGTGCTCACTGCCTGGGGTGTTGATCCATCGCGGATTCACGTGATTCACAACTGGGCGCCGTTGGAAAGCATGCCGATGCGGCCGCGCGAAAATGCCTGGTCAAAGCAGCAGGGTTTGGGCGACGGCGTGCGGTTCATCTACTCCGGCACGCTCGCCATGAAGCACAATCCGGCGTTGCTGCTGGAGCTGGCGCGCAGGCTGGACGGCAGCTTGAAGGGCGAGTTGATCGTCATCTCCGAAGGCGCCGGCGTCGAATGGCTTACTGAGCAGGCGGGGCGGGAAAATCTAAAATCACTGCGTTGTTTGGGCTTCCAGCCGTTCAAAGCGCTGCCCGAAGTGCTGGGCAGTGCCGACGTGCTGGTGGCCATTCTGGAAGCCGACGCGGGCGTGTTCAGCGTGCCGTCGAAAGTGCTCAGCTACCTGTGCGCCGGCCGGCCGCTGCTGCTTGCCGTGCCCAAGGAGAACCTGGCGGCCAAGATCGTGCTCGAATCCGGCGCGGGACTTGTGGTGGAGCCCACCGACATCGTTGGCTTCTGCACCGCCGCCGAGCGGCTCATTGAATCACCGCCACTCCGCGACGAGCTTGGCCACGCCGCGCGCCGCTACGCAGAAACGCACTTCGACATCCGCCGGATCGGCGACCAGTTCGAAACGATTCTCCGCGGCAGCCGAAACTTGGGCAGAGGCCACGAACTAGAGAGCGCTATCGCTCCTTGAACGGGTTGACAAGCGGGACGCCGGCATGGCGATAGTCGGCCGTATTTCTCGTGGCTAAAGTCAGTTGATGTTGCTTGGCCGTCGCGGCGATCAGGCTGTCTTTGATCGGCATCGCCTTTCCCTTTCGCTGCAATTCGGCGAGCAATTTCGCCCATGCGCTCGCAGTGGTCGCATCAAATTCTAGCACATTCAGCTGCTTTACGCCTGCAGCAAACCAATCTAGCAACCGTGTGCGCTTTCGACTTGCGGGCAATAATAGTATGCCGTATTCGAGTTCGCCTAAAATAATCGGACTGACTGCCAGGTCGCGATCAAATTTGCGAAGCCAATCGACGACGCGTTGCGCAGGCCGCGGCTTTGTCGGCTCGCTTAACACGTCAGCATCGACCAGATATTTCACAGCTTGGCCGCGGAGATCGTGTCGGTCGACTCAGAAGGAACCGGCTGGAACCAGCCCTTTTCCGGACAAGATAATAACCAATCGATGAGACTGCCGTTTTTGGACGGCGGGAGTTTTTTCAACAGGTATTCGCCCGCTTCAACCCGCTCGATCTCAAATTGCTGACCCGGCCCTATCCGGTCCTGATCGCGCAACGCAGCAGGCAGAACAATCTGTCCCTTAGATGATACGGTTGTCTTCATACTTGTAAGATAGCATCTTACTTTGCACGTGCAAGTGCACGTCTAACGCGGCACAAAGATGCCGTCGGCGTCGATCACGAGCATGCTGCCGGCCAGCAGCTTCGCCTTGCCGCGAATGGTGACCGTCTGGTTCTGTTTCAGGTCCAGAACTTCACGGGAATCGACGCGCAGGATTTGGCCCTGTTCGTCCACGAGGTTGACGACGGCGACGGCGTGGGCATTCTTGGCGGCGAGGCTTTTGCAGAACGCGCACGCCTCTCCGCCGCCGTGATGCCTGACGTGGGCGGCGAATTGGGCCGCCACCTTGTTATCCACCAGGAAGAACGACGCCTGACCCTGGTACCAAGGATAATCGGGGTGCGTTTCCGGCCAGATGTTCGGCATGCCGCCGATCTGGCCGGTCACGACGACCTCGCGTGTCTTCGGGGCGTCTGCTTGCTTCTTCGCGGCGACGAACTGCTTCCGCACGTCGAGCACCTGGGCGGGCTCGCTCGGCGGCTGATCGAGCTGCAGCCGCGATTTGTGAGCGGCAAGGTTGAGGTTTCCGGCTGCGAGAGCGACGTTCGGCCAGATCAAAGCCACCAACCCGATGACACAAACTAGGAGCAACAAGCGATAAAAGCGGGATATTTGATGAAGCATTCCTATCCTCTTGCAAAAAGCGTTTCCAAATAAAGCGAGCCGGCGGGTTTATCCCGCCGGGACAAGCCCGGCGGCTCGCCAATCGGGGGCCGGAATATAGCCCAGTTAGCTTCGCCCGGCCACGGCGTTTCCGCGGCTGAAAAAAAATTTCCGGCGACAGCCAGCAGTCGCCCAAGATTCGCCTGCCAGCGGCGAAATTCCTCATGGACGGGCGCCATTCGGCTTGGTGTCCGCGACGTTGTTTTTTTCGATGTTGTCGCCTTGGGATAGCCGCTCGGCCTTCTCTGTCCGACGCGTTTCGGCAGCCGACGTGACGTCCCCCTGTGTTGAGGAGCGTAAGCCATGATCAAGAAAGCTTTGTTGGTGGTTATCGGCCTGGGCGTAACCACGCTGGTGCTGTTCGGCCGCGACGCGGCCAGCTACGTCTCGACGACGTATCACCAGTTCACGAGTTCGGTCCAGGAGAGCGTGCCGGTGGAATTCCAGATCGACCGCGCCCGCCAGATGGTCCGCGACCTGGAGCCGGAAATCCGCCGCTCGATGCACGTGATTGCCAAGGAGGAGGTCGCGCTGGAGCAGCTCGATCAGCAGATCGACCAGAACCAGGATAAGGCCGACAAGGACAAGCACGATATTCTGCGCCTGCAAGCCGACCTTGGCCGGGGAAAGGACCTCTATCGCTACGCCAGTCGCAGCTACACCAACGACGAGGTGAAGCAGGACCTGGCCCGCCGGTTCAACCGCTTCAAGGTGGCCGACGACACGCTAGTGAGCATGAAGCAGATGCGTGACGCCCGCGAGCAGAATCTGGACGCGGCCCAGCAAAAGCTGGCCGCGATGATCAACGCCCGCCGCAAGCTGGAAGTCGATTTGCAGAACCTCGAAGCCAAGCGAAAGCTGGTCGAGGTGGCACAGGCCTCGAGCGAGTATGTCTTCGACGACAGCCAACTCGCGCGGTGCAAGGAGTTGATCACCGACATTCGCACGCGGCTCGACGTGGCAGCCAAACTGGCCAATGCCGATGTGAACATCGAAGTGGAAATCCCGTTGGATGATGCCACGCCGTCGGACATCACCGACCAAGTAGCAAATTACTTCCAACTGAACGGCAGCGAGGAGAGCGAGTCTGAAGCGGAGGTCGTCACCGCCGCTTTGGAGCGCGAATAGCTGACCACCAGTGCGGGTCGGGAGTCATCCACCACAGTTCGACGAAGGAACCTGTGTCCCAACCAACCCTTCGCCACGCAACGAACTGCAATGGCTCCCGACCCCTTTTAAAGCACCGGCGATGCGTCGCATCGTGGCTATTGAATGGAATGATTTTTAAACCCTGACCCCTGACCCCTCCATCATGTTCCCCGCCTGGCGATTGCGACTACGAGAGGCCCGCGTGGCCTGGCAGACCGGCCGCTACGACGACGCGGCCGCGATCGTCTCGTCGGAGTCGCTGCGCGACTACCTGCCTGCCAAGCAGCTCGCGTTGGACGTAGCCGGCAAGATGCTCCAGCGCGCGAGCGAGCGATTGGCACACGGGGATTCGGTCGCTGGTTGGCAGGACCTGGCGAAGGCCGACCGGCTCGGCGGTCACGCCGATGAGATCGCCCAACTTCGACGTCACTATGCCGAACGAACGCTCGAGGAAGTGCGACGTTATCTGGCCGGCGGACAAACGGCACCGGCGCTCGCGCTGCTGGAAAAACTGCGCAAACGCGGTTTGACCGACGAGCGCGCTCGACTGTACCAGCAAATCGCTCAGCTCGTGCAGGAGGGCGATCAGGCGGCAGCACGTGGACATTTTGTCGAAGCGGTGGCGGTGCTCTCCCGGGCCGCGTCCTTCGCGAAGGCGGACGTGTTGCGAGACAGTACAATGGACGAAATGGCTGCGCGCCTTCATGAGCAAAGTGGGCGACGGACCGCACAGGCAGATGACTGTCATCGCCTCAGTGCGGAGATGCATGCGGCGCTGGCCGGCGAGAACTGGGGTGCGGTGCTCAGCGCGGCCGACTCGCTGCTGGCGATCGCGCCGCAGCACGCGGCCGCCGGACAAGCTCGCCGCCGCGCCTGGCGAGCAGTGGGGATGGATGTGACGCAGGCATACGCCGGCCGACGCCCGGCCGGGATCGTCTCGCTTGCCCTGGAAAAAAACGTTGACCGCAGTGGCCGGCGTTCTACGCATCGCGCGTCGCGCAATAGTGAGGTCGATACCGTGTCTGGCAACGAACATCCGCAGCGTGCGTTGTTGTGGGTCGACGCCGTCGGCGGCTTTCTGGTCTGCCTCGACGACTCGATCGTGATCGGCCAGCCGTCGCCAGGCGAGCGAATTGCCGTGCCGATCCTGGCCGATTTGTCGCGCCGCCATGCGGCCATCCGCCGCGACGCCGGCAGCTACGTCGTCGACCCGCTGCAGCGGACGAGCGTCGACGGCCGCGAAATCACCGGGCCGCACGTATTGTCCGACAATCAATTGATTCAGCTTGGCGACAATGTGCGGCTGCGTTTCCGGAAGCCGCACGCATTGAGTGCCACCGCGCGGCTCACGCTCGAAAGTCATCACAAGACACAACCGTCGGCCGATGCAATTCTGTTGATGGCCGACAGCTGTGTGCTGGGTCCCAACCGGCACTGCCATGTGCGTTGCCGCGATTGGCAACGCGATGTCGTCGTGTACCGGCAAGACAATCGGCTGTATTGCCGCGCCGACGAGCCGCTCTTGATCGACGGCGCGCCGGCCCACGGGGCAAACGAGATTCAATCGGGTGTTCGAGTGGAAGGGGAAGAGTTTTCATTCACTTGGGAAACCATTTTGTAGGTCAGGCTCAGCCTGACATCGAAGCCAACACTACTTCTTCATGTCAGGCTGAGCCTGACCTACGGAAGATACGGAAACTGCTAGACAGATGGGCAATCCCACAGCTACGCTAGAACGAGAGAACCTTTCTGCCATGAATCTTCCTGTGCGAGAGCTCGACGAGGCGGAGCCGAGGGCCGCCAAAATCAAATTTACCTACGCCAGCGGTGCGCGCCCGCTGGAAGGCTACACGATCAAGCGCGGCGTTGGGCGGGGCGGTTTCGGCGAGGTGTATTTCGCCACCAGCGACGCCGGCAAAGAGGTCGCGCTCAAGCTCATCCGACGCAATTTGGACGTCGAGCTCCGCGGCGTTACGCAGTGCCTCAATCTGAAGCATCCAAATCTCATTGCGCTGTACGACATCCGCAGCGATGAGATGGGCGACCAGTGGGTAGTCATGGAATACGTTTCGGGCGAGTCGCTTGAGGACGTAATCGAGCGCAATCCGAGCGGCATGCCCATAGAGGAAGCGCTGTGGTGGATGCGCGGCGTGTGCGGGGGCGTAGCGTACTTGCACGACCACGGCATCGTCCACCGCGACCTGAAGCCCGGCAACATTTTTTCCGACGAAGGCACGGTCAAGATCGGCGACTACGGCCTGGCGAAGTTCATTTCCTGCAGCCGCCGCAGCGGCCAGACGGAGAGCGTCGGCACCGTCCACTACATGGCGCCGGAGATCGCCAACGGCCGCTATGGCCGCGAGATTGATACCTACGCGCTGGGCATCATCTTGTTCGAGATGCTCACCGGGCGCGTGCCGTTCGAGGGCGAGAGCGTCGGCGAAGTGCTCATGAAGCATCTCACGGCCGAGCCGGACCTGACCGCGCTTGCCGAGCCCTATCGCGACATCGTGCGGCGCGCGTTGGCGAAGGACCCGGAAGTGCGCATCAACAGCGTCGAAGAAATGATGTCGCTGCTGCCCGGCGGCGAGGCCATTCCGCCGAGGCTCACTGTTTCTTCGCCAAGCAAGCCGGCCGCTGCGTTTCCGACGAATGCAACCCTGCGAGATGCTGCCCATTGGGTCCGTGCGGCGGACGAAAGGGCTGCCCGAACCTTCCGCGGCGACAGCAACGAGGAGCCGATCTGGAAAGCAATCCGTGAGAACTTCACGGGCGAGCGGCTCAAGAACATGCATCCGCTGAAGAAGGCGATCCTCATTTTCGTGTTGGTCGCTCTATTCTTTTGGTACTCCGACACGGTGTTCTCGTTGATCATCCCGGTGTTGATCTGTTACTTCATTTACCACGCGATCTGGACGAACTGGGTGCAACCCGAATCGAGCGGCGAGGCTGCTTCAGCGGCCGCGGAGGCGACTGCGCAAGCTGCCGCCTCGTCGGTTGACGAACACACCATAGCATGGCCAGCCAAAGGGGCCGCGGCCGACGCAGCGCGGCCGAATAAGGCCGATCGGCGGCGGCGCGTACGGCCTACGTGGCGCGATCGCGCCCAACGCGAACTTGCTGCCAAGCCGCTCCGCGAAAAACTTTCCGAGCTGCTGGGTTCGATGCTGTTGGCCGCAATCTTCGCCGCGGTCGCCGCTTGCGTCGCACCGCTTATTTTCGGAGGGCAGCCGAATTCCGAGCGAATGGCTGCGTATCTCTGGCTCGCCACGATCGGCACACTCGGCAGTTGGGCTATCCTCGTGCCGAGCAAGCTCGTCGAAGGCAAGTTGGAAGACCAGGTGCCGATGCGGATCGTGCTGCTGTCGCTCGGCCTCACCGTAGGGCTCGCCGGCTGGGCGATTGGCGACGCCTTGTTGTTGCATACGCCCGGCTGGGGCGAGCCGGTGGACGTCGGCCATGGCCTGTTGTCGCACGAAATGCTGGGCTGGCCCGCGACCGACGGGGGCGCGAACCCGTCGCCGGCCGTGTATCTGGCTTACTTCGCGTTCATGTTCTTAGTGCCGCGTTGGTGGCGACAAACCGAGTACACGCGCAGCGCACGGCTCAGCTTGTGGTGGGTGATCGTGTGCGTCGGGTGGGCCTGGTTGCTGCACATTTTCTGGTGGTTCCCGCAACCGACCGGCATGCTGGCGGCCGCGATCATCGCCATAGCGACGCAACTGGCCAGTCCGTGGATGCCACCGAGCCGACGCCGCGAGCTGGCCGCGCAAATTGAGGGAGGCGTCGTGTAGCCATGATTGCGATGTTCATATTCGGGCCGATCGGTCCGTCAGAAGTGATACTTGGCGCCATCGGTGTGACGGCCATTTGGATGTACCGGCACAAGCGGTCCAATAAGTCCGCATGTCGCGGCCGTGGCTGGTGGCCAGCGTTATTGCTGGTGCCGGCGTTGGGCCTATTTCTTTGGGGTAATGTGCGAATTCAGACGACACAGCACCAGCGAGCAGTCGCAGAAGAACAGCGAGCGGTCGCCAAGGTGCAGGCGGCCCTCGCCAGTCGCCTGGCGAGCATCAGGGCGGACGCCGAGCACCAGATCGCCACCATGAACATCCACGAGCTGATGGATAAAGCCGACGCGCCGCAAATCGCCCTGCCGCCCGACGCGCCAGCGCCTCCAGAGGCGCCGGCCGAGGCCGCTTCAGCGGAGCGCGCGGAAGATGCCGAAGAGAATCCAGAGCCAAGCCAGGCGGAGGTTGAGCCGAAATCCGCAACTGAGGGTGCGTCGGAAAGTGATGCGGCGGCCACAAAGTCCAACTCGGATGAGGCAGCATCAGAAACTGAAAGTGCAAGGGAGACGAAGGACAATGCGGACTCGGCCCCGGAGGCCTCCGCAGAGCCGGATGTGGCCGACGACGAGGATGCGACGATACCTGGCAGGTCAGATGATGAGTTTGTGAGTCGTGAAAACGATGGCCGGCGCGGCCCTTCACGGCCAGCCTGGGTCGACGAGACGCCGAAGCGCGTCGGCAATACGCATCGCGACGTCATTGTCACCGACGAGTACGCGACGATCGAGGAGTGTTACGAAGCGACGGATATCTCTTTGCTTGCCAAAACGAACGCTCGGATCGAGAAGCTTACTAACGATAATTGGAGCTTTGGCTCGGCACATAATCTGGGAATTGGGCTGGACTATATTCGCCGCGAAATCGCCACAGACGAATACGTCGAAACCGTCGAGCGCTCATTCGGGCCGATGAAAAAGATGTATACGCTTATCGAGTTTTCTCCGGCCGTCGACCGGGAGCTAAAGGTGCGTTGGGACGCGCATCGGCGGCAGGAGCGATTTGCCATGGTGGGCAAGGGGGCCGGTTCGGTCCTCGCGCTAGTCGCATTGGTGTGGGGCCTGTTGAGGATCGATACCGTTACCAAGGGTTACTACACGAAGCGGTTGTTTCTCGGCGTGCCGGCCGCCATAATCGGAGTATTCTTGCTGTTGTTGCTGATCGACATGGCAACTTGAGCCGCGTTCGACATGCCCCAATCGCGCACGCCCGATTTGCTGCTGGTGGAGCAGATCCGCGCCGGCAGGCCGGAGGCTTGGAATACGCTCATCGCCCAGTACGAGGGCCGGCTGCTGTCGTTCGTCGATAGCCGCTTGCGGCGGCGGGCTTCCAGTGAAGATGTCGTACAGGAGACCTTCATTGGCTTTCTGACCAGCTTGCCGAATTACGATACGCGCCGGCCGCTGGAGAGCTACTTGTTCTCCATCGCCGCGCATAAGCTGACCGATTACCTGCGCCGCGAAGGCCGCCGGCCGGCATTGCCGCTTTCGTCCACGGCCACCAGCGGCGGCGGGACCTGGGAGCTGCCCGGTTCCGCGCGCCCGGCCAGCAGCATCGCGCGCAGCGGCGAACGACGCGAGCTCGAAGCGGAGGCCCTCGCGCGCGGCATTGGCGAGCAGATCGAGCACTGGCGCTCGAAAGGCGATTGGGAAAAAATCAAATGCATGGAGCTGCTCTTTGTCCGCGGCGAGGCAAACAAGGAGGTGGCCACGGCACTCGGCATCACCGAGCAGCAGGTCGCCAACTTCAAATTCGATTTCCTGGATCGGCTACGCAAGCTGGTGAAGAACCAGCGGCTGAATGAGGATGTGTTTCCGGAGTTGTATAACGAATAGATCTCACGCAAAGGCGCTAAGGCGCAAAGGTTGCATGTTGTCAGTCGACCAGACGTGAGCGGTTAACCAATGGTAGAAATACTTCATCTTTCTTTGCGTCTTTGCGCCTTTGCGTGAGATTCGAATGTCTGCGACTTTCTTTAACACTGAGCTCGAGGCGTTTCTCGACGAGTCGCTGCCGGCGGAGCGGATGGCGGCGATTGAGGACGCGCTGCGCCGCAGCGAGGAGCTCCAGCAGCGGCTGGCGGCGATCAACGGCCGGCGCGACGCGGGCGTCCACTCGCTGGGCGAAATCTGGCGGCGGCATCGGCTTAGTTGCCCGTCGCGCGAACAGCTCGGCAGTTTCCTGTTGGGCGTTTTGCCGCGCGACGTGTCCGAGTACGTCCGCTTCCATATGGAGACGATCGAGTGCCGCTATTGTGTGGCTAGCCTTGCCGACTTGAAGGCCCAACAGTCGGCCGCCGAGGCAGACATCGCCCAACGGCGCCGCCAGAAATATTTTCAATCGAGCGCGGGATACCTCCGCAAGTAGGTCTAGGGCTTGTAGTGGGGATTCGGTGTTGGCGATTTCGCACGAACGTCGCGACGCCAGGCGGCCAACGACGCTCGCAAGCGCTCGGTCACATCGGGATGGCGCTCGGCCAGATTCTGCATTTCCCCGGGATCAGCCGCGAGGTCGTAAAGCTCCACCGCATCGTCTTCGTGCCACTGGATCAGCTTCCAGCGGCCGTCGCGGATGGCCGAACCTGGCCTGCCGCCCTGATTGCCATAGTGTGGGTAGTGCCAGAAGAGCGGGCGATCGTCGATGGATTCACCGCGCAAGAGCGGCACGAGGCTTAGGCCGTCGATAGGCTCGTCAGGCGCCGATGTTTGATTGGCTGCCGCCAGAAACGTTGGGTAGTAATCGTTGCTGATGATCGGCTCCGCGCACCTGCTGCCGCGAGCCGTGACGCCAGGCCAGCGAATGATGGTCGGCACGCGAATGCCGCCCTCGTAGAGCCAGCCTTTCCCCGCGCGCAACGGCATGTTCGCGGTCGGACTGCCTTCTTCGGTCGATAAGCCGCCGTTGTCGGCTGTGAAGACGACCAGCGTGTTTTCGGTCAGGCCGAGCTCGTCGAGCTTTTCGAGCACCTTGCCCACTGCGGTATCCATAGACTCGACCATCGCCGCATAAACAGGATGATTCTGGTTGAGTCGCACACCGCTGTCGCGCTCACGGCCCCAAGCGGCTTTGCTATTTCGCAGGCCGGCCGCTTTCGCCTCGTACTTCTCGATCAAGTCGGGGCGGCCTTGGAGCGGAATGTGCACCGCGTAAAACGGCAGGTAGACGAAGAACGGCCGATCGGCATTCGTCGCAATGAACCGGCAGGTTTCATCGGCCAGCCGTTGCGACAGATCTTCGCCGCGTGGGCCGTCCTTCAAATAGGGATTCTGGTACGGACTGAAGTAGCTCCGCGGGCTGCCGGCATTAAAGCCGCCCTTGTTGATGTCAAAACCTTGATCGGTCGGCAGGAATCCTTTGCCGCCCAGATGCCATTTGCCGGCAAAAAATGTGGCATAGCCCGCGTCGCGAAGTTGTTCCGCAATGGTGCGTTCCTCCAGCGCAAGGCGATCGGCGTACTGCGCCGGCAGCAAGCGCGTATTGCGGTCCCACATCTGTGGTTGATTGCCGCCGCCGGAGTTGATGTAATCCGTGATGCCAGTCCGCTGAGGATACCGGCCGGTCATGATGCTGGCCCGCGTCGGACTGCACACCGGACAGGCGGCGTACGCGGCCGTGAACCGCATTCCGCTCGCCGCGAGCCGATCGATGTGCGGAGTTTCGTAAAACGTGCTGCCGAACGAGCCGAGGTCCGTCGCCCCCAGATCGTCGACGAGAAACATCACGATGTTCAGCGGCCGTTCAGATGCCCCACTTGCGGAAGCACCAAAAACTGCCACTGTCCACGCAATCGCCCACAAGACGCGCGCCCTTCTCATTGAATACACCCAGTAAGGAACAAGCAATCCGCAGATGAACACGATAAACGGGTAAGAAATCTGCGTCCATCCGCGTTTACCTGCGGTTCGTTTCCGGAATGATTCGCATTATAGACCGGATTCTGCGGCAAGTGTCAAACGAGTCACCGCGCGAAAAAAGCCGGGGCCGCGTGCACGCGCGGCCCCGGTGCAGTCCGGACCCGAACTGTTATCAAGAAACTCGCACGTCGATCTTCTTCGGCTGCGCTTCGGGCAGCTTCTGGATCGTCACGTGCAGCACGCCGTTGGTTAGCTCGGCCGTGATGGTTTCCGGATCCACCGTGTCGGGCAGTGACACGCTCCGGGAAACCTTGCCATAGCCGCGCTCGTTGTGCCAGTTGGTTCGCTCGCCTTCAGGCGCTTTGCGCTCCAGCGTGATCTGCAGCGTGCCTTTGTCGAACGTGAGCTCGACGTCCTCCTTCTTGACGCCAGGCGCATCGACCTCGATGTGGAACATGTTTTCCGCTTCCCAGATCGAAACCGGTGCCCGCCACATGGCCACTTCCTCGGCGCGGAAAAACTGGTTGAACAAATTGTCGAACTCCGGAAAACCGGCCGGCAACAGGTGCCCAAAACGATTTTTCTGAAGTGCAGTGGACATAAGAATTCCTCCTTTCGGTTCGCTTATGCAATGAACGCCTTATTTCTCAGCGTTAGTCTTGCCTGTGAGCTGCGACAAAAGGCGCAAATGCAGCCCGTGTGCCGAAGTAAATTCCGGCCACGGCTAAGCCCAGGTCGCTGGCTAAAAGTGCCGGCGGGACAAAGATTTGCGAAAAGTGGCTGACCGTAAGCCGGCGATCGTCAGCCAGAATGGCAGCCGCAATTCTGGCACTCAGCGACCGGCTGCTGTTTTTGGCGGTGCCAAAATGGCAGCGGCGGTATTGGGTGGCTGGGGCATCGCCCTAGAGATTCGCGACTGGGGCGATGCCCCAGGCACCCAATCCAATTGCACGGCGCCGGTGGGGCCTTGCCACGATGCTGTAACAGTCGGACAGCAAGATCGACGTGCTCAATGGCGGCGCCGGTGCCGACGAGTTTGTTCGCAACTATCGCCTGCGGATAGTTCCCACGACGTCCGCTCCCTTTTACGAGCAAAGGTACGAGCTTCTTGAAGGTGAGAGCCTGATTGATTACAACGCCAGCCTCGGCGACCGGATCACGAAGCGCATCGTCGCGATCACCGCGTAAAGCTTTTGTAGCGTTCCCTCTGCCCGCAATTGGGTTGGAGCCCGCAGCGCAAGCAAGGGGACCATGCGTCCAAACCCTTGCTTGCGCTGCGGGCTTCAAACCGCATGATTGCGAGGAGGTACCTACGAACGATGTCGGCTCACTGGCCGTTCGGCAGCACGACGTAGGAGCCGTGGAATGAAACCGCCGGGCCGTCGGCCCCGGCGACTTCGACCACCAGATCGAGTTTTGCTTGCCCTTTGTCGTCGAGCATTTCGAGAAAATATTGTTTCGCGTCGGCGGCCACCGGCTGGCAGCAGGCCAGGATTTCGGCCGACGTGACCGGTTCCTGGTATTTGATCGTGCTGCGGCGGATGACGATGCTGCCGCTGCGGCCAAGCTCGCGCAGCAACAGATACACGGAGCCCCAGCCGGCGACCGTGCAGAGGGCATTGAGGCTGCCGGCGAAGGCGGTTTGCTGATGATTTCGATTCGGCCCCAGCGGCAACCGCATCACCAGACCCGCCGGGCCGCCGGCATGGACTTGGATGCCCATCTGCGAGCACATGGGGATTTCGCGCTCCAGCATCGCCTGCAATTCGGCGAGCAGCGGCGGACTGGCCGAGCTCGGCTTGACGGAAATATCGGCCATTGGAGGATGCACCCCGTGGAGCGTTTTCAAGCTAGGTCCATCGTAGTCAAACGAAGCGGATATCTCTAGGCGAGTCGCCGGGGGCGGGGACGCCCCGGCTCGCTAGCCGAGCGTCATTCAGAGTTTTAGTAAGAGCAGGACCGAGTAATTGACGAGGTGTGGATTCGCGCCGTTGGGCGTGCTGTCGTAGCGGTCGCTGGCAGACAGCTTGAGGCTCAGATTCGATGGCTGTGCGATCTGTATTTGCCAGCCCGTGTCGGCGACCAGGCGGAACTCGCCCACTTCCTCCCATTCGGGATAGTAATCGAGCTTGCTGTAGAATCGTTGGTGCGGCGACAGGTGCTGGCTGTATTCGAACCCGAGCAGCGATTCCGGAACCCAGTGGTCGTCCGGACCGCCGAATTCGCGCGACGTGCCCCCGCCGCCGCGGCCGATCAATTCCAGCTCCGGCTCGTGGATGAAGCGGTAGCCGATACCGGTGTTCGCGCTCGTCTGCACGTCGAATGCCTGGAACTCGTCGTAGAACACGTCGCCGGTGCCGTACAGAATCCATGGCGAGTTTTCATCGAGCAGCCAATCGTTGCGGACGTCGAACTGCGCGTTGTTTTGGGTGGCATTGCCGCTTTCGGTCGTGCGGTTGTAAGTCGTCTGCAAGCTGAGCCTCGAAAATCGAGATTCTCGTTTCATGTAGCCGCCCGTCCGCACGCTGAGCGACTCGCTCGTGCCTGACGAGCCGTTGATCCCAAGCTCGATGCCTGTGTCCCATGATTCAGGATAATGCCAGTAAGCGGGTGGAAGCGGATCCTCTTCGATGCGGACGACACTCGATTCGGGATCGAATTCTTCGCCGAGTGGCGCCGGAGTTTCCGGTAGCGGCAGCGTCTCCTCGGCGATTGCCGGCGGATGCGATTGCTCGGTATGTGCCTGCGTGGGGATGTGCGCGGCTGGGCTGGGCGGCGGCAGCAACGCGGGGCCAACTGTGGGCTGTGCCGGGGCGCGATCCACGACCAGAAGCACCACCGCTAGCATCAGGCAGCTCGCTAGAGGGCGCATCGCGGCGGTCTCCGATTGCGACTCGCATCGGCGAGCCGTGGGCAGCGTGGTCGAACTAAGACCGAGAAAAAGTGCCCTGTTTTAGCGGTATTGAACAAGTCTCTCAAGTCGAATTGTCGTTGTGCAAGCGTGCGACGTATCGCAAGCGTCGCGATCTGGGGCGTCGCGGACTCCGCCCCAGGCACCCCCGTCGAAACAAAAACGGCCGCGCTTCCGCGGCAGCTAGGCCGTGGCTATGTCTGACAAATAGCGCGTGCGTTTCAAGTACCGCAATTTCCCCAGCCGCCACAGCCGTGGCCGCAAGCGGGAACTTCAATCTCCTGGGCCACCATGCGGCAAACGCGCACCGGCACCTCTTGGGTATATGTGTAGGGAACGCAGACGTTCACCGTGACCGTCTTTTCCTCCGGCTGGCACTCGTACCGGGTAACCGTGAACGTTTTGCTCCGCTCTTCAGGCCGGCAGACGGTGTACTGAATCTCCTTCTCCTGCTGCTCGATCGCCATTCGGCACACCTGAAACTCGCGGCTGCGGGTCTCGTTGCGATACTTGCACACGTTAAGCGTGCGGGTCCGCTCTTCCTCACGCATTCTGCAAACCGGCACGGTGCGAGTTTGCTCTTCCTCTTCCCAGCGGCAAACCTTTACGGTCCGCGTGCGTTCTTCCTGGCGCATCTTGCAAACCTTGATGGTGCGAGTCCGCTCCTCCTGTTCCCATTTGCAAACCTTCACGGTCCGGGCGCGCTCTTTTTCACGGGTCTTGCAAACCGTGTAGGTGTACGGCTCCTCCTCGGTAACTTGCTTGTAAACGGTGCACTCGACTTCCTTGGTCGTTTCCTCCGGCACCCAGACGCGCCGGCAAACGGTGCGCGTGCCGCAGCCGCCGCAAGCGCCGCAACTGCAGTCGTCGCACCCACCGCAGGCGCCGCATTCAACTTCCTCCATTTGCGTTTCCCAATGGCCGCTGCAAACGCGGACCGTCTTCGTGACGGTTTCAGGAACGCATCGCGTCACATGGCGCGTGGCCTCGACCTCCTCCGTGTAGGGCACGCATACGGTGTACGTTTGCTCGACCTCCTCGTATCGCGGAACGCAAACCGTGTACTTCTGCTCCACTTCTTCGGTGTAGGGCATGCAAACCGTATACGTCTGTTCGACCTCCTCGTAGCGGGGAACCCGGACCGTGTACGTTTGCTCGACCTCCTCCGTATACGGCACGCACACGGTGTACTTCTGCTCGACCTGCTCCGTGTAAGGAACGCAAACCGTGAATTCACGAGTTTGAGTTTCCCAGACCGGCCTGCAGACGTTGAAAGTGACCGTCTTGGTGTGCGTCTCGGGGACCATCACCGTGTAGTTGCAAGTCTTTTCCTCCTCGATGGGGACCCGCTTGTAGACCGTCACTTGCTTTTCGCGCTGCTCGGTCTTGTAGCCGCAGCGCTCGACGGTGCGCATCTCAGTCGTGTACTCGGGTCGATAAACGGTTTTGGTCACCGTGCCGCAATCGGCACGGCCACAGTCGCCGCCGCAGTCGTCGCAGGCGGCCGATCCATCACACCCACCACAGCTATTACACCCACAGTTCCCACACGCCCAGGCGGGCGAATGAGCCGCGGCGACCAGCACGGCGAGGGCTGGAAAAAGGTAGAACCAGCGGCGAATCATCAACATGTCCTCCATCCTTAGTCACAGTGAAAAATCAAGCAAAAAGCCGGCTACGAAGCCGGCAAGCACACGCTTTGGATGCAAGCATTGCAGCCAGGAAAAGGCAGCGTTTATGCAAAATGGGCAAATAACGCTGACGATTCTAGCCCTCCCAGGTACGCCGTCAAGTCGTTTGTGCGTCGATCTGTCGCGGCGGAACTCGGTGAGGAGGAGCAAACAGGGTGCCAAGTGCATTCGGCGGCGAAGCGACCCAGTCGCTGGCTCCACCAAACATCCCAAATTTCCTGGGCCATCTGCACCGGAAGAATGTGCGGATCAGGGAAAACAGGGCACTTGCCAAGAGTGGCGGCAGAAAGCGCCAGGTCGAGACGAGTTGGCGCAACGTCGAACGCAGATGAACCAGCATGTCGCAGCGGATGCCAGCCGCCCGGCGGCCGCTAGGTAGCCAAATTTGGGGGAAGGAGAAGCGGCCGCGTCTACTGCGGTACGACCTCCAGCAGCTCGATCTCGAAAACCAGCAGGCTGTTGGGCTCGATCGGCGGGCCTGGCGGATTCTCGGCATACGCCAGCTTCGGCGGCACAAAAAGCTGCCACTTGTCGCCGACCTTCATCTTTTGCAGGGCCTCGGTCCAGCCGGGAATGACACCGTTGACGGGAAACTCAGCGGGACCGCCGTGGCGGGCCGAGCTGTCGAATTCCGTGCCGTCGAGCAGCGCGCCACGGTAATTGCAGCGCACTGTGTCCTCAACTGTCGGAGACTGCCCGTCGCCTTGACGGAGCACCCGATATTGCAGGCCGCTGGCCGTGGTCTGGACGTCTTCCCGTTTGCCGTTCTGCGCGAGAAAAGCCTTGGCCTCCTGGGAATTCTTTCCGGCTTGGCGCTGCTGCCGGGCGACGGCTTTCTGCTGCATCTCCTGGCCAAATCGCTGCAGTGTGGCCTGGAGCTGGGCCTCGCTCCATTTCGGCTGCGCGCCGGATAACACGTCGCCGACGCCCGCCATAAGCGATTGCAGCTCGATTTCGATTTCGCTGTCGCGCAAGTTTTGGCCGAAATTGCGGCCCAGCGCGTAACTCACCTGTTGGCGGTAGGTGGCCGGGTCGGCCGGGGCGCTGGCCTCCGCCTGAGGCGCGGGGGCCGCTTGTGGAGGGGTGTCCTGCGAATAGACGACCGCCATCAAGACCAAACCAAGCACAACGGCCAGGGGAGCTAAACGCGTTCGCATGAGAAAACCTCGTCTTCGTCGCGGATAATAGTTAGGCAGATGTGTTCGGGAAGCGTGCTGCCGCCCGTTACTGCTTCAATATGTCCTCAAATTGTACGCCCTCGGCATCAAGTCGCTATACTAGTTTTATGCCGCACCCCTGGGCAGGCGTGCCAGCACTCTCATCCCCACATTCTTCCGCAATCCTGGTTCCTCGTAGTTTCATTGTCCGCCGAGCGATTGAAGAGTCCCACACATGATTGCATCGCTCGGTGAACCCGGTATCAGTCCGCCAGATCGACAGGCCACGTTTGGCCGTCCGTTTGCGGCACGAGCTGTCGGGCGGCGGTGGGGTTTTACGCTTGTCGAACTGCTGATTGTCATCGCGATCGTCGGCATCCTCATCGCGCTATTGCTTCCGGCGGTGCAACAGGCCCGCGAGGCGGCGCGGCGCATGCAATGCGCTAGCCACCTGAGACAATTGGCCCTGGCAACACATAACTACGTTGAAACGCACGGCGAACTGCCGCCATCGGGAATCGTCGAACCGAAGACTCTCATTGAAAGGGGGACCGGTAGAGAGTATCCCGTGTTCGATCAACGTTCCGGTAAGATGTTCAGTTGGGCAGTTTTGTTATTGCCGTTTTTGGAGGAGTCAAGTCTCTACAGCCAATTCGATCTATCACTAAGCGTGCTCGAACAGCCGCACGAGCCGCAGGAGCAATCCGTGCCGGTATATTTGTGCCCTAGCGATGCTGCCCTCGGGCGATTTTACGTTGACGACGAGTTCACAGCGGGCAAACGGTTCGCCAAAGGAAACTACGCTGCTTATGTGTCACCATTTCACGGTGATTTGCAGTTGGTGTTCCCGGGCGCGCTCATTGCAACCGGCCAGAAGCTTTCCAAAGTGGTTGACGGTACGAGCAAAACAATTGTGTTCAGCGAAGTGCGGACGCGAGATCATCCGCAAGACGAGCGAGGCGTCTGGGCATTGCCTTGGAATGCCGGCAGCCAGTTGGCGCTCGATATGCACCACGACGCGAACAGCGCTGGAGGAAATTTGAAACCTTACCAGCCGCTCGCACGTTACGCGTATCAGGCCCAATTGCCCAATACGCTTGGGCCGAACGCCGACACACTCGTCCGCTGCCCCGGCGGAAACGGCGCGCTCGGAGAAGCACAACTTGAAGGCATGCCATGCATCCAATGGGACTGGGATCTCGGCCTTGCTGGATACATTTCCGCAGCGCCGCGCAGCAACCATCTCGGCGGCGTGAACGTCGCCTATCTCGACGGTCACGTGACGTATCTGTTGGACGGAGTCGATCCGTTTGCGATGGCGTATCTCGTCGATATTCGTGATGAAGCGGTGATTGGCGATGTCGACGAGTGACACGGCCGTAAAGTTATCCTGGCGCGACGGGTCAGCGATGTTCCTGTTGCTCACGGGCTTAGTGCTCATCGCGCTCTCGGTCATCTGGCCGAAAGTTTCCTCAGGCCGGTCCGCCTGGACTGATGAGAAGGCATTGGCGTACCAGTCGGCCTCCGCGGAATTGCACCGGCTCTCGATGCAGGCGGCTGGCACGGAACCGGAGAATCAGACACGGGAACTTCAAGATAAGCTAGCGGGCGCCGAATCGAAGTACGCTGAGCTGCGTGCCGAGCTGGACGCGGTGCGGGGTCGGCCTGCTCGCATTGCGACTGTTTTTCGCTATGTGGGCATTGTCCTTTTAGTCGGCGGCGTTCTGGCGCTGGTCGCGAGAGTCGGCGGCGACTCGGCCGACTCGTGAAAAAGAGCCTTGCCGCGCCTACGCGCACCGCATGCTTCGGCTCGCCGACATTGAGCCGCGGGCCGATTTTCTCTATATTGGCCGGCTTATCCGCCGTTTGACCTTCAAGCAAGCGAGTGACGACTGTGAGCAGCCATTTGACCGCCCCGCATGGGGGCACGTTGATCGATCTGACCGTTTCGCCGGATCGCGTTCACGATACGAAAAGCCAATCGCGGGATTGGCCTTCCTGGGATCTCACGCCACGCCAGTTGTGCGATCTGGAGCTGTTGTGCAACGGCGGCTTCTCGCCGCTCACCGGCTTCATGGGCAAGGCCGACTACGAATCGGTTTGCGAAAAGATGCGGCTCGCCAACGGCACGCTCTGGCCCATACCGATCACGCTCGATGTGTCGAAAGAATTCGCCGAGAAAGTCAAGCCGGGCGCCAGAGTGGCCCTCCGAGACGCCGAAGGCGTCATGCTGGCCTCAATCAAAGTCGAGGACATCTGGGAGCCGGATCGCAAGCGCGAGGCCGAGCGGGTCTTTGACACGGCGAGCACCGAGCACCCGGCCGTCAATTACCTTATGAACCAGAGCAAGCCGGTGTATCTGGGCGGCCGGGTGGAATGTCTGCAGCTTCCGATCCACTACGACTACAAATCGCTGCGCCACACCCCGGTGCAGTTGCGCGACGAGTTCGCCAAGCGCGGATGGCGAAAGGTCGTCGCCTTTCAGACGCGCAACCCGATGCACCGGGCGCACCACGAGCTCACGCTCCGCGCCGCCAAGGAAGAAGAGGCGAACCTCCTGGTTCATCCGGTCGTCGGCATGACGAAGCCGGGCGACGTCGACCATTACACCCGCGTGCGCTGCTACCAGGCGCTCATGCCGCACTATCCGACGAATACCGCATTCCTGTCGCTGTTGCCGCTGGCGATGCGGATGGGCGGGCCGCGCGAGGCGGTCTGGCACGCCATCATCCGCAAGAACCATGGCTGCACGCACCTCGTGGTCGGCCGCGATCACGCCGGGCCGGGCAAGGATTCCAGCGGCAAGCCGTTCTACGGCCCGTACGACGCCCAGGAGCTTCTGCAGAAGCACGAGGAGGAGCTGGGCGTCAAGATGGTCGACTTCAAGCAGATGGTGTTCCTGCCGGACGAGGAGCGATACTATCCCGTCGACGAGGTGCCGCAAGGTAAAAAGACCCTCGACATTTCCGGCACGGAGCTCCGCGACCGCCTGGCCCGCGGGACGGAAATTCCCAGTTGGTTCTCGTTCCCCGAGGTCGTGAAAGAGCTGCGCCGCAGCCACCCAGCCCGCGCACGGCAGGGATTCACGGTGTTCTTTACTGGTTTGAGCGGCTCGGGAAAAAGCACGATCGCCAACGTGCTCTTGTCGAAGCTGCTGGAGCTCGGCGGCCGGCCGATCACCTTGCTCGACGGCGACCTAGTGCGGAAAAACCTGTCCAGCGAGCTTGGCTTCTCGAAGGAGCACCGCGACATCAACATCCGCCGCATCGGCTTCGTGGCGGCCGAGATCACCAAACACCGCGGCATCTCGATCTGCGCCCCGATCGCGCCGTACGACAACATCCGCAAGGAGGTCCGCGCGATGATCCAGCCGCATGGCGGGTTCATCCTGGTGTACGTCAACACAAGTGTCGAGGAATGCGAAAAGCGCGACCGCAAGGGACTGTACGCCAAGGCCCGCGCCGGCATCATCAAGGAATTCACCGGCATCAGCGACCCGTATGATGAGCCCGCCGATGCCGAAGTGGTGATCGACACGCTCGAACTGACCGCCGAAGAAGCCGCCCAGGAAATCTACATCCGCCTCGAAAAAGAAGGCTACATCGGCGCGGAGGAGTGAGTGCCGGCGGCTGGAAACAGCAAATTAGAGTGGTAGAATTGCAGTATGACTCTCGAACACTTCGATCAGCTTTTTACTGCTTTGAATGGCCGTTCGCCATTTCACCCGTTCACCGTCGAGCTCGTCGGCGGCCATCGATTTGAGGTCGATCATCCTCAGGCGATGGTTGTGCGGGACGGTGTCGCCGTTTTCTTGCAACCGGGTGGAATACCAGTATGGTTTGATCATGAGAGCGTGAATCAGATTGTGGGCGATATTGCCGATACCTCCGCTTAGCTAAACTTGGCAAGCCGGCTCGATAGCTACACTCCGCCACCCACCGGTGGAGCACAAAGTAATGCGTTGCCGTTTTCAATCCGCTTGCGTCTTCGCGGTCCTCACGCTCGGCTTGCCCAGACACCTTCACGCCGAACTACAACCGCAACCACCATCCCAACCGCCCGCCCTCCACGAAACGTCGGCGACAAACCAACAACCACCGCCAAACTCTCAAGAAAAGCTCGCTCGCATCTGGGCGAATGAGCCACCCCTGCTGCGCCTCGCCCGCGACAAGTTCGGCGCGGAACTCAGCGAGATCGATGCCAAATTCTTTGCGGCCGTGACGGCGGGCGAATGGGCCGACTTTCGGCCGTCGGCCGACGCAACGTACGATGCCGAAGAGCCGTCGTCTTGGGCCGAGAGCGCGGTGGTCAAGGCCCATCGCATTACGTGGCTTTGTACCGACGGGGCGGCGAAGAAGCTGGTCTCCAGCCGCGGCATCTGGATTCGCGGGGCGAAGATCGAAGGCAAGATCGAGCTGTATCGCAGCGAAATCCCGTTCTCGCTGACAGTCTACGATTGTTTGCTCGCCGGCGGGATCAATCTCGCCCACGCGAAGTTGCAGGAGTTGGATATCCGTGACTCTTGTGCGGCGGGAGTTCAGGCCCGTGGCGTCCAAATAGCCGAAAACGTTTATTTGCTGAAGTCGACCGTGTCTGGCGGGCTCGATTTTATCGACGCGCAGATCGGCGGCGATTTCGATTTCAGCGGCGGGCTGGCGTTGCATGGCACGAAGGACGACATCGGGAAACCCGGCGTCTCGCTTAATCTTCACGACGCGATGGTGGGCGGCGACGTCAAGCTCGCGGACAAATTCCGCGCGTTCGGCCAGGTTCGCCTGATCGGCGCCCAGATTGGCCGCGGGCTTTCGTGCACCGGCGGCCAGTTCGCCGGCGCGGGCCAGATGGCGATCGATGCGCAGCGCTCGAGCGTGGCCGGGATCGTATCGTTCACCGCCGGCTTTCGGGCCGACGGCGGCATCGAGATGCGCCGCTCGCGGATCGGCGGCGATCTGGATTGCGACGGCGGCCGCTTCATCGCCGCCGGCGTCGAAGCGATCAACGCCGACCTCGTGAACGTGGGCGGCCAGGTGCTCATGGGCGACGGCTTTCATGCCGAAGGCGAAGTGCGGCTGATCAACGCGGTTGTCGCCGGCGATGTCGACTGCGACAACGGCCATTTTCTGCACGAGGGCGGCGACGCGCTGAGTCTCGACACCACCGTCATCGGCAGCAGCCTGCGAATCGGCTACGACACCACCGCTGCCACCGACGACGCCGATGCGGATCTGCCGCCTGGCTTTCTCGCGCGAGGTACGCTCCGGCTCTGGGGTACTCAAGTCAATCAGGACATTCTGGCCAGCGGCGCCCGCTTCGAAACACCGGCCGGCGTCGCAATCCTCGGCTGCAACCTTCGCGTCGCAAGCCGCGTCGTACTAGCCGGCGTCCAAGCGCAAGGGACCGTCAACCTGTTCTCGGCCGACATCGAACACGAGCTGGATTTGCGCGGCAGCCAGTTCGATGCCCGGCAAACCCCGGACCAGATTGCCATCTGGGCCAACGGGATCCAAGTGCGCGGGCACGTGTACTGCAACCGGATCGACGCGCCGGACCAGGTCTATCCGTTTCGTGTCGACGGACTGATGTCGTTCCAGTTCGCTACGATCAGCATGCACTGGGATCTGTATGGGGCGCAGCTGATCCGCCGAAATGGCGACGCACTTGACGCGAGCGATTGCCGCGTGGGCGGCTACGTGAACCTCGACACCGTGACGATCGACGGCCGGGCCAGTTTTTCGCGGGCCAAGATCGACGGCATGTGGATTCTCAACAAGGTCCACGAGCCGGAGCGGCTGTGGCTGGACCTGCGTTTCGCGCACATCTGGGTGATCAAGGACGAGCGGCTCGACGACTGGCCGCCCGCCGGGCAACTGCAGTTGGAGGGCTTGGTGTACGACCACTTCGATGATGATTCGCCGCTGGGAGTCGAAGATCGGTTGGCGTGGTTGCGCCGGCAATACGCGCCGAATGGAGTAGCCGATGTAGGACGGACAATCCTGTCCGTCAATTCAACTGCGCCGACGGACAGGATTGTCCGTCCTACTTCCACTGCGATCGACGACGCGGTCGTTCAGACGCAAATGCAGGTGCCGTCGATGCCGCCGCCGATTGTGCCGCCGGCGCCGATGATGGCTCCGCCGCCGCCGGAAATGCCGGCTCCGCCCACTCCGATGCCGATTCCCAATGCTTCGCTGGCTGATTCTGAAAAAGACGTTCGAGACGGAATGGCCCCGCCATCGGAAGTCGAGACGGCACAGGACGATCAAGAAACTCAAACCGAGTCGCCGACGTCTTTACCTGCGGTCGCTGATCCAGCCGGACGCCGCTACATTACGCAGCCCTATACGCAGTTGGCCTCCGTCTATCGAGCCATCGGGCAGGATGAGCAGGCCAACGCGGTGCTGGTGGCGCGGGCCGAGCGGCTCGGTGAGTTGTCGCCCGTATTCTCGGCACAAGGATTCTGGTATCGCTACCTTGGCCGCTTGATCGGCTACGGCTACGAGCCGTTTCGCGCGATCAAGATCGGCTTAGCGATCATCGTAGTCGGCGCCGTGGTGTTCGCGATCGGCGCTCACCGCGGCTTGATGGCGGAAACCAAGCTGGCCGAGCATGTGCTATCGCAGGAGGGCGAACCGAGGATCGTTTCGCCGACGTATCCGCGGTTCAATCCGTTTGTGTATTCGCTCGACGTGTTTCTGCCGTTCGTCGACCTGCACCAGATTTGTTATTGGATACCAGGCGAACGGGTGACCAAGCCCCGCACAAGTCGTAACTGCTTGATGCACCTCGGCCCGTACTCACTCAAATGGAGCGCAGTGCTGCGCGGCTATCTTTGGTTCCAGACGCTCGCCGGCTGGACGCTTTGCACGTTGCTGGCCGCCGCCGTGACGGGCATTGTGGAAAGTTAGTGTGGGCCGCTCGCCCCGTTCGGCTGAGCTCATGGCCGAAGCCGCGAGAGAAATTCTTCCCGCGGAGCGGGAAGACTACACTCAACGAGCTGCCGCGGATACATTGGAGTCATGTACTGGTCCAATCATCGCCGCGCATATCTGGGCCTGATTTCGTCAGGCGCACTAATGCTGTACATGGCATTGGTGCCGGCGGCGAATGTCGCGGCCGAACCGGGTCCCGCGGCCAGCGGAATCAAGTCTGCGGAGGAGTCGGAAACCAAAGAGGAGCGCACCCGAACTCGGCGTCCCACCGCACGCGCGCGTGCCGCCGCACGCCGGGCCGCCCGGGAAGCGGCCGCCAATGAGAAGAAGGAAGAGGAACGCCGCAAATGGCTGGCGCGGCTGGAAGCCCGCGGCGTGGAAGCCTGGCCTGAGCAGGAGAGCGACGACGAACATGCCGCCGCTTTGGCTAAAAGCCGTGAACTGGTCGAGGAAGTGATCACGCTCTTTCCCGGCACGCAGCTCTACGAGACGGAACATTTCCTGTTCACGTCGGACATGCCAGGCGAGCAAGTCGAGCCCTACATTGCTTCGCTCGACAAGATGTACGGCTGGATGTGTCAGCTTTACGGCGTGAAACCCGGCCAGAAGGTTTGGTTCGGTGGCAAGGCGCCGATCATCGCCTTCGTCGAAAAGAGTGACTTCGACGCCTTCGAGGAGCGGTTCTTTCCAGACGCCCGTCAATCGCTCGGTTCGGTCGCGAACATCTACGGCCTGTGCCACCTGAGCAAGAACGGCGAAGTGTTGATTTCTTGTTACCGCGGCAACGATCCGAGCGACTTCGGCCAAATGCTGGTGCACGAAACCAGCCATGGATTCGTCCATCGCTACAAGACGAAAGCATCGCTTCCGAATTGGGTCGACGAGGGCATGGCCGACCTGGTCGGCGCCGAGATTGTTCCGACTAGCAGGGCGGTTCACAATCGGGAGCTCAAGGCCGTCCAACAATTGGCTGGGCAGAAGTCGCTCGGCGGCATGCTCGCGGCCGAGCGGATCCAAGCCTGGCAGTACGGGCTGGCGAGCAATCTCAACCGCTTCCTCTTGCAAGCCAGTCGCGACAACTACGTCCGCTTCATCGAAGCGCTCAAGGAAGGCATGAAATGGGAAGAAGCATTGCGCGAAGCCTACGGCAGCACGCCCGAGGAGATGCTCTTCCACTACAGCCGTTGGATAGGCGTGGCGGATCTGCGACCCTGACGAGTCGAGAGTCAAGGGTCGAGAGTCGTGAGCCGGAGCGTGACATTCCTGGGCTCGATGGAGTGGT
>JBBDWY010000043.1:0-47119 GCA_040902605.1 Pirellulales bacterium | reverse complement strand
AGCCACCACTCCGCCTTGGCATCGATCAACCCTTTTGCTGGTGCATATAATTCACCGGCTTTGTTTATGCCAGAGACGGCACAAGTATTGCAGTAACAGGCCGTGATTTATCGGAGGACGCGAGATGCTCGATCCCGTTTACTGGCTGATGCTTGCGCCGGCGCTAATTTTGGGCCTGTGGGCGCAAGCGCGGGTACGATCGGCATTCGCCGAGGCCGAACGCGTGCGGGCGCCGATGAGCGGCGCGGCAGCGGCTCGCTACGTGCTCGATTCGGCCGGCTTGCAGCAGGTCGCTATCGAACCGGTGCAGGGATTCCTGGGCGACCATTACGATCCGCGACACAAGGTGCTGCGCCTCAGTCCACCGGTATATCAAGGCCAATCGATGGCGGCGGTGGGTGTCGCCGCGCATGAAGCGGGACACGCGATCCAGGACGCCGAGCGTTATGCGCCGCTGGTGGTCCGCAACCTGGCCGTGCCGGTGGCCAGCTTCGGCGGCGGAATCAGCATGTGGCTGTTGATCATTGGTGCGATGATGGGATTCTTGGAACTCATCTGGCTAGGCATCATCGGTTACAGCGGTGTCGTTTTTTTTCAGTTAGTGAACTTGCCGGTGGAGTTCGATGCCAGTAAGCGGGCGAAGAGGCAGCTCGACTCACTCGGCGTCGTGCCGCGGGCGCAGCAGGAGTACGTGAACAAGGTGCTCAACGCGGCGGCATGGACCTATGTCGCCGGCACGCTCCAGGCGGTGATGACGCTGCTGTACTTCATCCTGCGATTCGGCGGCAGCAGCCGCGACTGACAACTCTTCTACTCCTTCATTCTTCTATGAAAGTCGCCTTCGTCGTCAACGATCTGAAGACCGAACAGGCCGGCTACACGACCACGCGGCTCGCGATGGCGGCCGTGAACCTTGGCCATCAGAGCTATACATTTGGCGTCGGCGATTTTGTTTACGCGGCCGACGGATCGGTCGAAGCCCACGCCCGGCGCACCCGCGGCAAGAGCTACAAGTCGCTCGAAAAGTTCCTCAAGGAGCTACAATCCGACGACGGCGAAGACGAGTCGATTTGCCTCGACGAGCTGGACGTGCTGCTGCTGCGCAACGACCCGGCGGCCGACGCGACCGAGCGGCCGTGGGCCCAATCGGCAGGTGTGCTGTTCGGCCAGCTAGTCGCCGGACGTGGCGTGATGGTCCTCAACGATCCCCATCACCTCGCTTACGCGCTCAACAAAACGTACTTTCAGCACTTTCCCGAGGAGGTTCGCCCCCAGACGTGCATCAGCCGGCATCCGGACGAGATCAAGCGCTTCATCGAGGCGCAGCATGGGCGAATCGTCATCAAACCGCTGCAGGGCTCCGGCGGCAAGAACGTGTTTCTCGTCGGCGAGGATGAAAAGGCCAATCTCAACCAGATGATCGACGCGGTGCTTCGCGATGGCTACTGCGTTGCGCAAGAGTATCTGCCCGCGGCGACCGACGGCGACGTTCGCTTGTTTGTGATGAACGGCGAGCCGCTGCAGCACAAGGGCAAGTACGCCGCCTTCCGACGCGTTAACATATCCGGCGACGCGCGCAGCAACATGCACTCTGGCGGCGAGAGCGAACCGGTTGAAGTCACCGACGAGATGCTCCGGCTAGTAGAGATCGTCCGACCCAAGTTGGTCAGCGACGGAATGTTCCTGGTCGGGCTCGATATCGTCCAAGACAAACTGCTGGAGGTTAATGTCTTCAGCCCCGGTGGCTTGGGGAGCAGCTCCCAATTCGCAGATGTTGACTTTGCCAAAGTCGTCATCGAGGACTTAGAGCGCAAGGTTGAATATCGCAGGCATCATGGCAAACGGGTGGACAACGTCGAGCTCGCGACGCTCTGACACGTCGTTTAACCCGGAGCCAACGGCGACGGTACGTCGATGACCCGACTGAGAGGGATTGTCCGTCGCCGTCGGCTCCGGGTTAAACGAAGCCACCCGAATGCGAACGCGCGCGGAGCAGCTTGAACAGCAAGTACATCTCGCCCTGATGCCGGGCTTCGTCGTGCCAGCCGTGGATCATGCCCGCCAGCAGCGGCCAACCGCCGCGTGCGGGTGTTTGATCAGGGCGATTGATTATCGTTTCGGCGTGCACTTCAATCAGGTCCAAGATGCGGGCAAGCTGGGCCTCGAGATGGCCGCTCACTTCCGAGTGGTCAGGCCAATCCTTGATGGTGGAGGGGCGGGAGTTTTCTCCAAACGTTGGGGCCCAGCCAGGCGGCAATTCGCTGCGTCCGGTGAGCGGTTCGACCGTCAGCGCATCCTGTACCCAGAGCGCGTGCCCGGCATGCCAAAGGATGTGGTTCGAGGTGCCGGGCGGCGACCAGGTGAGCCACTGCTGCGGCAGGGGCAAGAATTGCAACGTGTGCTCACGCACCTGTCGGGCGAGTTCAGCCAACGCGGCGATCCCGTTTTTGACAGTAGCCATGGCCGCCTCACTCTGACAGGCCGCGGATTTCAAAATTGTAGAGGTCGGCAATCTGTTGCGGCGATTTAGCAGCCAACCCCGTGAACCGGGTGACGAAGGCGTCGATATCGTCGACCGCCGGCCCGGCCAACTTCCTGAACTTGTCCGCTAACAACGAGGTTAAATTGCCCGAGGTACAGCGGGCGTGGCCCTCGGGGTACATGATCAGCCCGCTCGTGAGCGGACCGAGCTTGGCGTGTCCTAACTCGACGGTGGTCGGAATGCCATCCGGGTAGCGCTGGTCGAATTCCGCTCCGCCGTGCCGGAAGTCGATCTGTTGCATGAAGCGCCGAGTTAACGGATGAAAGAGAGCGGTCTCGTCCTCGGCGTAGTCCGCTGGAGCAAGCATGAGACGTTGCCAGCCGCCGCGGCCATCCCAACCAGCCCGCCGCGCTTCATACGCCTTGCGCAGCAGCGTAGCAACAATATAGAGCATCGAGTGATCCGCGCTTTGCCGGGTCCGCGGATCGCGCTTGGCCGGGTCGCCGATGATGCTGAACGCCGGTTCGTAAATCAAAATCCGCATGTCGAGCAATTCATTGGGATCATCAAGCAGAGTGGGCTCCGCGGCAATCAGGTTGATGATTCCTTGAATGGCCCCGGCCGATTGGTGCTCGTACAGGCCAAGCTTGAAGTGCATGCCCATGACGGCGAAATCGTCGCCACCCGTGGAAAGGGCGAGATCAAACGGGCTCGAGTCCTCCTGCGGAGGCGGCTCGAACAGGCAGAAAATCGCCTGCCGGTTTCGGAAGATGTCGGCCGGGCCGACGAAGCCGCGCATCGCCCGACGCATGCTCACCACCGCCGCCTCGGCGCTAATCGCGGCCGATGCGCCCTTGGAATCCGAGAGCTGGTGCCCGGCGCGGATCGCGCGGAATGGGATGTAATGCGCGACCGTCAGGCCGATCGCCGATTCGATCTGATCCACCGTCGCGCCGAGCACCGCTCCGTAAACAACGGCCGACGCAACCGCGCCGTGCACCACATGGTCGATCTTGTAGCGGTTGAGCGCGAAGACCTCGGCCAGCCGGCCGCGGATTTCGTCGAGTGCGGCCATCGCGACCAGGGTTTGACGGCCATTGAAACCGGCCAATTGGGCGGCCGCGATTGCGACGGGGTAAAAGTCGTTGTGGCCGAATTCGCCGGCCGTCGCGCCACGGTCCGGGTTGTAGCCGAAATTCGTGCCGTTGGCGTCTAATTCTCGCACCGCCGAAGAGCAGGCCAGCACCGCCTTCTCGGGCGCAACGCGAACGGTGCTGCCGAACATCGGCACGCCGTCGTCCAAGTCGCCGGCACGATGATCCAGTGCTTCGTTGCGCAGCACCGCAGGAGCGTTCGCCCCGCCGGCCAATGCCGCCACGCCGCAGGCCACACTGTCGAGGTGGAACTGTTCGACTTTGCCAAGCACCGCGTCACTCGGCCCGGCGTGCCGCCCCTGGATCACGTCCAGCGCGTACTGAGCGATGCCGTGAGCCTGATTCGTGTCGCGCGGAAGGGTGACGAATTGGTTGGACATTGTAGTAGGCACACTCCGTGTGCCGTTACTGATTATGCCTGATGCGATGCTTGACGAGCATGCTGCTACGGCACACCGACCCGGCAGCCGGCTAAACCGGCTGCCGGGTGCCCGGTGCCTGCTACAATGTCTGGGATTATCGCCGCCGCCCATCAACGGTTCAACTACCGTGTCCTCGCCAGAGAGCAACTTTGAACCACAAACCGCAGCGCTGCGGGAGCTGCTCACGGCGGCGGGCATCGACGTTGCCGACGAACAGCTCGAGCTGCTCGACCGCTACCGCCGGCTGTTATGGTCGTGGAATGAACGGCTGAATCTCACGCGCCACACGACGCTCGAAAAATTCGTCGCCCGTGACGTCGTCGATAGTTATCAGCTCAGTTTGCTGTTGGAGCGCGGCGAGCGGGTGTTGGACGTGGGCACTGGCGGCGGTGTTCCCGGCGTGGTGCTCGCCATTCTGAGGCCCGATCTGTCGATCAGTCTCTGCGAGTCGACGCAGAAGAAAGCCCGCGCCGTGGAAGCGATCGTCGGCGAATTGGGCCTGAGCGTCCCCGTTTTCGCCACGCGGGCGGAAGAAGTGCTGCAGATCAGCACGTTCGACACGCTGGTTGCCCGCGCGCTGGCCTCGCTTCGCAAGGTGCTTACCTGGCTTGCGCCCCATTGGGACGCCTGCGACCGATTGCTGCTGATAAAAGGCCGGTCGTGGGTCGAGGAACGCGCCGAAGCACGGCACGAGGGCCTGCTGCGCGGGCTGGAGCTGCGGAAAGCCGCGACCTATCCAACGCCGCAAACCGGGGCAGAAAATGTCATCCTCAGCATCCAGCGCGCAAATCCGTAGGGCCGGCGATGCCGGCCGCCTACCACCTCAGCGTTCAATAGATCACCCGAGTTTCGGCCGGCACAGCCGGCCCTACAGCTGCTTCTGGCTTGCGCGGCAAGAAAGGCGTACACTTGGGGACAACGCTCAATCACAACTCAAATTTTTCAGCGAAAGGGACCGATCGTGGCTGAACAGGAAAAAACTAAGACTGCGGCCGACGGCGACCAAGCGAACCAGCCGAGCCAGCCACCGCCGCCGCAGGTGACGCGCGTGGAGGTAACGGACAAGAACGCCATTTCGTTGTACGCCAATTTCTGCCGAGTCACCGGCACGCCCGAGGAACTGATCCTCGACTTCGGTCTCAATGCGCAGCCCTTCGGCGTTCCCACCGAGCCCGTCGAGGTCAAGCAGCGGATCGTGGTCAATTACTTCACTGCCAAGCGGATGCTGCAGGCGCTGCACATGTCGGTCCAGCGGCACGAGCAGGCCTTCGGCGTACTGGAGACCGACGTGCAAAAGCGCGTTATCGGCGGCGGCCGAGGACGACCGCAAGCCAGCTGAACGGAATCGGATGTCGGGTGCCACTGGCTAGGCCAGTGCCTAATTGTGCCGTTGCTGTCAGCACTGGCAGAGCCAGTGGCACAAGTCGAACTGGCGGCTACAAATTCCTCTGAACCAACCCGAAGTCCAGCGCCAGCACGAAGAGCATCAGGCCGACGATGAAGACGAAGCCTGCCGTGTGAAGCGCCACGACGAACCGTTCGTTGGCCGGCCGGCCGCGGAGGCCTTCGTAGGCGAGGAACACCATGTGGCCGCCGTCTAACAGCGGGATCGGCAGGAAGTTGAGCACGGCCAGGTTCGCGCTGAGCATCGTCAGGAAGATCAACAGCGTCGGCAGACCTTCGGCAGCGGAATAGCCGGCCGCCTTGGCGATCGTCACCGGCCCGCCGAGCGCGCTTACCGGGACCTGCGTTCCCAATAACCTCAGGAAGCGAAAGACCATCGTCAGCGCTTCGGCCGTTTCGTCCCAACCGTAGCGGATTTGTTCGGCAAAAGTGCGTGCAGTGCGAGTCCGCACGATCGGCTCGAACAGGAACCCGCGCGGAGCGATGAAGACGGCCTCCAGCGGCTGCGGGGCGAGTTTCGCCGTGCGTGCCTCCGATTCGTCTTCACCCTGGAACTTGAATTCGATCTGCGTACCGCCCGGCGCGAACTGCACGGCGTCTACAAAGGCGGGCCAATTCGGCAGTGGACGCTGGCGGCCCGCTTCCCCGCCGAAGATTTTGCGGATGAGCTCACTGAGCCATCGCGCTTCATCCGCGACGAACGTGACCGTGAGCGGTTCAGCAGTGTTTCCTTTGGCGTCCTGCGGAAAGATAATTTTCGCGGCGGTGATTCTGTCGCCGGGCGCGATGTCGGATCCAGCAGCCGGGCTCCCGCTCCGGATCGCCTGAACCTGGTTCTCGATGCGAAAAGCGATCCCAATGGCTTCGTCGGCCAGGGGTGCGCCAAGCGGAATTTCCAAGTGCATGACCGTCGGTACAATTGGTACCACGCGGAGCGTCAACAGGCGGTCATCTGTCTCGCCGCGCAAGGGCCGGCGGATCCTCAACTCGACTTCGCGCTCCTCGATTGCCGCTTGCCGCAGGTATTCGGGCAACGTCACGGGATCCCAGCCGTTGTCGCTATCGCGACCTTCAGCGATAGCCTGTCCGTCGACAGCCTCGATCAGGTCGCCCGCGGCCAGGCCGGCTTCGGCAGCAGGAGAATCGGCACGGACGGCCGTGATCGGACCCATTTTCATCACCAGCCCGAAATGCCGCAGCGGCTGCGGCGGCACTTCCAACGTGAGCTTTTGCGACTCACGGGCGTGGACGACCGCGCCGGTTTGAGGCTCGTCGGTCAATTGCTTGCGATCTCGCTCGACGGTCATCAACAACGGCTTGTCCGGGTTTTGGGCTAACTCGGCGGAGAATTGGCGATTGTTTTCCACGGGCGCCTCGCCGACACGCACGATGCGGTCGCCGCCTTGAAACTCGGCGTCGCCCTCGACTTCGCTGGCACGCGGCGCAACGAGCTTCGCGCGATCGGCCGCCGAATCCTCGATGACAGGGACTTCTTCTCTCAATGTCAGCGAGAGCGGGCCGCCGATGCCGATCGTCGCCAGTCGGCCCCCCTCCTGCTCGGGCTTCAGAGTGACGGGCACGACCTGCCCGTCGGCCGCGCGGCGAACCAGGCAGTCAATGCCCGCCTCCAGGTCGCCGAGCGTGACGCTGCTTTTTAGATGGATGAACGTCGGATCGAGGCGGTCACCGATCTGAATGATTTCGTCGCCTGGCTCCAATCCGGCCCGCCAGGCGGGCGAACCCGGCACGGTCTCGGAGACGATCGCCGGCACGTAGGGCACTCCCATGCCGTACGCGATGACCGCGAAGATGAACGCGAAGATGATGTTCATCACCACGCCGGCCGAGATGATCGCCATCCGCTGCGGCACGCTCTTGGCCAGGTAACTGCGGCGGTCGACGTAATAGGTTTCGCCGTTGGGCCCTGTGATCGGCACCGCGTCGGAGCTCCGCTCGCTAACCTGCGACTTCTTCATTTGTTCGGCGATGTGAGCCGGATCATCATCCTGGCCGAGCATTTTGACGTAACCGCCCAGCGGCAGGATGCCGATGCCGTATTCGGTTTCACCCCGCCGCCAGCTTAGCTTGTAGCCGCCGATGTCGAAGCCGATCATGAACTTTTCGATTTTGACGCCGCACGCCTTGGCCACCAGGAAATGGCCCAGCTCGTGGACGAAAATCACCGCGCCCAAACCGACGGCGACCTTGAGGACCACCGCGATCCACCAGAGGAGCGTCGACCAATCCAGCGCTGCTATTAAACCAAACAACATCATGGATTCCACTAAAGACTCACAAACGTTAAGGATTTCTCACGCAAAGGCGCTAAGGCGCAAAGAAAAAACTAAAGAGGCGGATAGAAGATGCCACCGGTTTGCGCATTACCTCGATATGATTTTTTTAAGCCATAAGTATTCAACTATCTAGCCAACTCTGAATTGATGACCTTTGCGCCTTAGCGCCTTTGCGTGAGTACTGGTTGTGTCAAGCACATACCCAACGTGTGACCTCCTGGCGTGCCCAGCGGTCGAGCTCTTCCAGCCGCTCGAGCGTGGGATGCGGATCAAAATTGTGAGCTTCCAGCACGCTGCGGCAGGCGGGGACGATTTCGGTGAAATGCAGCTCGCCTTCCAAAAAAGCCTCGACGGCCGCCTCATTAGCCGCATTGAGAACCGCCCCGCTGGTGCCGCCCGAGCGGGCCGCTTCGTAGCCCAACTCCAATGCCGGGGACCGCTCCACGTCGGCCGGCTCGAAATCGAGTCGCCATGGCGCGCGCCAGTCGAGCCGCTCGCCAATGCCCGGCCGGCGGTGCGGATAATTCAGCGCGTATTGGATCGGCAGTTTCATGTCCGGCGGGCTGAGTTGTGCAACGATCGAGCCGTCGAGGAATTCTACGAACGAATGGACGACTGACTGCGGGTGGATCACCACCTCGATCTGCTCGGCCGATAGATTGAACAACCACCGCGCTTCAATGATTTCCAGGGCCTTGTTCATCATCGTCGCGGAATCGACGGTGATCTTCCGCCCCATCGCCCAGGTAGGGTGTAGCAGCGCATCGTCCACGGTGACTTGCTTCAGCTCATCGAGGGACCGGTCGCGAAACGGTCCGCCGCTGGCGGTCAGGACGATTCGTCGCACTTCTTCCGGCCGGCCAGCATGCAAAGCCTGGAAGATCGCGCTCGGCTCACTATCAACGGGCAGAATCCGGCCGCCGCGCTCCGCGGCCAGCCGCATCAGCAGGGGCCCAGCGACGACCAACGTTTCTTTGTTCGCCAGAGCAACGGTTTTCTTCGCTTCCAGCGCCGCCCACGTGCTTCGCAGCCCCGCGCTGCCGACGATCGCGCCCAGTACGACGTCGACCTCCTCGGCGGCCGCAACTTGCATCAGCCCCTGAGCGCCGGTGAGCAACTGAGTTTCTTCCGGCAGCGAGCTCCAGTCGAATCGGCGGGCGTGCGGCTCATCGGTAGCGACGATCCAGCGAGGTTTCAATCGTCGGGCTTGCTCCAACAGCCGCTCAAGTTTTCCGTGCGCCGACAAAGCTACCGCCCGCAGCCGGCCCTCGCTAGCTTCGATGACCTCTAAGGCATTCGTCCCGATGCTTCCGGTCGAGCCCAAAACGGCGACATTCTTCGGGGCAGCGGACATCGGCCTATTGGCTGGACGGATAACAAGGAATGTCGGGCCAAAATAGCTTGGCCCATAAGGTTCTGCCGCCCCCGGGTGTGCGGCTTGTCACGCTAGGAGAAGGTATGCTTAGGAAGGCCGTCCACCATGGCAATCAGACCACAGAGTCCGCCATGAAGTGTCAATCTCGGCGGACAGGTCATTCTAGGAAGCGCCGCCGACCCCAGCAAGCCGAACTGCTCACTGACTAGCACCCGGGCTTCGTCGCATTTCGTTGTTTTTTCGCAGGATCACACATACGATGAACAGTCCGGCTGTGTAAGTGGCCTCTCCGAGACCGATATCTGGCTTGAGCCGCGAAGCAAATCGGCATCAAAGACGCCGCTCACATCGCCGGACTCCTGTTACAAGAGAAGAGCATCCAATTAAGTTGCATTAAGCCCACCCATGGAAAAAGAGCAGCAACCGCCGCCGCCGAACGAAAAACCGCCCGAGAAAAAAGCGTCCCAACAGGGAGGCAACCTGGTGTGGTACATGCTGGGGTTGGGCGTTTTGCTGCTGTTGATGGTGACGATGTTCTCTAGCGGCAGCGAACAGATGATCGACTGGAGCGATTTAATCAAGCTCGTCAAAGCCAGTAACCCGCAAGACAAAAATGCCCCGGGTTACATTGACGTGGCGGATCGATCGGGGACGGCTTCGCGTAAAATCCGCATCTCGGACCTGTCAAAAGTCGTCATCGGCAGCACCCGCGTGGAGGGCCGCGTGACGCGGCAGCTGCTGCCTTCCGACTCGTCGCCTGCCCAGGGTGAACGGGCGGAGTCGGGCAAGGCGAAAGAGACGGTGGTATTGCACGTCGCGCGCGACCCGGAAGAAAAGCGATTGGCCGGGCTGTTGGACGAGAACCATATTCCGTACTCCTACGCCGGTCCGCCCAATCCGCTGCTGAGCTACGTGCCTCTGCTGTTGATGACCGCTCTGTTGGTCATGCTGTTTATCTTCATGATCCGGCGTATGGGCGGTGCCGGCTCGCCGATGGCCTTCGGACGCAGCCGCGGGAAGCTTTTCGCACAGGAAGATATCGAGATCAGCTTCGAAGACGTGGCCGGGATCGAGGAAGCGGTCGACGAGCTTCGCGAGGTGGTCGAGTTCCTGAAAACGCCAGAGAAGTATCAAATGCTCGGTGGCCGCATTCCCAAGGGGGTCCTCTTGGTGGGTCCGCCCGGCACGGGCAAAACACTGCTGGCCAAAGCCGTGGCCGGCGAAGCGGGCGTGCCGTTTTTCAGCCTCAGCGGCTCGGACTTCGTCGAGATGTTCGTCGGCGTCGGCGCGGCCCGCGTTCGCGACATGTTCCAGCAGGCGGAGCAGAAGGCGCCTTGCATCATCTTCATCGACGAATTGGATGCGCTCGGCAAAACTCGCGGCAGCGGCAACATCGGCGGCCACGACGAGCGCGAGCAAACGCTCAACGCGCTGTTGGTCGAGATGGACGGTTTCAACTCCAATAGCGGCGTCATCGTAATGGGCGCCACGAACCGCCCCGAGACGCTCGACGCCGCGCTGTTGCGGCCCGGGCGATTCGATCGTCACGTGCTGGTGGACCGGCCTGACGTCGCCGGCCGCGAGGAGATCATTGAAGTCCACCTGGAAAACATCAAGGTCGACGCCGATGTCGATGTCAAAGCGCTCGCCGCGATCACGAGCGGCTTCGTCGGTGCGGACCTCGCCAACATGGTGAATGAGGCTGCCCTGCTCGCTGCCCGTAAGAGTCGCAAGCTCGTCACGATGGCCGACTTCAACGAGGCGGTCGAGCGTTCCAGCGCGGGTCTGGAAAAGAAGAGCCGCATCATGCAGGAGGACGAGAAGCGTCGCGTCGCTTACCACGAGGCCGGGCACGCGCTGGTGGCTTCGTCGCTGCCGAACACCGACCCGGTCCACAAGGTTTCGATTATCCCGCGTGGCCTGGCTGCTCTGGGCTACACCATGCAGCGGCCCGAGCAGGACCGTTTCCTGATGACGCAAAGCGAGCTAGAGAGCCGCATTCAGGTGCTGCTCGCCGGCACGGTGGCCGAGGAAATGGTCTTTAGCGATATTTCCAGCGGCGCGCAAAACGACCTGGAGCGGGCCACCGAAATCGCCCGCAGCATGGTCATGGATTTCGGCATGAGCCGGCTCGGCCGGATCAACTACCGCGACTCCAACCGAAACCCATTCCTGGTGTCCGCGATGGAAATGCCGCGCTCGCAACACCACAGCGAGCAAACGGCCCGTGAGATCGACCAGGAGGTGAAGCGAATCCTCGATGAAGGCTTGCAAAGCACGCGGGACATCCTCGAATCCCGCCGCGCCGCGCTGGATGCCGTCAGCCGCCAACTCATCAAGCAGGAAGTAATCGATGCGGTCGAACTCAAGCGAATCATGGAAGAAACGTCATCCAGCCCGATGATCGTTCCGGGCACCGACGCTGACGGCAAGCGCCGCACGGCCGCCGCTCCCTCGAAACCCGCCAGGGACATCGACGCCTCAGAAATGGAACGAGCCGAAGGGTAGGGCCGGCTTTGCCGGCCAATCACTCCGCCCGCGCTTCGGATTGTAAAACACTTCTCTTGACATCGCGTAGGCGCATGCGCGGGCCGCAATCACAATGGAATCGTATCTTTCGCGATTCCAGAGATTGCTGCGATGCGCGCGTCGTTTTCTCCATCCGGCATGGCGGGTCAAACTGCGCCTGCCTGCATCGGCCTTGGGTTGGCTACGTTAATTGCCGCCGCATGGTGGCCGGCGTTGCCGGTCGCCACGGCCTACGCGTTCATCGCGCTGGGCGCCACTCTCGCAACGGTAGATCGGTTCCGCGGCGCGGCGGCGTTGCGGTTCCTCGTCGTGACGCACCTTTTTGTTTATGTGAGCTTGTATTTTTTGTTCGTCGGCGCGGTTTGCCATGCGGCGATCAGCGGAGCGCAAAATGGGCTCGCTTTTCTGCAGGGGTTCGATTTCGGCGTCAGCGCGGTGGTGATGGCGCAGGTCGTGCGCCTCTCACTGGCCGCCGTTGCCGGGGGCGGGGACGCCCCGGCTCGCTGAGGCGCCCCGGCTCGCTGACGCCCCGGCTTGCTGAGCGCTCAATCGCTTTTTGTCTCGCCCCAGAGTGTGAGCACAAGTCGGCGGCGGCCCCCGTCGCATCGGTGTTCGCACAGATAGATGCCTTGCCAGGTGCCCAGGGCGAGCGAGCCTTTCGCCACGGGGATCGTCACGCTGCTGCCCAATAGCGAGGCCTTCACGTGAGCCGGCATGTCGTCCGGGCCTTCGATTGTGTGGCGGTAGGGGAAATCCACCGAGGCGATGGAGGAAAGCGAGGATTCGAGATCGGCCGGCACGTCTGGGTCGGCATTTTCGTTGATCGTGAGCGACGCCGACGTGTGCTGGATGAACACGTGCAGCAGGCCCACCTCGATGAAAGCTAGCTCCGGCAATGCGGCGAGCACGTCGCGCGTAATCAGATGGAATCCCCGCGGGTACGCCCGAAGTTCGATATTGCGCTGAATCCAGCTCATTTATGCGATATCCGGCAGGTCAGAATGCGGCATGTCCATTTCGATAGGGACAATTTTACGATTTTTGCGCGAACCTCTTGCCGCTGAGCAGCATATTTATCGTAGGAGGGGAACTGTAGGACAAACTGCCCTATTGACAATCCGCAGCCTGTGGAGTCGTTCTCCGTTGCCTAACCGGCAAGCTTTTCGGATAGCCGGCCCATAAGTTGCAGGGAGTGAAGAAACCTGCTGTTAAAAAACTTGACATTGGTTTTTGGCCGACCATAATCAAGGGAGCAAGGCAGTTCAGAACTGCACGGCCGGCCGCCCTCCGAAGACACATCCCACCTGATTCGTCCCTTGGCCGGCTGCGAAGTGTTTTTCTCGCTCGCGCTGGCGGCACCCCCTAAGGGACTGGCGGTGGCCGCGGTATAACGCCATAAGCAATCAAACGTTACGATTAAGGAGTTGACACGCTCATGCCCGATCCTACACTCAAAAACGTATTTGAGGCGATCCTCAAATACGGCCATGACGAGGATTTCGCCCCAAAAACTAACGAGGATTTCAAGGCCACCCAAGCGCCTGCCGGCACCCGCGAAAAGCTCGAAGTGATGGCTGAGCGTGTGCGCAGCGGTCAACCATTGTGGCACGACGACGACCGCGGGGATTACAGCGGTCTGACGGGCGCAATTCGCCCTCGCGACTAAACAGGCGGGTGAGTCGAGCCCGGATCATCAGCCTTCCCAAAGAAAGAGAGGCCGCCGCAGTCCTAGGACTGCGGCGGCTTTTTTTGCGGACTATTGGGATCGGGCGAGACTGCCGTCGCCCTTACGCGAACGGCAATCGGACTAGATCAATAACCTCCTACAGTCGCCTAGGCGGAATTGCGCAGCGGTACGGACTGCTCCGCCGTAGTTGCGGGCGACGTTTCTCCCGAGGTCGCCGGATCGCGGGCTTCCAGCTCATCCCGCAGCACGAGCACATGGCTGGGCGCGTCGATTCCCACGCGCACCTTGTCGCCTGAAATCTTGACGATCGTGATCACGATCGAATCGCCCAACCGAATGCGCTGCGATTCCTTGCGGGAAAGAACTAGCATCGAACAAACCTCCGTTTATCGCTTTGCGGGCAGTGTAACTATGTATAGTTCCATCGCCCGGTTGTGGTCAATATCGGCTCGGTCGCAGCGGTCCGAGGGTTTTATGCTTTTTTCGAAAAACTGGCAGTGCCAGCACCGACGGTAAATATCGAGCTTGGCTAGTCGGGCAGACTTAAGGCGTCGTCGATGCTGGGCGGGGCCACTAACTGTGTTTTACGGAACCGCTCGCCGCGAGAGCCGTAAAACAGGATGGTGTTGCTGTCCGTCTCCCAAATCGCCGTGAGGCAGAGCGATCGCGGGCCGTACAGGCAGAAGTACAGTCCGCAGGGCGCGCCGTCACGCACGAGGATTCGTTCGAACAGCGGAAATGAATTTGTCTCTAGTTTGTCTTTCTCGCACAGGATTTCGTTTACATAACGTCGTATTGCGTGTAAGTCATCAAGCCGCTGAACTTCCGTCGGCATGTGAAACTAAGCCCTCGTTGAATGGAATGAAGCGAATCATCAAAAAATGATGTTAAGTGGGCCGGCATCGTTGCGCACCTTCCTCCTTGAAGCCCATTCAGCCGGAAAGCCCGTTGGCTGAGGTCTTCAAGGCCGGGAATTCGAGCGTTGGGTCCCGTTCCGTCGGGTCGCCGTTCAGAGGGGGGGCAAACCCCCATTCAAGAAAGCCGCATCCTACCGTCCGCACAAAATATATCGGTTGACGAAAGGAGACACTTTCGGGGGAGTTGCAGATTTGGGATAAGCGGATAAAACCGCGTGTGCACATCATAACTGTGCGAGCGCGGATAGTCCTGCAGCATAATGTTCTCAGCGCATTTCGCTCCGAACATGAACACGAGCGTTCGGTTCGCCAAGTCAATCGCAACCAAAAGCGCGATTAGTCTAACGAGTTATCGAGCGCGACTGTGATGCAATCGAACGGCTGCTCTGCGAGCTCACCGTTGGCGCTTGTGGTTCGCTATTCAGGAAAAATGCCAGCCCCAAAATTATCGACTGCTGAGGGCGGCGGTTTCGGCGCGGCGGAGCGATCTTCGCGCCCGTCGTCTTGGTAATGCGGTTTCCCGGCCGGGCCCTCATCTTTTGCCGGTTGTGGTTTTGTGGTTACATGAGGCTGATCTGCCGCCGGATAGGCGTGCGGCTGATCGAACCGAGCGGGCCGGCTCCGCGTCGTGTCGGAGTACTCTAAATCGAAGTCGTCATACCGCGACACATATCCCGGCTGCTTGGCCCGTTCAATTTCCTCGTAGTATTCCTGGATCACGCAATCTTGAATCATTTCGCGGCAATAAGAATTGATCGGATGGGCGATGTCGGCATACAGTTTGGCTCGGCCTTCGGCGTCCTTGGGCGCCCGCGTGTCTGCCAATCGCTTGCCGCATTGGTTGCAATACAACGCGCGTAAATGATTCTTGGTGCCACACCCGGGGCAATGCGAGGTCAGCTTGCGGCTGGGCATGGCAACAAACGGACCATTCGCTCCGTCGATGATCTTTAAATCGCGGACGACAAAACAATTGTCGAACGTGATCGAGCAGAAGGCCTTCAGCCGCTCCCCAGGCTCTTCCATGAGCTTGATGCGAACCTCGGTGATTTCCACGGTCGTTCTCCTTGCGCTCCAGCGCGCGACCTACAGGTAACTCTGGGTAGCATAGACGAGCCCTAGTTGCCGCGTCTTTAGCAATGTGGCCAAACGCCGCGCGTGCCGGGCATGCCGGCAGACGCCAAAGTAAGCGGAACCGCTCCCGGTGAGCTGATGTCCCAGGCAATCGAGGCTGTCGAAGATGCCCCGTAGCCGCTCAACCCACGGCGAGAGCGCCGCCGCGGCGGCCTGCAGGCGATTGCGCATCCAGATGCCTGGCGTGTGCCATCGATCAGACCCCAACATTCCGGCAACTTGATACGCTTCGCCCAATCCGACGACAGCGTCGTCATCGGGCAGAGCGTCGTGCGACTGGTAAACTTCGGCGGTGTTCAAGCCGACGGGTGGTTTGACGATCACGAAATCGAGCGGCGCCAAGCCGCGAACGGGCTCAACTCGCTCGCCTCGTCCGCGACAAATAGCCGGCCCACCGGACAAAAAGAACGGCACGTCGCTGCCGATTTCCGCAGCCAACAGGGCGAGGCGGTCGTTGGACCACTCGAGCTGCCATGCGCGGTTTGCCAGCCGCAGCGCAGCCGCCGCGTCGCTCGAAGCCCCGCCCAAGCCGGCGCCACTGGGAATCCGCTTATCAAGCTCGACGTGCGCGCCCCAACGGCAACCGCTCAGCTCGCGCAACAGTTCCAGCGCCTTCACGACAAGATTCGCAGGGCCGGCGGGCACGTCCTCGGATGCCGGAGGCGGCCTGACCGGCAGGCAATTGCGGATATCAAGCACGATCTGGCCGGCGCGGTCGTGAATTGGCGGCGTTGGTGTCAGGGCCAGCCGGTCGGCAAGGCGGATCGGCACCATGAGCGTTTCCAGCTCATGGAAGCCATCGCCACGCCGGCCCAGGATCTCTAGATAGAGGTTGAGCTTTGCCGGTGCCCGAGCGGTCCGCTTCAAGTGGTCCCTGCGGAGGTACATCCTTCACACCGTACATTCGGGAACCGCGCTGGGGTCGGACAAGGTTCTATGCTAGCCTCCACCACCCTCGGCACGATTCGCGGACGTCCCGATCCCTGGGATAGTCGAACGCTGGCACGCTGGTGTGCCTTCAAAGTTGCCGGAAGCCATAACTCGTGTTGGCTAAAAATTTTAACCGTTATTCAGAGTTGCGTCAACGTTTTTAGGCCGTGGGGGAGAGGAGCGCTTGAGGTTCAAACTGACACGCTTAAGTAGTTTAGCGAGACGCCTGCTTCGGCTCTTTGTCAGAGAATCCAAGAACTTTGGCGGCAATTTGCCAAATGTCGGCGTGAACAATTTCGGCCGGGCGACCGGCGTTGATCACATGAATTCGGTGATCCCAATGTGCCACTTCGGACAGAAACCCATCCCGCAAGCGCTTTCGATAGTCGTCTCCCTGACTCTCCATCCGATCTAGTGGTCGGTTCAATCGACGATCAGCCTCGGATGGGTGCATGTCCAGCAGAAAGACGCAATCCGGCAGTATTCCGCCCGTGGCGATGCGACCCACATCGCGAATTGTGGCTGGATCCAATCCGCCGGCGTGGCCTTGATACGCAACGTTTGCCAGCAGATACCGGTCGGAGACTACAATTTTGCCCTGTGCCAAGGCGGGGCGGATCACTTCCTCCACGAGCTGTGCCCGGGCCGCCATGTACAAGAGCATTTCGCTGTGCAGGCTGATCTCGGTGCCCGCAGCGTTATTGAGCAGCAGCTCCCGAATCCGCTCGCCCAGCGGCGTGCTGCCCGGATCGCGGCAGACTGCGACCTCAAACCGTCGTTCTCGCAGCGCGTCGCAGAACAGCCGCACTTGCGTCGATTTTCCTACCCCGTCGATGCCGTCGAATGAGAAGAACATTTTTTGCAAGTCGTCAGTGGTCAGTCGTCAGTGATTGGTGGTTAGTTGAAGGAATTGCAACTGACAACTGACGACTGACAACTAACAACTTCCGTTATACATTGCCGCCATGTTTTGGGCACGTTGGGCCACCAGCCGGCGAAGCCGGGCGGGCCGCAATGCTTCTGCCTGATCGCCATAGCCGAGAATCCACCAGGCGATTTCGATCAAGCCTGACACAGTGGCTCGGAATTCCAGCGAGCCGTCGGGCAAGAGCTTCGTTTTCTGAGTTTTGTGCCAGATGACTTCGGCGACATTGCCGGCCACCAGCGGCTTGAACCGCACGATTACGTGGCTATCGCGGCCGGGTGCGGGAATAAGATGCCACGCGTTGCGGAGGTATCGATCCAGGTCAAAGCTCCGCGGTATCACGAAACGCTGGCCGAGAAGCTTCAAAGAGGCGATCCGCGTGACGTTGAACATCCGCACTTCGCGGTGGAGCGAAGAGCGGCCCACTACATACCAACTACGTCGGCTGAACAAGACTTGATACGCTCGCAGCTTGGTCGTGATTTGCTCCCATTCGGTGTAGCTGTCGTAGTCGATCTGCACGACACGTCGAGATTCAATCGCATTGACTAACGCCTGGTACACGCTCGATTTGCCGCTGAGATGGCCCACCTGGTTGAGCCGGATCTTGATCCCGCGGGTCATTCGGCCGAGCTCCTGACGAATTGGCGCCGGCAGATTGGCCTCCAACTTCAATGCCGCCGTGTAAGCGGGCTCATAAAACGGCAGCGCCGCACTGCGGCCCATTTCACCCGCCAAAGCAATCAGCGAGAGGGCTTCCTCCGCCGTGAAATCGGTCGGCGGCAGGAACGCGGCGCCCGGGATCGAGAACCGCTGTGATTTGCGGTCAAACTCCAAGGGCACGCCGGCTTCGCGCAATGTTTCCAGATCGCGAAAGATCGTCCGCCGTCCCACGCCGCACGATTTGGCCAGCCCGGCCGAGTTCTGGCCCGCCCCCCTTTGAAGTATTTCGAGCAGCTTGACGAGGCGAGTGATTCGCTTGAATTTCATAGCCCATGCGCCAGGCGCTGGTGTTAAATTCTGCCGGTGGGCCGCCCTCGGCTGGAGGCATGCGCGGCGCGGGCAGGGGCTCGTCCTGCGGCGCGGCTTCCTCCGACTGGCTCGGGTCGAGCGTGGGGCCGACGCCCTCGATCATCTCGTGTGCTTCATCGGTTTCGCCGTGCCCGCCGGCTCCCTGTTGGTACGGTCCGCGGCTGAACACGTTCGGACGCGTGAAGCCGTAATCGAGATACATGGCAGCATCTCGCTTGCGGGCTTGACGCATCGCGTCGAAGTACGCTTTGCCCGGCCAAGCACCTTCGGCCAGGTAAACGCCGTCGTATTCCAGCAATGACCCTTTTCGGTAATGGACGTTCATTATAGCCCGGTTGTAATCGATAAGCGACCGATAGTACGCACTCTCTGCCTCGGCCCGCCGCCGCTGCGCATCCAGCAACAGATCCAGAGTCACGCGCTGCACGTCGTAAGAGGCTTGCACGGCCTGCACTTCGGCTTCGGCCGCCACGCGACGGTTGAAATTCGTTTGCGTGAGGCCGTAGTTCAGGTCGATGTCCCGGATGGCGTCGCCCAATTGATGCGAGATTTCCAATTCCAGATCCTGCAGCAGGTGGCGATCGCGGGCCAGCAGCAGCTCATGGTGCCGGATGCCGGAGAGCTCGCGTCGAAAACCGATCGGCACGGTCATCTGCAGTCCAAGCTGCCATTCCTGGAACTCACCCCCGGTGAGCACTCCGAATGCGGTTGAGCCCGGTGCATTAAACCGGCCCTCGCCACGAGCCGGGTTGATCAGGTCGTCGCCCAGTCCCAGCCAGCGGTAGCGACCGACTGCGTCGAGCCGCGGCAAGAGGAAGTTTCTCGCGGCAATCAATTCCAGCTCGCGTCGCTTGATCTCCCATTTCTGGCGGCGGATTTCCACCCGACGCGACAGCGCTTCCACATGGATCGCGGCCCATTCAAACGCCACGCGGGCCGTCGTTGGCTCGTCGGAAGGCCGGATCAGCCGGCCGTCGGACATCGACAGGCCCATGATGTAACGCAACCGGTTTTCGGCCCGAAATACTTCCGTAAGAGCTTGCTCCACTTGCGAGCGGAACAGGAAGTACTGCGAACGGGCCTGCGCCTCGCGGTCGGCGCTGCCGCCACGCGAGCCGGTGCGGAACAGTGCGGCCGTCTTCTTCCAGGTTTCCAGGGCACTGTCGCGGCCCATTTTGCGGGCTTCCAAGTCGCGATAGGCAAAGTACAGCTCCCAGTACGCGTCCTCGACGTCGCGCATCAGGTTGCGTACGCCGCCTTCAAAGTCCGCGAGCGTCTGATCGGTGCGAATCCGCGCGATCACGACGCCGTCGATCGGATTGCCCAAGCCGGCCGCGTACTGGTCGAAGCTCATCGGGCCGGCAATGCGGTTGTACTGGGCGCCGCTGCCTTGCAACAACGGATGGCTGACCGTGGCCTCGAAGTTCGTCTGCCATTCGCTCGCAAACGCGCGGAAGCCTTCAATGTCCGGTGGGGCGGTTGCGGGATCGTCCACCGGGACGTTGTTCTGGTCGTAAATGGTGTTGTTGCGGAAGCTGAATATCGTACCCGTGGCCGTCGTCTTCGTGATTCCTGTCGTGAACGTGCCCAGGTCCTGGGCGAAGATCGGTGGCGTAATCCGACTGCCAAGGCCGGGATCGTCAATCCGGTTCTGCGGCCGGCGGTTATTCTCCCAGAAGACGCTGGCATCGAGCTGGGCATCGAACTCGCTCAGCGCCGCTTCGGGGCCCGATCCCTGGAATGGCGAGCCGACGGAAAGCCCCGTGACGCTTTCCGCCAGGGCCGGGTCGTACGTGGTTGTCACCGCCACTGGGCTAACCAGCGTGCGCGAGATCGTTTCCGGCGCGGTGGACGCGATCCGACCGCCGAGCTGCCGCATCACCTGGCTATTGCACAACGTGATCCGCACCACTTCCGCCAGCGGCAGGTCCCACACCTCATAGTTCTCAGTGTTCTTGATCGTCAGCGGCGGCAGCGTATGGTGTACTTCATCGAGCGAAGGTTCCTCGACGTCCGGATATTCAATTTCTGTCGCCACATCCAGGTAGTGTGATAGATCACCGTCTTCTTTGCAGTAGAACGGCTGTTGAGGCGCGCACCCCGGAACGAGCATCGCGGCGCTGAGGACCAGCGACCAGAATGTGCGGAACTGCCGATTCATGGCGGTTGGTTTCCTGATGGAACGGCGTGCCGGGGGAAACGTGGGCGGCAAATCGGAAGCGGCCATCGAAGTTGGCCGACGGATTGACCACTCACGCGCGGCGGCTTCGCCGTGCATTCCCGTTGTTCCCCCCGGCCGTCGCTCCTCAGGACCGCACGCTGCGCGGCGGCCCCGGTGTCGGAGCAATCAGCAAAACTGGTATCGTCGATGCAATCGTTAAACTTTGACGATTCTCGCGCCTTTAACGTTTGGGATGAGTTCCTGCGTTGCTAGCGTTGGCGGGCGCGTGCCACTGCTCGCGGCGGGGGATTACGGCACACTGCAGGAAACGGCACTGCTTGCTCCCTAACGCCGTGATTCTCTTTAAAGCGAGCAGTGCGAATCGCGTGTGGTTACCTCATCCAATTGCCGCAAGCAGTGGCACACATTCACACAAGAACACGCTGTCAGACGTTCATGCCCGCGAAGTCTGCGACATCGGCAATGCTGTCGACCTGGCCCAATTGCGTGACGCGCGCGTCGCGCTGGCCCGCCGCAATGAAATGGTTGAACTCGATCAGCACGGCTCGTTCCACAACCCGGCGAAACCACGCCAACGCGTCCGGCGGCATGGAGCCGCATGTTTCGGCAGATAGCTCAATCGCAAGGTCGGCCCGATCGGCGCTGCAGTCGCTGCGATCGGTTAGCACGGTGCCATCGAAGGAAAAGCGGAGCATGCCCTCGATGTCCGAGTTGGCCAAGCGAAAAACGCACCGCGTGTTGTAAAGAAAATAGGCGTTTTGCGTGCCGTGCGCGTCGATCGCCTGCTGTAGTCGCCGGCAGCGGGCACGGAAGGCCGGCGACGCATCGAGTGGAACATCCACCCGGCCCACCGACCGCAGCGGAAGACAGTCGAACGCGATATCAACGTACGGTTGCATCGGATTGGGTGAGTACGTGAGTAGGTGAGTAAGTGAGTATGTATTTTACACACACGCATTGCGTCCGTTCACCTACCCTTTTGCACTTAACTTGACCTCACTCACCCACTCACCGACTTACGTACTCACTCATCACTTTGCTGCCGGCTCCATGCCAAGGTCAGCCAACCGCTGCCGCTCTCGCACTCGGTCGCGTCGAGCGGCCCCGCTTCGGCCAGCGCCCCTTCAGGCTCCAGCGGTCCGAACTCGATGGTCCGCGGAAACCCGCGACCTTGGGCGGAACGCTCGTTGAGCTCTTCCTCGAGATTTTTCCGCTCGCCTGTCTTACGGATGGAAAGCGTGCCGCGAAAATCGGCCGGCAAGATGACCAAATCACTGTCGCGGCGCAACATGACGCTGCCATCGGCCAGTTCCGGCTTATATTCCGCGGTGACATCCCAGTTGGAGAACGCCCTATCGCCGGACCGCAATCGGGAAATATGGATCGTGACGCGGACTTTGCCATCGACGAACGTGACGGTCAGCGGCCGATTGTCGCGGAACCTCAGCGACCACGGCTTGAATGACTCCTCGCCATCCGCTGTATCGTCCGTCGCCTCCGTCTTGCGCTGCTCCCAAGCATCCTTCATCCAGTCGGGCAGCTCCACGTCGAACTGAACCTCTTGTCCAGGCTCGGTCTCTCGCGCGGTCGCCCCGCCAAGCAGACTCGCGGAATAGTTGTTCACGGCCGACTCGTGCAACCGCATTGTGACGTCATTTCCGGCGGGTGCTTCCGGAGGCGGGCCCGCTGCGCCAAGCTGGCCGCGGCTGGCTTGCGTGGCCTCCATACCCAGCGAGTCCTTGTCGGAGCTGAATCGAATATACTCGGGCAACTCGCCCCGGCGCTCCAGCGGACGACGGTATTCCTCTTCATAGCGCTGGCGGGCCTCGCGAATCTCGTCGTTCACCTCGTTGTTGAATCGCCGATCGATCCGGTCCTCGGCATGATCCGCGGCAATCGCCTCCGCGCGACCCTCGCTCTGCCGTGCCCGCCGCGATCCCACATTCGCCACAAACCGGCTGCCCAGCCCGCCGCCCCGTTTTGCCACCGAGTGGATATGCGTATCCGTTGTGGCGTCGGCCCGCGATGAACGCGCGCGAAATGCTTCATCGGTCAGCTCCACGCGCTTGGTCGCTGTAAAGTCCGTATAACTTGTGCTGTGGATCACGGCGGGGCCATTGTTGCCAATGTTGTAGGATTTCGTTCGGCCGTTGGAGACGAAATCCAGCACTGCTTTATCCTCCGATGGGATCGACGCGACTCCGACGTCACCCACGGTGTGCGCATCGCTGCGGATATTCGTTCCAAGAATGCAGTCCGTAATCCACTCCCGGCGATCAATCGGATCCGCAGCATCGGCCACCAGCGAAGTGGCCACGTCGATGAAGGCATTCGGCTGAGCGAACTCGCGTCGAATCGCCTGAACGAGCTCGGGCGCCTGGCCTACTGCATCCAGAAAACCAAGCCGACTGCCAATCTGAAAACCGGTGTTGGGCGACGGTTCGCGCCGATATTCGTCCAATTGAGCCTGCAGCCGTTCAAGTTGGCTTCGGTAGTACTTCTCTTGATCCGGCTGCTGTGCGAGTTGCGCGAGCTGGATGTAGCGCAGCAAGGCGATAGACACGCGGCGAAACCGGGGCAGCTCCAGGCCTTCTTCGTCGCGGTTCAGTTGTCGGTAGGTTGTAGCCAGCGGGCCCAGGTTCGGTGGCCCTTCGGCAGCCAGCGCTTCCTTCAGCTCATTCCAGCGCAAATATCGCAGCCAGCGTCGGCCGTTGGGACTCGATGGGCGGACAAACCGCTCCAATCGTTCCATGCTTTCAACCAGTTCTGAGCGGGCGTCGGCGAGTTCCTTTGCGGTCACTGGCCTGAATTCTTCGCTCGCCCGTTGGAATAGCGGCGATAGATCCTCTTGCTGCGCGCCAACCGGGCTCGCGCACAGAAAGGTCATGCCAAGAATGAACGCGGCAGCAGCGCGGACGCAACGCACGATATTACGTGGGCCGACGGACGAGTACTCGGAAAGCATGCTCATCGCTGGGTCCTTTCCATTGATTGGCGAGCAAGTGGGCCGTCCATGTTCGGGTGGTTGGCGGCCAACCTGGCCACAAGACTCCAAAGACGGCCGAAATCGAAATCGGCGGTTAACGGGGGACTCTGCGACGGCTGGTAAGACGCGCGAGTGCCGGCCCGCAGGGTTTGACCAATCTACGCCCCCTGCCAGGACTTGTCCACCCACGGCGATTTGCCATATGTTCGTAGGATGGACAATCCTGTCCGTCTACCGGGACTCGACGGACAGGATTGTCCGTCCTACGGCGCTATTCGCCTTCCCGAAGCATCTGAAAATACTGCTCAGCATGTTGCCGGCGGCTATTCGGCAGCCGCTCACTGGCGAGCGGATCGGCCGGCTCGGCGCTGAGAGTGGTCATTTCTTCCTTAATGCTCTGGGCCACTTCGCCTTTGATGTTCGGTCCCTGAACCATTCCGCCGAACACGGCCGTGCCTTGCCGCGGCTTCTGACGCACGCGCGTGTCGCGCAGGTTCGTAGCGTTCTTTTCGTCTGGCCGTGGCCCGATTCCCTGGCCTTCGCCCATCCCCATGCCGGGCTGGCCGCTTTTGTTCTGACCAAACCCCATGCCGGCCAGATTGCCTTGGCACGCCTCGCAGCCCGCGCCCTGACACTCGGCACAGGCCATGGCATCCTTGGCCATTTCAAGTTGGTCCATCGCGGCGTCGAGCATCTCCAGCTCGTCCATCTGCTGCTGCATTTGATCAAGCTGCTGCGCCATTTGCGCCAAGGCGTCGGCCGCCTTTTGACCGTCGCCTTGCTGCAAGCCTTGCTGAACCTGGCCCATTTGCTGTGCCATCTGCTGCAGGCGGTCCATTTGCGGCTGTTGCTGCTGCAGCTTGTCGAGCTTTTGCTGCAGCTCACCCGCCTTGGTGAGGTTTCCCTGGCGCCGCTGCTGCTCGATCTGCTTCTTCAGATCGTCCATCGCCTGCTGATGCGCTTGGGCCGCCGCTTCCAGCTTTTCCTTCATTTGCTCGAGCTGTTTGGCAAGCTGTTCTTTGGCTTGCGCGTCGAGCTTGCCGTCGCGAAGGTCTTTAGCGAGTTTTTCGATTTCCTGCAGCGCTTTCTTCCAGTCGCCCTGCTTCATGGCTTGGGCGGCTTTCTCGGCCGGGCCGGCGCCGAGGTTCTTCATGTTTTGAAATTTCTCCTTGAGGCCGTCCTTGCCGCCCAGCTGCTGCTGCCGCTGCTCGAGTTGCTTGGCCAGGTCGTTGAGCGTCACCGCCGCTTTCGTGCGATCGACGTTTTGCTTCTCCACCAGCTCGCGCGTGCCCTGTTCGATTTGCTTGAATAAACCCTCGGCGTCCTTGAGGCCCTTTTCGCGGGCCTCGCGCGCTCGCTCTTCGATCTTCTTGCGCAGCGATTCGGCCGATTGCTTGACCTGCTTCTGGATACTGGCCGCCGAATTGGGATCGACGCCGCTTTCCGCGCGTCGATCGACGAAGGTCACGAGCACGAACACGACCACCGCCGGCACCAACGGCCACCAGGCCCGCCGACCGACCTGCACGCGAAATTTTTCGTCCACGTCGATTCGGCTTACGGCCCGCAGCGCGTCGTTCACCACGGCGCGGCCCGCTTCCGACGATTGATCTTCGGCCGTGAGCGACAAGCTGCTGGCGACTCGCTCGCGGAGCTCGAACCGCCGGTCGATTTCGATCGCCGCGTCCAATGCGCTGCGGCGAGAGATCAACGTCCAGACGGCCGCGGCCAGCACACCACCGGCCAGCGCGCCGAAGAACCATGCGATATCCCAGTCGGGCGGAAGTGTGGCGATGGCAATGACCCGGGGCAGCGCGACCGCGATCGCGGAAATCGATAGCGAGCCGAGCAGGCACCACGCCAAACGGCCCAGAAATTGTTCGAGCACCAATCGCCGCCGAGCCCGCGTAACCTGCTGCCGAAGCTGATCCATGGCCGTTTCCTCTCGCGATGTGGCACTTGCCGCCGACGAACGATTATACCGTAGGTGTCCGTGATGGTCACGAGAAGGATGCAGGATGCGGGATGCAGGGGGCAGGGAAAATACATGTTGATTCCCCCTGCCCCCTGCATCCCGCCTCCTGCATCCTCCGTCTCGCCGATATAATTTCTATTATGGCGACCGCCACAATGCCGCAAAATACCGCCGCACCACTGCCGACGCCTGCCGACCGGCCGGACGCGGATGTTGTAATCTATGACGGCGATTGCCGCATCTGCACCGCTCAGGTTCGCAAGTTGCCGTGGTGGGATTGTCAGGCAAAGCTATCTTACCTGTCGCTGCACGATCCGGAAGTCGCCCGCCGCTGGCCCAACTTGTCCCACGATCGGATGATGCAGGAAATGGTGATCGTCGAACGTCACGGCAACCGGCATTGGGGCGCGGAGGCCATTCGCTACCTGTCGCGCCGGCTCCGGCGATTGTGGTGGGCATCACCGTTCCTGCACTTCCCGGGCAGCATGTATCTGTGGCGGCCGCTCTACCGCTGGATCGCCCGCAATCGCTATCGCCTCAGCGGCGGCCCGGCCTGTGACGATGGCACGTGCGCGCTGCACCGCTGATTCGACTTGCGCTGCCAAGAGTCGCATCAAAAACTAATTGGTCCATATACCTGATCGCTCACGGATCTGCATTTTGCGCACTGCTGCAACGACTATTCCCTGTGGCGACAAATAGTCCTGAAAGGATTTGAAGAGCGGTTGCGACTCCACCGCGTAGAATTTCGGTGCGTGCTCACCAAGTTTGCCAAACACGGAGCAGGAGCCCATGTCGCAGCCAGCCGTCGTGCTTGATACCAACGTCTTCGTTGCAGCGGCATTCAACCGGCGAAGTGCGTCTGCTCGCATCCTGGAGGAAGATCGTTCTGGCCGGTTGCGAATGGTTTGGAACGAAGCGACTCGTCGCGAAACCCGGCACATTTTGGAGAAGATTCCCCGGCTCTCATGGAACAGCGTCGCAGATCTGTTTAGGGAAGAGGATCGCTATCGCGGCGAGACGTTTCCTGAACAGTTCGCCGACATACCGGATCCAGATGACAGGAAATTTGCCGCGCTGGCAGACGCGAGTGGTGCGGTTTTGTTAACGAACGATGAGCACCTTCTTAAAGACCGCGACCGGGCGAGCATAGAGATTCTCACACCACAAGAGTTCTGGAACCGGGCCAGTAGCAAAGCAAGCTAAACCGCAAAGGCGTTGCGGCGTGGATTTCGATAGAGGATGCGGGCCAAAAGTTCGCGGGAGCCACGCTCGCCATTCCGTTCGTAGTGCCAGTGGTTGTGCGTGGGGACGAGCGCCGGATCGTGCGGCCACGGGTCGAGCGGTTCATCGTCGTCGAGAACCTCGGCGAGGGCGCGGGAGCTCATCGTGACATCGCCGGCGCGAGGCGGGATGGGGCCGGCGTCGCGGCGCGGGCAGCCCATGAGGAGATTCGGATCATAGCCGCCGACGCGGTTTACGATTTGAGCGATCTGATAAAGCGAGAGTGGCCGCGGGCCACCGGCGTGGTACAGGGCGCAAAGGTCGCTCGCCAGGATCCGCTCGTAGAGGCGATTGAGGCAATCGGTGTAGGCTGGCGTGCGGATCTCGTCGAAGTAGAGCGTCGCCGGGCGGCCCTTCTTGAACCGCGATTGAATCCAATCGATCGCGCCCGCGTGGCCGTTGAAGCTGACGCCCATCGGCAGCGAAATGCGCAGGATGCACGCCTCAAGCATCCAATCGTGAATGAGCTGCTCGGCTGCGACCATTGTTTTGCCGTAAACGGTCACGGGATCGGTGGGATCGGATTCGGTGTAGGGCGAAAGGGGGAAGGCGGAAGACGGAGGGGGGAGTGGGGAGGGACGGTCGTCGGAGCCGGAGAAGACCAAGTCGATGGAGAGGTGCACCAGCCGCACGTCGCGTTCGACGATGATTGAGAGGAGATTGATGAGGCCTTCGACATTCGTGCGCCAGGCCAAGCGCGAGTCTAGCTCGCAGGCACGCAAGGCACAGTTGCCGGCACAATTCAGCACCGATTGGAATTGGTGCTCATCAAACAGCGCACGGAGCCGGCCGTGGTCTTCGGCATTGCAAGCAATGATCCCGTCGCCCGTGAGCGGCCAGTTGTCTTCCTGCCGGATGGCAATCACCTGGCCGGGATAGCGCGCACGGAAGTGGTGCAGGGCGTTGTAGCCGGCAACGCCGGCGACGCCAGTGATGAGCAAGGGGAGCGGTATCGACTCGTGGGCGCGGATGATCACGAGGTGATTGTAAGGCGGAAGGCGGAGGGGGGAAGGGGGAAGGAAAAGCGGTGAATTGTTTCTGCCCTCCGCCTTCCGCCCTCCCCCTTCCCCCTTTGTTCTCAGCCTGCGCGGCGCCGGGCGACGAAGGCCTCATAGTCGGACGGCGTGTCGATGCCACTGGAACAATGTGCGACGACGCCTACCAGAATCGTGCCGCCGGATTGCAGCATGCGAAGTTGTTCGAGCTTCTCGGCCTGTTCGAGCGAGGAGGGCGGTAGTGCGGTAACTTCCAGCAACGTGTCGCGACGGTAGGCGTAGATGCCAAGGTGTTGGTAGAACAGCGGCGGCTCGTTAAAGGGGCATGAGTCGTCCGGATCGCGGACGAAGGGGATCGGGCTGCGGCTGAAGTACAGCGCCCGGCCGTGCTGATCGAAGACCACCTTCACGCAGGCCAGATTGGTGAGCAGCTCAGGCGCGGGCAGCGGCGTAGCCAGCGTGGCCATGCCTGCGGACGAGTTCTCTTCCAGCAGCTCGATCACACGGTCAATGTTGTCCGGCGACATCTCGGGCTCGTCGCCCTGCACGTTGACAACGATCTCGGCGCGGGGCAGCTTACGGGCCACTTCGGCCACGCGGTCGGTGCCGCTCGCGCAATCGGGGCTGGTCATGACGAAATCGCCGCGGAACCGCTCGACCTCGGCGGCGATTTCGGCGTGGTCGGTGGCCACCAGCACGCCGGCCGGCCGCTGCGCGGCGCACGCCGCCTCGTACGTGTGCTGCAAAAGCGACTTGCCGGTTTCCCGCAGCAACATTTTCTGAGGCAACCGGGTCGAGGCGTACCGGGCTGGGATCACGACATAGCTTCGGGACATGGTTGGCTCCCTGGAATCGGCGTTGTGGGAGGCGTCTCCGACGCCGAGATCGGCCTCGGAGAGGCCTCCTGCAAAATGCGTTGCGCGGCAATTCATAGCGAAAAACGCCGAATCGGGGTAGGTTGAAATTTGGCGGCAAACGTAGAATTACACTGACTTCCAGGCGACCGGGTGGCTGGGGCAACGTGGGGCGTTGCCCCAGCCACCCGACGCAAGTGACTTTCACCTACTCAACTACCCACAAACGGACCCCTGCCCATGTGCGGCATTGTCGGCTACATCGGCCAAAAGCAAGCGGTCGACTTTCTCATCGAAGGCCTGCGCCGGCTGGAATACCGGGGCTACGACAGCAGCGGCGTTGTCACCATTCCGAACGGTGATTTCCAGATCACCAAAACGGCCGGGCGGATCGACGACCTGGCCGCGAAGTTGCTTACCGAGCCGGCGCGGGGAACAATCGGCTTGGGCCACACGCGGTGGGCCACGCACGGGCCGGCGACCGATGAAAACGCCCATCCACACGTCGGCGGCGACCAGGTCGTCGCGATTGTTCACAACGGCGTAATCGAGAACTTCCGCACGCTCAAGGAACATCTCGCCGAACGCGGATATTACTGCAAAACAGCGACCGATACGGAGGTGATCGCCCAACTGGTGGCGAGCGAATTGGATGCCCGTTCCCCGGCCGCGACTCGACTGAGCTCGCCGAAGTCTAAAGCGACCTCGCCGGCCGATCGTTATGGACCGCTCGTGGAAGCAGTGCAGGCGGCGCTCGCGCAGCTTCGCGGCACCTACGGTTTAGCCATGGTGTTTCGCGATTGGCCGGATGTGATCGTCGCCGCGCGGCTGGGCAGCCCGCTGGTGATCGGCATCGGCGACGGGGAGCATTTCATCGCCAGCGACGGCTCGCCGCTCGTGGGCCACACCAACCGCATCGTTTACTTGGCCGACCATGAGCTGGCGGTCGTCACGCGGAATTCGATTCGCGTTATCCACCGCGACGGGGGCCACATCCACCACCGCGAGAATACTCTCGAGATCGACTCCACGCAGGTCGAATTGAACGGCTTCCCGCACTATATGCTCAAGGAAATCTTCGAGCAGCCGGAAACCGTGACGGCCGCGATGCGCGGTCGGCTCAACCGCGACGAGGCGACGGCAGTGTTCGGCGGCCTGAACCTTACTCCGCAGCAGTTGCGAGCGGTCGACCGCATCGTCCTCACGGCTTGCGGCACCAGTTGGCATGCGGCGATGTTTGGCGAGTACCTTATCGAGGCATTCGCGCGGATCCCGGTGGAAGTCGAGTATGCGAGCGAGCTGCGCTATCGCAACCCGCCGATGACGCCCAACACGCTGCTGTTCGCCATCACGCAGAGCGGCGAAACGATCGACACGCTGGCCGCGCTCCGCGAAATTAAACGCAAGGGCCATTCCACGCTGGCCATTTGCAACGTCGTGGGCAGCACGATTGCCCGCGAGGCGGACGGCGGTATTTATCTGCACGCCGGGCCGGAGATTGGCGTCGCATCGACCAAGGCCTTCACGTCGCAGTGCGTGGTGATGGCATTGTTGGGGCTGTACTTTGGGCGGATGCGGCACTTGAGCTATGAGGCGGGCCTGCGGATCATCGACGAGCTGCAAGCACTGCCGCGGCACGTGGAGGAAGCGCTCGACTCCAATGACGACGCCCGCCGCATCGCCACAAAATATGCGAGTTGCGACAACTTCTTGTATCTCGGCCGACAATACAATTTCCCCACGGCCCTGGAAGGCGCGCTGAAGCTCAAGGAGATCAGCTACATCCACGCCGAAGGCTACCCGGCCGCCGAGATGAAGCACGGCCCGATCGCGCTCGTGGACGAGCACACACCGAGCGTGTTCATCGTGCCGCAGGGCGGCGTGTACCACAAAGTCATTTCCAACATGGAAGAAATCAAAGCCCGCGGCGGACCAGTCATTGCGGTCGTCGATAAAGACGATTCCCACGCCGTCGAGATCGCGGATGATGTCATCCGCGTCCCCGCCGTCCCCGAGTTCCTGCAGCCAATCGTGACCGTCATCCCGCTACAACTCTTGGCCTACCACATCGCCATCCTCCGCGGCTGCGACGTCGACAAGCCGCGGAACCTGGCCAAGAGCGTGACGGTGGAGTAATTTCGGATTTCGGATTGAAGCAATTAGCGTCGGCGGTCACGCCGACCTTTGGCGAATAGAGTTATGGCCACTTTTGACGAAATCTCGGCCGTTCTCGATCAACTCGCTCACGGCCCGGCGTTGGTGCGAGACGTGATTTACGAGATGCCGCCGGACCTGCGCAAGCGGCGCCCAGCCCCCGGCATGTGGTCGGCGCACGAGCACGCGGTCCACTTGCCGGCCGTGCAGCCAATTATGATGCGGCGGCTGGACCACATGCTCAGCGACCCGTCGCCGAAAATTAAATCGTACGAGCCGTCGCGCGACGAACCGGATGATGCCCTCTTAAAACTCGACCTCGACGCCGAAATGGACCGCTTCGATCGCGAACGGGCGGCGATGATCGAACGGCTCCGCCAACTGACGCCGAAACAGTGGGCAATTACCGCCGAACACGAGGAATACTCGCACTACGGAGTATTCACCATGTTCCGACACGTGGCGCTCCACGATCTGCACCACGCCTACAAAATCGAAGAACGGCTGCTGCGGAAAAGTTGGGACTAAGTATGAACAGAAATGTCTTATTCGATTGAAGATTTCCGCCGCGGCCTTGAGATTGTTTTAAAACTGTCGAATGACATTCCTCGCAGCCGGTTTCTCAAAGCTGTCTCAATATCGGCAGATAGTTTCGATACGCGATGGGCCTGCGGCGTCGTTGATGCGATGACATCAAAAGAGCGCGCCGCTCCATCGATTGTGATGCAAACGGCTCGCCTACAGCGAATCGCTCGCGGTGCTGGTGTAAAGCCAGAGCAAGTGAAGTCACTCATTCAATCGTTTTACGCCGCAGAAGGAATGTTGGATGAGTTGTCCACCTTGAGCATGCGTGAGCGTATGGAGTACGTTCGGCGGAAACAAAAGTCCTGAACGAATCTCCCAAGATGCCCTTTTGTCTGTAAGAGGCCGTTGGGAAGGTGGAGTACGCACAGTATAATTGACAGAGAGGAGGCCGCCATGAAATTCAGAATTGCGCTATATCAGTCCGACGAAGGGTTTGCAGTTAACGTTCCCAGCCTGCCGGGGTGCTGGTCGCAGGGCGCAACTCGCGAAGAGGCCGTGGCAAATATCGCCGTGGCGATCCGCGAGTATTTGGAAACGGAGATCGAGCCGGCCGAAGGCGCCGAAGTTGAAGAAGTCGAGGTTGTGGTTTAGTCATGCCGAAACTGCCGGGCATAAACCATCAAGACGCAGTGCGGGCGTTGGAGAAAGCGGGTTTTTGGGTATTGCGGCAGGGCCGGCATATCGTCATGACCAATGGAGAACGGAAGGTAATAATTCCGCGCCACAACCCTGTAAATGCCATCACGATGGGCGGTATTGTTCGGGATGCGGGGTTAACAACCGAAGCGTTTCGGAAATTGGTTTAACCTCGGACGGATCACTGGCGTAGCCAACGGCCCGTCACCCATCCCGCTGCCAATTTCCGCTGCGGCCGCCGGATTTTTCTTCAAGCTGAATGTGCTCTATCGAGATGCCGCGGTCGACGCCTTTGCACATGTCGTAGACGGTAAGGGCGGCGACGCTCACCGCCGTGAGCGCCTCCATCTCGACGCCGGTTTTAGCCTCGACTTGCACTGTCGCCTCGATGCGGAGCGTCTGGTCGTCGGCGAACGTGAAGTCGATCGCGACCGATTCGAGCGGCAGCGGGTGACACAGCGGGATCAGGTCCGAAGTTCGCTTGGCCGCCATGATGCCGGCCAGCCGAGCCACTTCCAGCACATCACCCTTGGCGGCCTTCTTATCGCGCACCAGCGCCAAAGTTTTTGCCGCCATTCTTACCAGGCCGCTTGCCCGCGCGACACGCCGCGTCACTGGTTTGTCGCCGACGTCGACCATGCGGCTCGCGCCGGTCTCATCAAAATGGCTCAATTCGTTCGCCATGCAGTCTATTGTAAACGGCGAAGCCATGTTGTTGCAGAGTCACGGCCGCGGGGCGCAAAAAAACAAGGCCCGGCTGCCTGTGGCAACCGGGCCTTGCGTGAGCGGGTGGTGGGCGACGGAGAGTGACGGGAATTCTCCGCCGCCACGCAGTCGAATCGTTCGACCGACCCTTATCGTAAAAGCAGGGGGCTTGCTGCTCCCTGCTTGTTTATACCAACTCCTTCTTCGCGCCAATCAACGTGCGGAGCCGCTCGGCCAGCAGGGCGGCGTCGAACGGCTTCTTGAACGTTTCGTTGATGCTCGAGCGATCGAAATTGGCGGTCGATCCATCGTCCGGTAGCAGGGCGATGAGGATCGTCTCGCCGAACTCGGCATTGCGGCGCAAGTTCTGACAGATCTGCAACGCTTCGAGCTGACCGATCGAGAAGTCGACGATAATACAGTCGGGGTGGAAACTTTCGGCCTGAATGCCTGCTTCGAAGCCACTCGCGGCGGTCGAGGTGCGGAACGACCGGTCGGCCGGCAACTCGCGCTTGAGGTTCTCGATCAACACCTGGTCCTGGGCGACGATCAGCACTTTGGCCATCGCTTCGTCTTCCAGGTCGCCAAGGGGCATGCCATGCTCCTTGAGGAACTTGATCAAATACTCACGCGGGATGCGGCGGTCCTGGGAACCGGGAATGCGGTAACCCTTGAGCCGGCCTGAGTCGAACCACTTACTGACCGTGCGCGGCGCCACTTTGCAGATCTTCGCGACCTGACCAGTAGTAAAGACCTTCATCGGGATCTCCAATTTTGTCTTGCTAAGTGTCCGCTGTGTCGTCGGCCGCGTTGCGAACGTCCGCCACGGCCGTTATTGTTTGCCCCGCGTTGTTGCCTGCAGTCCGGCGCGCTTTTCCCTTGCGCTCTTTCCTATCGAGACCGCTGACAAACGCCTGGGTCGGGGCGATCTTGTGTGAGAGCTTTCAGCCGTCAGCCGTCAGCCTTCAGTCAGAGTGTCGCTCTGGCTGATGGCTGACAGCTGAAGGCTGACGGCTTCTCCTCTGGGTCGGGCCAGGTCCTTCTGATCCGCTCCTTCAGTTACAGTTCGCATCGGCTAGCATTGCAGGCGGAGATCGGTCAAAACCGTTCGATTTTCCCAACGTGGAGCAATCCGTCCTCGGGCAAATCGCGTTAAACGGTGCAACCGATCACGCCGACTCAGCTCGCGCGGTGCGGCCAAAAGCCGGTCCAGGGGACGTGCAGGAAGACGCTTGCCGCTCCGCTCTTGGGCCGTAAAGCCCGCACGCGGCGCGCAAAGTCTGAGGTGGGACTATGTTGGCAGGCTCCCCCCTGCGAACCATCTGCCCGACCTTGCGTGGATCACTGACTAAGCCAGTGGCACTCCAAGTGGGGCAAGACGGCCCATCCGATAGATAATTTCGATAAGACCGGCCAACGAACTTTAGAGACTTTCAATAGTCTTGCCGTCAAAACGGATTGCAACGCTTCTTTGCGGCGTAGCGATGGGAAGGAATGTAGTATATGCCAGCAAATCGGTGAGGGTGCAGGATTCAGGATGCGGGATGCAGGGCAGAAATAGCCAGCGTTGCTGTCTTAAACCCTCCCCCCTGCATCTTGCATCATCCGCTGTCTCAGGCCGCTCGGCGCAGCGCGCTTGGCTCAATTTGCCCATCCTCGCTAACATCTTCGAATCGCACCGACACGCGCTTCGAGACACCCGATTCTTCCATCGTGACCCCGTACAGCGTGTCGGCGCCGGCCATCGTCTTTTTCGAATGCGTAACGACGACAAATTGCGTAAATGACAGAAACTCGCGCAGCACGCCGATGAACCGACCAATATTCGCTTCGTCGAGCGCCGCATCCACTTCATCCAGCACGCAAAACGGGCTCGGTTTGCTGCGAAACACTGCCAGCAGCAGGGCGACGCAAGTAAGCGTCTTTTCGCCCCCGGAGAGCAGCGAGATGCTGCACGCCTCTTTACCCGGCGGGCGGGCGACGATTTCGATCCCGCACTCCAAGACCTCTTCCGCTTCATCAATCACAATATCCGCTTCCCCGCCACCGAATAGCCGGCGAAACAGGTCCCGAAAGTGCCCGCGAATCAGCTCCAGCGTCGTCAGGAACAATTGCCGGCTGTCGACGTTAATCCGCTGAATGATTCGCTCCAGCGAATTCTTGGCATCAACAAGGTCGCGATATTGCGTCGAGAGCTTCTCGAAGCGTGCTTCGAGCTGATCGAGTTCGTCGAGCGCCTCGAGGTTGATGGCCCCAATATTGTTAATCTGATTCCGCAGCTCGGCGATTTCCCGCTCCACAGCTTCGCGATCGGCGATAGGGCCCGCCGTCGAAGCCGTCGCGCCGCCTGCTGTCGCGCCATCGGCGGCCTCAGCTACCGCGGCCAGGTCGACGCCGTAGTCGTCCTGCATACGCTCGCACAACGTCTGGCGTTCGTGCCGCAAGCGGGTCGCCGAGACCTCGACTTTGTGCTGCTGCGTTTGAAGCGCCGCAAATTGTTGTCTCTCCGTGCGAATTCGTTCCGCGAGGGCGCTGCGCTGTTGACGAAGAGCCTCATTGGCAGCGTCCTGCCGGCCCAGTTCGTTGGCATGCCGCTCCTTCTGCAAAAACAGTTCGGCCAGCGCCTGCTGATTAGCCAGCGTCGCCTCTTCCAGCTGCTCCATCGCGCTTTGGCGGTCAGTGAGCCGCTGCCGCGTATCCGCCAAAGCACGCTCGCGCTCCTGGGCGTTTCGCTCCGCCTGCTGGCGCTGGTGGCGAAGCATCTCGACCCGCTGTTCGCACTTGGCCAGGGCGATCTGCTTTTCTGTCGCGGCAGCCTGCAATTGAACGTGACGTTCCTGCGCCGTCGCCATCTCTTGCTCTGCGTGTTCCAACTGCATTGCCAGCTGACCGGCCGCACGCTCGGCCTCGGCCTGCAGCCGGCGATTGGTCGCGACATTCTCCTCAAGCGACGCGAGCTGCTCCTCGCCGCGCCGCAATTCCCCCGCGGTTCGCTGCTGATCGTGAACGATCCGATCGAGATGCACGCTGCCGGCGGCAGTTTGGTGCCGACATTCCACCAATTTGCCCGCCGCGGCCGTGGATGCTGCCTGTGAGGCCGCAAGCTGGCCTTCTTGCTGCCCGCGCTCGTCGTCGAGCCGGCCGTGCAACTCGACCTGACGGGCAAGCTCTTTTTCCAACTCGGCGACCTGCTCATGGCAAGCGCGGAGCTCGCTGCGGCGCGACAGGATACCGGCAGCCGCCTGGCGAGGGCCGATGATAAGCGTGCCATCGGCGGCCAACAATTCGCCGTCGCTGGTCACGAATTCCAAACCACGTCCGCTGCTCCGCGAAAGCCGCAGCGCGGTTGCGAGCCGATCCACCAGCCACGTGTGGCCCAGCAGCCGCCGCACCAACGGCTCAATTTCCGGCGAAGACTCGACAAACCGGTCGGCTCGCCCCATAACGCCCGGTTCGGCTGAGAGATCGACATGGTCCAGCGCCGTGGCCGCCGCTCGGCCGTCGAGCGACAAAAACCCGACACGTCCGCCGGTTGCCAGCGGGCGGTGTTCGATACTTTCGAGCAGGCGGTTGGTGGACGCGACGACGATGAACTGGGTCCGCTCTCCCAGCGCCATTTCGACCAGCGGCGCGGAGTCGATATCGACATGGAACAAATCGGCCACGAGCCCGCGCACTTCGCCGAGCGGAGCGTCGGGATCTGCCTGCGCCAGGCGGAGCGCTTCGTGCACGCCGCTGGCGAGCCCTTCCATCCGCTGCTCCAATTCGGAAAGGACTGCGATCCGCTCGCGGATGCGCGTCAAGCGGCCCTCTATTTGGCGGTGTTGCTTGTCGGTGCGGGCCAGCTCCCGGCGGACGTGCACCAATCGCTCTTCGGCAGCACGAAGCGCGGCTTCGTGGGATTGGGCCTCACTCTGCCATTGGCTTTCGGCCTGTTGATGTCGCGCGAGCTCCGTCGATTGAGCCTCGTGCTGTGCAGTCAGCTCGGCAAGGTGACGGCGATGCTGCTCCACGCTGTGGGCCGCTGCCGCCACCTGCGACTGCAGCATTGCCTGTTGCTCGCGCAATGACGCAAGAGTGCGAGCCGATTCGGCGGCCTGGAAACGAACTCGATCGACACATTCGCGGGTCTCGCGCAGTTTCTGTTCCGCCTGGCGGGCCCATTTGAGATGCGTTTGCCACTCGGCGTCGGCTGCAGCCAGCTCGGCTTCCGCGGCACGAAGCTGCAATGCCGCGTCGCGATGCTGCTCGCCATCGTTGCCGCTGCTCGTCATCGCGGCAAGTTGCTCACGGATGCGGCCAAGCTCCTGCTGCAGGTCCGCGTGCCGCGCTCGCTGATTTTCCACGGTTGCCTGTCGAGCGGCGATTTGTTCGCGAATCGCCGAGGCCGCCGCCTCGAGCTCGCGAAGCCGCTCCACGCCGGCCTCCACGGCCCGCTCCAAATCGCGCCCTTCGGTTTCGGCACGCTCCAGCACACTGGCGCGTTCATTCGCACGATGCCGCAGCTCGGCCAATTGGGAGTCCTTGGCCGTCAGCTGCCTCGTCAGTGCCCGCCAATCCACGAGGCCGACTTCAGTGCGCAATTGTTGCAGCCGTTCGGCGCATTCGCGGTAACGGCGTGCCTTGCCGGCCTGCGCGCGGACGCTGCGCAAGCGGCTTTCGACTTCGTCGACGATGTCTGAAAGCCGCAGCAGGTTCTGCTCGACCCGCTCCATCCGCCGCGTGGCCGCTGCCTTCTTCGCCTTGAACTGGCTAATGCCGGCGGCCTCTTCGAAAATCACCCGCCGGTCGCGAGGCGACGACTGCAGCAGCGCATCCACCTTGCCTTGCTCGATGATGCAATAGGCCTCCGTGGTGATGCCGGTGCCGGCCAACAGATCGCGGATATCGCGGAGCCGGCATGGTTGGCGATTGAGCAAATATTCGCCTTCGCCGCTGCGGTAAACGCGGCGAGTGATATGGACTTCCTGGGCGTCGATCGGCAAACGGCCGTCGGCGTTCTCCAGCGTGAGCGTCGCTTCGCCGGTGCCCAGGGCCGTCCGCGAGGCGCAGCCGTTGAAGATCACGTCCGTCATTTCTTTGCCGCGCAGCGACTTCGCGCTTTGCGAGCCGAGCACCCACTTCACGGCATCCACGATGTTCGACTTTCCGGAGCCGTTCGGGCCCACGACCACCGAAATCCCGCGAGGAAACTCGAACTGGGTGCGGTCCGCGAAGCTCTTGAAGCCAGAAAGTTCGAGCGCTTTGAGCATGAGATGAGTCGAGAGCGGAGAGTCTAGAGTCGAGAGCCAGAAGCCTCAGGCTCTTGACTCGTGACTCTCGACTGTTGACTTTTACCGTGGGCGCCCAAACAGCTCCGGCAGCGGCGTGGCCACTTCGAGTGGCGATTCTTGATGGCTGGCGGGCGACACTGACTCGTCGTGCTGCGTCGACGCCTCGACCGCGTTGCGATCGAAGCGGCGGCCCGACTGCGGCAACGCGTCCACCTCGAACCGGCTCACGAGCGATCCGTCCACCTTGGCTTGTTGCAGCGCTTGAACAACATCGGGATAAGTGCCGCCCAGCGCCACGATGGCGCGGATTACTTCATCCACGCGCGTCGAAACTACATGCTGCTCGGGCTCGGCGTTCGCCGCAAAGCGGCTGACCGTGATCTTATCGCCCTTCAGCCCGTTGACCATGACGCTCTTGCCGGCGTCGAGGACCAGCGGCAATTGAAAGCGTTGCTCTTTGCCGAACATCACCACTTCCGGCCGATGACTGCCCGTGACATGGATCATATCGGGGCCGGGGACATCGAGCACATGATAATGAAATTGATTGCCGAGGTTCTCGTCGCGGAGCAAGGGATCGTGTTCGTTCATCGCCCACAGCGCGCGGAACGCACCGTAACGGGTTTCGGCGCTGCGCACTTCCAGCAGCGAACGGAGCGCATCGTAGGCCATCACGTCGTCCATCGCGCTCAGCGCCGCCAGGGCGTTGACGCGGAAGGCCGGTTCATTGCGGGCCGCGTCGGCCAGCACTTCCACCGCCGCAGTCTCGTCGAGGTATGCCAGCGCCTCGGCGGCGTAGAACCGGACTTCTGGATCGTTCGAGCCGCTGCGCTGCTTCAGGATGTTCTTGGCCTCGTCGTTGCCGATGGCCTCCAGCCGCATGGCGGCGTTGGCCGCCGTGAGAGGATCGTTCAACTGCTGCTCGAGAAACAAGAGCCGCGCTTGCAGCGACGACGGCGATTCGTCGATGGCAACGCTGCGGAGGATCTGCATGTAGCGGGCGACATTGTCGCGGTACCGCGGGTGGACCAGAACGTCGATGAATTCGCCCGTCTTGGGAATGGCGACGCCTTGCTTGCGCCCGTTGGCGAACGTGTAAAACCGGCGGTTGATTGATTTGGCGATATCCTGGCTCACGCGGACCGACTTGTACTGGTTACTGATCACCAGCCCCAGCGGCCGCGATTTCAGCGCCACGCCGCCGCCCAGTACTCGGCCACGCGTCGCCAACGCCGGGTTATCTTTCGGATCGGCCGACGGATCGACAAGCAATGGCCCTTCGGCCAATCCCATCAAATGACCTTCGCGGATTTGTTCGCCGAGCACCGCCAGCTCGGTCAACCGCGTTGAAAGCAGCCAGCCGTCGCGGATGCTTGTCGTCTCGCTCTGCGTGGGAACGCGGACCTCGACGTCGAAGCGATCGCCTTGCTGGATGCCGGGCCGCAAGAACGCACGCGCCAATACCATCGACGTGTTATTCGAAGCAAGCACTTCATTTGGTTTGTCGACTTCCCGGCGGTTCATCTCGGCCAGTAGCGCGGCCCGCTGCGGCGTCGGCGGCGGGTCGGAACCCGTGCCGTTTAGGCCGGTTACCAACGAAACCGCTTCCACCTTCACGTAATTCAGGCCGTAGGGATGCGAATACGCCGAGACGTATTTCACGTCGGGCATCGGCGGCAGATCGAGGCGCGCTTCCGGGCTTTGCGGACGGAGGATCGGTCCGCTGCAACCGCTGCACAGCACGACCGCGGCGGCAAGCGAGCCGAGCGTGCGACGGGCGCGGTCGATCGCGGTACGACGCTTCATCCTTGAGCGCTCCTCGCAATGTTCGAACGATAAGCTCGGCGGCCAGACGATTAGACGCTGTCCAAGCCGGCAGAGAGTAGTGGCTCTGCATGGCAGGGTCAAGGTGGGCCAGATAGCCGACTTGCGCTCATCAAACCATTCCCGTGGCTAGCACTGCAATCGCGCCGTCCCAACCGCTTGCCGTTCGGCCCCGAGCTCACGGCCGAGGGGCGGTTTAGCTCTCCCCATCACGGCGGATCGTACCCCCCCGGATGCCACGGATGGCACCGTCCAATCCGCCGCACTCCGAGCCACGTTCCGCGAACCGCACCATACTTGCGAACTGCCAGAATAAAGTACGCGCTGCACGTCGGCTCGAATCGGCATTGGCGCCCGATAAGGGGGCCGAGTGTCCACTGGTACACCCGCGCCGCGGCAACGAGCAACATGGCCGGCAGATGCCATATTGTACGAACGAGCCTGTTCATGGCGTTTGCTCGCCGCGCGCGGCAGATTTCTTTTGCAGTCGTCGCTCGATGCTCATGGCCATCGCCGGCAAGCTTTCCATCAAGTGCCGCAGCTCCGGCGGCGCCGGAGCACGGGCCACACATACCAGGTCGAGCGGCGGCAGCCGGTGTTGCGAGAGACGAAACGCCTCCCGAAGTAGCCGCTTCCAGCGATTTCGCGTTGTCGCGCCGCCGATTCGTCGCGAGACGGTGACGCCGAATCGCGGATAATCCAGATCGTTCGCCGCACCGTACAGCGCGATCCACGCATCCGCTGCCGAGATGCGCGCAGCGAACACCCGCTCGAACTCACTCGCCCGCAGCAATCGCACGCGTTTTGGAAATCGATAGTTCGTCATGCAGCGAGCCGCCGGGTTTATCCCGGCGGTAGTTGATTCACGGCAGTTCGCTACGAATCAACCTTCGTTTCCTTCGATGAGCCATCCATCTGAATGGTGTCGCCGGATTTAATGTCCGGCAGTATGGATTGCAGCGACTCGCGCAATCGAAGGTTGCTGGCCGCGGCTTGCGCATCCAAAGTTGAGCGGTGCAGGCCCGGCTTGTAACGAGCCAGCCGGCGCACCCAATTCGCGCCGAGCATGACGATCGCCACCAACAGCAGCCCCGTCAACACGAGCGCGAGCAACGCCATGACGACGGCGGCGCGGCGCGGCGGATCGAGCCGCTCCAGCACCGGCCCGACCGCCTGCTGGGCAAGCAGGAGCCAATGTCGCATGTTAATCATGCCAAATAGTTTTGCGAGGATGCAGGATGCGGGATGCAGGGGGCAGGGGGCAGGGAACAGAAATTACGTCTATTCATGGTCAGTATACCAGTTGGTTCACGAAGACTGCCGCCCATCGAAATACAATGTCTTCCCTGCCCCCCGCATCCCGCATCCTGCATCCTGCATCCTGCATCCTCATCACCAATCACCATCGCAGATCGGCACGCAGGTTTTGAGGGTAACGGTCCGAGATGTCGGCCAGTTTCTGCCGCTCTTCTGGCGACATGTTCGGCGGCAGCACGATCTGGATTTCAGCGAACAGGTCGCCCGCCGGCTGGCCCGCCGGCCGCACGCCGTGACCCTTGATCCGCAACCGCTTGCCGCTCGAGGTGTTGGGCGGAATCGTCAGCGCGATCGTCCCCTGCGGCGTCGGCACATCGACCTTCGCCCCCAGCGCCGCCTCGGCCAGCGTCACAGGTACGCGCACCTCAAGCCGGTTGCCGCTGCGGCGAAAGTGAGGATGCGGGCTGACGTGAATCGTCAACAGGATGTCGCCGGCCGCAGCATCGGCCGCCGCGGCGACCTCGCCTTGCCCACGCAGACGGATCCTCTTGCCGTCGTCGATGCCCGCCGGTATTTTCACGCGGATCGTTTCCACGTTTCCGCTGCCACGCTGAACCATCAGTGCCGCCTCGCCGCCGAGCACCGCCGTGGCGAACGGTATCGTCAATTCGTGCTTTAGATCCGCGCCGCGGCTGGCCGCTCGCGCGCCGGCCCGACCACCGCGACTGCGGCTAAACTGCTTGAACAAATCGGCAAAGCCGCCGGCGCCGATGTCTGGGCCACCGGCACCGAACACTTCGTTGAGGTCAAACGGATACGTTTGCGGCCCGCCGGTCGTCGTATATCGCCAGTTTCGCGGCCCGCCGCCCGCGCCGACCGACTCGAAGTCGCTCCCGAACTGGTCGTACCGCTTCCGTTTGTCCGCATCGCTCAATACATCGAACGCGGCTTGCACCTCCTGAAATTTTTTCTTCGCCGTCGCGTCGGCCGGATTTTTATCCGGGTGGTATTTCCGCGCCAACTTGCGATACGCCTTCTGGATCTCCTCAGGCGAAGCAGAACGCGAAACTCCCAACGTGGCGTAGTAATCCTGGGCCATAGGAAAAGTGTGGAAATAAAGGGATCGCCGAATTCTCCATTCTACGGCAAAGCGGACGAGAGCAAAATCGTCGCGATTCGATCGGTTCGCGGTCCCTAGGCTGCGGCGTGCTAGACTGAAAAAGAGAAGTCGACTGGAATTGCGGGGCCGCGCCATGATTCGCCGGACGGTAATTACAGCCCTATTCTGCACGCTCATCGCCGCCGCTTCAGGGCCGCCGTCTCAGGCGGCTCCGCGCGGCGCCGACGGCAAGTTGGAAATTGAAGTCGTCGACAGTGAAACGGGTCAGCCCATTGCCGCACGGATGCACCTCAAAAACTCCCGCGGCCGCCCCGTCAAATTGAACCTCCCCAATGCGGCCGAGTTTGGCGGCCATTTCTACATCGATGGCCGCATCACTCTCCCGCTGCGCCGCGGCCAGTACACGTTTGATCTGGACGCCGGCCCAGAATACCGCCCGCAGACTGGTCATTTCGAAATCGAACGCCATGCCGACGATACCAAGCGGATCGAAATGAAACGATTCGCAAACCTGGCGGAGGAAGGCTGGTGGGCCGGCGATTTAGATGTCCGCCGCCCGCCGCGCGACATGCCGCTCATTGTGCGCGCCGAAGGACTGCAGGATATTCGGATTTCGGATTTCGGATTGCGGATTGCCGATTCTGGCGACCAATCCGCAATCCGCAGCTCGACTGAGCTCGCCGAAGGCAATCCGCAATCCGAAATTAAAATTGCTCGCGTTCCCTACGCCTGGGACCTCCCCGTCTGGCTCGCTCGCGACCAGCTCGCTGCGATTCAGTTGATCCACCACCACGCCCTGCGCGATGGCGTCGTCGACAACGAAGACGACGGCCGGCCGCGAGATCTGTCCCTGTTTCCGGGCCGCAGCGGCAATGCTCGCTGGTCGGAGACCGTGTACTACCACGTGCTGAATTGCGGGCTGCGAATTCCACCGGCGGCCGGCAGCGGCTCGGGCGATAACGAAAACCCCGTCGGCACCAACCGCGTGTACGTCTTTTGCGGCGACAAATTCTCGGCCGACGAGTGGTGGGAGGGTTTGCAAGCCGGCCAGATATTCGTCACCAATGGGCCGTTGTTACGGCCACTCGTCGAAGGCCATCCCCCAGGATATGTGTTTCACCTCGAACCGAACGGCTCGTTGACACTCGAAATCGGCCTGGATCTCGCCACGCGCGTTCCGATTGAGTATCTCCAAATCATCAAGAATGGCTCCGTGGAGGCCGACGTCAGGCTGGCCGACTGGGCGAACCGCAAAGGCCGCTTACCGCCGCTGATATTCGACGACAGCGGCTGGTTTTTGGTCCGCGCGGTTACGAACAATCAGCACACGTATCAATTCGCCTCCAGCGGTCCGTATTATGTTGAAGAATCGGGCCGGCCACGCATCAGCCGCCGGAGCGTGCAGTTCTTCCTCGACTGGATCGACGCCGCAAAGCAGCGGCTCGCCGAAATGCCGGCGCTCGACCAGGCCGCGCGGCAATCGCTGCTAGCACAGCAAGACACCGCCGAAGAATTCTTTACGGCCCTTCTGACAAAAGCCAACGCCGACTAACAGCAGGGGGAAGCGCGTTTTTATCTTCTTATCTCCCTTTGTCATCCAACCGTTTCCAGACTTGGCCCGTCTTTGCCGAAAGTAAGAGTACGCCATGTTGCGCTTTCGCGCAATGCAAGCCCGCCGGTAAGTGGAAATTTTCCTATGGGTGGAATCGGCCATAGTCTAATCAGCTTGCTCGATACGGGTGCCGAGTCGACAATTTACTCGTCGCTCGCCGGGCCGATCGAATCACTGAGATTCCTGCGCCGCTCGCTGTTGTTTGCGGAGCTGTCGAATCTATCGTATCTGTCCCGCGCCGAAGCGGGCCAGCTTGCGTACCAAATCGGCTTTCCGGAAATCCGCTTCTACGATCGCGACGGCGCCCAGGCCTACATCTTCGCCAACGACGACGATGCGGTAGTCACTTGCCGCGGGACGGAGCCCCACGATTGGAACGACGTGCGGGCCGATCTCGATTTGGGCAAGGCACTCGCGGAAACCGTCGGCTGGGTGCATCGCGGCTTCAAGCGCGAGGTCGACGACCTCTGGCCACGACTGGAGCAGGCCCTCGTCAACAACACCCGCACGCTCTGGTTCACCGGCCACTCGCTCGGCGGCGCGATGGCCGCCATTTGCGCCGGACGCTGCAAGCTCTCCTACATCCGGTCCAATCCGCGGGCGCTCTTCACCTACGGCAGCCCGCGCGTCGGCAATCGCCGTTACGTGAATTACGTGCAGCTCGAAGCTTACCGCTGGGTGAACAACAACGACATCGTCGCGCGCGTGCCCCCGGCATGGCTCGGCTTCCGGCACAAAGGCCAGGAGTTGTACCTCAACGCGTACGGCAAAATCCGCCGCCAAACCGGCTGGCAGCGCGTAAAGGATCGCTGGCGCGGTTTCATACGCGGCTTGCGCGAAGGCCGCTTCGACCACTTCGCCGACCATGCCATCGGCCAATACCTCGACCACATCCGCGCTGCGGTGCAAGAAGAAGAAGAACGATTGGCGATTCCGCTCCCGCCGTGGCACACAACGCACGATCTGCCCTTGCGTCGCGCCGTCGCATAATTGCGCCGGATGGCTCAGTTCCGTCCAGCGGAGCTCCTTCTCTTTTTCCGCTTGGGCCGACTGCGCAGCGGTTCACCATTGCCCGCCATCAATTCACCAACGGCATCGAACGACATCGACAGCGCTCCTTCGACCGCCTCCCCAACGTCGCGCGCAGCGGCCAGCGCCAACAGCTCGATCTGACTACGGTGCGGCACCTCGTCGGTGGTTTTCGCTCGAACGTACGTGCCGTCCGCCTGTAGCACCCGCGTGCGCCGGTTGTCCTTCAGGTAGGTCGGGATGATTTCATCCACGATCCGCCGCCGCAAATCCTCGGCCTCGACGGGGAACATCACTTCCACCCGCCGGTCAAAGTTCCGCGGCATCCAGTCCGCGCTGCTCAAGAACACTTGCTCCTTCGAGCCCTCACCAAACACGAGTATCCGGCTGTGCTCCAGGAAGCGGTCCACCACGCTCTGCACGCGGATGTTGTCCGAAATGCCCGGCAGACCCGGCCGCAGGCAGCAAATGCCGCGAATCATAAGGTCGACCGGCACGCCCGCCTGGCTCGCTCGATACAGCGCTTCGATCGTCTCGCGGTCCACCAGCGAATTCAGCTTGGCGATGATCCGCGACCGCTTGCCCTCGCGGGCCCGCGCGGCCTGCTCGTCGATCAGCTCGATGGTCCGCCGCTTCAGGTCGCTCGGGGCAATCATCAATTTCTGCCACTCATGCTGCTGCGAATAGCCGGTCAGGAAGTTGAACAGCGCCGATACGTCATCGGCGATCACCTTGTCGGCGGTAAACAGGCCGAGGTCGGTGTACACCAGCGCCGTGTTCGGATTGTAATTGCCGCTGCTCAAGTGCACGTAGCGGCGCACCTTCTTGCCTTCCTTGCGCACCACCATCGCCACCTTGCAATGCGTCTTGAGCCCCATGAACCCGAATACAACATGCACGCCCGCGCGTTCCATTTGCCGCGCCCACACGATGTTGTTGGCTTCGTCGAACCGCGCCTTGAGCTCCACCAGCGCGGTCACCTGCTTGCCATTCTCCGCCGCTTCGGCTAGTGCCCGTACAATCGGGCTGTCGCCGCTCGTGCGATACAGCGTCTGCTTGATGGCGAGCACTTGCGGGTCGCGGGCCGCCAGCTCCACGAAATCGAGCACTGGCCCGAACGATTCGTACGGGTGGTGCAAGAGAATGTCGCGCTCGGCAATCTCCGCGAACAAATCGTCGTAATCGGCGAGGCCCACCGGCGAGCTCGGCACCAACGGCGGGTCCCGCAAATCGCTGCGGTCCACAAGCTGCACCAGCTCATGCAGACACGTCATGTCGAGCGGGCCGTCGATCTCGTACACCTCGTTGTATCCGTTCTCCGATTTCGCGTCGTCGTGCAGCTCCTCCTCGCCGATGAGCATCTTCAGCACCGCCGGATTCATCCCCCGCGAAATCTCCAGCCGCACTGCTTCCGTCCGCTGCCGCGCCCGCAGCCGCGTCTCGATCGATCGCAGCAAATCGTCGGCCTCCTGCTCGAGCAGGTTGATATCCATGTCGCGCGTGACGCGGAACGTCGCCTGATCGACGATGCGATAGCCGCCAAAGAGTTCCGGCAACCGGGTCGCGATCAGGTCTTCGAGAAGCACGAAATTCAGCTTGTCGCCCGGCTCCAGCGACACGAACCTCGGCAACACCTGCGGCACTTGCACCACGGCGAACAGCCGGGCTGGTCCGATCCCACTCAGCCGCTCCAGCATCGCCGCCAGGTACAGCCCGCGGTTATGGAACCGCGGACTGGGATGCGCGGGATCGATCGCCATCGGCGTCACGACGGGAAACACCGCCTGGCGGAAGAATTTATCGAGCGACTTCGTGTCCTTCGGATCGAGGTCCTTCACGGCGTGCAGCCGAATTCCCGCCTCGGTCAGCGCCGGCACGATCGACTTGTTCCAAATGCCGTATTGCTGGCCGACGAGCTGCTCGGTCCGCCGCGCAATCCGCTGCAACTGCGCGAGGGGCTTGAGCCCATCGGCCGGCGGATCCTGCGGCAACATCTCGCCAAACGCCTGCTCCCGCAGCCCCGCCACCCGGACCATGAAGAACTCGTCCAGGTTCGACGCGAAGATTGCCAGAAACTTCACCCGCTCCAAGAGCGGATTATTCGCGTCCTCCGCCTCCTCCACCACGCGCGCGTTGAATTCCAACCAGCTCAACTCGCGGTTGATAAAGTGCTCAGGCAGAAATTGCGGCTGGACCGTGCTCATACGGCAATTCTACCACCTTGCCGCCGACCCGGACGAGGCTTCAAAAAATGAAGGTTTTATGAAGACTCCCGTCGCTCGTAGGGACAGTCGATTATGCTTACGCGTATGGACAAGTGTGAGCGTCACGTTTGTGGTTAGTTTGGGTAATTCTTCCAGTAG
>JBBDWY010000042.1:127030-143133 GCA_040902605.1 Pirellulales bacterium | reverse complement strand
CTTTACCCAACCCGTACTCTCATAACCCCTGGTACTGGATTTGGGGGCAGGCCAGAAGCGATGATGAGCCTCTATATCGGTGTCTACAACTTCTGCAAGGTTCACGGCACGCTCAAGACTTCCCCCGCCGTTGCTGCTGGTCTGACCGACCGAGTGTGGAGCATTCGCGAATTGCTGGAAAAAACTGGTCCGACAAACTTCTAACCGGCGCGGTAGAATGCGGCGACTTGTGCGGCAAGCTACCCCTAACTGGAGTTCGGCTATGAGGGAATCAGTGGATGCATTCGCGTGGACGTTTCCGCTGTTCGTTCTTGGCGAGAAACCCGCGATTGGTCCCGGTGGCGAGATGTCGACCACCAAAGAAACACATCTAATTTCTGCAGAGGGGCCAGGCGGACGACCGCATTTGGCGATATTCACGGACGTGGACCTCGCAGAAGAATTTCGCCAGCACTGTTATCGGGATTCCGAAGTGTGGAAGTATCCGCTCAATGCTGCGCCAGAAGCGGTGCGGTTCCTGCGCTCCACCCCCAGGGAGATTCCAGGCGTTCTAATCGACCCGAATCCCAAGACGAGCATTGGGCTCGTTATGTCTGTTGCTGAGATGATTCAGAGTATCGAGGCGCATACGGCGAATGAATGATGCGGACACACTGAGGCGACTCACTACCAAAAATCCGTAATTACTTTGTTTAGCGAGAGCTACAAGCCATCGACCATCCCGCCGCCGCCGCCGAGTTCATCGCCAACCACAATCGCGCCCATTGGCACGACGCGGCGCTCTGGTTCGTGCGCGCGAAGCGCGACCGGATGGCCCACGCGCTGGCCGAATGGGAATCGCTCCGCGAACTGGCTTCACAAATCAAGCTGCACACGATGTCTCGGCTCGATGAATACCTCGAGCAGTTCGAGACGAACGCCACGCGGCTAGGCGCTCACGTCCATTGGGCCCGCGATGCTGCCGAGCACAATGCCATCGTTGCCGGCATCCTGGAGCGCCACGGCGCGCAGCGCGTCGTCAAAAGCAAGTCGATGCTCACGGAGGAGTGTGGGCTCAATCCATATCTGGAATCGCAAGGCGTCGAAGTCACCGACACGGATCTCGGCGAATGGATCGTCCAGCTTCGCGGCGAGCATCCCAGCCACATCGTGCTGCCCGCCATTCACATCAAGAAAGAGGAAGTCGCCGCGCTCTTCCACGAGCGGCTCGGCACCGCGCCTGGTGCCAGTGACGCGAACTATCTCGCCGAAGCGGCCCGGCAGCATTTGCGCCAAAAATTCCTCGCCGCCGATGCCGGCATCACCGGCGTCAATTTCGCCATTGCGGAAACCGGTGGCTTCGTCGTGTGCACCAATGAGGGCAACGCGGACCTCGGCGTATCGCTGCCCACGCTGCACATCGCCTGCATGGGCATCGAAAAGCTCATCCCGCGCGCCGCCGATTTGGGCGTGTTTCTTCGCCTATTGGCCCGCTCGGCCACCGGGCAGCCAATCACCACCTACTCCTCCCACTTTCACGGCCCGATGCCCGGCGGCGAGCTCCACATCGTGCTCGTCGACAACGGCCGCACCCAACTGTTGGGCAGCAATGATTTCCGCCGCTCGCTCCATTGCATTCGCTGCGGTGCGTGCTTCAACACGTGCCCCGTCTACCGCCGCAGCGGCGGCCATAGCTACGGCGTCACCGTCGCCGGCCCGATCGGCTCGATAATCAACCCGGCCCGCGATCCACAATTGCACAAGACGCTGCCGTTCGCGTGCAGCCTGTGCGGCTCGTGCACCGATGTTTGCCCGGTGAAGATCGACCTTCATCAACAACTCTTCATCTCGCGGCGGCAACTGGCAAACTTGGACTTGTTGCCCTGGAGCAAAAAACTGGGCGTCAAACTCGCCGCCACCGTGCTCGATCGACCCTGGCTGTATCGACTTGCCGGCCGCGTCGCCCGCACATCACTGCGATTCCTGCCGCGATGGCTTCTCTATAACCGCTGGAACATCTGGGGCCGACAGCGCGAATTGCCGCCGGCGCCCGCGGCCACGTTTCGCAACTTATATCGCAAGCGGCAACGAACGCGAACGAAACAATGAGCAGCAGCAAAGAAGCAATCCTTTCCGCCATCCGCCGCAACAGCTCGGCGGCTGCCGAGTTGCCCGACCTGGATCGTGAATGGACGATCTATGCGGACCGGCGTGAACAATTCATTGCCGTGCTGGAAGCTGTTGGCGGCCAGGCACTCGTCGCGCGCGGCCGAGACGATCTTATCCACCAATTGCAACGATTGCCGGTGTACTCGCAACGGCAGAAGATCGCCTCGCTCGTGCCGGGCATCGAATCTGCGAATATCGATTTGGCGGCGATCGATTCGCCCCATGCGCTGGCCGACGTCGATCTCGCGATTCTGCCCGCTGAATTCGCCGTCGCAGAGAACGCCGCCGTCTGGGTCACCGACCGGCGCGTACCGCTGCGCGTTCTGTACTTCCTATGCCAGCATTTGGTCCTGGTGGTGCCAGCCCACGAAATCGTCAACCACATGCACGCCGCCTACGATCGAATCGCGGAAATTGAGCGGCACGCTTCACCCTCGGTGCCCGGATTCGGTGCTTTCGTTTCCGGCCCCTCCAAAACCGCCGACATTGAGCAATCGCTCGTCATCGGCGCCCACGGCCCCCGCTCGCTCACTGTCTTCCTGCTTGAGGAATGATAGCAGTGCCGCCGCGACACCCGCTTTGCTCCACGACGGACTGGTCGCTTAAGCGACCAGTCCAAAACCGCCTTGCGACGTTGGGGAACTGCCGCTACGCTTCCGCCACTCATCGCTCTCGATCTCTTCTCGAACGCAGGCTCTGCGACCTATGGCTCGTGCAATTGCGCTCCGCGCCGCCGCGTGGTTGTCCGCGATCATGCTCTGCGGCTGGCTTGGCTTGCCAGGCGACCACCTCGCAATGGCTCAAGGCGTTGCCCCCGCGCCCGGGCAGCCGATGTGGATCAACCAGCCGCCGATGTTTCAGGTCGGCCCTAATGGCGCGGTCAATCTCGACCAGCCGGTGATGATGCCCAACACGGCGTACCAGGGCGGACCCCCAATGATGTACGGCCCCGTCCCCTCCGACGCCGGATGCGCCGCTCAACCCTATCCAGCGACAGGCGCGACGCCCTACCCAGCGCAGGCCTACCCGGCCCCCAGCGCCTGGGTTGTGCCGGCCCAACCGGTGCAGCAATATCCGGCCGCCGTTATGCAGCCGCCGGCTGTCGTGCAGCCGCCCCTCGTTGTGCAACCGCCGCCACAGCCGTTCACGTGGACGCTCTTTGGTGAAGCCTTGTGGCTGCACCCCACCGGTGTTGACATGGCGCATGCGCAGCAGCAGATGCTCGGGGTGCCCTTCGGGTTAATCGGTGTCGCCGATCCGTCGTATGACATCGGTTTTCGCGTGGGCGGCGAAGTGCAGTTCGCGCCCGATGCCGCAGTGTTCGGATCCTACGCGTTCTTTGAAGAAAACACGATCTCAACTGTTGTTGCTCCCGTCGGCGGGGAAGTCGGCTCGCTCGTGCATCATCCCGGCGCGGGCATCACGACTTCGGCCGGCCCTGTAGATGCAATCTACGACCTTGAGTTTCAACTTGGTGATCTAGCCTACCGCCAATTCCTTGCGCTCGACCAATTGCGACGAGTAAGTGTCTTCGCCGGCGGACGCTTCGGTCGGCTCGAGCAGCGCTTCTTCCAAACTGGCGTTTTTGCCGGCGCAATCCCGGGCACAATCGAGACGTCTACGAACATCGAATTCACCGGCGGCGGGCCAATGGCGGGCTTCGACGCCGAGCGCATGATCAGTGCCAGTCGCTTTTCGGTGTACGGTCGGGCGCTCGCCGCGGCAATCACGGGGCAGTTCGACGCCCATTACCGCTTATTCAACGCGACGACCGTCGCCACACTAGCCGAAGTGTTTTGGGAGGACGACCGCATCGTGCCGATGCTCGACTACGAGCTGGGCCTTGCCTGGACGAGCCCGCAGGGCACCTTCCGTTTCTCCGCCGGCTACCTGGCGAGCCACTGGTTCAATGCGGTCACCACGCCCGTGTTCGTCGACGCCGTGCAGGCCGACAACTACGTCGACGTGAGCGACACGATCAGCTTCGACGGCCTGGTCGGCCGCGCGGAAGTGCGGTGGTAGCAGACACGCTGTCGGACCGGTGTTTTCCCAAGTCGGGAATCTTTCAGCAAATCTTGCTGTCAAATGATTGCTAATTGCGCTTCAGGGCATTAGCATCTTCAATTGGTCGAACGGCGCTTTCCGGCGGGAAAACGCGCCAACCGTCCAACACTCTTACTCCAACCGCTAGGGCCACTCTCGCTGTTTTAATAACCGAAGAGCCCGCGGAAACGGTATACGGCATCGCATTGAGCTATCACCTATGAGGAGGCCGCGCCGATGTTCTATCGCCGCCAACAGCGCCCCAAGCGCGCACGCCAAGCAGTCTCGTTCGCTGCTCGCATACGTCGACAACGGCGATTATCAATTGAGCTGCTGGAAGACCGCCAGTTGCTGGCTGCCACCGTCGGGCTGAATTTTACGGGAAGCACCTTTGGCGTGGATTCCAACTTCCTCCCACCGGACACCGATGGAGCGGTCGGTTTCGACCACTACGTCGAACTCATCAATGGCAGATTCTCCGTATACAACAAGTTGAACGGTACGAGAATTCAAACCAGCACCCTCAATGAGTTCTGGACGAATGCGGGCATCGCTACAACGTCATCGTTCGATCCTCGCATTGTATTCGACCATTCGAGTCAGAGATGGTTTGCCGCAGCGGTTGACAACGCCAGTTCAGTGGATAATCGAATTCTGGTCGCGATCTCGAATACATTCGATCCGACAATGGCTTGGACTGGTTTTGCCGTTGATGGCGACCCAGCCAATAACCGATGGGCCGATTTCCCGATGCTCGGGGTCGATGCAGTGGGTGTCTACTTCGCTCTTAACATGTTCGACATCCCAGCGGTCGGAGCCGATGAGACGCCTACGACCTCGCTTTTTTCGATTCCCAAGGTCGATTTGCTGGCGGTCATACCAACAATCGCCAATCTCTCGGAATTCCGCGATTTGAGCCAAGGCACGGTTGGCTTCTCAGCACATCCAGTCATCGATTATGGATTGAATGACGGGCGCGGGCCATTTTTCGCGACTGATGCGGCTGCGGAGGTCCTTCGTCGAACAAACATCTCCGGAGCCGGGGCCCCCGGTGCCACGCTCGGAGCGACGACCAATATCGCTGTAGCGGCCTTTGAGCCGCCGCCCGATGCCGATCAACCGGGGCCAAAACAGGACATCGACACCGGGGACAGCCGGCTTAGTTCGGCCGTCTTCGAAATTGGTAACGACCTCTGGACCGCGTACAGTGTGGATGTCGGCGGTCGATCCGCCATACGATGGCAGCAACTGGACGAAGTAACCAACGCGGTTCTGCAAAGCGGCACGATAGCCGATCCTGATCTTGCGTTTTACTATCCTTCCATCGCCGCCAACGCGTTCGGCGACGTGGTGATTGGCTTCAGCGGCAGCAGCGCGACGCAATTCGTGAGCGCCTTCGCCGCGGTAGGCGAAACCATAGGCGGCACGACAATGTTCGGCGGCCCCTTGCTGCTCGCCGCGGGAATCAGTGACTATCTGAATCTCGACGGCGCCGCTCCGCCGCGGAATCGTTGGGGCGACTACAGCTCGACAAGTCTCGATCCTCTTGATCCGCGCGTATTTTGGACAATCCAGGAATTCGTATCCGCAGCAGACGTCTGGTCAACCCGAATCACCCAACTCGTGATCGGCGCTGTGGGTGGAGGCCCGCAAATCAATGACATACGCGTTACCGGTTTTCCGACATTCGGCTTGCTTGATACGAAGCCGATCCAAGACGGACCTGCGCCGCTGGTGCGCAGCATCACAATCAGCGTGATCGATGGGCCAAATCGGGTCGCGCCAGGGTTCCTCGATCCAGCGCTTAACCTCGCGACGGCCGTGGCAGTGGGCAATTACAGTTTAGTGGGCGACTTCACCGGGCCAGTGGCAATGTTTTCGCCGATCGTCACGAATGTCTTGCCTGTGCTTCCCGGAGCACCAGCGAAGGCAACCATCGAACTGCGATTCGGGTCACCGCTTCCTGACGACAGGTACACGTTGACCATTCTCGACAACCTCACCGATCCCTCCGGCAACAAGCTCGACGGCGAATCGAATGCGGCCGCCCCAGGAGGTGCGCTTCCGAGCGGCAATGGCACGGCGGGTGGAAATTTCGTCGCCCGCTTCACTGTGGACTCCCGGCCCGAGATCGGAAACTCCGTCGCGTCGAATATCGGCGTCGATATCAACGGCAACTTCACGTGGGATCCGGCCCCGGCACAGATCGGCGGCGACGCCACGAATCTCGATCTGGTGTTCAACCTGGCCGCGGCCAATATGGACGGCACGATCGGCCTGGGCGGCTTTGGCGTGAACGATCAGTTGTTCGCTGGCCAGTTTATCAACGGGCCGGCGCCGGCTCGTTTGTTCGACCAATTGGCCGCTTACGGCAATTCCGCCGAGCTGGCCTCGTACCGCTGGCTGATCGACACCAACGGCGACGGTGTCGTGCGCATCGGTACCGATTTCCTGACGCTGCAACCCTCGTTGCCGGCCGGCTCCAATTTCAACATCGCCGGCGCTATCCCCATCGCCGGCGATTTCAATCCCGCTTTGGCCGGCGATGAAATTGGCCTGTACAACGCCGGCAAGTGGGCACTCGACATCAATGGCAACCATGTTATCGAAGCAACGGACCAGTTCATCACCGGAACTCTGTTTGGCTATCCCGTCGTCGGCGACTTTGACGGCGACGGCAACGATGATTTGGCCGCGTTCAATGCCAACACGTGGCATTTCGATTTAGCGAACGACGGCTTGGGCGTGACGAACACCGCGGGCGGCGCCGACGTAGGCGGCGGTGACCGCGATCGAACGCTCCTTTGGGGCTTTCCGGGCGTCCTCGAAAGGCCGCTTGCCGCCGATATCGATCAGGACGGCATCGACGACATCGGTCTATGGGTTCCGGGGGCGGACGGCAGCGCCACATGGTACTTCCTGGTTTCTAACGATCCAAATCCGGCCGACGCAATTAATGATCGCATCGTGGGCAACATCAATACGTTGAACCACGCGTTTTCAACCGCTCCATTCGGTCACGATCTATTTGCCCGATTCGGCAGTTCCCAGGCGCTGCCGGTGGTCGGAAATTTCGATCCTCCTTCGCCCGGCGTGCCGGCGCCATCGATCACTTTGGCCGGCGATTATGACGGCAACGGGCGCGTTGAGCCGGCTGACTACGACCGCTGGAGAATTGCCTTTGGCTCGACCGATTCCACAGCTGACGGAAATGGCGATCAGCAAGTGAATGCCGCCGACTACATTATTTGGCGCGCCAATCTCGGCAGTGCGACAGGCGGCGGTTCGGGTAGCGGCGAGTCGACCGAAACGGCGGCTGCTGTTGTCGAGGTCGAGTCGGCGACACCCGCGTCAGCAATCGCAATGGACGCTGTACCAACGATGTCCGATTCGACCGACCCCCAAGAACCGTCATCCGCGCCTCTCTTCGTCGAGACCGGCGTTGCTGCGATCGGCCGTCGCGAGCGCGGACCGAGTCGTCACCACTTGATCGAATCCGTGTTCGCCGAGCCGACCCTTCCCGATTTGCGATTGATACTGCTCAGCCGCCTGACGGCACGCGACGGCCTCGCATCGCCGCCGCTGCCGGAAACAATACTAGACGAAGAGCACCAGGCCGACGGCTTGGCGCACGACCTCGCCCTCCAAATTGCCTGGGACGACCTGGGCTGAAGCTGGCAAACAGCCGCGCAGGAAGTCGGTCGAGCGACGGCGGTCCGCCAGATTCTGCATGGCGATTCGCGCCATCCGTCTGCTTGCCTGCCGCCCGTGCCGCATTCATAATCACGCCATAGTGGCGGCCGGCCTTTTTGATCGCACCGTGGCTCTTATTTCCTTTCCTTTGAAGGACGACAACTATGGGCAAAAAACGCTCCTATATTACCGTCATCCTGGCGCTGATGTGTCTCGCCTCCTGCGGCCTGGCTCAAGATGCGGAATACCTCACCGGCATCAAATGGTCCGAGCCGCCCATTGTCACCCCTGGCAAGACGAATGCCGACCCGCCGTCCGATGCAGTCGTGCTGTTCAACGGCAAGGACCTCTCCGCCTGGCATGGCGGCGGCCAGTGGAAAATCGAGGACGGCGTAGCCATCGTCCAGGGCGGCGACGTCACTACGCGCGAAAGTTTTGGCGACTGCCAGCTTCACATCGAGTGGTCCGCGCCGGTCCCGCCCACCGGCAGCAGCCAGGGGCGCGGCAACAGCGGCGTCTTCCTGATGGACCGTTACGAGCTGCAAGTGCTCGACTCGTACGACAATGAAACGTATTTCGACGGGCAGGCCAGCGCGATTTACAAGCAAACACCGCCCATGGTCAACGCGATGCGCCCGCCCGGTGAGTGGAACACGTACGACATTATCTGGACGGCGCCGAAGTTCAAGGAGGACGGTTCGCTGGAGTCGCCAGCCTATATCACGGTCTTGCACAACGGCGTGCTGACTCTCAATCATTTCGCATTGTTAGGCAAATCGCCGTTCAACGAACCGCCGAAGTATGAGAAGCACGGCAAGCTGCCCATCCACTTGCAGAACCACGGCAACCCGGTCCGCTACCGCAACATCTGGGTGCGTGAAATCAAGCCGATAGTCGGCGAGCGCGAGCGCGACCCGTACTTCCGGGATGGCGCCGGTCGCGAATGGCCAGTGGAGGGAAATGCCGCCCAATAAGCTGGCGGCTCCGCGCGGGTGTGCCACTGCTCGCGGCCATCCGAGACGGTGTGCCGCTGCGCACGGCACTGCTTGCCTCCCCACGAACACGAGCGTTTAACAGCGAGCAGTGCCGCGTTGGTTATTCGACGCATAACGGCGCGCCGCAAGCAGTGGCACACCGGCTTACTCGCCGTTCTCTTCCACCGGCTGCCCGGCCCGCCAGCGCAGCACTGCATCCAAAAAGCCCTGGATGTCGCCGTCGAGCACCGCATGGAAGTTGCCCATCTGGTATTTCGTGCGGGCGTCTTTCACGCGTTGGTCCGGGTGCAGAAAGTAATTGCGGATCTGCGAGCCGAAGCCGACCTTGGCCTGCTGCTGGTACTTGGCCGCCTCGGCCGCCTCGCGCTTTTCCTCCTCGGCCCGGGCCATCCGCGCTCGGAGCATCTTCCAAGCCGTCGCCCGGTTCTTGTGCTGCGAACGCTCGCTCTGGCACTGCACCACGATGCTGGACGGGGCGTGAGTAAGTCGAATTGCGCTCGAGGTCTTGTTGACATGCTGCCCGCCAGCGCCGCTGGCTCGAAACGTATCCTCACGGACGTCATCCGGGTTGATCTCGATTGCCACGGTGTCGGCAACCTCCGGCGAAACATCGACCGCCGCGAAGCTCGTCTGCCGCTTCCCTTCGGCGTTGAACGGGCTGATCCGCACAAGCCGGTGCATGCCCGTCTCGCCCTTGAGATAGCCGTAGGCCATTGGCCCACGGATGGCGATTGCCGCGTGGCTGATGCCGGCCTGCTCGTTGTCCTGGCGCTCCAGCAGTTCGGTCGAGTAGCCGTTTTTCTGTGCCCAGAGCGAGTACATCCGCAGCAGCATCTCCGCCCAGTCGTTCGCGTCGGTGCCGCCGTCGCGGGCGTTGATCGAGAGGATGGCTCCGGCCGCGTCGTGCGCGCCATTCAAAAGTGCTTTGAGCTTGAGCTTCTCGACGAGCTCCTCCAGACGCGCGACTTCGGCCGGCACTTCAGCGGCGAACGATTCGTCCTCGGCCGCCATTTCAATCATGGCGGATAGGTCGTCGCTCGCTTTGAGCGCGTTATCGAGCGGCGTCACGATCGCGCTCAGCGACTTGCGCTCCTCGACCGTGGCTTGGGCCCGCTCCTGGTTGCTCCAAAAGTCAGGCCGCGCCATCTCGCCGTCGATGGCCGCAATCCGCGATTTTTTCTGTTCCCAGTCAAAGAGAGTCTCGCAGTTGAAGCAGGCCCTGGCAAATCGATTTCGCGCGATCGATAAACTCTTTTTCCATGCGGTTGATGCTCCTCAAACGTGTCTCGCGGCGACGGGCTGAATGCCCATTCACGCGGCGAATTATACGCTCTCATGCCCCGCGCGGCGAGGCCGCGCCTTGCCGCTAGCGCGACCCGGCCATAGACTCGCAATATGTCGCGTGTTGTATTGGCAATGAGTGGCGGAGTCGATTCGAGCGTGGCCGCCCACCTGCTGGTCGAGCAGGGCCACGGCGTGATCGGCGTCTTCATGCGCCACGGCGAAAACTCACCCGCCGCACACGAATGCGACCTCGTTAGCGTCGGCCGCAAGGCCGAATTTTCTGCCACCCACCCCCGCCTCGAACACAAACAGGGCTGCTGCACCGCCGCCGACGCCGAAGACGCCCGCCGTGTCGCCGACAAGCTCGGCATTCCGTTCTACGCGCTGAACCTCCAAGCCGAGTTCGGCCGCATCATCGACTACTTCGTCGCCGAATACACCGCCGGTCGCACGCCCAATCCGTGCGTGCAGTGCAACAACTGGATCAAGTTCGGCAAGCTCTTCGATTACGCCGACAGCGTCGGCGCGGAATTTGTCGCCACCGGCCACTACGCGCGATTGGCAGCGAAGTCCGACGGCGGCGTCGCGCTGCTCCGCGGCATCGACCCGGCCAAGGACCAGTCCTATGTGCTGTTTGGCATTCGCCGCGAACTCTTGCCGCGAATGATGCTGCCGGTGGGCGATTACGAAAAACCGGTGATCCGCAGGATCGCGGCTGGTTTGGGCTTGCGCGTTGCAGAAAAGAAGGACAGCCAGGAGATTTGCTTTGTCACTCGCGGCCGCTACGACGATTTTGTACGCAGTCGTCGCGCACCCGATACAACCGGCGAGCTCGTCACCACGGACGGAACCGTCGTTGGTAAACACGAGGGCATCGAAAGCTTCACGATCGGTCAGCGCAAAGGCCTCGGCATTGCACTCGGCGAGCCGAAGTTTGTCGTTCGAATCGAACCCGATACGCGCCGCGTCGTGCTGGGCGACCGTGCCGAACTCGACCGTCGCGAGCTGACAGCACGCAATTGCAATTGGCTGACAATCGATCGTGACGACGCAAGCGAGCCGCAGCCCTGCTATGTCCAAATCCGCTACAACTCGCCCGCCCAGCCAGCCACAGTCACACGTCTCCCGGAACGACGTTTGCACGTCATCTTCGCTGAACCACAGTTTGCTGTGACCCCGGGTCAGGCCGTTGTATGTTACGACGCCGGCACCAACCAGCGCGTCCTAGGCGGCGGTTGGATCTCTGCTGACAGAGACAATTACTGAATCGTCGGACGATGCTTGAAATCGCACTACGTAAAGGCGACACCAATTCGAAATGCAAGACCCTTGAATTTGGCCGGCAGATAGGATATATGTACAAACGTATATTATCGCGTACCAACGTACTATCGCTGGCCAGTGCGCTGGCTTCGCTAACTGTGCGCGCCAACTTTTTTTCGCTTCCGGCGGTCCCGCTCGCCTGCGCAAATGCGCGAAAACACTTTGCGCACATAGACACACATTGAACTTGTCCCCTTTGTCCCCTTCCGAGAAATAACGCAATCCTGAAATGAGACAACCTGGCCTTTTTGCGCCGGCAATTAACGACTTGCGAATTCTGAAAAGGCGGCTACTCCTCCCATGCCCAATCGTCTTGCCCACGAAACGAGCCCCTATCTCCTCCAGCACCGCGACAATCCGGTGGACTGGTATCCCTGGGGCGAGGAGGCGCTCGAGACGGCACGCCGCGAAAACAAGCCGATCTTTCTCTCGATCGGCTACTCGGCCTGCCATTGGTGCCACGTGATGGAGCACGAGAGCTTCGAAAATGAAGCGATCGCGCGCGTGCTGAATCAGAACTTTGTGCCGATCAAAGTCGATCGCGAAGAGCGGCCCGATCTCGACCAGATTTACATGAACGCGGTGCAGATGCTCACGGGCCACGGCGGCTGGCCGATGAGCGTGTTTCTCACGCCCGACTTGAAGCCGTTCTATGGCGGCACCTACTGGCCGCCGCACAGCTCCCGCGGCATGCCTGGCTTCGATCAGATTCTCGCCGCGGTGATTGACGCTTGGAAAAATCGCCGCGATCAAGCGCTCACCGCCGCCGATCAGCTTACCGCCGAGTTGCAAAACGTCGGCGATGTGGCCGGCGGCGACGCGAGCAGCTTGAACACGAGCCTCATCGAAGGCGCAGTCAGCCAATTGCGGCGCACGTTCGATAACACCTACGGCGGGTTCGGGCAGGCGCCCAAGTTTCCGCATCCGATGGATTTGCAGCTCCTGGTGCGTTTCGCCCAACGCACCGCTCAAGAGGGCCCGCTCGACATGGTCCGGCTCACGCTCGATCGCATGGCGGCGGGCGGAATTTACGATCACCTCGGCGGCGGTTTTGCCCGCTACTCGGTCGACGCCCGCTGGCTCGTGCCGCACTTCGAAAAAATGCTCTACGACAACGCGCTGCTCGCCGGCGCCTATCTCGATGCCTATCTTGTGCTGGGTGCCACTGGCTCTGCCAGTGCTACCGATGCTGGTCATGCACTGGCAGAGCCAGTGGCACACAACTACGCCCGCGTCCTCCGCGAGACGCTCGATTACATCATCCGCGACATGACCGATCCGGCCGGCGGCTTCTACAGCACGGAAGACGCCGACAGCGAAGGCCATGAAGGCCTGTTTTACACGTGGTCGCCTCAGGAAATCGCGGCCGTGCTGGGCGAAGAGCGGGGCGCGACGTTCTGCCGGGTCTTTGACGTAAGTGACGTCGGCAATTTTGAAAGCCGGAACATTCTCAATCTGCCGAAAACGCTGGAGCAATGTGCCGCAATTCTAGGCCGAGTGCCGAATGAGCTCGCGGCAGAACTGGCCGAAAGCCGCGAAAAGATCTTTGCCGCCCGTGCGCAGCGCGTCCGTCCCGGCCGCGACGACAAGATCATCGTCGCCTGGAACGGCCTCATGATTGATGCCATGGCGCGGGCCGGCGCCGCGCTTAACCAACCCGAGTACGTCCTCACCGCCTGCGAGGCAGCAAGCTTCATCCTCAGCCGTATGCGCCGCGACGATGGCCGCCTGCTCCACACATTTCGCGCGGGCGTCGCCAAACTCGACGCCTATCTCGACGACTACGCGGCGCTGGCCAATGCGCTGGTTAGTCTCTACGAAGCCAACTTCAACGAGCGCTGGATCGACGAGGCCGTGCGGCTCATGGATATCGTGCTCGACGAATTCATTGATCCAAAGGGCGGGGGATTTTTCTACACGGCCGCCGATCACGAGCCGCTTATCACCCGAACCAAAGAGCTCACCGACAGCAGCACGCCCAGCGGCAATGCACTGGCCGCAACGGCGCTCTTGCGGCTCGGCAAACTGCTCGGCCGCAGCGATTATCTCGATGAAGCTGAGAAAACGCTGGCGGCCGCTGTGCCCATTATGCAGCGCGCGCCGATGGCCGCCGGCCAGATGCTGCTGGCCCTCGATCACTACCTCGGTCCAGCCCATGAGCTGGTCGTTGTCGGCGACATGGCCCGCGACGACACGAAGGACGCCGTCGCTGCAGTGCATCGCCGGTACTTGCCGCGATCCGTCACGGCCGCCCGCGATGTGAGGTCGGCCGATGCGGACGCTGCCCGGTCGGCTCAACTCGATCAGCTCTTCGCCGGCAAAGAATCACGCGACGGCCAGCCCGTGCTCTACGTCTGCCAGAACTACGCCTGCCAGGCGCCGGCCGTTGGCCTTGCCGCGATCGAATCGCAACTCGATCAGCTTGCGCAGCGCCGATTGTAGCTGGCCTCGATGAGGCCGGATTTTGTAGTTCGGCCGGGGTCACAGCCCAGCTACAGTCAGTTAGGCATCGCGTTCGGCGATGTACGCGTCCTGTGCCGCCGCGATTACCTCAGCGAGCGAGACCTTATTGCGATCTGCAATTTCGCGGCATGCTTCGTATTCAGGCGCGAAGCGCTGCGAGCTGTCCGGCAGATACGCGACTTTTCCTGCGACGCTGCCCCAGCGCGTTGCAACTTCATGCGGCTCGCGCGCCAGAACGGTTCGCATCATCGTCGTCCGCCGCACGCCCAACGTCGGCGTTTCCGCGAACAAAATCGCCTCCAAGCGATCCGCATCGCCGGGCCGCCCCTGCACGCTCACGAGCACGCCTGGCCGGCCCTTTTTCATCTGGATCGCGATAAGTGACACGTCGAGCGCGCCGGCGGCCCAGAGCCGATCCACCGCATGGGCGATCTCCTCGCCCGTTGCGTTATCCAAATTCGTTTCCAGCAGCACGATCGTTTCAGTACGAGGTCGACTCCCCGCCGCTTGCGGCTTAGCGATTCCCTCACCCACCAGCAACCGCAAAATATTCGGCTGCGGAAAATCCTTTTGTCCCGCCCCGTAACCAATTCGCTCGACGGTCATCGCCGGCAGCGGCCCGAATTCGTCGGCCAGCGCCTTAACGATCGCCGCACCGGTTGGCGTAGTAAGTTCGCCTTCGACATCGAGCGCGGCAAGCGGCACGCCGCGCAGCAGCTCGCCTGTCGCCGGCGCGGGGATCGAGCACTTGCCATGCGCAATCTCGATGTACCCGCGCCCGGTCGGCACCGGGGAACATACGACCCGCTCGATTCCCAACAAATCAAACCCGATCGCCGCCCCAACGATGTCGGCGATGGAATCAACAGCACCGACCTCATGAAAATGCACCTTCTCAATCGTCGTGCCGTGCACACGCGCCTCCGCCTCGGCCAGTTTCTGGAAAATCTGCTTGGCCAAGTCCTTTTGCCGGGCGGAGAGGACGCTGCCATCGATCATCGCCGTAATGTGATGCAGATGCCGGTGCGTATGCTCCGGCTCGTGCTCCACGGTGATCTGTGTCGCTCGAAAGCCCTGCTTCTTGACCTCGTTCGCGACCAGCCGGCAGCCTGGCAGGCCCAGCGAACCGATGCCGGCCTGGATTGTGGCCAAGTCGGCGCCGGCATCCACGAGCGCGCCGAGCGTCATGTCGCCGCTGATCCCGCTCGGGCAATCGAGATAGGCTGTTCGCATGGTGCTAGCAATCAACCCGTGTGCCACTGCTTGCGGAAGGATGGAAAGCGTTCAATGCTGAAAAAACGCACTGCTCGCCATTAAGCAATTGCATTCCGAGAGAAGCAAGCAGTGTTGTACCCAGTGCCAACGCTCACTCCACGGCCGCGAGCAGTGGCACACCTGCGGGTAATTCTAAGGCCGTTGCCGTTGCTTCGCTACCCGCCGCGGCGTTGACCCGGCGCCTGGGCACCGCTAAAGTCTCGCCGCCTTCGTCTGCTTGCACCTGACTCGATTCATGCCTACTACCAAGCCAGCTCCTGCGTCGCCCAAGCGTCCCGCGCCCAAAATCTGGGGGCAGATGCCGACGCGGATGAAGGTGCTTTATGTCACCACGCTGCACCGCACGGGCGGCTGGCTGGCCGAGGCGTTCGCCTCCGATTGCGCGACCGAAATCCTTCTTAAGGAATCGCTGGGCGTGGCGACCGGCCTGGCCAACCTCCGCGACGAGGTGTTCGACGCCATGCTTGTGAGCCACGAGCCAGGCGTCCTGGATGCGCTGGACTTCATCGAAGGTCTTCGCGCCGGCGGAAACGATGAGCCGATGATCATCCTCGGCGTGGCGCCCTCCGCCGAGATGACTGCCCTCGCCTACGAGGTTGGCGCCGACGCCTATTGCTGCGTTGCCGAGGCCACGACCCGCTCGCTGCTGTGGACCTTCGCCCGCGCGATCGAACGCTGCCAGCTCATCCGCGAACATCGCCGCCTCGTGCAAATGGAGCAGCAGCGCCTTGCTAATGAACACCAGGAGGCCGAGCGGCTGCTGGCCGAACAGCGGGCACTCATCGCCGAGCTGGAGCTGATTCGTGAGGGCAACTCGCAGTCGGCTGAGTTGGCCGACTCTTCGTTGAGGGTTGAGGGTTGGGGGGGGGGGGGGGGGGG
>JBBDWY010000042.1:124317-127020 GCA_040902605.1 Pirellulales bacterium | reverse complement strand
GGTTCAGTTTTCAGAATCATCCTTGCTGAACCCTGAACCCCGAACCCCGAACCCTATCGGCAATCTGCCTGAGCCCCTCATCGCTCATTACCGCGAACTGCTGCGGGCTTACGTCGTCATGGGCGCCGGCAATCTGACCGACGAAATGACGACACTCGCCACGCTCCTTGCCGATGCGGGCGTTTCCGCGCAGCGGACTATGCAGCTCCACGTCCGCGTGCTGGAGGAGCTGATCGGCTCGCTCGGCAACCGCAGCGCGCGGCACGTCATGAGTCGTGCCGATCTGTTGGTGCTGGAAGTCATGGCCCATCTGGCCGACGGCTATCGGCGGCGTTACCATGAGCGAAGCGGTCCGCCGCGCCAGCTCTCGCTGCCCGGCTTCGCCGGTTAGCGCTGCATTTAAACATTGTGTGCCACTGCTCGCGGCAGCTGCAAAAGCGCCGACTTTGTATTCGCACTGCTTGCTTCATACGGACTACCGTCGTTTAACGGCGAGCAGTGCGGAATCGGAGTTCGGCATGACAGGGTGTGCCGCAAGCAGTGGCACACTTTGCCGCAATAGAGATCGCAAATGTCCAGCAAATCGGATGCCGAAACCACCGTTGCCGAGCTGCGCCAGCTCATCGCCGACTTTGTGGCCGAGCGCGATTGGTCGCAGTTCCACTCGCCAAAAAACGTGTCCATGGCACTCGCCATCGAAGCGGCGGAGCTGATGGAGCATTTCCAGTGGCTCACGACCGAGGCTTCGCGCACGTTGGCCGATGACCCGCAAAAACTGGCAGAAGTCGGCGAGGAGCTGGCCGACGTGATCGGTTACTCACTTGCGCTGGCCAATGAGTTGGGACTCGACGTTTCCAGCGCGATCCGGGCCAAGATGGTGAAGAACGCCCAAAAATATCCCGCCGATCAATATCGCGGCCGCTACGGTCCCGAGGATCAAAGGTAGGGTGAAACCATCACTCGCTATCGTCGGCGCCAGTGCGCGAGCCGCAGCCGCCTCGGCCCTACGAGCCGGTTTTCAACCCGTCACCGCCGATCTATTCGCCGATCTCGACCTTCGCGCCATCGCCACGGCCACGCGAATCTCGCCCTACCCTGAGGGGCTCGTCGACTGGCTCCGCACGATTGAGCCGCCGGGCTGGATGTACACCGGTGCGCTCGAAAACCATCCCGAGTTGGTCGATCAAATGGCCTGGGTCGCGCCGCTGTGGGGAAATCCGGGCGACGTTCTGGCCCGCGTGCGCTCGCCATCGCAGTTAGCCGACGTGCTTCGTGACGCGGGACTGTTATTTCCGGAAACCCGCTCGTCGGCCGACGGCCTGCCGCAGGACGGGTCGTGGCTCGTAAAAACGTACCGCGGCGCGAGCGGCAGCGGAGTGCGACCTTGGAGCGAGGAGCGAGGAGCGAGGAACGAGAAGGATGAAGCTTCACTTGCTGCTCCGGGCCCCACGCTCCCTGCTTGCTACCAACGCCTTGTCCCCGGCCAGTCATGCGCGGCCGCGTTCGTCGCCGCTGGCGGCGCCGCCACGCTGCTCGGCATCACGCGCCAGTTAATCGGCGAACCATGGCTCGGCGCGCACGGCTTTCAATACGCCGGCTCGATCGGCCCACAACCGGTCAGTAATGTCATCCGCAATACGCTACAGCATATCGGAAAAACCATTGCCGAGCGGTTCGAGTTGACCGGCCTCTTCGGCGTCGATTTCATCCTAAGCGAAGAACAAGTGTGGACGCTCGAGGTCAATCCGCGCTACACGGCTTCGGTTGAGATCATCGAGCGAGCGACTGGCATCCGCGCCCTCGCCGCCCACGCCGACGCCTGTCGCGGGTTTCCGATCAAGCCTTCCAATCAATCCGAAATCCAAAATCCAAAATCCAAAATCGCCTCCGCATTTCACGGCAAGGCAATTCTCTTCGCCAGACGGGATCTCACAATTCCTGATATGTTCGCTTCGCTGTCTCTTGCCGAAGCGTCCCGTCAACCGTGGCCAACTCTCGCCGATATCTCACCCGCCGGCACGCCGATCGGAGCCGGGCGACCGATTCTTACCGTGTTTGCGGCCGGCCGCAACAACGAGGAAGTTGAGAGCCACCTGCGCGAGCGCGTCGCAACTCTCGAAGATCAACTGTATGCTGTCTTGTAACTCATCTTGTCCGGTCTTTGCGCCTTAGCGCCTTTGCGTGAGATCTTCCCTGCAAACAAACACCATGCGACTCGGCATCATCAGCGACACGCACGGACAGGTCGAGCTCACTCGCCCCGCCGTTCGGCTGTTTGAAAGTCTTGATGTAAACGCCGTACTGCACTGCGGCGACATTGGCTCGCTGGCCGTGGTCGAGCTATTTTCCGCCTGGCCGACTCATTTCGTGTTCGGCAACTGCGATTACGATCACGACCAGTTCGCCGCCGCGATTCGCACGGCCGACCAGAGCTGCCACGGCATGTTCGGCGATTTGGAATTCGACGGCGTGCGAGTCGCGCTGCTGCATAGCCACGAGCGTCGCCGCTTTCGCCAGACTATCGACGGCGGCGATTACCGGCTCGTCTGCTACGGCCACACGCATGTTGCCGCCATCGACCGCCGCGGCGATACGTTGGTCGTGAACCCCGGCGCAATCTACCGTGCCAGTCCCCACAGCGTGGCCATCGTCGATCTGCCGGCGGTCGAAGCAACGATTATCGAACTGTAGGGCCGGCTGTGC
>JBBDWY010000042.1:0-124307 GCA_040902605.1 Pirellulales bacterium | reverse complement strand
CCCGCCACCGCCGCCCCTACTCACCCAGCCAGGCGATCGATCCGATTCATCGGCAGAATGAGTTCCGCCTCATGGGGGTCGCAGCAGTATTGCATCAAATAGGCGTCTTCCGGCGAATCGTCGTAGAAGTCGTGCAGCACGCTGGTGGCACGGAAGCCGCTGGCACGGAAGAACACCTGAGCAGCCAGATTCGTCTCCCGCACTTCGAGCGAGATCCGCGTCCGCCGTTGGCTGGAAAGTTTACCGACGAGCTTCTCGAGCATCTGTCGGCCGATGCCGCGCCGCCGCAGGTCGGCCGCGACTGCGAAGTTGAGAATGTGAAGTCGCGATTTGTGCAGCTCGTAGATCATGAAGCCGACGACCCGCTCGGCATGTTCGGCCACCATGCCGATGCAATTTCGCTGCCGCAGACAACGGATGAACTCCTCCTCGAACCAGGGAAATTCAAACGCCGCACGCTCGATCTCCAAGACTTCCGCCATGTCGCGACGGATCATCCAACGGATGTGCACGCGAAGCTTGGGCAGATTGCTTTGGCACGCGGGGAGCGAGCGATCGATGGTCATGGCGGCCTCCTTCCCTGTCGGCCCTGCTGACAATGGCACCCGCCCCGGCGAGTGTCCGAATCCATTACGGGGGCCAGCAAATTATCAGATGCCGCCGCACCTGCCAAGCCGAGTGAGAGACCATGCTAGCATCGTAGGGTGGTTCGAGTCTGCGAGACCCACCTCTCCGGTGGCGCGACACACGCTGGTGGGTCTCGTGCCTCGACCCACCCTACGCATTTAGTCGCGGCCGGCGCGGGTCAATAACGCCCGCAACTCATCGGGGGAAATATCGGACGGCATTGCTTGGATCCAACAATCGCACCTCGCCGCGACAAAATTTCGCCGGTCGGTCCGCTCGACGCCCCGCCTCGGGTCCTGCATGTCGACCTCCCAATCCTCCGGCTTCGTCCACTCCACCGCCCGCGATGGCTCCACCTCGACGATCATGATCGTTTTGGATGTACCATCCGTGATCTCGCGCAACGTCGTGCCCTCATTTTTGTAAAACACCGTCTCCGGGCCGACCGGCACCTGGTAGGTCGTTTTCCCTTGACGAGAGAGGTGCCGCTGATCCGGATCGGCGTAGATCGCCGGCATCTGTTCAATCAGCGTGCGATTGTGTTCGCTGTCCCATGGCTCATCCAAATGGAATTGCTTGTACAATCGGTCTTCCTCGACGAATGGAAGGATGGCGACGCGCCAGCTCAAAAGCGGACGCCCTTGTTTGTCCCGGAACGCCGCTGATGCGGGAAGGTGCGTGTAGCAATCATGGTAATTCTGCATGCCGATCGCCAGCATCTTGAACTGATTCAGCCGCCGCCGCGGATAGCCGAACTCACGAATAGGCGCCATGAGCCGTTCAACGACACGTCCCAGCGATTCTGTTTGGATGTCGGCCTTAAACCGCCCAATGATTCGCGACCCCTCGACCACCGGCTGAAATAGCTCGTTCGCCGCGCCGATCGCTGGCTCAAGCTCCTGCGAATAAATACTCTGCTGAAGGAGGTTTTCTACCAAGCCCGGTGCCATCCGCATCAATCGGGCAAATACCGGCGCCGATGCCCTATTCTTCGCCTTGATCGCCACGGACAGTGAAAACCCAGATGACACGTTCAAGTTGAATTCGGCGTACTCCAATTCATCCGCAAGCACTCGGCCGGTAAGGGCGGTGTAGGGCTCGGGCAGCTCCGGCAATAGCTCGCGCAAAACGCGTCTTGCATCTTTGCCGGGCGAAAACACAATGCCCATCCCGTTCCCTGCGGCCATCGATTCAGCGACCCGATTCAACAGGTCAGGCCTCTCCTGGGGTGCAGCCGCGTTATATCGCTCTTGAGTGGCGGGGGTGGCAACGCACATCGCCCCCGAATCATGCGGCTCGGCTTGCATTTGTCGCACTAATTTCGCGTAAACTGAATGGCCTCGATCGAAGGTGGAGAGCACTTGAATTAACGTCTTCATCACGCTGCGCGCCGTCTCGATGTCTCCATCCGTCTGCAACGGCGCGTAGATCAGTGGCCCGCCATGTCGGTGGACGTCGCCGATGCCCGCAACAACATAAACGAAACGAATACCCGCTTTCCCCAAGTACTCTCTTGTTTTTTGCGCAAACTCGTTCGCCTGTTCTTCCTCCAACGGCACAGCCGTATCAAACTCGTAGAGACTCTTGAGCACACTGGCCGTCATTTCCGGCGTAAAAGCGGTCACATCGATATAGGCCACGGCGAACGTGTCGTCGCTCACCAGCGGCGAAAGCGCCAGCGCGTCGTCCGGCATACCACTCGCCCGCTTATCGGATTGAAAGTTCATGGCCGTTATTTGCCGGCGTCACTGCGCAATGACAATTTCAAAACGTTCTCGCTCGGACTCATGCCTGTCCAAACGGGGCATCTCCAATACGGCGACGCCGTCTTCCAGCGTGTAATCGAACGGCTGGCCCGTGGCGGGATTCATCGGCAACGGCACTCGCGTCACCTCATCCAAGCTCGTCGGCAGCCGGCCGCCATGCTCGGCCGCATACATTCGCAGCGCTTCAATCAATCGCAATGCCGCGATCTCGCGTTGCAGACGCACTTGGGGAACTCGATACTGGGCGAAACCAAACAGTAACGCCGACGCCATTGGCAACACTTCCCGTTGTGCGTGGCGACTAAAAGGATCAGCTGCTTCATTCAGCTCCCTGCCTGTCACAGGTTCTCGCGCCTGATACTCCCAAAATGGCATGTAAAAGAGCTTCTTCCATTCGTCGCGCAATCGCTCGCAATTCCGTTCGCTGTACGCCGCAAGAACCTGCCCGACTGGCATCTCATCCACGCGGCCCGCGTCCATCCCCTCTGCAACGAGCTGCCGTTTGGCATGTGGATAGCCCGCCAAGGCAGTTGCCAGGGCGGTCAATTCCGTCTGAAGTGGCGTCACTTTGCGGCAGCGGCCTTCCAGCATTCCTTTATAGATCTCCCGCCAGCTCATCCGGAACAACCGATTCCACTCCTCGTACGACCGCTGGGTCGTCTCACTTTCCTGGATAAAAGGAAACACTCTTGCTCGAATTTCGGATTCGAACCGGAACGCCGGTCCCAAATCGATGAGCGGATTCGGCAGTTCGGTAAGCGCCCAGTACAAGTTCGGCGAGCCTCGCGCCGCGATGAGCTCGATGAGTGTTTCGTTGACGATCCGCGCCACCGCGGTCCCAACCAGGCAACAAACAAGGAATCGGGTGGTCGCGGCATCGCCAGCGATGCGGTAGTTCATTCGTATCGCATCCAGCGCGTCGTCGAGTCGGCCGTCCGCGATGGCCAACCGGGTGTGCAGCGCCACGAGCCCGCACAATTCGCGCATTTGTTGAATCTCCGGCAGGACGAAGTTGTAAACCTTGAAACCTTGCAAGTCCTCTATGCCAAACTGCCAGTCGCACTGCCGCCGCGACGTGGCGGTGTTTAATTGCTGGTCGATGAGCCAGTCCAGACGGAAGCCAGCCTTGCGGACTGTTTCCAGCGGTATTTCATGCAGCTGGCGCCAGCGATGCATGCAGCCTTTGCTCGCTCGGTCGGGATCGTCCGCATCACGCATCCGCTTTACCAGTGGCGGAATCTCAAGCAGTGCGCGATAGTAAAACGGCGCCGCGTTGCCGGGCTGCAGATCGATATCCCGCGCCACGAGCCGATGCCGGAATGCCGGAATCGGCTCGGCCGCTGGCGTGACCGTCAACCGAATAACCTTTTGCTCGCCTTTTTTCATTGCAGCGGCTTTCGAGCATTGCGCCTAGCAGAGTGTGCCGGCAAAAACGATAACCGAAGGTATTGTAACAGTCGCCTAGCCGCGCGTCGGATGTCCCACAACGTGCAAGATGTGGCTGGAATTGAACTTAGCGCGGGCACTCGATTGCCACTTGCCCGAGTAGCCGCCGTGGTTCTATAGTAACCGACGTGTAGCCTAATCCCGCGACTTGCTTGCGGGAACGGGGGACCCAACGCGTTCGCAAGCGCGGACGCCGGGGCGCAGACTCGCCGTTGCGAGTCGGGGCACTTTCAAGCCCTAGCCCGTCAGCTAACCTCGTCGGCGGTTCCGGGCGCGTGTCCCGGAGCGATTGAAAGGGCACCCCGCCGCGCAGTGGTTCCATGGCCGCTTCCAGCTGCCGCGGCGAATCTCCTCGCCGCTTGCGCGTTTTGCGCCACACCTTCATGAACCGCTCGCGACGAAGCGCCCCGCCGCTTTTTGGGGGTCGTTGATCCCAGGTCGCATTCGATGTCTTCCACTTTGCCTCCGCATGGCCCATCGTCGGGCCCCGCATCCGGTCGCGCTGCGCAAATTGTTGTCGTTAGCAGCGTGATGTTCGCGTTCATTTCCTATTGGCGCACTGCCGCGATCGTGCTCTGCGATATGTCGAGCACTGTCTACTACATCGGCGCGATCGTCGAGAGCGCGATCGGCCGGGCCGCGCCTTGGTTCATCATTGCGGTGCTGCTGTTCAGCTACGCTATGCGGGCCGTGTACATCGAAAGCAGCGCACTCTTCGTCCGCGGCGGCGTCTATCGCGTGGTGAAGGAGGCGATGGGTGGATTTCTGGCGAAGTGTTCAGTGTCGGCGCTGCTATTCGACTACGTGCTGACTGGCCCGATCAGCGGCGTGTCGGCCGGCCAGTACATTGTCGGCCTGGGGCTGGAAGCGTTCGGACGCTTCATGGGCTGGGAAATCGACGAAGGCATGCGCGACGCGCTCAAGAGCTGGGGCTCGGTCGCCATTGCCTGCGGCATCACGCTGTACTTCCTCCGCCAGAATCTGCTTGGCATTCCCGAGTCCAGCGGCAAAGCGCTGAAGATCATGATTGCTACCACGATCATGGGCGCGATCATGCTGGCCTGGTGCGGCGCTACACTGGCGGTCCGCGGGCCGGTCAACGACTTCCCAACCTGGCAGCCGGACCTCCACAAAAAGGTGGAAGTCAATGCGGCGGGAGACACCGTGCCCCGCCTCGATCCGGTCACCGGCGAACAGCAAGACCCGCTCGGCGTGATCGGCTGGTTCCCGAGCATCGCCGAGCCGCTCCGCGACCCCACGAGTTGGCTGAGCTTGATCGGCGTCATCGGTCTGGTGATGGCATTCGGCCACTCGATCCTGGCGATGAGCGGCGAGGAAACGCTGGCTCAAGTCTATCGCGAAGTGGAGGCGCCCAAGCTGCCCAACTTCAAAAAGGCCGCCTTCATCGTCTTCGCCTATAGCTTGATGCTTACTGGGACACTGAACTTGCTCGCCGTGTTGCTCGTGCCCGACGATCTCCGCATGACCGTATACTACGACAACTGGATGGGCGGGCTGGCGATGCAAATGGTCGGGCCGCTGGGCATCCGGCTGCTACTCAACGCATTCGTGGTAGTGGTCGGCTTCTTGATCCTCTCCGGAGCGGTGAACACATCGATCGTCGGCTCCAATGGCGTGTTGAGTCGCGTGGCCGAAGACGGCGTGCTTCCGGACTGGTTCCTCCGCCCGCATCCCCGCTACGGTACAACGTATCGGCTGTTGTACCTGATTGCCGGTATGCAGGTGTTCACAATTATCGCCAGCCGCGGCGACGTGGTCCTATTGGGCGAAGCGTATGCCTTTGGCGTCGTGTGGAGCTTCGTATTCAAGACGAGTTCGATGGTCATATTGCGGTTCAAGGACCGCAATCCGCGGGAGTTCCGCGTGCCGCTGAACGTTCGCGTCGGCAACATCGACGTGCCGGTTGGCTTAAGCCTGGTTTTTTTCATCGTATTGCTATCCGCGGTGTCCAATCTGTTCACCAAACCGGTGGCGACGGTGGGCGGATTAATGTTCACCGCGGTCTTCTTGTCGGTCTTTTTAGTCTCAGAAACGGTTTATCACCGGCGCCGGAAGGGCGAGAAACATGAACACCTCGAGCAGTTCAACCGCGCGATGGTGCCGAAAGTGACCGCCGAAAGCCTCGGCTTGAGCCGGCCCTATCGAAAATTGGTGGCGATTCGTTCTCCCAACAACCTGTTCATGCTCGACAAGGCCCTGGCCGACACCGATCCGGAAACCACCGACGTGGTCGTCATGACCGCCAAAGTCGAGCCGCGCGGTGCGGAAAAGGAGCTTATCGACACGCTCGATGCCTACGACCAGCAACTTCTGACGGCGGTGGTCAATCACGCGGAGCGGCTGGGCAAGACGGTGCGGCCGTTGCTGGTGCCCACGAACAATGCCCTCCATGCCGTGCTGAACACGGCCAAGGACTTGCCTGCCCAGGAGGTGATTCTTGGCGCTTCGAACAAATACACGGTTGAGGAGCAGCTCGATCAAGTCGCCCTGTATTGGATCAGTTTGCACGGCGGCCGACCACCAGGGCTGACCGTGCATATTGACAGTGCGGACCGCAACGTGGCGTACGACCTGGACGGCGGCAACCGGATTCCCAAGGCGGCCGAACGACAGGCCCGTTCGGTGGCGGATCTGCGCGCCGCCGGGATTGGCGTGCGGCGAGTGCTCCTGGCCCACGACGGCACGCGCGCCAGCCGTGACGTATTCGAGTGGGTCTTTACCATGCTCGCTGCCGACGTGGCTTTGGATATCGTGCCCGTCCCGCCCGCCGAACCAATCTCAGCCAACGGGGAAAACCCGATCGAGCTGGATCGGCAGTGGGCCGAACAACTCAGTCGCACTGTCAACGTGCTGGCCGCCGAGCGACAATCGGGACAGGAGATTGTGCGGTTGATCGGCGAGGGCTCGTACGACGCAATCGTTCTGCCGGCGTCCTCGGTACCCTTGACCGCCTCGGCCGAGGCCGACGATTGGGCGATGTATGTGGTGCAACACGCGCCCTGTGGCGTCTTCATCGCGGCGCATCCGGCAATTCCGCGCGAAGTTGTGGCCCAGTAACCGCGTCTCTCCCAGACGCGACGCTTTGCCACCCGCTTAAAGACTCACCTACGTGACCGGTAAGCTCGCTAGCCGCGCGGTTTCATCATAAGCGCGGCAGGCCGTCGTTGCGCCAAGGCCGGTGACGCAGCAGGCGCCCGCAGCCGCCGCCAGCCGGCCAGCTTCCGCCGGCGGCAAACCGCGCAGCACGCCGGCCAACAGCGCGCCATAGAAACAGTCGCCGGCGCCCGTCGTATCGACCACTTCGCCCGGCGGTTTTACCACGTTGACATCGATGAACTGGCCAGGCCACGGGCTCAAGAGAGCGCCCTGCGCGCCCAGTTTGATGCCGAGCCAGCCCTTGGCCCCTGCTTCCCGATACGCCGCAATCATTGCCCGCGGCTCGCTGCGGCCGGTCTGATGCGCGGCTTCCGTTTCGTTGGGTATGTAAAAGTCGGTGTGCGGCAGAATCCGCGCGAGCGGGTCCATGGTGCCGCCGTCGCCCGCAGCATCGAGCGCAGTGAGACAACCCGTTTCCCGAATCGCGGCGAATACCTCGGGCAGGTCGCCCTGCAGGCGCGTCATCAGCGGATAGTAACCGATGAGCATGGCCCGACTTTTCGCGAACAGATCGAGCCGCGAGAGCATTGCCTGCTTGTCGAGGAGCCGCGGCGCGCCGACGCAGTGCACGAAACTCCGCTCGCCGCTGGGATCGATGAGCACGGCCGTTGTGCTCGTGGCGCCATCGGGATGCGTGACCAAACAGGAGGTGTCGATTCCCTCGGCAGCGTAGCGGCTGCGGATCACCTCGGCCCACTCATCATCACCGACGTAAGTGAACGCGGCCACGCGCATGCCCAGCCGCGCCATGGTGATGCCGGCGTTGGAAACGATGCCGCCGGTCGTCAGCCGCAGCGGCTCGCTTTCGATCAGCCGTCCGGCCCCAATCGGCTGGGACAGCGCCACCGGCCGCGCAAGCACGTCGACCACGCACGAACCGACCACGACGCAGTCTAGGGGTTTGTTCATAGGCGGCGCGGAGCTGAACTACGGAAATTGCAAAATGCAAAATGATCAATGCAAAATGCGGATGTAGCGACGTTCCGCTTCATTTTACATTTTACATTTTGCATTTTGCATTTTGCATTATTGCTGCAGCTTGTTCGCCAGCTCCGCTTCAATCGCTTGGACGACTTCCTTCGCGTCGGGCTTCACCCGCGGGGCGAACCGCGCCACGAGCTGGCCCTCGCGATCGAACAGAAACTTCTCGAAGTTCCAAGTGATCTCGCCGGCGAATTTCGGATTGGTTTCCTCGGACGTGAGGTGCTTGTAGAGCGGGGCCGCGTCCGGTCCGTTCACGTCAACTTTCGCCAGCAGGTCGAACTCGACGCCGTATTTTATCTTGCAAAACTCGGCAATCTGCTTTGGAGTGCCCGGCTCCTGCTGATTGAATTGATTGCATGGCACGCCGACAATCGCCAGCCCTTGCTTGCCGAACTTGTCGTGCAGCGCTTCAAGCTGCTCATATTGCGGCGTCAGCCCACACTTGCTCGCCACGTTCACCAGCAGAACCACCTTGCCCTCATACTTCTCCGCCAGGTTGACGGTTTTCCCATTCAGCGTCCGCATCTCCTGATCCAGCGGCGTCGCCGCTTGGGGTTTCGCGGCCTTAGCCGCGTCCGCCGCCACTGCCGCACGATTCATGATCAGCACTCCCATCAAAACGAACGATACAGTCAGCACCATTTTCATAGCAGGTACTCCGATTCTGAAAAAAGCCGGTTCGCCAGCTGCGATTATAAAACCAGTCACGCTCGACTGCTACCGGTCGGCATGTGGTCGGTCGTCACACATTTTCCATAAACAATCCCCGCCGCTGACGCTCTGCCCGCCGAGTGTTGTCGATCAGGTCCGTCACCCGCCTGGCGTCCTCGATACCGCGCATTTGGAGATTGCCATGGCTCATATCACTGGACAGGATATGAATCGTGCCCACGTTCAACATCCGCTCGACCAATCCCTGGGTTAGAGTTACATCGTCAATGTCGATCACTTCGATGCGATCGCGCGTGCGGCTGAGCAATCCCTTCTCGTGAAATAGGCGATAAGTGGTTAGCTGATAATTCACGGTCATCCGGCGATACAGTACTAGCAGGCCGAGCGCAGCCCACACGACGAGGACACCGATTGCCAACCAAAACCAGGCCGCCCCCGAGCCGCCCGAGAGCGCGACGCCGACAATACCGAGCACCGTCAGCACGGCCGCACCGACCACCCACCCAATCATCGCCTTCGGCGAATAGGTGCCGCTCCAAAGTTCTTCCTCGGCCGGTTGATTGCCCGATCCACGCGCGCCGCGCGCCGTCAATCGCGCAGCCCCACTCGCGCCTCCTTCGCTGCCCAAAGCATCGCCACGGCTGGTCGATGACGCGCCGCAATTCGGGCAAAATGCCGCCCCTGTCGGAACCTCGCCACCACATGCATCGCACTTCATTTTGCAATCCTTTCGTAGCACTACCGCCTATGGGCGGCTCAGCGGCCGCCGACATTATAGCGCCATTCGTCGCCGCTACGGAAGGATTGCCGTGATCGGGGGTGGCACGCCCTGATAAGGGCGTGGTGGCGCGGCGCTACCTGACCACGCCCTTCGCAAAGCCTCAGGGCGTGCCACCCGGATCGCTTGCGGTTTAGCTCACACGACTACCTCGGCTGGCTCCGGCGGTTCCAGGTGCTCCAGCGACCCCAGCCGCACCAGCTCCGGCCAAGCCCGCGCCACTACGCCGACTGTCAACAGCGTCATCACGCCGCCGAACACCACTGACGGAACCAGTCCAATCCACTGCGCCGCAAGGCCTGATTCAAACTCGCCGATCTCATTGCTGGTGCCGATGAAGATGATGCTCACCGCAGTTACCCGGCCACGCATCGAGTCGGGCGTCAACAGCTGAAGCACCGTCGAGCGGATCACCACCGAAACGTTGTCGGCCGCACCTAACACAAATAACGCGGTCAGCGACAGTGGATATGACTTCGACGCGCCGAACACGATCGTGGCCACGCCGAACGTCGCCACCGCCGTCAGCAGCGCGAGACCACTGCGCTGAAACGGCGGTCGAACCGCCAGGATTAGCCCCATAAGAATTGCCCCCAGCGACGGCATCGCTCGCAGCCAGCCGAGCCCGACCTTCCCGACGCCGAGCACATCGGTGGCGTAAATTGGCAAGAGTGCCACGACTCCACCGAACAGCACCGCCACCATATCGAGCGTCATCGTCGACAGGATCACCGGCTGCCGGCGCAGAAACCGAATTCCCTGCAACAGACTACGCCACGACTTCGGCTCGACCGCCCGGGTGTGAGGCTTAGGCCTCACGAACACCAGGCAAACCATCAGGATCACGCTGGAGGCCGCATCGATCAGGTAAACGGTTGCCGCATCCCACAGTGCGAGCACGAAACCTCCAATCAGCGGGCCCAGCGTCGCCGCAATTTGAAACGCCACGCTGCGCCACATTGCCGCGTTGGGAAACACTTTGGCAGGCACCAGGCCGGTAACGATCGCCGTCGATGCCGGCCAACCCAAGGCGCGAAACGTCCCCGTTCCGAATAGCAGCAGATACACGAGCGGCAGCGGCGCCCGCGTCGTCGACGCCCACGCCAATCCAACGCCACACGCCGCCAAACCCCCTTGAGCCAGCATGATGAGCGCTCGCCGCGAATACCGGTCCGCGGCGGCGCCGGCCGGCAAGGCGAACAGAATCACCGGCAGCGCCAATACCAACCCAACAATACCCAAGCTCAATGGCTGTTGCGTGCGGTCATAGACTTCCCAGCCCACCGCCACGGAGCGCATCTGGTTGCCCGTGTTCGATAGCAGCGAGCCGGCCAAAAAGAAGAGGAATCCGCCATGCCTGAGCGCGGAAATCGGATCGACAGCGGCACGTCGCGGCATCGCTATAGAAGCTCGGGCAAAAGGAGGAATGCCCAAGCTTATCTGAAATCCGCCCCTCTTGAATAGAGAGCGCTTCGGACGGAAGCGATCACCAAACTGTTACGGCTCGCACCGCAATGCGGCGTGGATTATTGCCGCGCGATCTTTTGTGCCAATTCCCAGCCGCTGACCGCACTCACGACCACAAGAATGACAGCTGAAATAATCCCCGCCGCGAGCATCCACCAGCGCGTGCGGTAGAGCGGCGGCAATTGGAAGTTGAGATACAGCGCCGCCAGCATGGCCACTGCGACGCCGGCGTTGGTGGCCAGGAACGAGACGATCGCCGTCAGCGTTGCGAACTGGACATCGATCCACGACAGCCAAACGGCGGTTAGCAGAACGTAAGTGCAAATCGCATATTGCAGATGGCCGTAGGGGATCTTTCCTTCACCCCAGATTGCATTGAGGAATTCATGCGTCACGCGCGTGTAAATCTCGGGGTAGGACTGCAGCGTCCCCCACAGCGCGGCTAAGACGCACACGTAGTAAACCCACACCAATGCCGGATGGATGTTGGACCAAATCGAGCCCTGCTCGGTAAGCAGGCTCCAGCCTTCGAACAGCGTGGGCAGCTCGCCGCTTTGAAGCCGCGGATACAGCACGGCGGCCCCGGCCAGCATGAATGAGGCGCTCACGATGAGCAGCACCAACGCGCCCATCGCAACGTCCCAGCGGAGCGGAGCGAGCAGCCGGTTCAGCCGCGCCGCCTGGCGCGCGTCGTTGGGCAGGTAATCGCCGGCGCTTCCTAGGGCGGCGCGACGTCGAATTTCATCGATCTTGTTATGGCCGCAAAGCCCCCAGCGATGAATCGCGATCCAGTTCGCATACGCGATGTAACACATGACTGAGCCGCCAACGTACCCGAATATTGTCGTCATTGCGAGCAGCGGCTGCCGGCGAACATCGGCCGGCGCCCAGGGGGGAATCTCGGGCACATGCCCCACGTCGAGTAAGCCCATTAGCGTAGCGGCAAAGTCGGGCCGCACCATCAGCGTGCCGATGATCGTGCCCAGCACCAGGATCACGCAGATAATCACCTGTTGCCGTTCCAGCAAGGTAAACGAAATACCGGCGCCCAGCAGAATCGCGGCGAGGATAAACGCCGACGCGAAGATCGACTTCCATGTCGCGGCCGTGATGCCCACCAGCGGGCCGGAATCGAGATCCATCATCGCACCGAAGCGCTGCAGCAGAAAGTACATGAGATCGCCACTGGGCCGGGCGATCGCTGCCCACAGCGGCCCTGCCGCGGCCAGCTCCAGCAGGATGATCGTCATCAGCAGCCAGCCGCGCGGCCCAGGCATGCGGACAAGTCGCGGCCCGATCAATTCGCCGCTCACCGCCGTGTACCGGCCCAGCAGATAGGTGACGCAAATCCCTTTCACCAATACGCTGGCCAGCACGAGCCACAGCAAATCGTACCCTGCCCACGAGCCGGCCTGCACTACGACGATCGTCTCGCCCGCGCCGATAGAGACCGAAGCGACAATCGCCGCCGGACCAAACAACGCTGCCAGCCGCCACAGCTTCGTTGTCGACCACGGCTCCGCGATCAACCCGCCCGGCTTGGGAATGACGATCGGATCACGGGGGTTGTCCATCGTGGAGGCTCAGCGTGTGCCACTGCTCGCGGCGGAGGTGACCACTCAGCACTGTATACGGCAGTGCTTGCATCTGACGGATCGCAATCGTTTAAGCGCGAGCAGTGCTTGGCTAGAATTCAGCGCACATCGGTAGGCCGCAAGCAGTGGCACACAGACTATTGATCAGTTCTCGGGTACCGCTTCCGGCGCCACTTGCTCTTCGAAAGCGGCCGGCGCCACGTCGGAATCTGGTTCAGCCAGCTCGGTCGATTGATCACTCGTCGGGCTCGGCTCGCCCAATAGCTCTCGCAGCAGCCTGCCCAGATTCGGCCCTCTCGCCATCGTGCTCACAATGACACCTTCCTGGTCGACGAGAATCACCCGCGGCAACGCGGTGACACCAAACTTGCGGCCCATCGGATGGTCCCAACCCGTGGCCTCTGAGTCGTCGCTGAATAACGTCGGAAAATGGAAGCCGGATTGCTTGATGTACGACTCCGCCGCTTGTCGACTGTCGTCCATATTGACGCCCACGACTTCAAACCCTTTGTCGTGGTAAGCGCGATAGTTCTCGAGGATGTTCGGCACTTCAGCACGACATGGCCCACACCAACTGGCGAAGAAGTCAACCAGCACGACTTTGCCGCGGAATGAATCCCAATCGAGGTCTGATCCATCCAGCAGCTTACCCTCGAGTTCCAGCTTATGGCCCGGCAGCCGCCGGACGACGCCCTCCAACAGCGGCGTCCTCCGCTGCACTTGCGGTTCGGACGACTCGCGAAACGTCGGCAGCAATTCGTTGATCGCCTGGGATGCCAGCTCGTTCTCGTCCGTACGCTCCAACATATCGGCAACGCGCATGAAAAGATCGGCTGTCTCTCGGGAAAGGCCAACCACCTTCACGTCCGCAACAAATCGATCGATCGTCTTTTCCCGCGCGGCCGCATCCAATTCGTTCCATTGTTGGAGCTGCCGGGCTAGCCGGATCTTGACGATCGCCTCCACAACCGCGGGGCGGGCCACCAATTGAACATCATCCAGCAGCCTTTCCGTTTGCGCGCCGGTATCAAAATCACCCAACAGACCGATCATCCGCAGCGCCTCGATGGCCGCTTGCATCCGCTGCGCTGCCTCACCGTCGGATGATGACGACTGCACGCTTTGCTTAGCGGCCGCGATGATCGAGCTCGCCGCCTGCTCCAAATGGGTTTGCAGCTCATCATTGCCGCCCGTTTGCTCCGCGCCGGCTCGAGGCCCAAAATTCCCCGAGCCATACGCCAGCCAAAGAATCATCAGGGCCAGCGGCACGACCAGAACGGCAAAAATTTGTCGCGACTTAGTCATCTTTTCGATTCCTTAGCTCCAGTCGATTCAGATTTGAGATCATCGACGGCATTATATGGCGATCTCGCAACATAAGCGACCACAAAACCAACGACGAGCTGGCAACCGCAGTCCCGGCTATTTCGCCAGAAACGCCATAGCCTGTTCGAAATGGGCCTGCAAGCGCAGGAATTCCCGCTGGTCGCCACCGCGATCCGGGTGCATCCGCTTCACCTTGCGGCGATATGCCGCCAGAACGTCTTCCGTGGTGCACGGCATCGTCAGACCCAGCGCCAAGATGCACCGTGGCGTGTCGCGGCGGATCCACTCCGGCAAATCAAACCCATAATGGCTAATGAGCACCAATGCCCGCCGCAACGACCGCAAGTACGCGCGGATATCGAGCACCATGCACACGTAGCCCAATGCCGCGAGGCCGAACGCCAGCGCGACATACCCAGCGGTGACGGTCCAATCAATCCCGTCCGGCCAGGATGTTGCCTGTTGAAGATCGCCGGCCAATAGCAAACTCGCAGCCATTGGAACCATTCTAGCGACGTATCGCGAGACGCCAAGAAGTCGTGCTGCCGGCTACGCCGCGCCGCCCAGGCCGAACTGCATGCCTTCGCCGAAATAGTGTTTGCGGGCTTCGGGGTGATTGAGCACTTCGCGCGGCCGGCCGTGGCACAACACCTGCCCGCTTCGGATCACGTAACTGCGGTCGGTGATCTCCAGCGTTTCACGGACTTGATGGTCGGTGATCAAGATCGAAATGCCGCGATCGCGCAGGTCGCGAATGATGCCCTGAATGCTGTCGATCGTCACGGGATCGATGCCCGTAAACGGCTCGTCGAGCAGAATGATTTGCGGATCCGACACAAGCGCGCGGGCAATTTCGAGCCGCCGACGCTCGCCGCCGGAGAGCGACATCGCCTTGCTCCGGCGCAAGTGCGTGATGCCGAACTGCTCCATCAATTGCTCCGAGCGGCGGTTGCGGGCCTTGCGATTCATGCCCAGCATCTCCATCACTCCGAGCAGATTCTTCTGCACCGAGAGTTTGCGAAAGACGCTCGATTCCTGGGCGAGGTAACCCATCCCGCCGTCTTTAGCGCGGCGATACATTGGCCAACTCGTGACGTCCTTCCCGGCCAGCGTCACGCGGCCCGCGTCCGGATCAATCATTCCGCACGCCATGCGAAACGTCGTGGTCTTGCCGGCGCCGTTCGGCCCCAAGAGGCCGACAATCTCCCCCGGATGAACCTCGAAATCGACGCCGTCCACCACGCGCCGCCGGCCATACGATTTCACCAGCCCGCGAACTTTCAAGAGTGCCACGTGCGAGTCCTCCATGGTCCGTAGGACGGACAATCCTGTCCGTCATTTCACTAACGATCGGCTGGCGGACAGGATTGTCCGTCCTACAGCTTCTCACCTCACCAACCTCATGTCTGCGATGTTCGGAAACAGCGGAAACGGAATCGGCGTGCCCGGGATGCGATGCCACGAGTGCGGCCAATACACGCACAGCGCCTTGCCGATCAGTAGCCGGCGTTCCAAATAATCGCCGCCCGGTTTTCCGCCGCGGCCGGAGTCGCCGAACCAGAGCCGCGCGTCGGAGCTCTCCGCACTGTTGTCGCCCATGACGAAGAACTGATCGTCTCCGAGCGGGAATTGAACGTGCCGCCGCGTGGCGAATGCGTCCCACTGTGCCGGATCCTGAAGCAATGCGGTCACATCGGAAGGGACGTGGTAATCGCTGATGACGTTCCCCATGCGCTGCGGATGATTCCGCCAATCGTCGGCGATGTAATAAATGTCCCGCCACAGTCGCAAGCGGCTGACGGAAAGCTTGGCGCCACGCGCGCCGACCCCCGCCGGCGCCAAATCGCCCGGATCGTCCGCGCTCGTGCTCGGCAAAACCTTGCGGCGGTTCCCGAATACTTGATCGACGTCGTACGCCGTCCCGCCGTCGAACGAAACCAAGTCGCCGTCGATCCACAGCAGCAACTGATCGTCGAAATTTGCGAACGCGACGCGATGCTTATCCGATCCATCGATTGACGTCTTCGCCTTCGGCGCGTAGTCGTCATCGCCTTCCGCCGAGAGAGTCGCCTCACCGGTCGCTAAATCGATGGCGCACGTGAAGTGTCGGCCGGCTTCAACCAGATCGAGCAACAATTCGCCCTCTGCCGCTTCAAGTTCGACGTTCGCCTCGACCATTAGATCGCCAACCCAATGAATGCCTTGCCGATGCGGGTCAATGGCCAAATTGTTCCGGGCGGCCAGCCGGAGACTATCCTCCCGAGCGTTGTAGGGATTGGCGTCGGTAATCAGCCTCGCGCGCTGGTAGCGCCGCAAATCCGCGAGCGCTTCTGGACTTGCGGACGCTTGCTGTCCGCCGACCTCGTCCACCAATTGCCATGCCTCGAAATTCGGCACGACGTGTTGATAGCGCAGCCAGGCTTCACTATTCTCCACGGTATCGACATGGTAACGCTGGCGGACGGTTGTATCCTCGATCGTTTTTTCGATCTGCCAGCCGTCGGTTTGCCAGCGCAAGGGCCAGCCGACGGCCTCGAGCTCGGCCGGGTCGAAATTCGTATCATGCACCAATTGCCGCATCGCGAGGACCTTCTTGGGCGGCTTGCGCGAGATTTGGAAGTCCTCGTCGCGCGACGCCTGTTTGTCGCCGACAAATAAATCCCCCTGGTAGACTCGCAGCGTCTCACCCGGCAAACCGACGAGTCGCTTGATGTAATTGATCTGCGCATCGCCCGGAAACTTGAACACCACGACGTCCCACCGATCGGGATCGGCAAACGTGTAAATATACTTGTTCACCAGAATGCGATCGCCGTTGTAGGAGCGCTGCAGGTCGGCTTCGGGGCGTCGCCCCGGCGCGTCCTGCGGCAGGTTTGGCCGCATCGGCAGCACGTAGTTGCAAATCGGGCACATGCCGGCGATCGTATCCGCGCGGGCCCGATGAATATTGTCGCTGTCTTCTTCGCTTGCGCTTACCTGGTAACGATAGCCGCATTTGGGGCAATCGACGTCCTTATGTCGGCCCATCAACGTCGGCGCCATCGAGCCGGTCGGAATCACAAACGCTTCGGCCTCGAACGTGCGGAACAAAAACGCCAGCACGAACGCGATCACGATCGACTCAACCGTTTCCCGCACCGCGTGCGTCTGCACGGGGCGAGCGGGCGGGCCGCTTTGAGCCGAAACTTTGGGATAGGCGTCGCGTGCCTTCGCGGATTTCTTCGACTTGGCCATTATGGAATTTGGATTGCTAGAACCGTTTAACTTCAGCCGCACAAGGTTATTCGCTGCCGGGCGGAAAATATAGCCCAACTCGCCGCAGTCTGAGCAGCCCACAGGCCGCCCGCCGAATGGCAGCCGCTAGCGGACGCAAAAACTCGGCCCTCGCTTACAGTTTAGCGGTCAGCTCGCGGTCGGACAGCGGCCGGTCGCTTTGGCTCGCTGCCCGCGTTACACTTGATCGCTTGGGGCCCAGCACGAGCAAATAGCCGGACCGCCAATGGATCCCAAGCTGCGCCTCAGGTTCAGGCGAGGGGGGTCACTTCGAAGCACGCAAGACCCGACATAAATCCATGGCGATATGCGGCCATACCGGACGACTCGCTTTGAATGCAGTCGCTTTCTGCCATATCTATGGAACGATTGCGCTTGCTGCCCAAGAGCCAGCCAACTTAGAAGCGGCCCTCCTCCAGCCCACTCAAATCGTGAGATCGCCCGACGAGACGATTGAAGTCGCGATCGCGCACGGCGGCACCCTCACCTACTCCGTCCGCATCGATGGTCAGCCTGTCGTCGTGGGATCGAAACTTGGTCTGCGGCTTCGCGACGGCACGACACTTGGCCGAAATGTGGAGCTTGTCAACTCGACGCATCAAAATCACGATGCAACGTGGGAGAATCCGTTCGGCAAACGACGCGTCGTGCGCGATCATCATAACGAGTTGCGTTTGCTGCTCCGCGAAGGGTCGGCCGACGGCCGCACGTTCGCCGTTGTGTTTCGCACCTGCAACGACGGCGTTGCGTTTCGTTACGAGTTGTTATCGCAGCCGGGTATGCGCGAGTTCATGCTCGACGAAGAACTTACGGAGTTTACTATTGCGGATGACTACGTTTGTTACGCCGGCGAGCAGGAAAAAGGGTTCACGGGCCCGCAGGAGTGGGAATTTGCCCGCCGCCGGTTGAGCGACATCAAAGTCGATTCCATGATCGGCCTGCCGGTGCTGATCGAGACGCCTGCAGCATGGGTGGCAATCGTTGAGGCTGACCTGTTGGACTGGGCCGGCATGTGGGTCGGCGGCGTTGCGACCGCTCCGAAGGCGGTGTCGTCCGTCGCGGAGACGCTCTTCTCGCAAATCCAGCGCGCCCCAGTCACCCTCACGGCGAAACTCGCGCCGCGGTTGGATGGCGAGGGGCTGGTCAAAGCAAAGACTCCGCACCGTTCCCCATGGCGAGTATTGATGATTGGCCGCCAGCCCGGCCAGCTCATCGAGAGCGAGATCATCCGCAATCTCAGCACGCCCAGCTCCCTGCCGGACACCTCCTGGATCAAGCCCGGCAAGATGGCCTGGGACCACTGGTGGACCGGCGGCACCGTCATGGACACAGCCACGATGCGCGAGTACATCGGGCTCGCGGCCGAAATGGGGTGGCCGTATCAACTGATCGATTGGGGCTGGTACGGCGAGTCGAATAAGCCCGAGGCCGACATTACCAGGATCGTCGAATCACTCGATATGGAAGAAGTCCGCCGCTTCGCGCACCAGAAGGGCGTGCGACTGTGGCTGTGGCTACATTGGGCCGACGTCGCTCGCGGCGACGCGTACAAGAAAGCTTTTCCGTTGTATCAACAGTGGGGCATCGCCGGCGTGAAGATCGACTTTATGGACCGCGATGATCAGGAAATGGTTCAATGGTACGAAACAATCACCCGCGCCGCCGCCGAGCACCAACTCATGGTCAACTTCCACGGTGCGTTCAAAACCGCCGGCTTCGACCGCACGTTTCCCAACCAGATTACGCGGGAAGGGGTGCTCGGCAACGAATACAACAAGTGGAGCCCGCGCGTCACTCCGGATCACAAAGTGACGCTGCCGTTCACGCGCTATCTCGCCGGCCCGGCCGATTTTACGCCGGGCGGATTCTTGAACCGCCAACCCGCCGACTTTCAACCACGAAAGCCGACGCTCGTGCAAGGCACCCGCGCGGCTGAGCTCGCGCTCACAGTCCTCTACGACAGCCCGCTCTGCTGTCTCTGCGATCACCCGGACCACTATCGTGACCAACCCGGCGCCGATTTCTTGAAGGCCGTTCCAACTGTATGGGACGATACGCGTGTGCCGGACGGCTCCGTGGGCGAGCACCTCGTTATGGCGCGGCAAGCGGGCGAAGAGTGGTTTCTCGGCGCGCTCACCAACAGCCAGCCGCGCGAGCTGAGCGTCGAGCTCGCTTTTCTAGGCCCCGGGCGCTGGAAGATGCGTCTTTGGAAAGACGCCGCCGATGCCGAGGAAAACGCCGAGCATCTCGCCACGGAGGAGCGGACCGTCAGCGATGGCGATGTGCTCCTACTCCGGCTCGCGCCCGCTGGTGGCTGCGTCGCGCGTTTCCAAAAACAATAGCAGGCGCTTCCACGCCGCAATCGCCGCCCGTTCGGCCATCACTTCGCTTGCCTCTTCGCGCCGGCCCCGCCCGCACGTTCGGCAAATTCGTCACGACGCGTCCGACCGCGCCGCGAAATGTTGCCGTTTCTCAACCGTTGCGTTTGCACATCACCGGCCGCCGGGTATGGTTGTGTGGCGAATCTTTGCGCGATTCTCGCGAGCCGGCGCTGCCAGCACCGAACTGGCCGTCGCGCCTCGCCGTAAATAAAGGCAACGGATGTTTCCGGTAAGGAGACGCAAAAAATGAAGAGGATGTCGCTTCTGTTAGCCCTTCTGTTGCTGGCCGCGAGTACGGCCGGCTGCGGCTGCTGCGGTTGGTGGCGGCCGGCACCCGCGCCGGTAGCCGCCTGCCCGCCGCCATGTGACCCGTGCGCCACCGCGCCGGTCACCTACGGCACCGCGCCCCCGGCAGTCGTGCCCTACACGCCCCCGCCGCAATGGTGAGACGCAGCTCGCTGCAAGAGCGGGAGAAGGGTTCGTTCGCCAGCGTTGGATGGATGAGTGACTGTCCTTGCTCGGCCGACGTGGATTCGCTGATCACAGTTGATCGGCAATTGCATGTCCGCGGACCTGGATGGAATTAACGGCCATAACCGCGGCTGGTGAAACTCCCGGAAAACCGCAGCGTTGCACAGAACCATCAGAAGCCATTACAGCATTTGCACTTCGACCGGCAGCTCTTCGTGCGCCAGTTGCTGCTTGCGATTTAAGTAATTCAGTCGCTCGAATCCAATCACGCGGCCGCGTCGATCCTTCATAATCACCGTGTCGTCCGCGATTTCTTCGCAAATGTATTCTTTTTTCGGCGCGTCGAACCACACCGTGAGCGTGTTGCCGGCACGGTCGAAATACACTCTCACTTTGTCCATAACTCATCACCTTGCTTGATTCGCTTCGTTAAATAGATCGTGACGACAAAGTAGCGTCCATCGTTTTGAGGAGCAACGACAACACAGAGGTGCTTGCGCCCGACCTGTAAATAGTATACGTGAACATCGGGGTCTTTGGCGCTGGCACGAATCACGTCAGGATTTTCAAGACATTCTCGGACTGGCCCCTGATGCGATGCCACGGCTGGATGCTTGAATCGCACGATCTCACGCCAGCGGTTGCGAGTAAGGATGACCTTGTAGCCGAGCGGCGTTGTGGCTTCGATAAGGGATTTTCTTGCCCTATCGCCGCAGCATACATCCTCTGGTTGCGTATTGCACCATCAGGGAGGGCTCTCTCATTGTTATTAAGTGCAACCCCTCTGTCCGGGGATAATTCCTCTGCCGGTTGTAACGTCTCGTTTTTTCTCCGTAAGAGATGGCGAACGGGTCGAGTGACCCGCAACACGCATAAGCCATGTCTTACACAGGAGAAGAACTATGAACGCCTTCCGCAAATTCCGCTTGGTTATATTGTTTGGTCTCGTAGCCGCGCTGGCCCTCGGCGTGAGCGTTGCGACCGCCGAAGCCGGCGGCCATCATACGTTTTACAAGTTCCACAACGTCCACAGCAGTTATCCGAGCCATTGCAACTACGGCCACTATTATCCGACGCTGTATCAGCCGATGGTTAATTATGTGGTGAAGCCTTATAGCTACCCCGTTACGCTGGTCGACTGCTACGGCCAACCGTATGTCGTGTGGCAGACCAGCTACCAAAGCGTTCCGACAAGCTATTATCCGTAATCAAACCGCTTAACTTGGCCAAGTGACTGTCCTTGCTCGGCCGACATGGATTCGCAGTCAAGGTAGACGAGCAATCGCACGCTCCGCGGACCTGGATGGAATTTACTGCCACCCTCGGCGGACGAAGCTTCCGATGCCGCAACCCACCATGCGGCCACTGGTGTGCGACCGCAAACTTGGTCGAGCCGGCGGGAGTTTCGCCCGCCGGGATTGTTTTTGTGCTGGGCTCTTTGCCAGCCGTCTCAGAACTGATCGTAGGTGGTCGCCTCGTCGGCAGAGAGCTCGGCGCTGTTGACGTGGAAGTCGCCGGTTTCGTATTTATAGACCCAACTGTGGGTTGCCGCCGTGCCCGCGATTCCTGGTACGATGGAGCCGGTGCCGCCCATCATGCGGATTTGGTTATTGTTTGCCGCGCCCACCGGACAAACCGGAAACTCCGTGCCCCGCAGATACTTCGCTAGGTCGCCCTTCAGCGTTAGCTCCTGCCCGTCGGCGCCGGGCAATTCGGCCGGATTTTCGGCCGAAAAGCTGTCGATCGCATCGCGGATGATGCTCAGCGTTTGTCGAAGTCCTTGATCGACCGCTTGTTGCGACGTGCCCAACAAGCGCGGCGCCGCAATCGCTCCCAGGATTCCGAGGATCATCACCACGATGACGATCTCGAGGAGCGAAAATCCGCGACGAACTTCGCTGGCGGCGCGCATTTCAAGCCCACTTTGGTTCAGATCAAATCTAAGTCCCGCCTAGCTGAGTCGGTGGGGGCGATTCGCGGAAAACGAAACCCCGCTGCCAAAGGGCGAAAACTTGACGCGGTCAGACGATGACGATCGTGACGCTTATGCCGCGCTTTAGCGTTAGACCGCGGCGGGCCATTACTTCTTCTTGGCTTCTTCCTCGCCCGTTTCCAGCACCGCCAGGAAGGCCTTTTGTGGGATGTCCACCTGGCCGATTGATTTCATCCGCTTCTTGCCTTCCTTTTGCTTTTCCCAGAGCTTGCGTTTGCGGGTGATGTCGCCGCCGTAGCACTTGGCCGTCACGTTCTTCCGCATCGCGCTGATCGTCTCGCGGGCGATGATCCGGCCGCCGATCGCCGCCTGAAGGGGCACCTCGAACATGTGCCGCGGGATTTCCTGCTTGAGCTTTTTGATGACAGCCCGCCCGCGAACTTCGGCATCTCGCCGGTCGCAAATGACCGACAGGGCGTCGATCCGATCGCCCTTTACCAGGATATCCAACCGCACCAGCTCGCCCGGCCGGTAACCGAGCACTTCGTAATCCATCGTGCCGTACCCGCGCGTGGCGCTCTTCAGCTTGTCGTGCATGTCGTAGATCACGTCGGCCAGCGCCAGGTCGTACGTCAACATCGCGCGGGTCGGCGAAAGATATTCGGTGCGAACATATTCGCCGCGGCGATCGGTGCAGAACTTCATGATCGCGCCGATGTACTCCGTGGGCAGCACGAAATTCACCCGCACGATCGGCTGGCGAAATTCTTCGATCTCGCCCTGGTCCGGCACCTTCTGCGGCGTGTGAACTTCCAGCTCCTCGCCCTTGATGGTCCTGATTTCATAGGTCACATTCGGCGCCGTTTGCACCAGATCGATATCCGAGTCCTGTTCCAGTCGTTGCTGCACGATCTCCATGTGCAACAGACCCAAGAACCCACAGCGAAAGCCGAAGCCCAGCGCGTCGCTCGACTCGGGCTCGAACTCGAAGCTCGGATCGTTGATCGAGAGCTTGTCGAGCGCGTCGCGCAGCTGCTCGAAATCCTGCCCATCCGACGGATACAGCCCGCAGAAAACCATCCGCTTCGGGTCACGATAGCCGCCCAGCTCCGGCGCCGGCTCACCGTCGGCCACCGTCACCGTATCGCCGACGTGCACGTTGCCCAACGACTTGATATTGCAGATCAGGTAGCCAACTTGCCCCGCGCCGAGCGTCTCGCGGGCCACGCGGCGCGGCGTGAACTGGCCCAGCTCGATCACGTCGTGCGTCGTGCCGGCTTGCAGAAACCTGATCCGCTGCCCTTTCCGAACGGTGCCGTTCATGATTCGCACGTAGGTGACAGCACCACGGTACTCATCGTAGACCGAGTCGAATACCATCGCTTGCAGCACGGCATTCGGATCGCCCGTCGGCGGCGGCACCCGCTTGACCACGGCCTCGAGCACCTGCTCGCAATTCAGCCCCGTTTTCGCGCTGCAGCCGATCACTTCCTCGGCGGCAATCGCCAGCGTGTGCTCCATCTCTTCGCGCACTTCGTCGACGCGAGCGTGCGTGAGATCGATCTTGTTGATCACCGGCACGATTGCCAGGTCCTGCTCCAGCGCCGCATACGCGTTGGCAACCGTCTGCGCTTCGACGCCCTGAAAGGCGTCCACCAACAGCACGGCGCCTTCGCAGCACACCAGCGCCCGCGACACTTCGTAATGAAAATCCACGTGCCCCGGCGTATCGATCAGATTCAGCTCGTATTCCTGACCATTGTGCGTGTACCGCATCGAGACCGGATGCGCCTTGATCGTGATTCCCCGCTCGCGCTCCAGCGCCATGTCGTCGAGCACTTGCTCCTTCATTTCCCGCCGGCTGACCGTGCCCGTCAGCTCCAGCAGCCGATCGGCCAACGTGCTCTTGCCGTGGTCGATATGCGCGACGATCGAGAAGTTACGAATATATTTGGGGTCAATCATCAGCAATTGTGCTTAAGCCATGCAGTTGTAAGTGTGCGGTACCGTGATTAACTGCGCTAGGTTGGCGCGAGGCGATACGTGCAAACAATTGTGCTTAGCTAGCAGCGCGTATACATTGGGTATGTTGTCCTGTGTACACTATCTTGCGCAACTTGGCGAGGACTCACAATTGATCTTTACCGAATGGTTGCAAACCCTTAAACCGTTGGTTGACCTCGCCGCCGGGTTAGGCCTTGCCACAGTTTTTTTGACTTACTTCAATCACACTTCGGAACGAAGACGGTGGCGGAACTTCAAGTTGAGCGTGTACGACTGGATTGATCGGCTAATAGAAGCCCAGAGCCGCCATCCCCGAGAGCTATCCGACGATGAATGGAAAATCGCGTGCGAAAGGATGCTGAGCGATGCAAATTTTAGTCCCATTCACATTCATCAACTACTTGAAATTTCCGTAATCGTAGCTAAGGGAATCGCCTCAGAACGACTAATTCTTTAAGGCTGTGCCACGAATCATAACGATGGACGACCGTATCACTGACACAGAAGCACGCCTAGCCAAAGATCGCTTGGATCGTTTGATCTATAAATTGACGTGGAAAAGAAAAGTTAGTTTACTGCTCGCCGTCATATTTGGATTGGCTGGAATCGGTACCCTGGCTTTGGGTACTACAATTCTTGGGATGTGTGGAATTCTTGTCTGCCTCTTACTAGTATTGCGAGCGATTGATGCAACTAGTCACCTGCAGGAAGCACGCAATCGTTCAACCAAAACTTTAGCACCCGATCTTTCGCGGCTCTATCGCGCCCAGGAAAAAGCACCGTCGCAACTTTCGCCACATTCATAGTGCGCGAAGACAAGGTTTCACGATTGATTCAATCTTTCTGCACTGCCAACTGCCGTGGCTAGCCGAAGCGCGATTCGCCGAGCGAGCTGAAATTCAGCAATATCAAGTTCCTCCCGCACTGTATGAATGTTCCGCTGACCGCATCCCAGCGTGACAGTCGGAATGCCGTGCGCCGTGAGCCAGTTGGCATCCAGACCCCCGTTCGTGACGGCCAGGTCGGCTTCGAGCCCCTCGGCCTCGAGCGCCGCCCTGGCCGCGGCGACGCATGGCTCGTACGGCGACAGGCGAAACGATTCGTAATCCAGCCGGCCTTCAAATTGTACGCGTCCCACCTGCCCCGTAGTATTGCCGACGCTGCCAGCTGCCCGTTGAAACGCCCCGCGAATCTCTTTCACGATGCGGCCGCGGAATTTCGCATCGTGACTGCGGGCTTCGGCGCGGATTTGCACGCGATCGGTCACCACATTCGTCGCCTCGCCGCCGTGAATCACTCCGACATTGCTAGTGCCGGCGCGGCCATCCTTCACCACCAGCCCATGCCAGCCGCTTTTAACCAGATCACTTACCGCAAGTGACGCGATGGCGATTGCGCTGACGCCTTCTTCCGGATGGTTCCCCGCATGGCTGGCAATTCCGCGAACATCGATCGTCATGCGGTAGCCACCCGTGGCGCCGATCTTGAGGACGGCCGGCGAGCCGCCATCAAAATTGAACGCCAACCGCGGTTTGCCGAGCCGCGACACGCGGGCATGCCGCGCGCCCAATAGGCCAGCCTCTTCCTCCACGGTCCACAAAAAAGTGAGCGGCGGACGCGGGAGGTTCGCGTTCAGAATAGCCAGCGCGGTGGTGAGCAACACCGCAGCGCCAGCCCGATCGTCGCCGCCCAGCCCCGTCGCCTTATTGGCACTCACCACGCGGCCGCCTTTCCGCAGCGGGCGCGAACCAATGCAGATGGGCACCGTGTCTACGTGGGCGGCCAGCATCCGTCGCGGCCCGCGGATCGTACCTGGAAGTTTCAACACCATGTTACCGAGCTGCCCGCCAATCGGACTGCGACGATGGCAATCGTCCATCGCGATCGCCCGTGTCGGAACACCGGCCGCCAGCAACGCGCTGCGAATGAAATCCATCACAGCCGATTCCTCGCCGCTGCGGCCCGGAATCGCCATCATCTCCATCACCACTCGCAGCGCCGTCGCATCACTGATCTGCTTCGTTGCTGCCGTTTTTGACCTGCGAGGTGTCGCCATAGCCGTCAAATAGTCTTCGTTTGTGATCGCGTATTGGAACCTATCGATAGGGCCCACACAACGGCCGTAGTGGTCGTCACGTAATCGACTAAGTAGAATTATTTACGCCCTGCACCCCGCATCCCGCATCCTGCATCCTCCCCGTGATCCTCATCGTCGACAACTACGACTCGTTCACCTACAACCTGGTCCAGCGGTTGGGTGAGCTCGACTCCGGCCTCGACATCCAGGTCTTCCGCAACGATCAAATCAGTGTCGATGAGATCTTGGAGCGCAAGCCCGACCGCGTGATCATTTCACCCGGCCCGTGTACGCCGACGGAAGCCGGCATTTCCGTTGAGTGTTGCCGCCGACTCAAAGGCAAGTTGCCGCTGCTGGGCGTGTGCCTCGGCCATCAGTCGATGGGCCAGGCCTACGGCGCGACGATCGTCCGCGCGAAGAACCTCATGCACGGCAAGACCGACATGATCCACCACGACGGCAAACGGCTGTTTGCCGGGCTGGATAACCCGTTTCAGGCCACGCGCTATCACAGCCTGGTGATCCGGCCCGATACGCTGCCCGATGAATTTGAAATCACCGCCTGGGCCGAAGAGCCCGGCGGCTATCGCGAAATCATGGGCATCGCCCACCGCGACGACCCACTCTTCGGCGTCCAGTTCCACCCCGAAAGTTTCCTGACCCATTCCGGCTATGATATCCTGCGAGCGTTTCTCGCCGCCTGATTGAACAACATAGGATGCAGGATGCGGGATGCAGGGGGCAGGGCATTCATCGGGATGCCTTGTCCCTGCCCCCTGCATCCCGCATCCTGCACCCTCACTGACATGCTTACCGTCGAAGAAGCTCTCGAGTTGGTGGAACAGCATGCACGACCGCTCGCGCCGCGGCGGGTGCCGCTGGGCGACGCGCCGGGCCTGGTGCTGGCCGAGGACGTCGCGAGTGAAGTCAACTCCCCGCCGTACGATAAATCGTTGATGGACGGGTACGCCGTGCGCAGCGGCGACCGCGAGGCCGAACGTCGCGTGCTGGAAGAAATTGCCGCCGGCGCCGTCCCGCGTTTGCCGGTGACGCCGGGCACCGCCTCGCGGATTATGACCGGCGCGCCGCTGCCCGAAGGCGCAGACGCCGTCGTACCGCTCGAGCAAACCGAGCTATTAGATGCTTCTCGAGTCCGCCTGCATCAAACCGATCCGGCGCCGGGACAGCACGTGCTGCGATTAGGCACCACGTTGCGGGCGGGCGATGTCGTGCTTTACGCGGGCGCCTTGCTCCGACCGATTGAAATCGCCATCCTGGCCGAAATTGGCCGGGCGGTGGTCACCGCTCGCCCTCGGCCGCGCATCGCCATCCTGCCCACCGGAAACGAGCTGGTGGCCGTGGGCGAGAAGCCTACCAACGGCCAAATTCGCAACAGCAACGGCCCGATGCTGCACGCCTGCGCGGCGCGGGTAGGCGCCGAAGCCATCGAGCTCGGCATCGCGCGCGACGACCGCGCCGAGTTAACTCGCTGGATCGAGCAGGGGCTGGCCGCCGACGTGCTTGTGCTGAGTGGTGGCGTCTCGGCCGGCAAATTCGACCTGGTGCCGCAAGTCCTCGCCGAGCTTGGCGTCGAACAGGTATTCCACAAAGTCGCGCTGCGGCCGGGAAAACCACTCTGGTTTGGCGTCAAGCAGAACGACGATCGCCGCGTTTTGGTCTTCGGTCTGCCCGGCAATCCGATGAGCAGCTTTGTCTGTTTCGAGCTCTTCGTGCGACCGGCTGTCGCCGCGTTGGCGGGTCAGGGGTTCACCGGTCTCCAGACGATGACCGCGAAACTGACGCACGCCTATGACCATGCGGGCGGCCGGGCCGCATGCTTGCCGGCCCGCGTAACGACAGCTTCCGCCCATGGCGAGACGGCGACGCATGACCGAGACAGAATTGCGCAGCCCGTGCTTCCATCCGCCGCGGCGTTCTCGGTGGAAATCCTTCCTTGGCACGGCTCGGCCGACCTGGCCACGGTCGCCCGCGCCAACGCTCTGGTCCGCCTGCCGATCGAAAAGCAACAGCTCGCGCCCGGCACGGCCTTAGACGTGCTGTTAATCTAGAGCGTTTTCCAGGTTGTGTGCCACTGCTTGCGGCGCACCGATCCGTGCCGACACGCTAAGAGCGCACTGCTCGCGGGTAAGATGAGACGGGCCATGGGAGGCAAGCAGTGCCGCACCCGATAACCATGCCCTTTGTTGCGCCGCGAGCAGTGGCACACCACGGACACATCACTCTGAAAATAGCTCTCACACCGCTTTCTCCACGTCCGGCGGGCACTGCGACGGAACGGGCTCACTTGGAATAAGTCGTTTCCCCGCTGGCAATTAGCCCCGCAACGCGTGCCGAGGCCAGCCATCGGCGCGGCCTACGAAATAGTTGCAAATTAGGCAGTTTTTGGCGATGATAGAAAGTTGCCGGAACATCTTGCAATAGGGGCAGCGAACTGTTGTTTAGCCGGAATGACTCCCTGCGCTTCGGTCCCCTATCCATGATCCCGCGAAAACCGACATTATTGATTGCCAACGAAACCTAACCAGGCCCTTAATCGGCTTGTCGATTGGAACAGCGAGAAGGCCAATGCACCTCGTTCAATTCTTCGCTTTTGAGCAGCCAGGACCCACCGGCGGCGGAAAACGCCGCATCTTGCGCATCCGCAATCGGATCGCGACGATTGTTTGTGCTGCCTCGCTCCTTGTGCTGTTCGCATCCGTGCGCCCGGCACTGGCCACCGTGCAGACCAGCGGCATTGTCTACGCGTACTCCGGCAGTCCCCGTGTTTATGGCCTGCCATTCTTTGGCAACGACGTCGATTATGATCCGTTTTTTCCAAATGATGAAACCTTCGAGTACGATGCTGTCGCGGGCCCGAACTTGCCGGGTGGGGATCTCACCACCCTGGATAACCAGATCGTTGTCGGCAAAGGCGCCCGCGGCGACCTGGTGATTTCCGGTTCATCCATTCTCCGCGCGGAACATCTCATCATCGGCGACGTCACCACGGTTGGCAACGACGAACGGGGGGGCCTGGGAATCGTTCGTGTAACGGGTTTCGCCTCGACGTACAATAACAACCCCGACATTACTGAGCTGCATCCAAGTGTTCTTGAAGTGCCCATGGGAGGCACCGCGTGGGGTGGAACAATCCGCACGTTTGGCGATGGCTACGACATGTTTATCGGTGCCCACAGCGTCGACCTGGACTCTGCTACAGTTGGCGGCGTCGGCGAGTTGCATATCAGCGCCGGCGGAAGTGTTGAGAATCAAGACTCCTTCGTCCTTGCCGCTCACCCATTTACAAGAGCCACGCTCACAGTCGACGGAGTCGATTCTTCGCTTACGACCGGCGGTTTTACCGGGAACCCGACTGTGGCGGATCCAAAAACGATGATAATCGGCCGACGCGGCATCGCGTCCATGACCATCAGCACGGGTGGATCGGTCATTTCCGAAGCGCCTTTGGCTGCGCCAATTAAATTCGGCGCGAGCATCGGCTCCCTTCCCTATGCCGATACTGCTCCGCCGGACATAAACCAGTTGGGCGGCCAGGGAACCGTTACCGTCACCGGCGTGGACTCGAACTGGATCATTGGCGGTTCACTCCAAATCGGCGGTTTCCACGATGCGTCCCAAACAAGGGGAGCCTCGGGGCCCGATTGGGACATCGAGGGCAACGATGTGGAATACAACACCGAAATCGGCGCGGGGACGCTGCGCGTACTTGATGGCGGCTTCGTCAGCATCCGCAACCCGCTTACTCCTCGGCAGCAGGGGGAAGAATTGAGACTCGCAATCGGGCAGCAAGGACGGTTGGATCTCCTTGGCGGCCACGTGACCGTCGGAGACACTGGGGGCGATCCTACTAATGGGCGAGATGAGGATATTCAGTTAATCAATGATGGGACTGTCACGGGCGCCGGACGGATCGATACGGGCGTATTTCACAACCGCCTGCGTGGCCAAGTCCGAGTAAATCCTGGACAGTCATTGACCATCGCCGCCACCTCCCTGTTCAATACGAGCTCCCAGTCGCCGCAGGACGAACCGCTGTTGAACTTTGGGCTGATTGAAGTGATCGGTACACCCGAGGCCCGCGCTGAACTGGAGTTTGAGCGCCCGCCTGGAACCACTCCTCCTCCGCCCGATCCCGACCGGCCGCTTCGGCGGCTCATCAACCGCCTGGGAATCCCGGTAGTTACAGTTCCACCGGGCAATGAATTCAACGGCGGCATGATTGTCGCACAGGATGCTACGCTGAACTTCGAGACCGGTGTGTTCAACGAGGGAATAATCGCGTTTACCGCCGGGACGAATATTGTCAAAGGTGCGCTTCTGGACAGAACTGATACTACCCAAACTCCCGCGTTTAACGGCCGGGTTATTTTCGGTCAAAACACAACCACTATCTTTGAAGAGGAATTCTCCCCAATACCCGGGCCGCCAATACCTGCAACCGCTCAGATTATTCAGCTGGATCCCGGCACCATCACCCTTCCAGGCCTGAACAAAGAAATTGGCCGCAACCCAAATCCCATCATCGCGGCCGGAGATATGGCCCTCTCCGGCCCCGTTAATTTGACCTTGTTAGGCGACGTAGTCGCCGATCTTTTGGCGTCTGGACCAACCACGACGATTCCGCTTATCAACTTTGGCGGAACCGCTTATTCGCCGAAACTAAACAGTGAAGGCTTTTGGGAACCCGACTACAGCGCGCCTCTGCCTAACTGCATTACGCCCGGCGTACCTTGTGGAATATTTACCACGATAACGCCCCCAGATCTTGGTCCGCTCTTTGCAAATCACATACCTGTCACGCAGCGGATTAACCAGTCCATCGTGCTCTCGTTTGTCAACCTCGCATCGATCGGTGTTACGCTCCTCGGCGACTACAACAACGACGGCGTCGTGGATGCCGCCGACTATATCGTCTGGAGGAAGAACGAGGGCACCATGAACATGCTGCCCAACGATCCGTTCGGCGGGACGATAGGCCAGAACCAATATGATGCATGGCGCGGCAATTTCGGCGAGACATTTCCAGGCAGTGGTGCGGGCAGCGGTCTGGGTGCCAATGTGCCGGAACCCACTGCCCTCGCTCTGCTCGTCTCCGGCGGAATGCTGGCGCTAGCACTTCGCCGGCAACGCTTGCGCTAACGCATTCGTCAATCGTGCAGAAGTTCGGCCCGCGACTTTGACGATTAGGGAGAGTGTACGGGCCGCGCCGTGCTTGCAAGCGCGCGGCCGCTGACTCCTGCGTCCCCCTGGCATGGAGGCTTGTCATGCGCTCGGTTGCCTTACGGTGCATCGTTGTAGTTGGTTGTGTCTTGATGGCTGTGTCGCACGCAAGCCAGGTTTACGCAGAGAGTGACGTCCGAATTCTAAGATTCCGAGAGCTCACGCACTCCGTAACGAGCGAGAAACCCACGCCGCCTGCACCGCAATCGGTGCCTGCGACTCCTCAGCCAGCCGCGCCGCAGCCAGCCGCGCCGCAGCAGGTCCAGCCGCAACCGACGGCGCCGCTAGCCACGGCTGCACCAGCGCAGCCGATGGCATTTCCCCGCGTCGGCACAAGGCCGCCCGTCATCATGCAGCCGCTTATCGAGCCGCAAGTCACGAGCCAGACGCGTCAGGCGCTGGCCTTCTACGGCGGTTACTCGGCCCGCGCGACGCTCAACCAATTACCGCGCCGCGCGCCGCTCCAACCTGCGGCGCAGTCGCTGCGCCGGCAAGCCAAGCCTTTTGAGACCGTCCACCGCGATCCCACAGTCAGCCCCTACCTGAACCTGTATCGCGAAGAGGAGAACCTCGAGAGCGCTCCAAACTACTTCGCGTTCGTCCGCCCACAAATGGATCAGCTCGATGCCAACCGCGTGCAACAGCGGGAAATTCAGCAGCTCCGCGGCCAGCTGCAAAGTATGTCGTCCACGGTCGCCGGCCCGCGCTACCAGGCCAGTGTCATGCCGGGCACAGGCACGCCGGCCCGCTACATGGACACGGCCCAATTCTACGGCGGCCGGTAAGAGAATCTCGCGGCGTTGATCACAGGCCGTGTCGGTCTCGCCACAGCAGTGTAAACTGACGAGCGACTCTATTCACTGTTTCGATCCCCCTGTGGAGGAGCGCTCGCCATGCCCCGCTCGCTGATTTTCCGACGCTGCGCTCGAAGCACCTTGCTCGCCCGGATAGTTTTTGCAACTTTCATCTTTTGCGTTCTCGCGACCGTGCAGCCCGTTGCCGCGCAATCTCCGCGAGATCGAAGTGACCCGCCTCCAACTAAGCCAGCCTCAGTCGCCCGGCAAGCCAAATTGGAAGCCGCGCTTGTTGAAATGCTGAGCGGTGCAACGCTGGACGGCAGCTACACGAGCACCGGGCCCGGCAGCGATCCCACAAAACTCTCGCACGACAAATACACGCTCGGCGACGTGCGAAAAATCGCCGACCAACTGTGGCTCATCGAGGCCCGCATCCAGTACGGCGACCACGACGTTACGCTGCCAATCACCGTGCCGATTCATTGGGCCGCCGATACGCCGGTTATCGTCGTCGATAATCTTGGGTTGCCTCAATTCGGCACCGTCTCGGCTCGCGTGATGTTTTTCGAGGGGCACTACGCAGGCTATTGGAAGCACGGCAAACACGGCGGCCACCTGTTCGGCGTCATCAAGCCGCCCCAGCCGCGATCGCGACAGGCGGCAGACGATCGAGAGCCCGAATCAGCTGATCAGCCCGCTGGCAAGCAGGTAGATCAATAGCCCGGCCAACAGCAGCCGGTACACGATGAAAGCGAACGTCGTTCGCCGCCGCAGAAACGCCAGCAGCCACGGGATCGTCGCGTAACCCACCACCGCGGTGACGATCAGCGCCACGGACAGCTTAGCGATTTGCGTGGAGCTCGACAGCAGCTCGTCGCGAGCTTCGATCAGTTGAAAGATACCGGCCGCGAAAATCGACGGAATCGACAGCAGAAACGAGAAGCGGGCGGCCGTTTCCCGCGAGAGCCCGCAACATAAGCCACCGAGAATTGTCACTCCCGAACGCGAGGCGCCGGGCACGAGTGCCGCGGCCTGAGCGACGCCAACCACGAGCGCATCGCGCCATTCGACTTGATTTACGTCGCGCCCCTCAATTCCAACGGCCCGCCGACGTCGCACCGCCCATTCGGCAAGTGCTAGCAGCACGGCAACGCCGGCCAGCGCGCCGCTCATGACGTACAGCGATCGCAGCGTGGTTTCAATGTGCGTTCGAAACGCGAGGCCACACACGATAATGGGCAGCGTGCCGACCGCGATCATCCAGCCCAGCTGGGCGTCGTGCGTGCTGGCCAGCGCTCCGCGGCGAAGGTCGGCCAGCATCGCAGCGACGATACGAGCCACATCCCGCCAGAAATACCACAACACTGCCACGAGCGTGCCGATTTGCAGCACGGCGGAAAACGCCGCCCCGGGATCTTGCCACCCAAAGAGTGCTGGCACAATCCGCAAATGCGCGGTGCTGCTGATCGGCACGAACTCTGAGAGTCCCTGCACGATCGCAAGAACGATGATTTCAATCCACGACATGAACTAACTCCACCGCGCCGCAGAAGGCGAATTGTGATAGTATAGGATTTCACATTTGGCGTCGGCCGCAAGGCCGAATATTAACGCGCCGACATCGCCTATCAATCCGAGCTGACGTCGCTCAATACTAGTCCGACCTTGCGGTCGGCGCTAACCCGAACATCTGCTCAATGTTCCACTACAACGCTGGATTGTTCCTGACGCTCGCGCAACTCGCGGTCGACGTGCGCCGCCGCCAGCCGCGGTGCTTCGTGTCGCATGCCCACGCCGACCACATTGCCCGCCACGAACTGGCATTCGCGACGCCCGCCACCGCGTGTCTGTATCGACATCGCCTCGGTCCGCAGCATCGAGTGCGCGAAATGCCCTACCGCGTGACGCTGGAGTTCGGCGGCCTGCGGCTCACCGCGCTGCCGGCCGGGCACTGCCTCGGCTCCGCCATGCTACTCGCCGAGACCGACGACTGCTCGCTGCTTTACACGGGCGACTTCAAGCTGGGCGAATCCGCCACTTCAGAGCCGGCCGAATTGCCGCACGCCGACATCCTCATTATGGAATGCACGTTTGGCCAGCCACACTATCGATTGCCCCCGCGCGAAGAGGTTATTGAACGTCTTCTGGAATTAGTGCTCACCGCGCTGGCCGACGGCCGAACGCCGGTCATTCACGCCTACCCGCTCGGTAAATCGCAGGAAGTTACGAAGCTGCTCAGCGACCATGGCGTGAGCGTGTTGCAGCATCCGGTGATCTACGCGATCAGCCGCGTGTATCAAAGTTGTGGCGTCGATTTGGGCGACGTCGCGATGTTCGACGGCCAGCCGCCGAACGGCCATGCCGTCGTCACGCTGCCGCGCGGCTCGCGCAGTTTTCGCTTGCCTGGCCTCGGCCGGACGGTCTCGATCGCGGTGACTGGCTGGGCCGCCGATGCCGGCGCCAAATATCGGCTCGGCGTCGATCATGCGCTGCCGCTGTCCGACCATGCCGATTTCGATCAGTTAGTCGAAACAGTCGGCCGCGTCCGCCCGCGCGAAGTGTACTGCACGCACGGACCGGCCCAATTCGCCGACCACCTGCGCGACCTCGGCTTCAATGCGTACCCGCTCCATCCCGCGCCTCAGCGGCGTCTGTTCTAGACGTGCTCGACGGTTGCAGGTCACGCGCCTGCACCGCCGAGGCTTCCCGTGTTGCGCTCCCTCGATCGCGCCGAGCAACCGACTCACTTCTTGCCGAGAGAGCACCACGGGCAAGCGTTTCGCCCGTTTCGCGCGGACGGCGTCGAGCGGCGGGAGGTCGATCTTGAGAACGTGTTTGTATAAAAACAGCAAGCCGCAGAGGGCCTGCATCTGCGTACTGCCGGCGACCGTTTTCTCGACGGCCAGATGCGTGAGAAAGCGCTCGATCTGTGCGGGGCCCAACTCCCGCGGGTGCCGCTTGCCATGAAACAAGATGAATCGGCGCACCCAATCGACGCAAGCCTGCTCGGTGCGATAAGAATAGTGCTTGGCCCGCAGCACGTCCCGCAACTGGTCGAGCAGCATCCGCGGCTTGGCAACTTCGCTTCGCGTTGCATCGCCGACACCGATTCGATACACTGCAGCCCTGCGATGCGCCTCTTGAACAGGACACGTGCAAGTGAACTAACGTATACTACCAGGCAATGCGGGTGTCAAGCGGCATAAGTGCAACTTTTTGTGCACAAGCCCGGCTTATGCACAATTTTTTGTGTCGAATAACAAGTTAGGCGGCGGGGGTCTTACACGTGCGCCGCGTCGGTCTCAAGATCGTCGCATGTATTCTTGTCGTCGCACTGGGTGTTGGCGGTTGGGCGATTCACCGTTCGATGGAAGGAGTCCGAAATGCCTACGCGGTGTGGTGGGTTGCCGATATGGTTGTGGAGCACCTGAAGGCCAACAATGGCGCATGGCCTCGAAACTGGGACGAGCTTCGGGACGACTACCAGACATGCGTCGAGCGGTCGGGGCAGCCGTGGTCGTTCGAGGAACTTCAGAACCGCGTCGCTATAGATTGGCGTGCCGATCCGAGCCAACTTGCAGCTCTTGCCAATCGTGATTTCACACCACCATTTTGCGTTATTTGGTTATCGGATGGCACGAACAGTCATTGGGAGCATGCTGAGCCAAACCAAATAATTGCTGACTATTTGAAGTCTCCGGGATAGCCGAAGTGGCCTAACAAGGCGCTGCAGTTGACCCGCTGGCCCAACGGCCGGTTTGGCGTTTTACCTCGGCAAAGGGTATACTGCGTGCAATCCGCCAACATGTTCCGGCGGGCAACTGAGCTTTGGTGTTAGGCGGCGCATACATGGTTCAAATTGATCGCACGAAATGGCCGATGTGGGTGCGAACGGGGCTCTGGGGATTGCCGAATCGGACGGTGGCGTGGTTGTTCGTCTGGCTGTCTCTTGTGGTCGCGATTGGCTGCGTTGCTTATGGATTCATCGACCGGCGGTTCTTTGCCGGAGGTGCTTTGGTGCTTGCCACACTATGGTACTATTTGTCAATTCGTTGGGTCGATCGGCGTGATCAATGGTCCTGAGCCTGGCCTAACAAGTCGCTGCAGTTGACCCGCCAGCAAATCGGGCGGTTGAGCGTTTTTCATCTGTATCGTTTATACTGCGTGTTAGCCGCTCTCATTGCGACGCGGGCAACTGAGCTTTGGTGTTAGGCGGTGAAATGTTCGATGGATAGTCCGACCGTCTCCTGCGCCGGCCCGGCGGCGTTCTTTCGCGGCGAGTATATTTTCCGCACGCTTAACGGCACGATGGCCGTGATTTCGGGGCTTGTGCCTAGCGCGATCGCGGCCGCTGTCGCAGTGTACATTTCGACGATGGGAGAGGACTTGCTGTCGGACTTCGTCAGTGCGATCTTCGCCCTTGTGGCCTTGATCTTTGGCGCCCTGGGCCTGTGGACGTTGTGGAGTTGGATCCGCAATCGGAGGGTTCCCGTCGAAATCAACGAGGAGGGCATCGTCTGCGGGAGTCGGTTCTGGCCGTGGGGCAGAGTTCGTTCCTTCGCCGGCATGCGCTACGACAACGGCGTGTGCCTCGAATTTACACCCTGTCGCAGGGGCGTGTGGGGCGGCGGCACGTTGCCCACGACCCCGCTATTAACCGATCAACAGTATGTTGAACTGGCGCGCAAGCTGGACCAATGCATTTCAGCGCGGTTTCCGCATGTGATCGTGGCCATGGTGCCGGAAGACGCGACGGCCGATCCGTGAGGTAAAGGAGAAAAGGGGACGCAGCTCTTTTTGAAGCGCGTCGCAAAAAGAGCTGCGTCCCCTTTTAATCCCCAAAATGACAGCCAGCAAAAAAGCTCTTCTCACCGTCGGCTGTGTAATCGGGGGCGCGGCAATTCTTTTTGTGCTAATTGTGGCGGCTTTTTACTTCAGTGTGGTCTCGACCGTCATGAAGAAAGCTAGCCCGGACGGACAACACACGGCGAAGCTTGTGCGCATCGATGGTATAGACGTCATCTTCAGAGTCGTCGTGGATGGTCGGCGAGTTTACAGTTCCCCAGATTTTGCACCGGTCGGTGCCGATTTTCGCGAACAGCTTGTATGGAGTGCGAACGACAATATCGTTGTGCTCGAAGTGGGCGACGAGCGTATCTTTGGCTATGATGCCGTTGAACAGCGAGAATTGTCCGATTCTGAGCTTTTCAATGTTCAATTCACGCCCTTTGCCGAGCTAGGTTTTGAGGGCGAACTGCCCAGTGAAGCAGGGGGAAGAAAAGGGGTCAGAACTATTGTCGAGGACGAAAAATAGTTCTGACCCCTTTTCCTTTTTCTTTTTCCTTTTCCTTTTCCCCGTTGAATCCCGCCACATGTTCCGGCGGGCAACTGAGCTTTTTCGTTAGGTGCGCTGAGCAGTTGTCATGTTAAAGAAGGTAGCAATCACGATCGGCCTTTTGCTGGCTTTCGCCTGCGGATTGGCACTATTATTCCGTGTTGGCTCCGGAGAGTTCCAATTCACCCGAAAGTTTAAGAGTATTGAGCTTGGATCGCCTGTGTCGGATGCTGTGGCCAAGCTTGGTCCGCCTACCGAAGTCACTGACCAGTTTCATCTTGGTCAGAGGACAGGATTCGAAGACGCGTATCGCCGAGCGGAGAGAAGTAATTCCGAAAGCTTCTATATCTGGTCTTGTTGCGTGGATATGACATATACACTTGGCGTAGATTCGAACGGCACCGTAGTTTTGGCGGAATACGGCGGCACCTAACAAGGCGCTGCAGTTGACCCGCCGGCTTTTCGGTCGGTTTGGCGTTTCACGTGCGGAGCGTTTATACTTCGCGTAATCCCGCTTGGTAGTTTCGGCGGGCAACTGAGCTTTGGTGTTAGGGCGAACACAATGCATGCCAGATTCAGCACGCTTATTTGCGTCGCTGTGCTTTGTCTTGTTGGCTGTCCACTTGGTACCCCGAGAGACCACTATCGGCCCCACGGTCATCAGGACACGGCGCTCGCAGTTTCGCCACAGGATGATGCACTTCTGTTCAATGCGGCTGGCAGCGGCGGACGCGACCTTTATCTGCTTCGTCTCGCTGACTTAACGATCAGACGAGTCGCCGATACGCCTGAATACGAGGTGTTTCCTAGTTTCTCACCGGACGGGCAACGAATTGTGTATGCCGCGGGGGTTCCGAGCGATCGGGCCGATCACATTTTTATCATTGGGCGCGACGGCAATGCGAAAACGCAACTGACCAGTGCGGACGCCAATGACGCTTCGCCGAGGTTTTCGCCGGACGGCTCCATGATTGTGTTTGCTCGCGACAAGACTTACCAATGGGGTGGTTTAGCCGCGAACTGGAAGCCTGGGGGAGTCATATGCGTCATTGCCGAAGATGGCAGCGACGAACGCCAATTGACTGCGGATGAATTGATTGCATTCGCGCCGTCGTTTACTAAAGACGGAAAGGCGGTACTCTTTTTTTCGATCGATGGCCTGTATTCCGTTCCATTTGATGGTTCTAAGCGCCCCAAGAAGATTGGACCAATTCTCAGCTGGGCAAGCTTTTCTCCGGACGGAACTCGACTAGTGTTTTCCGATGGAAAGTACTCGGGAGATCAGGAGCTTTTCATCGCACATCTCGATGGGACAAATAAGTCGCAAATCACCTCAAGCAAGTTCGGTTGCGTACATCCCGTTTTTGCGAGCAGTGGCGAGCGAGTGTTCTTCTTGATGGAAGAATGGCCTGACGGACCGAGCGGCGTACCGAAGTCGAGCATTTGGACTGTCAAATCCGACGGTAGCCAACAAGAACAAGTCACGGATTTGTTGTTATTCGACGCTCCGCTAAAATGGAAACCTCCGCAGTCGCCCTAACAAGGCGCTGCAGTTGACCCGCCAGCCGATTGGGCGGTTTGGCGTTTTGGCTTTGCAAAATTTATACTGCATGCAAACCCGCCACTTTGTTCCGGCGGGCAACTGAGCTTTATCGTTCTGTGCCTAAGGAACTATCAACCGCAGATGCACGCCGACGAACGCAGATAAATGCAGACGAAATCTGCGTTCATCCGCGCTCGTCTGCGGTTCCCTTTCCGCCTGCTCTCGGCTGGCGGCATCTAAGTCGCAAATTTGGCAAGATAATCCGGCCGTAGCGGTTCTGCCTCCGCGCCTCCCCTGTTTGTAGCGGCTATGCGGGCCGGCGCGGTACGTCTGCGCCCGGTGGGGCGGATTTTGCTGGTTGTCGGCCCTTGCGAAAGACGAATTCTGATTTTACGGATCGTTCGCAACGCGACGGCGATGACGGTGCGCCAACCGTTTGGCTTTATCCCAGCTACTGGGGGAACCCCCCGGGCAGCTGGGGTTTTCGCGTGCTCAAACAGCGCCTACCCCGCCGAACCACTAATGAGCCGATCACACTTTTTGGCCGAATCGTGCGCCCTCGTGCTGATCGCCGCGGCATTCGCTGGCGAGGCCACGGTCGATGCCGCGACGGCGCCTCGCGTCCCTTCAATGCCGCCTTCCCTTCGCATTGCGGTTAAGGGCGAAATGGTCGACGGCGATCTGCCGACGACGTATCGCTTGCCGCAAGTAACGTCATCGGCCGCTTCGCAGGTTGCAACAGCAAGTGGCACACTACCCCTCTTCTCGCCGCCGCTGCCGGCCGAGCGCTATGAGTTCGTGCCGCCGATTCAGAATTCAGCTCCGCACGTCGTAACAGTGCCGCAGCCTCCAGCGATCCAACAGCCATGGCGAACGCCGACAGCTCCCACCCCGGCCGGCTCCCCCCCGGACGAAGACGCGGGCAGCGTTGTTGAACACAATGCCACGACGCCAGGCAACGCCTCGCAGGAAAAACCACCGATGGCGTTGGATCCGATTGGTCCAATTGCTTCCGAATCGCCGCCCGCAACCGCTCCGCAAGCCGCGCAACTGCTGCCAGCCGTGCAGCGCGGTTACGTGCTCGCTCAGCGCGGAGCGGTGTTTGCCGCACGAATCGAGTTTGTCCAAGTTCTGCGGCGTGTGGCCCAGGCGAAGGATATCGCCGCCGGCTCGGACGAACATTCGCAAGCGCTGGCCGCCGGATTGCGGGCGCTCGATGAGGCCGACGACTTTGTGCCGGCTGGCATCCAGTTGGAAGCGGAGCTCGACGTGCGGGCGACCGCTTCATCGCACCGCACCCCCGTCTTGCCCGACGGTACCGACATAATCATGCCGCACAAAGCCGTCGTGCTATACCACAACTTCGCCGAAGAACGGCTGGCCACGGCCGTCGAGGGCGACCAGGCCGGCTCGATGGCGCTCTACGGGCTAGGTCGCATTTACGCGCAGCTCGCTGAACGAAAGGACGATGATCTGCAATTCGTGCGCGGCGCGATGACCATGTATGCAGCCGCGCTCGCCGCCTCACCGCAGAACCATCTGGCCGCGAACGAATTGGGCGTGCTTGTTTGCCGAACAGGCCGTCCGAGCGAAGCAATCCGGTTGTTTGAGCGAACGATCGACGTCGCGCCGAGCGCGACGGCTTACCACAATTTGGCGGTCGCCCAGCAAAAAGTCGGCTTGCACGCACAGGCGCAGGCCAACGAACAGGAGTCGCACCGGCTCGCCGCCGGCGAACGCGCCAGCGGCGCGTTATCGCGCCGGGCCGGTGTCGCATGGGTTGCGCCGGGCGAAATGGCTCGCGTAGCACAGCCCGCGGCGCTGACGCCGACGCCGTCGGCTGCTGCCGCGACTCCACAACGAACTTCGACGCACTGGCGATGACCCCTTTGTCCCAAAGCACGCGAAACTTTCCTCCTAATTCCCCCGCGCTCCATGAATAGCTCGCGCAGTGACTCGAGAAAGTGGTTGGCCGCCGTAACGGTTTATGCGCTGCTCGGCATCTGCTGCGCTTCGACCAAAGGGGAGACTCCCGTTCCCTCGACAAACCCGGTCATGGTCGAAGGGTTCAGCCACGGCCCATCTTGTCATGGGCTCGGGCCGGCGGCGCCGCATCCGATCTGGGGCGTTGACAGCGCAGCCGGCTGCCATGGCGGTGAAGTGGGCTGGGACGCCCGCGGGATGATCCCGTGGCAACAATTCGCCCAAGGCGAATACATTGGCCACGCCCGCATACCGCACGTCCCCGAGTATCGGCTCCGCGAAGGCGACGTCGTGGCCGTGTACTATCGACGTACTCGCGAAGAGCTCTCCCGGCCGTATGAGTTGCAAGTGGGCGACCGGATCCGCATTGAATCGCTGACCGCCGGGGCTGCGACGGGCGTGCCGCGCGGCGCCGAAGCCGCACCGGCCGCCGACGACACGATTGCACGCGAGCTCGTCGTGCAACCCGACGGAACCATCACGCTGCCGCTGCTGGGACAGGTCCGAGCCACGCGGCGAACCGTTCCCGCGCTGCGCGACGAGCTGGAAGAACAATACAAGCAGTTCTACCGCATGCCGTCGATCACCGTCACGCCCATCGCGGTCAATACGAAGCTTGAAGATTTGCTGGACACTGTCGACAGCCGCGCGGGTACGTTGGGCGGCCGGCAGATCCAAGTCACCGTCACGCCGGCCGGCGACATCCAGTTGCCCGGCATCGCCAGCGTGTTTGCGCAAGGTCTGACGCTGGCCGAGGCCAAGCAGGAGATCGACGCGCGGTACGATGCCGAAGTGCCGGGCGTGCAAGTGACGCTCGTCTTGGTCCAACGTGCGCGGCGGTTCATTTACGTCTTGGGTGAAGTCAATGTGCCCGGCCGCTTCGAACTGGAAGGGCCCACCACGGCAATGGGCGCTCTCGCGCTCGGCGGCGGGCATCGACTCGGCGCGAATCTCCGCCAGGTTGTCGTATTCCGCCGCGGACCCGATTGGCGCCTGATGGCGACGATGCTCGACCTCCGCGGCGCTATTTACGCCCGGCGCCCGGTGCCCGCCGACGACATCTGGCTTAACGATTCCGACATCGTGCTGGTGCCCAAAACGCCCATCCAGCAGGCCGACGACTTCATTGAGCAAGTATTCACTCGCGGTGTCTACAGCCTCGTTCCACGCGAGGTGATCTGGAACCTCGACACAACCGGATCATCGTTGTAAGAGAAAAAAGCTTCGAATTGCGACACACCTGAATCCACGCGTGTCCGTCGCCGGCGCCGCATATCTCCCCGTCTCCCCGTCTCCTTGTCTCGCTGTCTTTGCGCGATTCCGCGCTCCAATTCTCCACGAAATAGGCCTCGAATGGCACCCGGTTTGCACCCTATTCAACTGCCGGGGATACGCGCAAAATGTGGCATCGAATTGATGCACTGTTCGCAAATGGATGCCACTCCGCGGCCCCGCAATGTTGAGGACGAGGAGGCGCTTATCATGAACTCTTTCAATTACAACGCGATGGCCCTGATGATCGGAGCCGTGATCTTCCTGCCACTGTCGCCATCAACCGCGCGAGCCGACGATGACGACTGGGAAGATCGCTGGGAGGAATATGAAGACGCGCGCGAGGAAGCACGCGAAGAGCACGAAGAATGGTTGGAAGACCGAGAAGAAGCGCTGGAGGAGCTGCACGAACGGGACTCTCGCTGGTACCGTCACCATTCGCCGGACGTCTACCGGGTTTATCGTTACCCGAGCCGCCATTACCGTCACCATGACGGCCGACCCGTGTACCGTTACTACTATCCGGAGGGACGGCGCGTGTACCGCTACTACGACGGCCACCCGCGGGTCTACCATTACGGCGGCCAAGTCCACGCCGGCCCCGTCGACGTTTACTACGGCCGCCACGGCTCCGTGCACGTTGGCCCGGTGCACGTCCACTGGTGAGTGGAAATGACGAATGACGAAGCTCGAATGACGAATGTCGTGGTTTCGACATTCGACACATTCGTCATTCCTGAATTGGCGTCGCACCCGGCGGCGGCGTCCCCTTGCCGGCGCGCACATAGCCGGTCCGCCCCCGCGCATACTCGTCGGCGCTCGGCAATTCCGGCGACTCGGCGGTACTGTCCCGCGCCGCCTCAAACAACTTCTTCAAAAACGGCCGGCACCAGCCACACCCCGTCCCGGCGCCGTGACACTCCGCCAACTGACTCTCCCGCCGCGGCCGCTCGACGCGTAGAAAGTTCACGACCTTCCGCTTCGTGACGTGAAAACACAAACAAAGTTCGTCGTCGAGTTCCATAATTGTCGCAAGTTGCACGTTTACCCAGCCGCCGGAGCCTTTTTGCGCGTAGTTATATCGGCTGTCCTGAAACCGATATCGAGCACGCAGCCGAGTCCCGCAGCGTAACGTTCTAGTGTTCGCAGCGTTGCGTTTTTTTGCGATTCCAGTCTCGCTATGTTTCCGCGGGTCATGCCCGTGCGAGATGCCAATTCAGCCAGCGTAACGCCATTAGCTTCCCGCATGGCACGCAGCTTGGCGATGGCCACTTTCATCGCATCCGTTTTTGCTGGCGGAAGTTCTTCTTCAACTTGTTGACGAATTGTGCGGTATTTCGCGGCCTCAGCCTTGGTAAGCCGCCGGCCACGGGAAGCTGATCGATAACTCTTCTTGCCCATCGGGGTCATTCCTCAACCGGGTACGCTGTGATTGGATAGATCGCGGCGTCATCAATCTCTTCGTAGATCACCGCGATATCTTCACCTGAAGGTGTTCGGCCGAACACGATCGGGCGGCCGCTGGAACGGCTTTTCGAGCGCCGCATGGGATGATTCAACACATATTCCACATCGCTCGGCACCAAACCATGCTGGGCAATGTGCTGGACGTTCCCATTCGGATCATCCGGCAAGTCCCAGATAACGTCGATGACCGGCATGTAGCAGCGCCTTCATAAATGATAGCACACAACCTGCAGGCGATACAGGGGACTTTATTCGATGACCTTACAAGCTGGCGCTGCCTTTTTGAATGCTTCCATTCCTTTGGGAGTGACCTGCGTGTACTGAATGCCGAGGCTCGTGTGATTTTTCAGGTTCTCCAGGTATTTAAGACCCGCGTCGGTGATCTTATTCGGCATTTCACTTTGCCCACATACCCAAAGAGTTTCGAGTTGCTCCAGGCACGCGACGTGCTCCAGCCCTTCGTCTGTAAAATGGTTGAACTGAAGTGATAGTCCTTTGATCTTCGGCAGACGGGCGAAAACCGCGAGCGACTTATCCGTGATTTGGGACGTACTGAGGTGAATGTAACGTAAGTTTCGTAAATTGCGCAGGTGCTCCACGCCGGCGTCGTTGACATTAGCCACATTCCACATGAACAGATACTCAAGCTTTTTCAGCCCAGCAAGATGCCGCATGCTCGAATCGCTGGCCTGTGTGTCTTGCAGGAGTAGTACGCGGAGTTTCGGAAAGTCTTGAAGATGTTGAAGTGCCTCGTCGGAGGGATTGTGGTTTTCTTTTCGTCTGCCACTATCCTCGCTGTAATTCAGGTTTACTTGCACAACATCATGGAAGAAATCGATCCCAAGTCGATTGAGCAACCATCGAGGAACTCGGGAACGAGCATTGGGGTCAAAACGGTTGTAAAAATATTCGCCAGTCGGGAATTGAAAGTCGTAGCGCAACCATCCACCGTATCGCTGAATTGCTGTCACCGATTGGCGCTGCTTCTCAGTGCTATGGACGTGGACGCCAAGCCAAACCGATACGATCGTGACCGCCAAGAGGAGCGTCCGGAGCTTAAAGCGGAACACGTTGCGCCAGCTATTTAGCTTCATGTGCGGTGTGCCGGTTTCCATCGAAAACCCGCATGCCGTAGGACTTGACTCGCTGGTACAATTTACCCGATCAGCGCTTGTTATGCACACGTCTCGCTATTCCAAGCCCCCGCCAACACTAACATTCCGCTGATCTATTCCGCTATGACTAAGCTATCCGTCATCGACGCACGAAAGCCTGATGCCGTCGGCCGAGCGGTTACGCTGCAGGGTTGGGTCCGCACGCGACGCGACTCGAAGGGCGGGTTCAGCTTTCTGGAGCTCAACGACGGCTCATGCCTGGCGAATATCCAGATCGTCGCGGATGCGAATTTGCCGAATTACGAGTCCGAGGTGAAAAAACTATCCCCTGGATGCAGCGTCACGGTGCGCGGCGAGGTGAAGCCCTCGGGCGGCAAAGAGCAGGCCACCGAAGTTCATGCCGCCGAGATTACGGTCCACGGCTGGGCCGATCCGGAGGACTATCCGCTGCAGAAAAAGCGGCACTCCTTCGAGAAGCTGCGCGAGTGGGCCCACTTGCGTCCGCGGACCAACACGTTCGGCGCTGTGGCCCGCGTGCGCAATCGCATCTGCCGGTCGATCCACGACTTCTTCCAAGAGGAAGGCTTCCTGTACTTGCAAACGCCGATCATCACCGCCAGCGACTGCGAAGGCGCCGGGGCGATGTTCCGCGTCTCGACAATCGATCCGGAAAAGCCGCCGCGCAACGAGCAGGGCGATGTCGATTACTCGCAGGATTTCTTCCATCGCCCCGCGTACCTCACCGTTTCCGGCCAGCTCGAAGGCGAAATTTACGCCACCGCGCTCGGCAAGATCTACACGTTCGGCCCCACCTTCCGCGCTGAGAATTCCAACACCACGCGCCACCTCGCCGAGTTCTGGATGGTCGAGCCGGAGGCCGCGTTTTTTGACGCCAGCGACAACATGGCTCTCGCCGAGCGCTTCCTGAAACGCATCTGCCGCGACGTGCTCGCCGATTGCCAGGAGGACATGCAACTCTTCGCCCAGCACGTCGATCAGGCCGTCCTGGAGCGGCTCCAGAACGTCGTCGAGCGCGACTTCCGCCGGCTTAGCTATACCGAGGCCGTCGACATTCTAAAAGCGTCGGGCAAATCGTTCGAGTTTCCGGTCGAGTGGGGCCACGACCTGCAAGCCGAGCACGAGCGCTACCTCACGGAGGAAAAATTCGCCGAGCCCCTTGTGCTCTACGATTATCCGGCCGCGATCAAACCCTTCTACATGCGGGTCAATGACGATGGCAAAACCGTCCGGGCCATGGACGTGCTGGTGGCCGGCGTCGGCGAGATCATCGGCGGCAGCCAGCGCGAGGAGCGGCTCGACGTGCTCGAAGCTCGCATGGAAGCCCAAGGCCTCAACAAGGCCGATTACTGGTGGTATCTCGACCTCCGCCGCTTCGGCACGGTGCCACACTCCGGTTTCGGCCTGGGCCTGGAGCGGATGGTGCAATTCGCCACCGGCATGGCCAACATCCGCGACGTGATTCCCTTCCCGCGCACGCCTGGCAACGCGGAGTTTTAATGCGTTTTTCAGGTTGGTGTGCCACTGCTTGCGGCGCGCCGATCTGCGCCGACACGCTAAGAGCGCACTGCTCGCTGGTAAAATCACGCGGGCCATGGGAGGCAAGCAGTGCCGCACCCGATTACCACGCCCTCTGTTGCGCCGCGAGCAGTGGCACACGGCCAAAGAGCTCTTCACGAAAACAATCGCCCCACCAGCGCAATCACCGGCGCTACAGCCACCAGAACGGCAAAAACGAGATGGCCTTGCGGCGGTTTTAGCCGGCGGGTCCGCCAAACCACCGGCAACAGTGCTATCGACGTAGCGCCCATCACAGCGGCCGACAACAGCATGATGGCTTCCAGCATCCTGGCCGGTTGCGCTTGCGGATGACTGCGAACGTACAGATGCGCCACGACGACGAGTAAGTCGGCCACGAATGCGCCCGTCACCGAAACCGTCCAGACGATGGTCACCGCTTCACTAGCCCAGCTCTCTATGGGCTCCTGCGCTTTTCGGAGCGTGGGAATGTAGCGATTGTATCGACCCGATGGCCGTTGCTGCACACCATCGCGCAAACCGTTTGCAATGGCCAAATTGTAACGTACCTTTGAATGGCGGTCCAAAGCGCGGTCGCGCCGACGGAAGCGGACCGGCCGTACCTTTTCCACAATCTTTTCTACTCGGCAGCCTCGACTTTCAGCAGCCGCGCGCAGAGTGTGTGTCTGCGCGACTGGTCCGAAGCAATACGGCTCCACGCGGATGACGACCGAATCACCAATTATCGATTGCGAAGCGGTCCGCGGCGCATTTCGGCAGTGGCGCGCCCAGCAGGAGCCGCTGGCCGCCGAACTGAGCGAATCGCTGACAGCGCTCTCCGCCTACCAGTCGCATTTGGATGCCTGGCAGCGGCAACTTGCCGTAGAGCGCGACGAGTTGCGGCAGGCTCGAGAGCGATTCGCCACCGAGCGGGCGGCGGCCGAAAAGTCCCAAGCGCAGTCGTTCGCGGAGATCAGCACGGAGCTGAACGCCGCCCGCGATAAGATCGGCTCGCTGACCAGCGCCTTATTGGCTCGCACCGAAGAGCTTCGCGCGCTCGACGGCCGCCGGGCCGAAGTCGCCACGGAATTGGAGCTGGCACGGGCCCGCGAGAAGGAGTTGAGGGCCACGCTGGAGGAACTCAGGCAATCCCGCGAACAAGAAGAGCTGAAGTGGGCCGAGGAGCTGCGACACTTGCGCGAGCTTCTCGAGCAGCGCATGGAGGAATCATCTCTCGAACAAGCGCAAACGACCAACTGGTGGCAAGCAGATGGCGGCAGTCGCATGGCGGATAACCCGGTGTTGGGTTCAATCCAGGAACAGTTCGGGAAACTGCGTCAGCAACGCGCGTCGGATCGTCCGGCCCTCAAGAAAGCAAGGTAAGGCGCTATGAATCGGTGGCATTGGCAGACATTCCATCCTGTGGCCTGGCGTGCGCCGATCGTGGCGATCGCCGCCGTGGTCTTTGTATGCGGCCTGATTTGGCAGCACGCGGGGCTGCTTGGTGGCGGCGCCGCCCTGTTGTGTTTTGCGCTTCGCCGAGTCGCCGGCGGCGATCCGCAAACGAGCACGCTTGGAAAGAAGCGGCCCCCGCAGAAGCGCCCCCCCGAGCCAGCTGAGCGCCATGCGGCCGGCAGCAAAAGTCCAACTCCGGCCGCCGATCACAACTGGGCGGAAGGCCAATATGCCGTGCATCGCACAAGTGGCAGCGTCTTGCCAAAGAACACCGACGCATTGGTGGACGAGTTATTGGCGACGGGTCGCTATGCACTGCTGCTGCGGCCGATTACCAAGCAGCATCTGTCGCAAACGCACATCATGCGCGCCATTCGCCACCTTGACGAAGCGATGGCACTGGTGCCGGCCGGCCGCGTGCTGCTGGGCCAGCTCGCCGAGCAGTCGAGCTCCGCTTGCGGCGCGGCCGACGTCGATCCGAAATTGGCACAGCGAAATCTAGTCCAAGTGGACCCGGCGTATCTGGACCGTTTTTGCGTCACTAACGAGCAGTATCAGCAGTTTGTCGATGGCGGCGGTTATGAGCAGCTCGAGTTCTGGCACGAGGAGGCGTTGCCGGCTTTGCTCGATTTTGTCGATCAGAGCGGTGCGCCGGGCCCTCGTCACTGGCTCGACGGCCAGCATCTCAGCGGCGAACAACGGCTGCCGGTCGTCGGCGTCAGTTGGTACGAGGCGTGCGCCTATGCTCGCTGGGTGGGCAAGCGCCTGCCGACCGATGCCGAGTGGACCAAAGCCGGCGCGTGGCCCGTCGAGGCCGCCCCGGGACGCATTGCCCAACGCCGCTACCCCTGGGGCGAATCGTTCGACGTCCGCCGCGCGCACCTGTACGGATCCGGGCTGCAACGACCAGTGGCCGTGGACGAGTATCCGGGCGGAGTCAGCGTCGGCGGCATTCATCAACTGATCGGCAACGTTTGGGAGTGGACCGCCACGCCGCTGGCCGAACTGGGTGATGCCACGCTGCACGTCTCCGAGTCGGTCATCAGCATTCGCGGCGGGTCGTTCGACACGTACTTCGAAAACCAGGCGACCTGCCATTATCAAAGCGGCGAACAGCGCCTCTCGCGACGACCGAACATCGGCTTCCGGCTCGCCCTGGCCATGAGCGATTTAGAGGCCGACGACGAACAGGATCGCAACGAGCTTGTCACCGTACCAGTAACGGAGCAACTTCCAGCCGAGCAATTGGCGACAATTTGAGATCTTACATCTCCGTCGCTTACATCACTCTCAAATCAATGGCCCTACCATGACTCACCTTGCTCAAATTCCGTTGGAAACCTATCTGCTCGCGCAGCAAGCGGCACCGATTGCGTGCCTCGTGTGCGATCAGGAGAATTGTTGTTCGGCGGCCCGCTGTCGCCACTGCGCTGCCCCCATGAGCTTGGCCCACCAGACGCAGTCGGTAAAGAAACGGCCGCACTTGATCGCCGTGATTGGCGCCAGCGGCGCCGGGAAAACGGTTTACCTCGGCCTCTTGATGGACATGCTCACCCGCCACGTGAGCCTGCTCCGCTCGACGGCGCGCGGGCCCATGTCGATTTCGCTGCAGCAGACAACGACCACGGCCCTGGCTACGGGGTGGTTCCCAGAAAAGTCCTCGACCGACCCCGAACATTGGCACTGGGTCCATTGTCAATTCAACTGCCGCCGCCGCCGCCGGCCCCTGGAATTGGTGATTCCGGACGTGTCTGGCGAAGCGCTCGCGACCGAAACGGAGCACCCCGGGCGCTATCCGGCAATTCGCGCGCTGCTCGCCAATTGCGCGGGCGTGATGGTGCTGGCCGACGCCCAGCGAATGCAAGCCGGCGATCACTCGCAAGACTTCATTACGCTCAAGACGCTGTCGTTGATGGGCGAATTGCGCAAGGAGCACTCGTCGCGCCGATGGCAGCGCGGCACGGAACGCCGGCCGTTGGCGCTCGTGCTCACCAAAGCGGACCATTGCGACGGTCTCCAGGAAAATCCGCGCGACTTTGCCGAAGCGCATGCCGACGCGCTGTGGAGCGACTGCCGCTCGCGGTTCCCGCGACATGAAGCGTTTGCCTGCTCGGTGACCGGCGCGACGGCATTCCGCGACAATTATGGCCGGCGACAACAAGTGCCCTTGCGGATCGAGCCGCACGGCGTTGTTGAACCCTTTGGCTGGCTGATGGCGGAGTTGGATGAACATTGGAACAACCCAGGAGTGGCGGCCAGACTATGCGGCCGATGAGAGGGTGGAGGGTCTGCCCGTGGCACCACCAGAGGTCATTCATTCAGGGAGTTTGCAGTGTCCCCGGACAATCAAAACCGGTTAGAGCAGCATTCGCCGCCCCCACCTGACGGCCGCCCCACGAAATCCGCGCTGCCTGGGCCCCATCGGCTGAATCACACGGACACCGACCCTGACCTGGTCGCCCGGCTGGAATGGCTCGACGACCTGATGTTCGCCGCGATCGACGGCGACCCGGTGTCGCTCGAAACGGTGATCGACGCCTGGAAGAAAATGGTCGCAGAGCTGGGCAGCCATGTGCTCGAGGAATCGCGTCAGCAGTATTTGCGCCGCGCGCAAAGCGTGTGGCACGAGCTCAGGAGCGAGCCGAATCACCCGCCCCACAAAATCTTCGCCGCCATCGAAGTGATTTCGCTGCTGGCCGGCAAGGCTTGGTGAGCGACCCGCGCGCTCAAACCGCCATCGAATCGAAAAATCGCCGGAACAAGTAATGGCTGTCGTGCGGACCAGCGGAGGCCTCGGGGTGATATTGCACGCTGTAGGCCGGCAGCTCGCGATGTGATAGGCCTTCGATCGTGCCGTCGTTGAGACTGCGGTGTGTCACCTCGAGGAAGCCCGGCAATGAGTCCTCGGCGACCGCGAAGCCATGATTCTGGGACGTAATTTCGACTGCGCCCGTTTCGAGATTCTGCACCGGATGGTTCGCTCCGCGATGGCCGAACTTCAATTTGAACGTCTTTGCGCCGCATGCCAGGCCGAGTAGCTGGTGACCGAGGCAGATGCCAAAAATCGGCTTTTTGCCAAGCAGTCCGCGAATGGTGCCGATCGCATATTCCAGCGGCTCCGGGTCGCCGGGGCCGTTGGAGAGGAAAACACCATCCGGCTCCTGCGCCAGCACATCCATTGCCGTCGCCGTGCCGGGCAGGATTGTGACGCGGCAACCCAAGTCAACCAAATGCCGCGGGATATTCCACTTCATGCCGTAATCAAGCGCGACCACGTGCGGCCGCGCCGCAACAGTCTCCCGCTCCTCGCTCCTCGCTCCTCGCTCCTCGCTCCTCAGATGCGTCCACGCACTAAGAGGTTGGTCCCATTCGAACGGCTGATCGGGCAGCACCTCGCGCACCAGATCACGGCCAACCAGACCTGGGCTCGATCGGGCTTTGCCGACGAGGCTCGCGTCGTCTAAATCCACCGTCGACAACACGCCTTTCATCGCCCCGCGCGAGCGGAGCCGGCGCACTAGTGCCCGCGTGTCGATCGATTCGATCGCCACGATGCCCCACTGCTGGAGGTACTCGCTAAGGCTTTGCTCCGCGCGGAAATTGCTCTGCGTGCGGCTGTGCTCGCGCACCACAAACCCGGCCAACTGCGGCCGCCCGCTTTCCACGTCCTCAGCGTTTACGCCATAGTTGCCGATTTGCGGGTACGTCATCGTGACGATTTGCCCGCGATAACTGGGATCGGTGAGAATCTCCTGATAGCCGGTCATCGACGTGTTGAAACACACCTCGCCATCGACTTCGCCCTCGGCGCCAATCGAAGTGCCTAGAAAGACCGTACCATCTTCAAGCGCTAATTTTGCCGGTTTCGACATGCCACATACTATCAATTAACCACTAAGACACGAAGGACACGAAGAGGATCGCAAAGGATATCAACGGTATCTTTTTCTGATCTCCTTTGTGTCCTTAGTGCCGTCGTGGTTCAATTCTTCTGCATCCTCTGCGCCTCTGCGTGAGATGCCTTGCTAATGAATGCCTTTACCGGCCAACCACCGCTCGGCGTCGAGCGCGGCCATGCAACCCGTGCCCGCTGATGTGATCGCCTGACGGTAATAGTCATCCGCCACATCGCCGGCGGCGAAGACCCCTTCCACGCTGGTGGCCGTGCGGAACGGCTTCGACCACTTGATATAGCCCTTCTCCGTCAGTTCGAGCTGGCCTTTCAGGAATACCGTGTTTGGTGTGTGTCCAATGGCCAAGAACACCCCGCTGGCCGCCAGCTCGCGATCGCCGACGCCCACCGTGCTCCCCAACCGCACGCCGGTAACGCCTTCCTTATCGTTGCCTAAAACTTCGCCAAGCTCGTTGTTCCACTCCAGGCGAATCTTGGGATTTGTAAGTGCCCGCTCTTGCATGATCATGCTGGCCCGCATCTTGTCGCGGCGGTGGACCATGTGAACTTGGGACGCATACTTCGTCAAATAGGTGGCTTCTTCCACGGCCGAGTCGCCGCCGCCGACAACCACCAGCGGCTTGTTGCGGAACCTCGGCAGCGCGCCGTCGCACACGGCACACGCGCTTACGCCGCGATTCTTGTACGCCTCCTCCGATGGCAGCCCGAGGTAATTCGCCCGCGCACCGGTGGCGACGACCAGCGAGTGTGCCTCGTGCGAATCGCCTTCTAGAGTCCGGACCTCGAAGGGCCGGCGCTTCAAGTCCACATCGACGACATCGTCCGTAATAATGCGGGTGCCGAAGTTGAACGCCTGCTGCCGCATCAGCTCCATTAGCTCCGGTCCAGTGACGGCATGCTTCTCTTCGATGATGTTCAAATACTGAAGCCGCTCGGGAGCGATCGCCGTTTCCAGGAACTCCTTCAAGACTCCGGCAGGAAAGCCGGCGTAATTCTCGACTTCGGTCGTGAGCGCGAGCTGGCCCAACGGCAGCGTGCCATTCATCCGATTCTCTTCGGTGATGGCGCCTTCAAATACGAGCGGCTTGAGCTCCGCCCGCGCAGCGTAAATCGCCGCCGACCAGGCGGCCGGCCCGCTCCCGATAATGATCACTTGCTCCGCCACACGCTGACTCCCGAAGTAAGCTGCGCCGCGCCATGTGGCGGAATTCCGTCACGCCACTTGCCTTGAGCGCAGCGGCGCAGCATTGGCAAGAATTATAGGGTTTCGACGTGCCGCGTTCCATCGGCTCGTCTTGCTGGTTTCGTGCAGCAGAGGTATCGTGAATTGAGCTGGAAACAACTTTGCGGGAGCGGCGGATATGAGTCTGTTGACTGTCGTAGCCGTCTCGGCGGCCGTGCTCATCGTAGCCTATCTCGTTTATGGCCGCTTTCTGAGCCGATTCCTCGCGCTCGATCCGAGCCGGCCAACCCCGGCCGTGGAATTGCGCGATGATGTGGATTATGTGCCGATCCAGCCGAAGTTTCTCATGGGTCAGCATTTTTCGGCGATTGCCGCCGCCGGACCGATTGTGGGGCCGATTGTCGCTGGCGTGATGTTCGGTTGGCTGCCCGCCCTGTTGTGGATTCTGATCGGCTCGATTTTCATCGGCGGCGTGCACGACATGACGGCCCTCACGGCGTCGATTCGCCACAAGGCCCGCTCGATCGCCGAAGTGGTCCGCGACCATATGAGCCAGCGTTCCTACATCTTGTTTCTGCTTTTCATTTGGATCGCACTGGTGTACATCATCGTGGCGTTCGCCGATATCACGGCCGGCGCGTTCGTTGGAGGTCCGGAGGACATTCGCCTGGGAAAGGCCGCAGCCGTGGCGCCGGCCGCAGTCACCGCGGAAACGATCAGCGAAAGCGGCGGCGTGACCGGCGGCGCGATCGCCACTTCGTCGCTTTTGTATTTGGCACTGCCAGTGATCATGGGCCTCTTGCTGCGTTACACACGGCTGTCGCTCGGCTGGGCGACGGCCATTTTCGTGCCGCTGGTCGGCGTCGTGATTTGGGCCGGACAATTCATCCCACTCGACCTCGGTTTAATCGTTCAGCATTTCCAGCCGGCCCTATCGCTGGCGGAAGCCGACGTGCAGGCCCAAAAAATCTGGGGCGTGCTCCTGCTCGGCTACTGTTTGATTGCCGGCGTTGTGCCGGTGTGGCTGTTGTTGCAGCCTCGTGGTCACCTGGGCGGATTTTTTCTCTACGCCGCGTTGTTGGCCGGCATCGTCGGCGTGCTGTTCGGCGGGTTCTCGATTCAGTTTGAAGCGTTCAAGGGCTTCGACGCCGTGGGCCCGCGCGGCGAAACGTTTTTTCCGTTTCTCTTCATCTTGATCGCTTGCGGCGCATGCTCGGGCTTCCACTCACTCATCGCTTCCGGCACGACTTCCAAACAACTTTGCCGCGAAACTGATGCCCGGCCGATCGCCTACGGCGCGATGCTGATGGAAGCCATGGTGGCCGTGCTCGCGCTGTCGTGCGTAATGATTCTGCCGGCCGGCTCCGCCGTTCTCGCCCGCGACCCGAATATCGTCTATGCCCACGGCGTCGGGCAGTTCCTGCAGGTGTTCAACGTACCGATGACGTTCGCGATGGCGTTCGGCCTGATGGCCTTCACCACATTCGTGTACGACACGCTCGATGTGTGCACGCGGCTCGGGCGGTACATCGTTCAAGAGCTCACCGGCCTGCACAACTGGATGGGCCGGTTCCTCGGTTCCGCGCTGACGGCCGGCGTGCCGCTGTTTTTCGTGATGCGCACGACGGTCAGCGGGCAAGGCGCCGCCATCCCGGCGTGGAAAATGTACTGGGCGCTGTTTGGGGCGAGCAATCAATTGCTCGCCGCGCTGACCCTGTTGGGCGTGACCGTCTGGCTGTGGCGCACGCGGCGCAACCCGCTCGTGTGGCTCGTCACCGGCGTGCCGACGGCCGTGATGTACACGATGAGCACTTGGGCACTGGTGAAGATGACGCTGCCGAGCTTCTTCAGCGCGTCGACCGGCCGCTTCTCGGTGCCGACCGATCCGGTGCCCTGGGCCGGCGTCGTGCTGATAGTGCTCGCCGCGCTGATGCTCGTCGAAGCGGTGCGGGCAATCCTCGGCCCCCAATCGCCGCCGCCCGCATTCAAGCCCGCGCTGGCCTCATGATAAATACATAGCCGACCCATCCTGGGTCGGTCGCCGAATGAACGATCGCTCGCCCGGTGGTTGGCTCTTCGCGACCAAGATGGCCGGGCTATATTTCTACGCGATCATCCCGATCACCTGAATCGCCTTGCGGCCTTTGAACGCGCCGGGCTGGGCGTGGAACTTCGGCCGCCCCTCGACAGACACCACGAGCGGTCGCTCCACATCTTTTTCCGTGGCGATGATATCGCCCACGCGCAGGCCAATGAGATCGGCTGTCGAGATTGTTGTGTCCGCAAGGTCCACCACCAGCTCCACGACCGCGGCATTCAACCTGCTGCTGATCCGCTGAATGTTTTCCGGAGTGGCCGTTTTCTTGCCGTAACTGACCCAGCTATTGGACGACAGCCGCGTGCTGATCCGCTCGATGGCGTTGAACGGAATACAGAGGTTCATCATGCCGCGAGCTTCGCCCAAGGTGAGCTCGAAGCTGATCAGCACGATCACCTCGTTCGGCGGCACGATCTGCACCAGTTGTGGATTGCTTTCCACGCGATCGATCGACAGGTCCAGTTCGAGCACGTTTCCCCAGGCGTGCTTCATCTCTTTACAGAACAAATCGGTGATCCGCGACACCAGCCGCAGCTCGATTTCCGTTAGCGGCCGGCGGGCCGGCGGGGCCGAGTCGCTGCCGCCGCCCAGCAGCCGGTCGATGATCGGAAACAGCAGCGACAAGTTGATGTCGAGAATCAGCTGCCCTTCCAGCGGCGCGGCGTTGATGAGATTGAAGCACGTCGGGTTCTCCAGGCTGAACACAAACTCGCTGTACGTGAGCTGGTCAACGCTCGTAAGCTTCAGCTCGACGATGGTCCGCAGCAGTGCCGACAGAGCGGCGCCGAAGTTGCGGCCAAACCCCTCGTGCATCGTTTGCAGCGAACGCATCTGCTCCTTGCCGACGCGCTCCGGCCGCTTGAAATCGTACGGCGAGATCTTATCGCGATGCTTGATGCGGCTCGTAGCCGCGTCCGCGATCACGTCCGGCTCGCGGGAATCCATCGCGCTGAGCAAACTTTCAACTTCAGCTTGACTGAGAACGTCGCCACTCATCGTGCACTCCGTTGCAGGTGGGTGAACCATGTAGGACGGACAATCCTGTCCGTCGAAGCACCTCGACGGACAGGAGTGTCCGTCCTACGCCTTTTATTCTCGTATCTGTCCTTCCCCGTACACCACGTACTTGTAGCTGGTCAGCTCCTCGAGTCCACAGGGGCCGCGGGCGTGAAATTTATCGGTGCTGATGCCGATTTCCGCCCCCAGGCCGAATTCCCCGCCGTCGTTGAAACGCGTGCTGGCATTGATTATCACGGCCGAGCTGTCGATTTGCTGGGCAAAATCTCGCGCCGCCTCGGCGTCGCTCGTCACGATTGCGTCCGTGTGTTGCGAGCCGTAGCGGTTGATGTGCTCAATCGCTTCATCCAGCGAGCCCACAACGCGCGACGAAATTATCGGGCCCAGATATTCGGCCGCGTAATCCACATCGCTTGCCGGTTTAGCTTCCGGCACCAGTTCGCAGGTCCGCTCATCCCCGCGAATTTCGACGCCCTGCTCGCCGAGCATTCGTCCAATCGTTGGCAAGAACTCGCCCGCCACGTCGGCGTGCACCACCAGCGACTCGGCCGCGTTGCACACGCCCATCCGCTGGCACTTGCTGTTCATGACGATTTCGCGGGCCATGTCGATGTCAGCTGCCGCGTCGACGTACACGTGGCAGTTGCCGGTGAAGTGCTTCATCACCGGCATTTTGGCTTCGGCGGCCACGCGGCGAATGAGCCCCTCGCCGCCGCGCGGAATGGCCAAGTCGATGTACTGCGGCATGGCCAAAAACTTCCCGACCGCCGCGCGGTCCGTGGTGCTCACCAACTGCACGGCATCCGACTCGAGTCCCAATTCTTCGGCCACCTCGTTCAGCACGTCCACGATGGCCTGGCTGGAGTGCATCGCCTCCTTGCCACCGCGGAGAATGACCGCGTTGCCCGATTTGACGCAGATCGCCGCGGCGTCGGCCGTCACGTTGGGCCGCGACTCGTAAATGAAAAACACAACGCCCAGCGGTACTCGGACCTTGTCGATCCGCAGGCCGTTCGGCCGCGTCGTCGAGCGAATCACTTCGCCGATCGGGTCCGGCAAGTCGGCGATCTGCTCCAAGCCAGCCGCGATTTCTTCAATGCGCTTCGGCGTCAGCCGCAAGCGATCGACCTGCGCGTCGGTAAGCCCGTACCCCGGCGCGGCGGCCAGATCGAGTTCATTCGCCTCGCGGATCTGATCGCCCCGCTCCCGCAATTGTTCGGCCGAGCGCCGCAGCCACTGATCTTTGAGGCTGCTGGAAGTGATCGCCAGGCGCGCGGCCGCTCGCTTCGCCCGCGCGGCGACATCGGCGCAGTACTTGTCGAGATCAAGCTTGGTAGCGACAGCCATAACGGCCAAATACCCTTTCAACCGAACCCATTGAGTATCGGCAAAAACGGCACTTGGGTCAATGTTGGTTCCCAGTGTAGTCTGCTCGCTCCGCGAGCAGAAATTCATCTCGCGGAGCGAGATGGCTACACTGCCGCAAATCCGCCTGTTGCCTCGAATGCCACCAACGCCTCGCGGACCGGCCGCACGTCGTGAACGCGCACAATCTGTACGCCTTGCACCGCCAGGCTAAGCGCCGCGCCGACCGTCGCGCTGGTGCGGTCCGCTTCCTTATCGCCGATCAGCTTGGCTAAAAAGCCTTTGCGCGAGTGGCCGACCAGCAGCGGGCAGCCGAGCGCGTGCAACTCACGACAATGCGCCATGAGCGTGAGATTATGCTGGTGCGTCTTGCCGAAGCCAATACCCGGATCCAGACAAATCCGCTCGCGCGCAATGCCAGCGGCCACCAGCGCGTCGCGCCGCTGGCGCAAGTATTCACGTACCTCGGCGACCACGTCGGTGTACGTTGGATTGTCTTGCATCGTCTGCGGCGTGCCTTGCATGTGCATCACGCAAACCGCGGCCGATGTATCGAGGGCAACCCGCACCATCTCCGCATCGCCTTCCAGGCCTGTCACATCGTTGATGATCTCCGCGCCAGCAGCGATCGCGGCGCGAGCCACGGACTCCTTGCTCGTGTCGATCGAAATGGGAATTTCAATTCGGCCTGCAAGCTGCTCGATGATCGGTAACACGCGGTTCAGCTCTTCTTCGGCGCTGACCGGCTTCGAGTATGGCCGCGTGCTCTCGCCGCCGATGTCGAGCAGGTCGGCCCCATCAGCGACCAATTGCAGCGCATGGGCCAGCGCCGCGTTTGCATCCAGAAATCGGCCGCCGTCGGAAAAGCTGTCCGGCGTCACGTTGACGATGCCCATCACCAGCGGCCGCCGCGGCAACTGCAATGTGCGGCTGCGTAACTGCCATTGGTGGGCACGGCCGGGAAATGTCGTCATCAAGCGAGGCCTACGTGTGTTAGCGCGCCTTGCGATGTTCCAACCTGGCCAGGCCCGCGGCGCCGATGTAGCCCGCGTCGCCGCCGAGTGAGGCGAACTCAATTTTCACCGTGTCGCGCAGCGGTTCGAGCAGCCGGGGGCGGACCTCATCGCGGATGGTTTGGAGAAACTCGCGTCCGATGGGGCTCTCGTTGCCGCCAAACGTCATCGCCCCGCCCAACAAAACCGCATCAGGATCGATCGTATGAATCAGCGACACGATGCCGATAGCCAGCCAGTACGCGGTCTCCATGATCACTTGCCGTGCGACCTCGTCGCCGCGCTCCGCTTCCTGGGCGATGACGTGCGGGGTGATTTGCTCGCCCGCATCGCGCCGTTTGGCCAACGAGGTGACGGTCAGGCTGCCCAGCGCCGCCAGTGCGCGATCGATCACGGCCGTGGCATTGGTGTAGGCTTCGAGGGAGCCTCGCTTGCCAAGCGAATCCATCGGCGCATCATCGGCCGGGTCGATGAGAATGTGTCCGCACTCGCTGCCGCAGCTATGTTCGCCTTCAATCAGCGTATCACCGACGATAATCCCGCCGCCGACGCCTGTGCCCAGTGTGAGCAGCACGAGGCTGTGATATTTTTCGCCGGCGCCGCGCCAGTATTCGCCGTACGCCGCCGCATTGGCATCGTTCGCAAACGCGACCGGCAAACCCAGGTGATGGCTTGTGCGCTCGCGAATCGGAAAATCCCACCAACCGGGCATGTTGCCGGGACGCAAGATTATCCCCTTCGGAATGTCCATTGGGCCCGGCGTGGCGATGCCCGCCCGGACAACGTCTCCCGAGCTGACATCCGCTTGTTGGATTAATTTTTGAGCGGCCTGCCCCATTCGAACGCAGGCATCCTCCGCGCCCCGGTCCTGCTCGGTCCGCATAGTGTGATACGCGAGCGTGTTACCGGCGTCATCGACCAGTCCCAGCTTGATATTCGTCCCGCCGACGTCGATCCCGACAAAAAATGGCTTTTGAGCACGGGAGCCGGGCGGTAACGATTTAGTCGTGGCCATAGATGTTAGAGGATTCGAGAAGAGCGTGACGGACTTATTAAAGCGACCACGACACGAGTATAGGGACGCTCACCACCACAAGCAATCGCCGGGCTACTTAACTCAATGACTCGTCGCGCAGATCGGTTGACGAGATATCTTGCCGAAAGAGTGTTTCCGGCACGTCGTCGCATAGCGCGCGGAGCGCGGGCGGCACCGCGACTTCCGGCAGTGTCGTAAAGCGATCCTCGACGGTGCGGCCAAATACCAGGAATCGGCACTCGTGCTCAGCGATCGCCGCAATCGCCGCGTCGCGACGAGCCACGTCGCCGCTGTAGTATTTTAGATCGGCGATGCGCCACAGCGTGTCGACGCCCACGACGAACACGCATCCCGGCGCGAGTCGGGCCTTTTCGACAAACGTGGCGGCGCGCGTGAGCAATACGCGCCGGCCACCCAGCTGCTCCAGCCGGTCGGCGATTTCGATGAAGTCCAGCGGCGGCTTATCCACATTTATGATCGATAATTCAATCGTGACTGGCGCGCCGTACCGTTCGGCCGCCAGCGCCGCCATCCGCTCGTGGCCGGAATGAAGCGGATTGAACGCGCCGGGAAACAGAATCCTCGTTTCTTCGGCTGCGTGGTCGCCATCCACGGCGATGCAATCTCTCTCGCCGAGAAGCAATTCCGTCCAAGTCGCCGGCGCCTGTTGGGTGCGGCGCTGCACGCAGTCGTGCAGCGACGAATCAAGCAATGGCAGGGACGCGACACCGCATGCTTCGGCTACAGCGTCCAAGATGAGTTGCCTGGCTAGCTGCTCCTCTTCCGCGCGGGTTCGTTCACCCTTGACGAGCTCGCAAGAGTTAGCGGCGGTGACCTCGGCCGATTGCCAGGCGACATGGACGCGGTGGGGGCCGCGCTTCGGGCGGGTGGTGGCCAGACTCGCCGTGGCGCCGATGCCGCGCAGCGCGCGAGGATCGGCATCGGTAAGCACACGGGCCCGTTCGAAGGCGGCCATCGCCATCGCCCGCGCGGTCCGCTCGCTGCAATAGTGTTCCGGCGGCGCGCCGAGCCATTGCTCGAGAGCCGCCGCAGCGTAGGGGACGACGGCTTCCAGCACGCTTGCCGAAGCGCCGTGGACCTCTAGCAGCGCGGAAATTGCGCTACTGCCCCCACCGGTGACCGATAGAACCAGCTGCTTTCCCGAGGCATGAATCTGTTCGACGACGTGTTGTGAAGCGCTCATGGCCACGACAGTCAGTTTACCAGCCATGAGCGGCGCAGAAATCCAGGCCGTTGCCTTTTGTCAACCGCGCCCGCGGCAACCGCCGCGCCGTGTTGACATTTCGCAACATCATCGGCCCGCGTTCCACGGTTCCGCCGCCAGTCAGCCGCTGAATCGGCCGCAAAATCAGGCCCTTTCGGGGTTCGACTGCAATGGGCCAGCATCGGCATGCCTGTTGCAACTCACGTCGATTCTCTTCTCGCCCAATCTTATCCGCCAGTCCGAGTGTCCTGAATGGTCAAAGTTATCGAAGTCAACGACATTGACGAGTTAGCCCAGTACCGCTTGCTTTGGAACGCACTTTTCGCCGCCACGCCGCGAGCAACGTTCTTTCTCACATTCGATTGGATCGATACGGCCTGGCGTCATTTCGGGCACGATCACAAGCTCCGCGTGCTGATTGTGTACGCGGCCGGCGAGCCGATCGGCATCCTGCCGCTGTGCGTGCGCACGGAAAAATATCGGCTAAGCACGGTGCGCGTGCTGACCTACCCGCTCGATAACTGGGGCACCTGGTACGGACCGATCGGCCCGAATCCGGCGGCCACGATGCTGGCCGCGATGCAGCACATTCGCAGCACGCCCCGCGATTGGGATATGATCGAGCTCCGCTGGGTCGCGGATGATGCGACGCAAGGCGGCAAGAGCGCGCGGGCGCTGCGCGTCGCCGGGCTGCTCAGTGAAAAGAAAGAGTATCAAGTTACATCCATCGTCGACCTGCCGGCCAGTTGGGACGAATTCCTGGCGGGAAAGTCGCATTCCTTGCGCCGACAATTTCGTCGCACGCTCCGCGACCTCGTGGAGAACGGCCATATGGAATATGTTCGGCATCGACCGGCCCCCGCCAGCCAAGGCGACGGCGACCCGCGCTGGGACCTGTACGAAATGTGCGAGGAAGTCGCTCAGGATAGCTGGCAATCCGAAGTTTCGCATGGGAATACGCTCACGCATGAACGCGTGCGCGGGTTTTTCCGCGACGCCCATGCCGAAGCGGCTCGCCTGGGAATGGTGGATATCAATTTGCTGATGGTTGAGGGCCGCCCGGCCGCGTTTCTCTACGGCTATCATTGCCACGGGCACGTCACTGCCTTGCGAACCGGCTTCGACGCTTCAATCAGCGGCCTGGGCTCCGCGCTGATGCTCAAGTCGATCGAAGACAGTTGTCGCCGCGGCGACCGCACGATCGACTTCGGTCCCGGCGAGCGCGAGCACAAACGCCGCCTGCGCACGCGGCTCGAATCCACGTATCGCTTAACCTACACCCCGCTCGACTCCTGGCGCTCGCAGGCCGTACGGTGGAGCCGTTGGGCAAAGGCCCATTGGCCGCGACAATCGACGAGCGAAATGCAACCGCAGCCCGCTAGCGCATAACGTAGCGAAATTCGCAAGAATTCCGACCGCGTAAAGTCTGATCTGAAGTCTTGCGACTTCAGCTACTATTTACGAGGAGGCCGCTTTAGCGATCTCATTGCCCGCCGGGCTCGCCGATCTTCCGCAGGTACTCGGCCAATTGCGCCTGCAGGTCGAGCATTTGTTGCCATTGGGAGAGGTTCAGATTCGCGTTCGTCGCGCCTTCTGGCAGCGTCACCGACTGCACGAGCGTCCGGCTTTGCAAGTGGAGGAACTCGAAGATCTCCGAAAGCTGCGCGGCCTGGCCAGGGCCCAGCCCGGCCGGCAATTCGGGCGCAACGGGGATGTGCAGCGTGCTATGCAAATTATCCGAGGCGCCCCACCGCACCTCGAAATCGAGCGAGCTCGGGTCGAGATGTTGCGACATCTTCGAGATGTCGAGGTCGCCCGTGAGATTCAAACCGTCTTCGCGCAGCTCATCGAGCCGGCCGACGATCTGCTCCTTGGTGCCGTAGAGCAGCACGCTCCGGCCGACTGAAATGACGTCCCCGAACCGCAGGATGCGAAGCTGCACGTCCTCGCCATTGACGCGCGTGCCGTTCGTGCTCTCCAAATCGGTGAGCACCAGCTTGCCCATGTCTTCTTGAATCTTGATATGGAACCGGCTGATCCGCTCGTCGTTGAGCTGAACGGTGTTGCCTTCTTCGCGGCCGATGGTGACCGGCGTGCCCAGGCTTTCGTAGACGCGGCCGCGATCCGCCCCGTCCAGAACTCGCAACGTCACATCAGCCATCGAACCTGCCACATCGCTTGAGGAAACCGGCCGCGCCTGCGCACTCGCCGCGGCGAGAAAGCCGTGAACTTAGACCGTGCACGATGTCGACGCTGCGACCGCAGCTATGCCGCAGATTTATTGTGCGCTAAAGTTTGTTCGGCGGCAACTGACTGATTTTTCACTAATGCCGGAAGTGGCGGCGGCCTGTGAAGATCATCGGCACTCGGTGCCGGTTGCACGCGGCGATCACTTCGTCATCGCGTTTTGAGCCCCCCGGCTGGATCACGGCCGCGACGCCTGCCGCCGCCGCTCGGTGGATTGAATCGTCGAACGGGAAAAACGCGTCGGAGGCGAGCACCGCTCCGCGGGAGCGGTCGCCCGCCTTCTTAATTGCGATTTCCACAGCATCGACCCGGCTCATCTGCCCCGCGCCGACGCCCACAAGGGCCTGGTCCTTTACCAGCACAATGGCGTTCGATTTCACGTGCCGGCACACCTCCCACGCAAACAGCAAGTCGGCCTGTTGCGCTTCGCTCGGCTTGGCATCGGTCACCACTTTCCAGTCGGCTTCGTCATCCGGCAAGTCATCGGCCGTCTGGCAGAGCATCCCACCGCTGATTTGCCGCAATTCCAGCTTGCCGCGACCAGGTTCGATCGCGCCGACTTTGAGGAGCCGCACATTCGTTTTCCATTTCGGCTTCGTTGTAAGGATCTCGAACGCTTGGGGCGTGAAAGCCGGCGCGACAATCGCTTCGACGAACCGATCCGGCTCGGCAAGGAACTCCGCCGCGGCGGCGTCAACGGGCGCGTTGAATCCCAACACCGACCCGAACGCGCTTAGTGAATCGCCCTCCCACGCGCGGCGCATCGCTTCGCCGAGCGTGGCGGCCGCTGCTGCGCCGCACGGGTTATTGTGCTTAATCACGGCCACGCCTGGCACCGGGAGAGAGCGCGCGACGGCCAGCGCGCTGTCGAGATCCAGCAGATTGTTGTACGACAGCTCCTTGCCATGCAGCAAACGGGCGCGAGCAAGAGAATCCGCTGGAGACCTCGAAGACTCATAAAGCGCCGCTGATTGATGGGGATTCTCGCCATAGCGAAGCCGCGCCTTGCGAAGCATGTAAACGGACATTCCAACTGGAAAGAGCGGATCAGCGTTGGCAGCTAAACTGTCGATTTCTTCGTTACTCAGCTGCCTGACGTAATCCAAATAATCCATGATCAGAAAGTCATACTGACTTGTTGCCGTGAACGCTTTCATAGCCAGGAAGCGACGCAATTCCGGAGTAGTAGCGCCGCTGGCTCGAACCTGATCGAGGATTCTCTGGTAGTCTGCTGGTTGGGATGCGACCGTTACAAACGCATGGTTTTTCGCTGCAGCACGGATCAGCGCCGGCCCGCCGATGTCGATCTGCTCGATGGCTTCTTCGACGGTAACATTCTCTTGGGCGACCGTCTCCGCAAACGGGTACAGATTCACCACCACCAGCTCGAACGGCACGATGCCTTGCTCGGCGATGGCCGCCATGTCGTCGGGGCGGTCGCGGCGGCAGAGGATGCCGCCGTGGATCTTGGGGTGGAGCGTCTTGATGCGCCCGTCCATCATCTCCGGAAAGCCGGTGTAGGCCGCCACCTCGCGGACGGGGATGCCGGCCTCCTCGAGATGCCGCCGGCTGCCCCCGCTGGCGAAGATTTCCACGCCCGCCTCGACGAGCCCACGGGCGAACTCGGCCAGGCCCGACTTATCGCTGACGCTTACCAGGGCTCGCTCGATTTTTGGAAAAGTCATCGCTGCTCTGGAAAGAACCCTCGAAGGGTGCCTGGGGGCGGAGTCCGCGACGCCCCAGATCCCTACGCATCTGGGGCATCGCTATCGCGCGGCCCCAGCCACCCCGATTTTACAAATGATCCAATCCGCGAACCGTCTCCGCCACGCCCCCGTAGACTTAATAGAGCACAATCGGAGCGGCGGCGGCCCCTCCCCGCACCTCCAACCGCCGTCGCTTCTGCTTTCGGGCTGCGGTCCACCGATCGCGGCCACGATAGCACCTCCCGCCGTCCCTTTCAACGCGCGGCCCGGGCCACCGTCCCCCCTCAACCCGCGGCCGACAATCGCAAAGGGACGGCGTTTTTTTGCGCCCCAGGATTCGATCTCCTCCAGAACTCTTTTTCTTGGACCGGCAAACCTGTCGTACCTGGCGTGCGTATCTGTTGCTGGAAACTTCTCTCGTTCGTCGGTCCTACGACGGGCCGGCATCTGGGTGACACGACGTCGCTGTTCATGGTCTCAAGCGCCACCTGCCGCGGCGCTAATCGCACGGAAGTAATCTGACGTGCTCAGTCTCGTTTGGTCGCTTTGCGGCCAGGCTGCTTGACAAGCCGCCAATCGCGCTGCATGATCGGTTTTGCCGCTTGTGCCGGCTGGATCGGGTTGGCGCTCGATCCACGATCGACACATACAACCCATCAAGCGGCGCCGGACGTTAAAACCGCGGCGGGCGGTTTTGGCGTTGTTCTTCGGGCATTCGGCGCTGCGCCCACTCGGTTGGCGCGGCTGTAACGAGACTACGGTTGGGCGACGAGCAGGCGACAGAAAAGTACGCCATTGAGTTTTTGACCGGGCCTATTTCGTGTTCTATATTCTCTTGGCCACAAGCCACAGAGCGACCGGAAGTCTGCAAACTTCGGCTTGGGACACGGCGGGCGCCCACTTCCAACGACGGAACGACTCCATGCGACATCGGGTACCTGCCTTCTCGCGTCACTTTGTCCAGTCGATCGCCTTCGGGGCGTTGGCTGTTCAAACCCTTGGCCTTTCTGCCCAAACCTATGTTCCGCCCAGCCGGCCAACGGCCGTGGAACAAGTGTCGATGGCCGCCGAGGGTTTGCCGGCCGTCATCAGCAGTCTGCTGGAAAAAGGCCGCTCGCTGGAGCTTACGGGCCGCTGGGGCGACGCGCTGAGCCACTATGAAGCCGCGCTGCACGAATATCCGCAAGACGGCGCCCTGCAGGCTCGATTCGATGTTGTCCGCCTCCATTACAGCCTCGAGCAGCGCTACGATGACCGCAGTTTCCGCGACTCGGTTCGCACGCTCCGCCCAGCCCAGGCATTGGACCTGTACGGCGACCTGCTGAACAAGATCGAAGCCCACTACTACACCGCGCCGCCATGGCAGGATATCAGCCGCCGGGGCGCCGCGGCGATGGATATCGCGCTGGCCGATGAAAGCTTTTTGCAAACTCACGGCATTCGCGTCCGCGGCCAGCAAATCGAGCAAGTGCGGGCCGAGCTGACGCAGCTTCCGGTGCGGTACTCGATCCAGACTTCGCGCGACGCCTCGGCCATCGCCAGCCAGGCGGCCCGGATTGCCCGACAGCGCATCGGTTTGAGCGAGACGGCGACCATGCTGGAGTTCACCTCGGCCGCTGCCGGCGGATTGGATCATTACTCGGCCTTCCTCACGACCGATCAGCTGCGGGATATTTACTCGCAGATCGAAGGTAACTTTGTTGGCCTCGGCGTCGAGCTGAAGGCCGACAACGGCGCCCTCTTGATTATCCGCGTGATTCCGCGGAGCCCGGCCGAGCATTCCGGCATTCGCGCCGGCGATCGGATCACCGCCGTGGACGGCCAGGTGACGCAATCGCTGTCGACCGACGAGGCGGCCTCCCTCTTGACCGGTCCGGAGGGCAGTTTGGTTCGAGTCACCGTCGTATCGGCCGGCCAGTCGCCGCGCGAGCTGACGATCCGGCGCGCGAGCGTCGAAGTGCCGAGCCTCGAAGACGTGAAGATTTTGGATCCAGCCACGGGCGTCGCATACCTCCGCATCCCGGCGTTTCAGAAAACGACCGCCGCCGACTTGGAGCAGGCTCTTTGGAATCTGCACGGCCAAGGCATGCGGAGCCTCATTATTGACCTGCGCGGCAACCCGGGCGGGCTGCTCACCGCGAGCGTCGAGGTCGCCGATAAGTTCATCGCCGACGGCGGCATTGTCTCGACCCGCGGCCGCAGCGAGCAAGAGAATTTCAGCTACCGCGCCCACCGGGCCGGCACGTGGCGGGTGCCGCTGGTGGTTTTGATCGACGGCGACAGCGCGAGCGCGAGTGAGATATTCGCCGGGGCCATCCAGGACGCCCGGCGTGGCAAGATCGTCGGCATGCGTTCCTACGGCAAAGGCTCGGTGCAAGGCATCTTCCCGCTGGGCAAAAGTGGAGCCGGCGCCCGGCTGACCACCGCCCGCTTTTTCTCCCCTCTCGGCCACCCAATCAGCAACGTCGGAATAACTCCCGATATCGACACGCGTCGTGCTACGTCGGTGGCCGCTGGTGAGGACTCTTCGGTCAACGGCTCCTACGTCGCCGCCTTCCGCGGGCCCGAGGGCGACGACCGCAGCGCCACGAACATCGATGCGGCCACCGACAACAGCAGCGCTTCGGTACCGGCGCAGCCTGCGACTGCGACCGACCGCGACGAAATCCTCGCCGTCGCCATCGAAGTCGCGCGGGTGCAACCCGTCGCGGCGTTGTAACCCGGATTGTTGAGCTAAACCGCCCCTCGGCCATGTCTTCGACCCTGAGGCTCAGACCGTTCGGCTGAGCTCACGGCCGAAGCCCGAAGGGAGCTCGTGGCCGAATGGCAAGCGGTTGGGGCGTTTTCTTGGTTCTCCTTGATTGGCTAACGGCTTACAGCTAATAGCTAACAGCTTCAAAAAAGAAATGAAGAGCTCTCTCGGCCGGGGACGGGTGCGAGTGCGTACGACTCGGGCGGAAGACCGCGGGGATGAACCCCGCGGCTCGCCAAGCCGGCGCAACGCAAGCGTCACTTTTCCGAACCGCCCGCGCGCAATACTGAGATCCCATGGGGGTCGACGGCAGCCGCGGGGAGCTAAAGCGCGTCTCTTCCTTCGCAAGAGGAAGTCGTTCGCCGCTAGTCCAACGGCCTGCCGCCGGCGAGCGCTACGGCAGCTACGCCCGGACGGTCATTTCACGAGTCACCCTAAGGCGTTTTTCAGGTTGGTGTGCCACTGCTTGCGGCGCGCCGAATTGCGTTCTTGTGTAGTTCGGCACTGCTCGCCGTTAAGAAATCGCGGTCCGTGGGAGGCAAGCAGTGCGGAGTCGAGTAGAAGCGCCCCTTCGTCCGCCGCGAGCAGTGGCACACCGCGGACACATCAAATTGAAAACCGCTCTAGCACAAGTCGTGGCACAATTTCAAGAAGTTTTTGGCCACCTTCAGGGGTGGCCAAATTTGGTGTTGACTCACGTAGCCGAGTTTCTCCGAAACTCGGAACTGGCAGTTTCGGACCTCGACACGCTCAGTCGAGCCGAGAAACTGCCCTACGTGGCTGCGAAGACGTAAGTCGCGCGAATTCTTAGCTGAGCTAACATCGCCGGCCTCGGTAGAGTTTGACTGGAGAGCCAGCGGCGATGAGCGCGTTGGCGGGCGGCCCAGCGAGGTATTCGGCGAGAGGCGTGTCGTACGTGGGCGCGACGTCGCAGTCCCAAGTGATGTTGTCGGCGGGCGCGACCATCCAGGGGTCGTGGATGACGCGGTATTCGCGCGTAGTGCCGTCGCGGCCGCGGGCGTAACCCCAGTAGTGTTCGACCAAGAATTCTTCGAGCGAGCCGGGGGGGGGGTGTTTGTGGGGCGGGGCGACGCGCGCGGCGATACGGTTCCAGCGGCGCCCCTCCCCTGGCCCCTCCCCAGAGCGGGGAGGGGAATTACGAGCGTGGCTGTGCCAAGCGTATTCGGTTGTGTCTCCGGTGGTCAGTGTGGCGCCGGCCATTTCGAGTTCGCTGCGCATTCGGCGTGTGATGTAGTTTTCGTTGTAGATCCAATTGGCGGCCAGCGCAACGGCCCGGCGGGGGACGATTTCGCGGACGAACATCACGCCGCGCCGCGTTTCATTGCCCACTGTGCGGCGGACGTAATAGCGGAGATTAATTTCGGGGAAGCTCGTGTGGCCGGGAAACGGGATGCCGAAGAGGCGGGCCGCGTGGAAACGGAAGCCGACGATGCTGATGTAAGCCTGGCCGGCGTAAAGATCGGGTTCGGTGCCGGGCGGGACGAGCGGTGCGATCGCTTCGGGGGGCACGGCGAAGTTGAGCAGCAGCAGATTGCTCCAGTGGGCGGTGAGCAGTGGTCGTTCGGGCATGTATTATCGATGATTGATCCGCCAGGGTCGGCTGATAGTGTAGTCCTGACGCTCCGCGTCAGGGGAATATCGTCTCGCGGAGCGAGACGACTACACTGTCGGTTGACGGCGCAGGGTACGTGCTCGATACTCGGAAGGTATCTGGAAACCCACAGTTACGGAAGGAAGTGCGTCATGGCGCCTGAGGAAGACGACGATTTGTATGATGAGGAATTCGACTTCGTCGACGAAGAAGAAGCCGAGACCGACGTCGAGGAGCCTGTGGCAGCAGGCGAGGAAAGTCCTCTTGATGAAGGGGCCGGCGACGAGGAGGAAGCGGTCGACGAGTACGGCCGGCCGCAGCCGCAGGCCAACTATGTCGTCCACATTTACGAGGGCCGAAAATTCAAGCGGACGATCGACCGGCCCTTCACACCGGAGGATGCCGAGGCGTTCGCCACCGAGTACAACCGCACGTCGAAGTCGTACCATCGGTTCGCTGTGACTGGCAAGAACGACAGCCAGCCCAAAAAGTCGCTCGATTAGGGCAGCATCGCGTGAAACACGACGACACGACGAGAATTCAATTGAGGCGGGTTGCGTGGCGGACGCTTGTTGTGGTGCTCGTGGCAGCCGTTTGTGTGGGCGGCGCCCGCGCGGAGTTGCCGGAAGTCATCCGCGTCGTCACGTACAACATCCATCACGGCGAGGGGGTGGATGGCAAGCTCGACCTGCCGCGGATTGCCAAGGTGCTGCTCGCGGAGAAGCCGCATATCGTGGCCCTGCAGGAGGTCGATCAAGGCACGCGGCGGGCCGATGGCGTCGATCAGCCGGCGGAGCTGGCGCGGCTGACCGGCATGGAGGTCGTCTTCGGCCGCAACATCGATTACGACGGCGGCGGCTACGGCACGGCCGTGCTCACGAATCTGCCGGTCCGCTCGCACGAAAGCATCAAGCTGAAGTCGTTCTACGCGCCCACGGCAGAAAACCCGGAACAGCGCGGCGTGCAGGTTCTCGAGCTAGGCGACGCGGATGAGCCGGGACTGTTGTTCTTGTGCACGCACCTCGACTATCGGCCGCCGGACGATGAGCGGATGGCGTCGGCAATAACAATCAACCTAATGGCCATGCAGCGCCGCGACGAGCTGATGATTTTAGCAGGCGATCTCAATGCAATGCCCGATAGTCACGTGATGGCAGAGTTCGCAAAGCAATGGAAGATCGCGGGCGCGGAGAACTCGGCGAAACCGCTTCTTACATTCCCGGCGGAAAAGCCAGATCGCTGGATCGATTACGTGCTGTTGCGGCCAACCGAGCGATGGAACATCATCGAGGTGCGAGTGCTTGAGGAGCCAGTTGCCTCCGACCATCGACCTTTCTTAGCCGTACTACGACGGGTAATTGATTAATGATCCTTCACGTTACTCGCGTCGAATATATCTCCGGCCATCGGCTCCATCTCTGGTTTAATGATGGCACTGACGGTGAAGTTGATCTAAGCGGCGTACTGAATGGACCAGTATTTGAACCGCTACATGACGTGAACGTCTTCAAGAGATTCCGACTCGAAGGTCATACGGTCGCTTGGGATAATGGCGCTGATTTTGCGCCCGAATATTTGCACGAGCTGGCACACGCCGAGTCACCGGCGAAGCCAAAGGCGAACGAGTTACATGTCTGGACAGGCTGCACCACCGATCTGTGGGCATTGTGGCGCCCCGATGGTATGGCGCGTGGTAGCGCCATGTCTCGACTGCGGCGGTGATCCCAGCGAGGTTTACGATCCGCACAAGTTTGCGCGAATCGGTTTATTTGACAGCGAAATGTTTTGCGACTTTTGCGATGCCGACATGCCGAGCACCGACCCGACATATTGGGGATTCCCTGCGGATCTGGACTGGGATAAAGCGATGGCAGAGCACTCGTACGAACCGCTCTCATCACGCCCATCTGAACATGAAGAATGGGTGTGTCCAAAGTGCTACACGCTTTTGCGCAAGCAGCAATTTATCTTGAAGAATGCTAGCCGCAACGGAATTGAATTGTCCCGGGAATATTGGAAGTATTTGGTACCGGGCTAGGGCGAATTGGCCGTCAAAACTCCGGCTGGATATTCTTGAGCCTCGCCTCGGTTTCCGCCATGAGGGCGTCTTCGGCTTGTTCGTCAGCGGCTTCGTAGGTGGCACTGAATCGCAGGAATGCTCCCGCATCGTCCCAGGGGACGGTGCAGATCGATTGTTCGGTGATGAGGTATTGGCTGGCGGCTTCGGCGTTTTCGAAATCGATGCGCTCGCCGTTCGCGCCACCGTTGGCGAAAGCCCGCGGGGCGGGGGCGTAGAGGAAGTAGGTGCCGCCCGGCATACGGCAATGGAAGCCGCAGCGCTGCAGCGTGGCGACCAGTTTTTTGAGGCGGCGCTCGTACTTCGTGCGCGTCCGCTGGGGGATTGTGGGGTCATCGAGGCCGGCGATGGCGGCCTTTTGGATGGCGATGAACTGACCGGAGTCGAAGTTGTCCTTCACGTTGCCGTAGGCGCTGATGATTCGTTCGTGGCCGCAGACCCAGCCGAGCCGCCAGCCGATCATGTCGAACGCTTTGGACATGGAGTGCACTTCGACGCCGACGTCGCGTGCGCCGGGGATGGCCAAAAAGCTGTTCGGCGGGCGGTCGTAGCTCAAAACGCCGTGGGCGGCGTCCTGGATGATGACGATTTCATTCTTCTTGGCGAACGCGATGGCCCGCTCGTAAAACTCGGGCGGGGCCGTGCGGCCGGTCGGGCTGTTCGGATAGCACAGCACAAGCAGCTTGGCCTTGTGGCGGACGTCGGCCGGAATGCTGTCGAGGGCGGGCAAGAAGTCGTTCTCGGCGGTGAGCGGTAGCGTGTACACGATGCCGCCGTAGTAGGTCGTGTGGGTGCCGGCGATCGGGTAGCCGGGCACGGTCATCAGCGTGATATCGCCCGGGTTGATGAAGCACGCCGGCAGCATGGCCAAGGCGTTCTTCGAGCCGATGCACGGGTTGATCTCCGTCGCGGGATCAAGCGCGACAGCGTACTCGCGTTGCATGAAGCGAGCGGCCGCCTCGCGAAACGCCGGGATGCCGTTGTCGGCGTAGCCGCGGTTTTCCGGCTTATTGATCTCCTCGGCCATGCGGCGGCGGACGACCGCGGGGGCCATCTCGTCGTTCTCGCCGATGCCGAAGTCGAGCAGCTTCCGCTCCGGGTGATCGGCCAGCGCTTTGCGCTTGGCCCGCTTGATCTTCTCGAACTTGTAGATCGCGGTGCCCTTGCCAAAGTCTGCGCCGCCAATGCGATTGGCGAACTGCGATTGGAAGTAGGGGTCGGACATGCTGGTAAGGATACAGGATGCGGGATGCGGGGTGCAGGGGCGGAAAAGTCGCGTTGCGTCCTGTCCTCGGCAACCCGCATCCTGCATCCTTTGCTGCGGAGCAATTGGCGAGATTTTCGAATAAATTGGTGCGGCGCGGGTCTTTATACTAAACGCCGAGGAGCGGGACGAGCATGCACGACCTGGCGGCGCGATTGGCCCGCGGCGATGCTGTCTGACATGCACCGCGAATTGAGGGCAGCCCGGTGGTATCGTCGTTTGGCTCAGGCAGCGGCGTTGTTGCTGGCCGTCGGCGTGGGACTGAACGCGGCGATTGGGCTGCGGCGAGGCGAATGCGCGAAGCATCGCGCTATTGCGCTCGCTGCGGATTTACAACGCGTTGCGGCAGTTTCGCCAGCAGAATGGCCGCGAATCGCAGGGGTTGCATGAACTCGGCTTGCCGGCTGAGGCGACGATCGATCCTTACACCGGCGCGCCGCTGAAGCTAAAGCTGACCGATGATGAATGGGTAATCTACTCGGTGATGGAGAACGGCGTGGATGACGGCGGGGATTTCACGGGATTGAAAGATTATAGGGTGGCGCCGGCGAAGTTACGGTCGATTGAGTGAAAACGGGCCGGCCGAGCGGCGATAGACTCGGCCTTGCGGCCGACGCGAAAGCGCATGTAGGCAATGCTAACCGGCGGTAGATTCGGTCTGGCGGCCGACGCTAAGTGGGACGACATGGATTTTAGCGTCGGCCGCAAGGCCGAATGTACTTGCAACTCGCGCAGATATCTCTACACTGCGCGACATGCTTGGATGGCATCTCATCTTCTCGTGCTACGGATTCTGGCCCCCGAACGATGAACGTGGCAGCGGCTCGACGCGGGTGCGTGCACAGCACATCTACGACGCCGGTGGTGAGGCGACGAAGGTGCAAACCACGCACAGCCTTGCCAATCAACCGTACAACAAAGAGCGGCGGCGTGTTGCCCGTGAAGCGCTCAAGTATCCGGCGGTGGAGCTGAGTGGCATTCAAGCGCGGGCGGTCGCTCGCGGCGTTGCAGCTGTTTGCCCCAAGATTGATTTGGTGATCCACGCCTGCGCCATCATGCCCGATCATGTGCACGTGGTTGTCGCTCGGCATAAAATGGACGGCGATGAAATCATCGCATGTCTCAAGAGGGCCGGAACGCGCGGAATGAATGATGAAGGGCTGCATCCGATGCGTGATTTTCCCCATGCGAATGGCAGGCTGCGGAGTCCCAGGGCCGGGCGCGGTTGGAAAGTGATGCTGTTTATGCCGGAGCAGATGCGCGCCGCGATTCGTTACGTGGAGCGAAATCCGGTGCGGGCGGGTTACAAGCCGCAGCGGTGGTCGTTTGTCGTGCCATATCTGGGTTGACGCGGAGCGGCGGTAGATTCGTCCTGGCGGACGACGCTAATAGTCGGTGGTGCCGTAATAACCAATCGCGTTCAATTTGCTGCGCTGCTTAACCAATTCGACAATCACGTCGACTTCCGCGTCGACCAGCGGCGTGACGAACGACTCGGCGGGGCGGCGGGCGATGGTGTAGATCTGCACGAGCTTTAGCTGGCCACTGGCGGCGGTGATTTCATTGAGGCGGCCGCAGAAGGCTTCGAGCTCCGTGGCGGCAGGCGGCTCGCCGTTGACACGCATGAAGAGCGATTGGATCACCAGCGGACGCACCCGGGCGGCGGCCGTGATGTTGTCGAGAATCTGCCGGAAGGGGATCGGCGTCCGCTCGATGAGGTGGTAGTACTCGTCGGTGCCCGCTTCGAGCTTGGCCCAGATCTCGCCGTTGTTCTCGTCGAGGATCGCCAGGCCGCGCTGAACGTGCGGGCGGTGGAACATGCTGGCGTTGGTGATGAGGACCATCTTTAGGGGGGAAGGGGGAAGGCGGAGGGGGGAGTGATCCTGTTCAATCCGCGATTCCACTTCTCGCTTCACGGTCGCGCATGCCGCGATGATCTCGTCGAAATTTTTGTAGGTGGTCGGCTCGCCGTCGCCGGAGAAGGCGATGTCGTTGAGGCGGCGCAGGTGCGGGGGGACGTCGCGGAATTTCGCCGTGTCGTAGATCGCGCCCGAGGCTACCAGATCCAACGTCGTGCGCAGCTCGTCTATTAGCGCATCCGTTTCGACGAAGCGGGTTTCGCTTTGGCTGCGGCGATCGACCTGGCAGTAGATGCAGTCGAAGTTGCAGACTTTGTCGGGGTTGAGGTTCACGCCCACCGAGATGCCCCCGGACCGCCGGCTGAGCACCGGGTAGACGAACCGGTGGCCATCGAACAATCGGGCGTGGTCGGCGTGTAGCTGGTGGGTGGACATTGAAGCGGGGCGCGTGGAGCACGGAGCGGGGAGCAGCAACAAGCGGCGCCGACAATACCATCATAGAACGTTGGCGCGGCAAGTCGAGCGGAACTTCCGCTTTCGGTTTAGCGCTAAGCCGCAAGCGGCGACTATGCGCTTTCGCGGTAGCCGGTGTGGCAGAGGCGGCCGTACAGGTCGCAGCGGCCCAGCAGCTCGTCGTGGGTGCCGGCGTCGATGATGTGGCCGTGGTCCATGACGACGACGCGGTCGGCCAGTGAGATCATGCTCACGCGATGCGTGATCATCAGCGTCGTGCGGTCGCGGCTGAACTGCTGGAGCACGTCGAAGATAAGCTGCTCGCTTTCGATGTCGATCTGGCTGGTGGCTTCGTCGAGCAGCAGGATCTCGGGGTTTCGCAGGATGGCGCGGGCCAGCGAGATCCGCTGTCGTTGGCCGCCCGAGAGCCGGCTGCCGCCAGGGCCGACGAGCGTCTGGTAGCCGTCGGGCAGCTTTTCGGTGATGAACGTGTGGGCGTGAGACTTGCGGGCGGCCGCTTCGATCTCGGCCTGACTAGCGCCGGGGGCGCCGTAGGCGATGTTGTTGGCCACCGTGTCGTTGAACAGCAGGATTTCTTGCGACACCAGGCCGAACCGCAAGCGCAAATCGCGGAGGCGCACCTCGCGGATATCGATGCCTTCGATCGTGATGCGGCCTGCGGTCGGGTCGTAGAATCGCGGGAGCAGCTGCAGGAGGGTGGTCTTGCCGCAGCCGTTGGGTCCGACAATGGCGATCGTTTCGCCAGCCCGCACTTCGAGATTGATATTGTGCAGCACCGGCTTGTCTGGGTGATATTGGAAGGCGAGGTTTTCGAAGCGCAATGACCCGACCGCCGTTCCGGCGGTGCCCAGCGGCGGGAGGGTGACGGGCTGCGCCGGGTCGACGATGGTCGGTTCGCGGTCGAGCACCTCGTAGATGCGGTCGGCCGCCGCGGCTGCTTGCTGCAGGTGGCTGAACTCGCCCGACAGCCGGCGGGCCGGATCGGCCATGCCGACCAGCATCGCAAAGAAGATGCTCATGTCGCCGTGGGTCAACGGGACGTCGCTGATTTTGATGCCCAAGATGTGCGTCTGCTGGCCGAGCACCAAGTAGCCGCCCATCACGGCGGCGATCAGCACCATGCCCAGGCCGAGCATCTCGATCGTCGGGCTGACCAGCGAGTTGTATGTGGCGATCCGCATTTGTCGGCGGTAGTACTGCTTGGAGGAGACATGAAAACGGTCGCATTCCGCGGGCTCCATCGTAAAGGCCTTGATGAGCTTGATGCCGCCCAGCGTTTCGGCGAGCGTTTCGTAAATCGAGGAGAGCTCCTGCATGGCCTTGCGATGGGTGCGCTTGAGCGCTTTGCCGAGCCAGTGAATCGAATAGATGGCCAGCGGGGCGACGAGGCAGGTGAGCAGCAAAAGCTGCCAGCTCACCCAGATAGCGGCGATGCTGAAACAGACCGCCATCTTGAGCGGCTCGAGCAGCGCCTGGCCGAAGAGGCGTTGGACGCCTTGGTTGATCGAGTTGAGGTCGGACGTGCAGCGATTCATGAGGTCGCCGCGGCCGGCCTCGGTGAAGTTGGCCATGTCGAGCCGCAGCACCTGGCCGTAAAACTCATTACGCAGGTCGTAGCCCACGATGTTGCCGAGCCGCGCCACCACGATCGCGTTCCAGATGCGGAAGATGCCTTTGCCGACCGTGCAAACCAGCACGAACAGGCACACGACCATGAGAGTTCGGAATGGCGTGGTGGGCATCCAGCGATGAGCGGCGGGGGCGATCCAGCGGTAGTTGTCGGCCCGCTCGCTGTAGACGCGCTGTCGGTGCTGGGCTTCGCGGATTTCCTGGGTGACTCTCGGCACGATGGAATCGTGGGGTAGAGCGTGCAATGCTTCGAGGCGGGTGATGAAGTTGGTGAACCGGGTCTTCTCGGCGATCTGCACGTCGTTCCAAGTGTCAGCCGCCCGGTTGACGTGCGCCGCAAGCTCGGCCTGGCGACGCTCGATCTCGGTACGGATTTCTTGCTGAATCTGCGCGGGTCCGGTCGCATCGAGCTCGTTGAGCTGCGCGAGCCAGCGGGTGGATACTGTTACCTCCTTCTCGCTTTCCGCGATCTTCTGGTCGATCCATTGAGGCAGGCCCTGGTCGTTCATGATCACGTCGACGACTGGAAAGACTGCGGTGAGGTTGCCGCCCCACAGGACGGCGATTACCAGCGACGTGAGCGCGCAGAGCACGACGTTGACGCGGTGGGCCAGGGCGATCTTGAGCGCGCGAGTGTAGCTGTGCATGGGTCGATGGCCGCTGTCGGTGCTGGCGCTAGTAGACGGATCGGAGTGGGTCGCGGGTTGTAGCAGATGCGGTGGGCCGCTCCAAGAGCGGACGGGTGCTGGCAGAGGATGCGGGATGCGGGGGACGGAGATCCACTTTTTGCCCTGCCCCCTGCATCCAGCATCCTGCATCCTGCCTTTTGGTGGATTCTGCCGATTATGCCGCCGATACCAGTGGTATCGATTTAGCCGCGCGTGCCGACATGCGCTCTCTTCCGATATCCGCGCGGCGATCCAGGTCATGAGGGGGGGAAAGATGAAACGCACGCTTGTCGTGCTCGCGCTGGCGGCAGTCTCCTGCGCCGGTTGCCGAGCGGTTGCTCCGTATAACGGTCCCGGCTGTGCTGAAGGTTGTAGTGAGGGCTGCGGCGAAGAATGCTGCGAGCCGTGTCACATGACGCGGGCCCGCAATGCGCCCCGGCCGATGGGTTGTGCCGAGGGCTGCGGCCAGTGCGCCGGGCGCGGCGGGAATCTCGAAGAGGGCTGCCCGGGCGGGAACGGCGGCTGTTTCGATCGCTACTGCGGTCATGACTGCGGACCCGGTTATCATCCTGGTCCTTACGACTGCTCGGCCTGCGATTCGCCCCACTGGGGCTGCACGGGGCACCGGCATCCGCACGGTTATGTCTCCGGCCGCGGCTGTATTTGCCAGGCTCATGGGGTAGAGGATTGTCAGCAATGTCCGCATCCGGGGCCGACATGCCCGGTTTGCGGCCATGGCTACTGCTGCTCCTGCTGCGGTCCGCCTGCGCCGGGATGCTTTTGCTGCTGTTGCTGCGGCTGTGGCCCGTCCGGCGACCACGTGTACAACTTCAACCCGGGCCCGCCAACGGGCCAGACGGCCTACCCGTATTACACGCTCCGCGGCCCGCGCGATTTCCTGCTGGATAACCCGCCGCCGATTGGACCGTATTGAGCGAAGGGGGAGGGCGGAGGGAGGAAGAGCCGCGCTCGCTTGTCGCACAACTTGATCGCGTGAAGGGAATCACGTTCAACAGCCGCTGTCGGCGCAGGGAAGCGCCAGGGCGGCTGTTTTTGTTGACTGCGCGAATATTGTCCGCATGTACGCAACTCGATTTTTTGAGACAAAATTCGTCGATTCCAGAACCGGCGATTGCGACAAATCGTTTGCGGCCTGGGAGTTTCCGAATTGAGGCGTTGCGAGAACACGGCATTATTGTTCATCTGCATTGCGTTCGTGGACACATATTTCGCGATCGACTCGCCAGCCGGCTTCCTGTCCGCCAAGTGTGCAGGGGGGGCCCGCACACCGAGCGCAAGGCGTCGCAAGGATGCGGCTTCTATCTGAACGGACGTATAGGTATACGCGGCCAACATACCAGGATGCGCGGCCAAATTCCAGTAGCGTATTGGGCCACCTCAAACGCAGCTAAGCGAAACCAACGTCAAACCCACGGGGAGTAGCGGCCGACGCGGGCGCGGTAGGCGTGGAAGGCGTCGCCGAAGCGCTCGGCGATGAATCGCTCCTCGCGGCGGATGATGCCGTGGATCAGGAGCATGAGCACGGCTCCCACGAGCAGGAAGATCAGGCGGCCGTGGATGAGGAACGGGCCGAGGAAGGCAAGGTCGAACGCGGTGTAGATGGGGTTCCGCATCCAGGCGAAGACGCCGGTGGTCACCAGCGGGCCTGGCTTTTGCTGATCGATCCCAATCCGCCAGGACGTGCCCATCGAGTGCAGCGCCGCCGCATACAAAACCGGCGCGGCGAGGGTCAGCGCCGCGCCCACGAGTTTCACCGCCCGCGAATCGACAATCTTCGCCGTGAGCCATCCCGGCAGCCACGCGAGCGACAGCGGCCAGGCCGCGGCCACGAGCAGATAGATCCAAAGGATGGCGACGCCAATCATGAGCGTGTCATACAACCGCTCCCTAATCGGCCGCCGCAAATCGACAATGATCGCCCGCACGCCGCGGCGACGCATCGCTAGCGCCCGCAAGCGGCCGGCAAGCATCATCGCAAACAGCATCGCCAGCGGCAGCCAAGCGAGGATGCGTTCCAGTTGCATGATGTTAGCGAGCTAAACCGCAGGCGACCGTTCTAACCGGTTAACTCTCGAATCACTCGGCATGGATTGCCGGCGACAAGGTTCCGTCCGTACCGTCGCCAAGTGGGCTTTCCCAGTCGAGCGTGATATTAGATAATTCTGCGTATTCTGCCGCACGACGTTGAAGATCGGGGTTTATCATGGGCATTCACCGAGAAGACGGGTACTCTGCTGCGGTTGCTGCCTACTTGGACGTCGGAAGCCGGCGTGTGGACATCGCGAAGATGAACCGCGACTATCTAACACTCGCGGAATCCTGCGAGTTGGCGCCGAACACTGAGGCCCATTTGCACGTCATTGTAGACGGGAAGAAAACCTCCGAGACTATCTTACTCGATGACGGAGTAGCCGCTGGGCAGCGCGAAGTGCGGTATTCAGTTCTCGCCCCGTTCTAGCCAAGTCCATAGCATGGGACTCAAGCAATCTGAGCGTAAAGCCTGTCACGTCACGCGTGGCGGCGATGGGCTTCGGCCAGTAGTGTGTTCATATCGAGGTCGCTGACTTCGCCTCGGTCGACCTGATCGAACGCGACCTGGAGCTCTCGACGAATATAGTCGTCGTGCAGGCGGAAATAGTCGTCTTTGGTCAACAACACGTACTGATTCCGCGTCTGATCGTCGTCAATGGGGATCGGACCCGTTGGACGGCTGACCAATGCCTGGCGCATCTCGTCGGTAAGTTTGAGAGCGGTCATAGCGGAACCAATTATCTTTAACATGCGGCGACGTACACTGCAATATTATATCACGGCTGGTGCTCGTTGTGGCGTTCCGCAAGGTCGTGTTCGCCGGAGTTGTAGTGGCGGTCCATAACCTCATAGATTGCATCCATTCCGTCGTCTGAATCATCGTTGACAAAGCGCAGTTCAAACTGCACTGTGCAGCCCTGAGGAAGATCGACCGGGTCGAGAGGGCGAAAGACGCCGTTTTTGTAGATCGCATTGATAGTTACCATTTTTTGTTTCTACCGCTTCTAACCCGTTGTCCCTTTTGCCAGTTTGACCCATTGCTTAACGATTTTCGGAAGCCGCTCGACGACTTCTTTGCCAAACAGCACCTCGTCGACATAGCCCATGTGCAACATGTCAATGATACGGCAAAGGTACGATCGCCCGCAGTCCCACCAAGTAAAGCGATCGTCAATCATCAGATAGTGCTTAACATCGGTCCCTTGCTGCCTCAACTCTTCTAATTCTAAACCGTCGAGGAGCGACTCGTATACGCCGTCTGCAACGCGACTGCCGAATGTGGTGGTGTAGTAATACTCTTTGATCTCCCAAACAGCAATTGGGTTCACCGGGCGCGGAAAGGCTCCATCGATTCGCCGCGCCAGCGTACGGAATGGAATACCGTCGCGGGTAACGGTGGTCAACTCTCGCGGGTCATAATCGCAAGACATACCACTCGCATTAGATTCAATGAGCATGTTGATGATTCCGGTAAAGTAAGCGGGAGCTTTCTTGGCTCCTTTTTGCTTATTCATTGGGAGCGGACATTTCGGACACAGCTTCTTTTGCAACTGGTGAAAGAGGGCCTTTGCCTCATCCTTGTTCATCAGTCTTGGCTCCACGAAGTTGTTTAGGACGCCGGCGCGATAATCGAAATAAGCTAACACCCGAGCACCGAGCGGGGTGGGCTTCCCGGCGCGTCGCAACAAGTGGTCCGAGCGGAGTTCAGCTTCTTCGAGCGCGGCGGTGATTTCCGCTAAATTCGGAATCTTAATTGGGCCGACCTGTCGCTTGGCAACGACTTTCGGCGGCCCGGCCAAGCGGGGCTGACGGGCAACTCGTTGCGTGTATCCAACGTGTTGGCTAATAATGCGAATGTTGGCCCAGAAATCCTTAGTCAGACCCGTGAACTTCGGATTAGGAATCACTTCAGGGTCGCCTCCAGCCGAACCACAAATTCGGACAAAGGAATCCCCAACGCTTTGCAGACTTGCCGAAGCTCCAGTAGGTCTAAACGCCGCTCGCCAGATTCGTATTTGCTAACAAATGACTGCGGTTTCCCCAGCAAGTCGGCAAGGTCCGCCTGACGCAGCCCCGCTCCTAAGCGTAGCTGCCGCAGGAGCTTACGAAGCTGTTTTTGCTCGTTGCTGTGGATTGTCCGCTGCATAGACTGCAGTAGAATGGACTTGACGCCGTATCCCAAATATGGATATCCGCTTCAGGAATATTGACATTTGGTGTACAACTGGATACATTCCTGCGGAAAAGGCCAAATTAGGCCGCCGCAAGGAGGACAAGGAGGAGCAGATGCAACAATTGCTGTTTGGCGACAAATTGATCGGTCACGCAGCTCCATTGAAGTCGCAATTGCTGAAATGGGTGGGCAATAAGCAACGCTTTGCCCATGAGATCGTCTCCTACTTTCCCGCTCGGTTCGGCAGATACTTTGAGCCGTTTTTGGGTAGCGGTGGCGTTTTGGCAACTTTGGCCCCTGATGCAGGGTTCGCCTCTGATACCTTTCGGCCCCTAATGGAGATCTGGATCGCGCTGCGAAACGATCCGGCATCGTTAAAGCAATGGTATTCCGAACGCTGGCATGCCGTTAATCGCGGAGACAAGAAACCCAAATACGAGAAGATCAAGGCGTCTTACAACGCGAATCCAAACGGCGCCGATCTCGTTTTCTTGTGCCGGAGTTGCTACGGCGGCGTGGTTCGCTTCCGTAAAGCGGACGGATACATGTCCACGCCTTGTGGCATCCACCAGCCAATCTCTCCCAAGGCGTTTGCGCGGCGCGTTGATCTATGGCACAAGCGCTTGTTACACGTGCGATTTGCGGAACTCGATTTTGAAGAAGCGATGGATATGGCGCAACCTGGCGACTTGATTTATTGCGACCCGCCCTATTCCCATAGTCAAGCGATCTTGTATGGCGCTCAGTCATTTGCGCTGCAGCGACTGTTCGATGTGATCGCGCGATGCAAGGACCGCGGTGTCTGTGTCGCCCTGAGTATCGATGGCACGAAAAAATCAGGCAACCATGTCTGCCATCTGCCTGTGCCGGATGGGCTTTTTGCGCGCGAGCTATCAGTGAACTGTGGCCGCTCGATGCTAAAGCGATTTCAAATGGGGGGACAGACGTTGGAAACCGAAGTCGTTGCGGATCGTCTGTTGCTCACGTATTGAAGCGAGCTAGCAACACTATTTCAATTCGATACCGACTGTATCAGCAAACCCGAAATGCGACTAACTTGCTGTGTCGCAAAGTCGATAATCTGCTTCGTTTCGTCTGGCGTCAGAAACGCGAGGCTTAAAGATAAAAGTGCGCCGAACAGCGCGTAGCGAAATGCAGTTCGCCCTCCACGTGCGACCTCGTCTCGAAGACATTGAAAACTTTTGCGAACTTCGACGTGGAATTCGTCTAACTCTGAACGATAACTTAGCAAACGCTCTTCAATTCGGTCCAATTGCTCAGCGAGTTGCTCCTGCTCTTCCGTAGTAAATGGCGTGTTTTCCTCTTCGGCCTTTGGAAGCTCTAGCAACTGAGGACTGTTCATCGCGACGGCGAGATAATCAATCGCCTTTAATTCACGCACTAAGTATCCGGCCCACTCCTTAATGCGGCCGGTCACATGCTCCCAATACGATTCGTAACGATCAGTCCATTGTTTATCTCCCGGACAAAAGTCTATTACCCAACTCCCATTTGTTTTGCGGTCGATCTGGCAATGATAATCTCCGCTCTTATATTGAATTCGTGACGCAAGATGACTTTCGTCGCGAAACTCGCTTTGGACGGCAGTCCACACAAAATTAGACGGTGCGAGTCCAGTCTGGGTGAGGATTTCAACGACTTCCTGTTGTTGGTGATACAGGACGAGGGGTGTTGTGGTGGCCATGAAGTTATCCAAATGAGATGCGGTACGGACAAATGCCGCTTTCAATCCTCACACATCCAAATTCCGCACATCGAGCGCGTGCTTTTGGATGAATTCGCGGCGGGGTTCGACCTGGTCGCCCATGAGGACTCCAGTTCCTACTTCGGTTTTCGCTGGGCTTGGCTGCTCGGCAAGGGTCGCATTCGCAGGCGGCCGCGACTGACGACGCTGAAATGGCCGGACCAGTCCTCACGGCTGTCGATCACCTTCAGCACCTGGTCGATATCGGCTTGGCGGCTGGTGCCGGAGAGTCTGATCAACAACACCCCACATTCAGCCGGCAGTCCGTAGCGGAATGCCAATTCGCCGAAGTCTTTGTCATGAGTCAGCACCCTGCTGAGATTGAGCCGTTGCGAGAATGACCTGGTCTTCAGCCCTCGGCATCGACTCTTTCACCCAAAGTACGTCATGGCCGCGGCTGCGAAGTTCGCGGATCACCGTTGCCATGATGTTCTCATTCGCGATGATGCGCATGGATACTAACTAGGGGCCGGGTAGACGCGCTCCGATTGCAGCACGTCGCTCGCATACGCCAAACAAGCTTGAATGTCATCTGCCGTTAAATGATCGTACTCACTAAGGATTTCGTCGGGGGTCCAGCCGCGCGCCAGTAGATCTACGACAAACTCAACGGCAATGCGAGTGCCCTTGATCGTAGGCTTACCGGTGAGAATAGCGGGGTCGAGCACGATGCGTTCTTGCCAACTCATATTGGTCTCCTTCGAGCTCACACATCCAAATTCCGCACATCCAGCGCGTGTTTTTGGATGAATTCGCGGCGGGGTTCTACCTGGTCGCCCATCAGGACGCGGAAGAGGTCGTCGGCGCCGGAGGCGTCTTGCATTTGGATTCTGAGGAGGGTGCGGTTGGCCGGGTCGAGGGTGGTGTCGCGCAATTCTTCGGCGTTCATTTCGCCGAGGCCTTTGAAGCGGGTGATTTGCAGACCCTTTTCGCCGGCGGCGCGGATGGCGGCGGGCAGGCCGCGTAAATCTTCGAGGCCGGTTTGCGTTTCGCCGCGGCGGAGCGTGTAGCGGGCTTCTTCGACGCCCGTGCGCTCCTGCGGGATGAGCGCGTCGATGGTAAAGCCGAGCTTCGCGAGGTCGCCGAGCATGGTGTTGATCGTGCGGACCTCGTGCAGCTCGACGATGCGGATCCGCTCGCGGCGCTCGTCGCCGTTGGCGCTGGGCGTGGCGGGGGTGGTGGGAAGACCGACGTCGACGTTCACTTTGCCGCCGGTGATCTTTTCTTGGACGGCGACGAAGTTGTCGAGCTCTTCGCGGGTGGTGAACCACTCGTCGCGGCCGTCGAGATAGACGTGGTAGATGGGCAGGCGGCCCTTGGCGTCCTGGCGGGTGGCGTGCATTTTGAGGCTGATGCCGCGGCGCTCCAGGGCGATGATCGATTCCTCGAGGCTGGCGAGCGTGCGGACGAGCTGGGCCATTGGGGCGCCCTCGATCCGGGGCCGGGGACGGCCCGGCTCGCTGGCGTCGAAAATGGCGTCGGCCAGGCCGAGGTCGAGGAGCTGGTTGCGCATTTCCTCTTCGGTCTGCACGTAGTAGGTGTTCGTTTTGTTGCGGACGCGGAACAGCGGCGGCTGGGCGACGTAGACGTGGCCGGCGGCGACGAGCTCGTACATCTGGCGGTAGAAAAACGTCAGCAGCAGCGTACGGATATGGGAGCCGTCGACGTCGGCGTCGGTCATGATGACGATGCGGCCGTAGCGGCGCTTGCTGAGGTCCTGGTCCTCGCCGATGCCGGTGCCGACGGCGGCGATCATGCTGCGGATTTCCGCGTTCTCCAGCACCTTGTCCTCGCGCGACTTGTAGGCGTTGATGATCTTGCCGCGCAAGGGGAGGATGGCCTGGTACTCGCGGATGCGGCCGCCTTCGGCGCTGCCGCCGGCGGAGTCGCCTTCGACGAGGTAGAGCTCGCATTTGTCGACGTCGCGGCTGGAGCAGTCGCGGAGCTTGCCGGGCAGGCCGCCGCCGGCCAGGGCGCCTTTGCGTTCGCGGATAAGCTCTTTTTGTTTGCGAGCGGCGACGCGGGCCTCGGCGGCCAGCAGGCCCTTGTTGCCGATCGCCTTGGCGGCCTTCGGGTTTTCTTCGAGGAATTTGCCGAGAAATTCGCCGAAGAGGGAGTTGACGATGCCCTCGACTTCGCTGTTGCCCAGCTTGGTTTTGGTCTGGCCTTCGAACTGCGGGTGCGGCACGCGGCAACTGATGACGGCGGTGAGGCCTTCGCGGAAATCCTCGCCGGTGGGGACGAGGTCCTTGAAGAGGCCGGACTTCTTGCCGTAGATGTTGATCGAGCGCGTGAGGGCGGTGCGGAAGCCGGAGAGGTGGGTGCCGCCTTCGGTCGTGTTGATGTTGTTGACGTAGGAGTGGACGTTCTCGGTGTACTCGGTGGAATACTGCAGGGCGACTTCGACCGTGACGCCCTCCTGCTCGCCTTTGACGTACAAGACGTCGGAGTGGACCGCCTCGCTGGCGCGGTTGAGGTACTGGATGTACTGCCGCAGGCCGTCGTCGTACTGGTACGATTCTTTTTCGTCGGTGCGGTCGTCGGCGATGGCGATCCGCACGCCCTGGTTGAGGAACGCGAGCTCTTGCATGCGCTTCTGCAGCGTGGCGTAGATGAACTTCGTCGTCTGAAAGATTTGCGGGTCGGGCTTGAAGGTGGTTTTGGTGCCGCGCTTGGTGGTGTGGCCGACGCGGCGGACGTCGGTCTTGGGCACGCCGCGCTCGTACTCCTGGTGCCAGACAAAGCCGTCGCGACAGACTTCGACCTCGCACCATTCGGAGAGGAAGTTGACGACGGTGACGCCGACGCCGTGCAATCCGCCGGAGGTCTCGTAGGCGCCCTTCTGAAACTTGCCGCCGAACTTGAGCACCGTCATCACGCCTTCGAGCGTGGAGACGTCGCGGCCGATCTCTTCGGAAAGCTGGGCGTGTCGCTCGACGGGGATGCCGCGGCCGTCGTCCTCGACCGTGACCGAGCCGTCGACGTTGATCGTGACGTTGACGACCGTGGCGTGGCCGACCATCGCCTCGTCGATCGAGTTGTCGACCACCTCAAAGACGAGGTGGTGCAGACCGCGAGCGGTCGTGTCGCCGATGTACATGGCGGGGCGCTCGCGGACGTGCTCGAGATCGCTGAGATGCTCGAGGTCCTCGGCGGTGTAGCTCTCGCCGCCGCGCGGCGGCGTGGGCGTAGCATCGGGTTGTTCGTTTTGCTGTTTTTCGTCTGCCATAGTTCGTTCTTTGCTAATTCAATTCTCGCCACAGAGATCACAGAGAACACAGAGGCGAAAACAATTTGTCATTACAGTTTTGTCATTTTTCATCGGCGATTTCAGACATGACCGGTTTCCAGATCACTCGTTCTCTGTGCTCTCTGTGAACTCTGTGGCGATATCCTGTTTGACTAATCGATTGCGCCGATGCGGAAGCGGAGGTCGCGGATGCGCGCATCGGGTACTTGCGCTTGCAGATCGGCGAGGAGGCGTTGTTTTTGGAAGGTTAGTTCTTGGATGACGGTGGAATTGCTGACGGTGATTTCGAGCTGGCCGCGGCGGAGGCGGCCGGTTTGGGTGTACTTGCCTAGGGAGGGACCGACGATGCTTTGCCAGGCGTCGGCAAAGTCGGCATCGGCCTGGATGCGGCCGTAGCCGCGCGCGGTGATCAATTGGGCCAGCACGTCGGCGATTTTTTTAGGCCGTCGTGCGTAGTGCCGGCGCTGCTCGCGCTCGCGGCGAGCGGCGAAATCGGCGGCGGTGTCGAAGACGGGTTGGGTATGGGGGTTAATGGTGGTTTCCGGTGTCGGGTTGATTGGCGGTAAATTCGGCCTGGCGGCCGACGCTAAGCGGCTAACGGTCGCGGGCCAGCGGCATGATTACGTAGCCGTAGCCGTCCTCGGTCGTGCAAACGGCGGCGGAGTCGCCGTCTTGCAGGTCGATTGTGAACGATTTCTCCTGATCCAGGACCTTCAAAAAATCGCTCACGAATCGCGGGTCGAGCGTGATCGTTACCGCCTGTCCGTCGTAGGCGATCGGCAGCTCGACGCGCGACTGGCCGACTTCGGCCGTCTGGCCGGCCAGCACCAAGGAGCCGCCGCCGAACGTGAAGTCGATGCCGCGGCTTTCCTCGCTGGTGACGATGGCGGCCTGGCGGACAGCGGTGTACACAGGGCCAACCGTCAAGCCGATCTTGATCGCGTTGGCCCGCTGTGGGAACACGTCGCGCCAGCGGGGGTAGCGGCCTTCCAATAGCCGCGAGTAAATCGTCGCCCGGGGGTTTTTCACCAGGATATCGTTCTGGCGGACGGCGAGTTGCACCTCGCTGCCGTCCTCGGCCAGGGCCCGTTCGAGCAACTGCATCGCCCGGGTGGGAACGACCGTGACATCGCCGAAAGGGGCGGGCTGGCCGACCGCTTGGGCCGGACCTTCCATCTTCGCCAGTCGCCGGCCATCGGTTCCCACGGCCGTGAGCAGGTTATCCTTCCACTCCAATTTTACGCCGCCCAAGGCGTAACGGCTGCTTTCATTATCGGTGGCGAAGATGGTGCGGCGAATTAACTCGCGGAACAAACGGGCCGAAAGCTCGTAGAAGCTTTTTTCGCCGAACTCGGCGATTGCTGGAAAGTCTTGCGGGTTTTCAGAGGGCAGCTTGAACTGGCTGCGCTCGCCGCGAATCGTGGTGCCTTCGCTGTCGGATTCGATGCGGAACGTTGCATCGGTGCTCTCGCGCAGGATGGAGCCGAAGCGGCCGACGGGCAGTACGGCAGCCCCCGGAACATCGACTTCGATGCCGTCGACCTGATAGCGGATGCCAACCTCCAAATCGGTGGCCATGAGCGTCGCAGAGTCTTTGGCCACCTCGAGCTTCACATTTTGCAGGATCGGCTTGGGGCTGCGGGCCGGGGCTATCGGCGCGACCGTCTGAAACGCATGCAGCAGCTTTTCTCGGTTGGTCGTAATTTTCATCGTGGCGAGATCCTTTCGAGGGATGAGAGCGTGAGTTTCCTAAGTAGTGTGATGAAATCTTGTAGTAGTAGTAATGTGGCGGCCCCGGGCGTCGATCACCGTAGTGAAACTCGCCCGAAGCTGTGCACTGCGATTCATTTAGGAGATTGAGCCCGTTGTGGACTGGGTGTTGGTTGGATGTTAGCAGGCCGTTTAACGAATGTTCAAGTTTTGCGGGTAGTTTTTTGCCTTCGACTTCCACAGCGTCGGAAGGCGATAAATCAGCGGCGGCATCGACACGTTTTCGACGTGTTTTCCACGGCTCCTTAGCGGTTGAGCAAAAAGCGGCGCAGCTCGTCGAGCGATTCCTGGATGAGTGAATTATCGAGTCGATCGCGCTCGATTTTGCGGTAATTATGCATGATGGTCGTATGGTCGCGGCCGCCGAGGGCACGGCCGATTTCGTGATAGCTGGCTGCGGCCAATTCCCGGGCCAGGTAAACGACGATGGCGCGGGCCAGCACAATCGACTGTTTGCGGGAGCCGCTTTTGAGTTGCTTCTGCGGGATGCCCGTGTGCCTGGCGACAATGGTGATGATTTGGCGCAGCGCAGGCCGCCGCGCAGTGCGAGCGGCGAGCAGCTGGCCGGCGCGACTGGCATCGCTTATACCGTTGTCAGGCGGCGCGGAACAAAGCTCGAACAATGCGCCAATCAAATCGGGTGCCGTGCCGGTTATGCCAGCGGCCAGCCGGTGTGCCGCGTCATCAGAGAGCGGTTTTCCCATCGCTGTGGAGGCGTGCCGGATAATTCGCACGCGGGCAGCGGTCCCCGGCGCCGTCAATTGCAGCATCAAGCCGGATGCGAGCCGGCTGCGGAGATCGGGCGACATGTTAGCGAGCATGCTGGCTGGGCGGGCGGACGTGACCACGATCGTGCCGCCGGCCTCTTCGTAAGCATCGATCGTGCACCGCAGCTCCTGCAAAAGATGTTCGTCGGCCGGCAAGTGATGCAGATCGTCGATCGCCAGCAATTGGCGAGCGCGGACGCGGCGGCGGAACGCAAGAATCGCATCGTCGCGGATTGCGGCGGCGTACTCGCGACGAAAATCCGTAGCCGTCACATATTCGGCGCTCTCGTCGCCGTGCAGTTGCCGCCAGTAGCGCACCAGCCCCTGCGCGAGATGCGACTTGCCGGTGCCGCTCGGTCCGAACAGCGCGAGAATCGCGGGGACGAGTCGCGCGCCGTTCGCCTGCGTAGCCGACGGGAGGCGCGCGACATCGAGCAGTCGGCAGAACATGGCCGCGACGAGGCGATTCTCGGGCCCGGCGACAAACGTCGGCTGCGCTACGTTCGTGTGGCGGTTCGCCGCGCCGGCGATTGGCGGCGCGAGCCGTCGCCCGGGCAGGGGGATCTCGGTGAGATAATCGACCACGTCGGCTCCGTCCGTGAATTGGAGGCCTCAAGAGGGGCGCGGAAAGTCGTTCCTAGACGCCCTGAACGACAAGCCGAAATTGTACCCGATTTGGCCCGCCAACGGGAGTGCTCAACCGCCGATTTTGGCCCTATTTTGCTTGCCGCAACTTGGTGCAGCAGTGCAGGATGCGGCGAGCCGCTTCGTCGATGTCGGCAGCCGTGGTCGTGACGCCCAAACTGAAGCGCAAAGCGCTCTCCAAAACGGCCTCGCTGCAGCCCATTGCAATGAGTACTGGAGAGATTTCACTAGAACCGCTAGCGCAGGCGGAGCCCGTCGAGCATGCAACCCCGGCCTGATCAAGCGCCATGAAAAGTGCCTGCCGATCGAGACCCACGAACGCGATGTTCGATGTTTGTGGCAAGCGCTCGACTTCGGCGCCAATCACCCTTGCATCGGGCCAACCCAAGAGGATCGCGCGTTCGAAGCGGTCGCGCAGTTCGCATATCTGCGCTGCGCGTTCCTGCAAGCGCATTGTGTGCTCGCGCATTTCAATTAGCCGAGATCCGAAGTCGAGGGCGCGGCACATGCCGACAGCTAAAGCGACAGATTCCGTACCGGGCCGGAGGCCAGCTTGCTGGAAGCCACCAAACAGCTGCGGCTGCAGTTCGATATCATCACGGTAAATAAGCGCGCCAATGCCGACGGGACCGTGGAATTTGTGGGCGGCCACAGTCATCGTCGTAGCGCCCAGGTCGCGGAAGTTTACGGGCAATTTGCCGGCGACTTGAGTCGCGTCGGTATGCAGCGGCATACCCCGCGTTGCGCAGATGGCGGCCAATTCAGCCACGGGTTGCAGGACGCCGGTTTCATTCTGACCGAGTATCGCGGCGACGAAGGCGGTGTTCGGCCGCAGCAAATGTGGAAGTGCGTTTGCGCGAATGACGCCATGAGCATCAACTGGGATTTTTTCGACATCGTGGCCTTGATGTTGGAGTTCGTCGGCGAGCGCGGTGATGCTTTGGTGCTCAACTGCGGAGATGATCAGGTGGGCGGGGCGAGCACTCGGATGGTGGCATGCCGCAGATCGCTGCAGGAGGCTTCGAATTGCGAGGTTATTGGATTCCGTGCCGCCGCTGGTGAAGAGTACGCAGTCGTCGTCACCAGCGCCGAGCAGTTCACCAATACGATCGCGGGCGGCTTCTAGAGTGCGTCGTGCTTGGCGGCCGAATTCGTGTTGGCTTGCCGGATTTGCATACCGTCTTTCCCAACAGTCGCGCATCGCGTCGACGACTTCCGGGAAGATGGGCGTCGTGGCGTTGTGGTCGAGATAGATGGGCCGGGACATTCCTTCATCATATGCGGCGTGGGAGTGCGTAGAAACGCCTTGGCCATAGAGCGAATCTGGCATTGCGGGAGGGAAAATGGGGCGACTATCATCCGCGGGCGGGAGTGCTCCGTCCACCAACCTTTGGTCGGTGCCGGCGTCGCCGCTAACGTGGCCACTCTGGAGGAATTCATGCCGTCGTTTACGACTATTTATCGGGCGATCGTGATGGTGGCGGCGGGGGTGATCGTGGTCAAAGGGTGGCAGCTCTATGGCCCGACGACGGAGCAGCTAAAGTCGGCTGGCGTGCGCACCATCGAATTGGCGTCTGCGGTTTGGAACCAGACGCAGCCGGCCGAAGCAAGCGGTAGCGCTGCGGATCCTCGCTTAACTGCGCCCGCCAAACCTGCTGCTGCGACCGCTCCAACCGGCGTTATCGAACCGGCGCCGTTGATGTCGCCGGCGGCCGGGAATGTAGACAATCTGCCAGGAGGCGCTTCGGGATTGGCAACAACAGAACCTCGGGTGGACGAGCTGGTGAAAGCGACTTCGGCCGCGGCGGATGATGCCGGAGTGAGCGATCGGTTGTCACCGCTGTATTCGCGATTGAAAGAGCTGGGTGCCTCGGATCCGCAGCTTGGGCCGTGGGGTTCAAGCGGTGAGATGTACCGTTTTTGTTGCCGCGCGGCGCTGGCTGATACGCCGGCCTTCACCAGGCATTTTGAAGCTGTGGCAGCGGAGCCGGTGGGTGCAGTTGAACAGGTCGTGGCTAAGGTGGAAGCGTGGCGGGCGACCCAGCGCGGCTCGGCACTGCGATAGGCGGAAACCTGAGGCGGGCGATTGTCGCACTGGTACACCACATCGTACAGCATATTGGACGCGGTATTATGCGCGGTTTGGCTGAACAATTGCGCGCTGTTTCAGCGAGGAACTGTTCGCCTTTGCAGCGAGTTCCACAGCCCATCGTCGGGACGAGTGGCACTTGGCGGCATTTGCAATTCATGGCTGTGAATCGGGCGGGCGAATTTGGAAATCGCCGCAGTGCCGCGCGGCGCAGCCGATTAGAGGCGGCGCTGCTGCTGGCCCGCGAGCCGTTATCGCTACGAAAACTGGCCCAATTAGCCAATCTTGCCGACGCCACGGAGGCGCGGACACTATTGACCCGCCTGGCGAAGCGGTATGATGAGCGCGGGTGTGCGTTCCAAGTAGCGCAGGTGGCGGGCGGATATCAGTTGTTAACCCGGCGAGAATTCGCACCCTGGGTGCGCCCGCAGGCGGTAGTAGAGGGCGAAATCCGCCTTTCCTCCCCAGCCTTGGAGACCTTGGCGGTGGTGGCTTATCGTCAGCCAGTGCTGAGGGCCGAGGTGGAGGCGATTCGGGGGGTGGCGTGCGGTGAAATTCTGCGTCAATTGATGGATCGCGACCTCTTGCGTATTGTGGGCCGTTCCGAAGAATTAGGTCGGCCTCTGCGGTATGGCACCACGAAGTGGTTTCTGCAAGTATTTGGTCTCTGTAGCCTGGACGAGCTTCCCTGGGCGCACCAGTTGCGGCGCAGCTCGACAGCGGTCGATCCTGGGAGCGACACAATGCCCCCCACGGCAGATTCCACCGCTGACTTGACCCGCGACGAGGATGCTGCATAGGCTTGTGTTTTCCCGCTTTACGGTAAGATCATAATTGCTGTGGTAGAGGAGCTGTGGCCGACTGACGGGGCTCACCTGCTCCCTCACGCACCTGTTCGCCAAATCACGGATCTCAATTATTGGAGAAGACCTAAGATGAGTCTGGATGAACTACGTGCCGCCGGACTGCTAAAGTACGCGCTCGTCGCCGCGACGGAAGATGAGAAGGAGGAGTTCGAGGATGAGGAGATTGAGGACGACGACGAGGAGTTCGAAGACGACGACGACGACGAGGACGACGACTTCGACGACGATGAAGAGCTCGACGACGATGAAGAGCTCGACGACGATGAGGATGATGAGTTCGAGGACGAGGACTTCGAAGACGACGAGGACGACGACTTCGAAGACGATGAATGGGAAGAAGTCGAGGACGACGATGTGGCCGAGGACGAGGAGCTGGATGATGACGACGATGACGACCTCGAGGACGATCTGGAAGACGAGCTCGAGGATGATCTGGAAGACGAGCTCGAGGATGATCTGGAAGACGAGCTCGAGGAAGATCTGGAAGACGAGCTCGAGGATGATGAAGAATATCAGTATGAATTCGAGGACGATGAAGAGGAGTGATCTTTCAATTCGATGACCAATGACCAAGCACCAATGACCAAGTAGAGGGCTTCAAGCCGTGAGTTTGGTCATTGGGATTTGGTCATTGGTCATTTTCTTTTGCGCTTTAATCTTTTAGCTGAAACAGCCGCTGGAGCGCTTCTAAGAGTCCGTGATGGGTGCCGTTGCGGGATTCGTCGCGTAACGATTCGAGCGGGGGATGCAGCATCTTGGCGACGAGGCGATCGGCAAATTGGCGGATTTCTTGACGGGAGCGGTCGTCGAGCTGCGGGAGTCGCTCGTACAGCCGCTCGAGCTCGGCCAATTGCATGTTTTCCAATCCTTGCCGGAAGCGGGCGATGACGGGGCCTGATGCGCGACGGCGCGTCTCAGCGACGAACGCGCGAACTTCCTCTTCGATGATTCGCTCGGCGGCGGGCAGCGCATCGGCCCGCGCCTGGCGGTTACGCTCGCAGGCTTCGGTCAGATCGTCGATGCCGTAGAGGTACACGCCCAGCTCCTCGCCGATCGCCGGCTCAAAGTCGCGCGGCATCGCCAAATCGAGTATGAAAAGCGGCCGCTGATAACGGTGGGGGACGATGTTTTGCTGAAAGTCGGCAAGCGTGACCACGGGGCGATCGGCGCCGGTGGTGCTGACCACGAGGTCGGCCGCCACGAGCTGGTTGGCCAGGTCGCTCCAGGGGGCAGGCTTGCCGCTCCATTGGGCGGCCAGCGATTGGGCCCGCTGGTCGTCGCGGTTGAGCACGGTGATGCGGCGTGCCCCGGCGTCGGCCAGGTAGTGCAGTGTTTCCTGCGCCATTTTGCCGGCGCCAATCACGAGCACGCGCTTGTCGTCGAAACGCTCGAAAATCCGCGCGGCGAAATCCGCGATCGCCACGCTGGGGATGCTCACCCGATGGCGGTGGAGCGTGGTTTCGTTGGCCATGCGGCGGGCGACGCGGATCGCGGCTTGAAAAAGGCCATGCGTCACGGGGCCTGTACTGCCAATCTGGCTGGCCCGTTCATAGGCCTGCTTCACTTGGGAGAGAATCTGGGCTTCGCCGAGGACCATGCTGTCGAGGCTGGCCGCGACGCGAAACACGTGCCGCACTACAGCATCGCCTTCCCTAAACACCAGCTGGCTGCGGATTTCATCGACCGGCACGTTGTGAAAATTTGCCAGATGCGCGCCGAGCACCGTTGAATCGAGCGGGGCGGCTGGATCATCGGCCGCCGCGTACAGCTCGACGCGGTGACATGTGGAAACGAGGACCGCCTCGATGTCGGGATGCGTGAGGCACCAGGCGGCGAGCGCATCGACCGTTTGCTCCGGCGTGAAGGCCAGCCGCTCGCGGACCGCCAGGCTGGAATGCCTGTGGCTGCAACCGATCATCGCGAGTCGCACGGAGGATTGCATACAATTCTTGATCTCACGCAAAGGCGCGAAGGCGCAAAGCCCGAAATTGATCGTGTCAGATTACTTTGCGCCTTTGTGGTTTTGAGTGAGATTTACGTGAGTTGCAGGCCGACGACGTCGTATTTCAAGCATTTTATTCTATCGGATTACGGTTTGCTGAGCCGCTATCTCATCACGATTGCCGTGTACGTTGTCCAGCAAGGTCAGTGATGCCAGCGCGATGACCAGGAAGACGAACGAAGCGAGCGTGAGGTAGGCGACTTTGCGTCCGCGGCGGGCGGCGGGGTAGACGAGCCGAAAAACTTCTGCGGCGAGGAGCCAGATGAGCATCGCGGCCAGGCTGATCACTACCGGGTCGGTCCACAACGTGTACGCGGATTCGCCGCGGTGGGCGGCCATGCTCATGATGAGCCCCGAGACAAAACCGAGTGCAATCAGGACGGCGGAGATGCCCAGGGCGCGGCTGTTGACGCGCTCCAGCCACTCGAGGCTGGGCAACCGCAGGCCGTTGAACGGCGAGCGGACGTGCTTCAACGTGTAGCTTTGGACCAGGTACATGAGGCCAGCCAAAAAGCCGACGCATACAGCCACTGTGCCGAGCAACAGCACCAGGCCGTGAAACATTCCCCACAAGTAAAACGAGCGCTCCGGCGCGAGCGGCTCCGGGCTGGCAACCAGCGAGCTGACGATGAGACCCAGCACGATCGGGAGCAGCACGACTCCGGTCGGCGTGCGCGGCAAGTAGAAGAGCGCGGCGAGGTAAATGATCGCCAGCACCCAGGCGGCCGTTAACAGCCACTCGACGGTCGACATGGGGATCGCGTTGGCGTCGCTGCTGAGTTGGCTCAAGTACAGCGTATGGGCCGCCAGCCCCGCGACAGTCACGGCCAGCAGCGCGACACGGTGCCACGCGAAGCGCCGCTTCAGGCCGATGAGCTCCAGGGCGAAGGCGATCGCGTAGCTGGCGGCGAAACAGATGATCGAAATGCCGGAGAGCATGGGAATCGAGAGGGGGAGAGGGGGAGACGGGGAGAGGCGGGGGTTCAACGGCGAATCTTCCCCTCTCCCCTTCTCCCACTCTTTTCTTCACTCGCCGTTCAGGCCGTATTGCTTGAGCTTTTTGTGCAATGTGTTGCGGTTGATCCCCAGCCTGCCGGCGGCTTTGATTTGCACGCCACTACACTCCTGAAGGACCTGGGCAATGACCTCGCGCTCGACGTGGTCGACGATGCGGCTGTGGACATCGTCGGCCTGCGAGCCCGCATCGGTCAGCCCGCGGTGGACTAATTCCTCGGTCAACGCCACGAAGTCGAGCGGGGCTCCGATCGTCCGCGGTTGTCGGCCCGTTGTCACAGCGGACGGGAGCAGATTGTAGTTCAACTCATCGCCCGGGGCCATGACGACGGCCCGCTCGACGTAGTTCTGCAATTCGCGGACGTTTCCGGGCCACTGGTATTCCTGAAGCGCGGCCAGCGCGCGGGGCTCGATGTGGGCCACGTAGCGGTCGTTCTGCTCATTGTACAGGTCGAGAAAATGGGTGACTAGCTCAGGGATATCTTCACGACGGTCGCGCAAAGGCGGCAAATGGATCGGCACCACGTTGAGGCGGTAGTAAAGGTCTTCGCGGAATCGACTAGCGGCGACTTCGGCGAGCAAATCGCGATTACTGGCGGCGATGACGCGGGTGTCGACACGGATGGTCTGCGTGTCGCCGACGCGCTCAAACTCGCGCTCCTGCAGGGCGCGGAGCAGTTTTACTTGCAGGTGGGGCGTGGTGGAATTGATTTCGTCGAGAAAGATGGTGCCGGTGTGGGCGGCCTCGAAGCGGCCCGTGCGGTTGTCGATCGCGCCGGTGAACGCGCCGCGGACGTGGCCGAACAGTTCGCTTTCCAACAGGCTCTCGCTGAGTGCCCCGCAATTGACGCGCACAAACGGCCGGTTGCGGCGTTGGCTGAGCTCGTGAATCGCATGGGCGATGAGCTCCTTACCCGTGCCCGTTTCACCCAACAGCAGCACCGACGCGCGGCTGCGGGCGACTTGCCGCGTGAGGCGATAGACCTCCATCATCGCCCCGCTGGAACCAATGATTCCGGGCAGCGGTTCGACTGCGCTCGTGTGGGCGCCGATGATGGGGGCGGTACGGGTCATGGTGCGGGGAGCGCGTCGGGAGCGACTGCGTCGCGGCGGGGTTCGCCGGCGTCGAGCGGAGCGGTGTGGCGGATCGTGTAGAACGACCGGCTGCCCGAGCTCAACTTGCCCAGCCAGTTTCTGGCTTGATCGGCTTGCGCGGCACGTTCTTCGGCGGTTGCGACGTCGCGGCCGGCCATGCTTGTCAACGCGTCGACAACCCGCGCCAACACTTCAGGCGAATGCGGCCGTGCGACGGCGACGACGCGGTCGTGTTCCGCGGCAAGCCGGTGGGCGGCTTCGAGGCGGCCTTCGGGAGCCAACAGTGCCACCGGTATTTCAGCCGTCGTTGGGCTGGTGCGCAGCTCATACAACACCTGCCGCACGTCGGGCACGAGGATGTTCATGTCCAGCAGAATTATTTCGAGGTCGGCCATCTCGCGTGCCAGGTCGACGGCGTCGCGGCCGCGGTTCGTGGGCTGCGCGTCGAGGTCGTGCGCGGCCAGCATGCCGGCTACATTGGTCGATGCGACGTTGGTGGGCATTGCCACCAGAACTCGCCGCTCGCCTTCGCTGCCGGCGAACCACGCTAGCGCTTCAGGCAGTCGGCTGGAGCCTGGATAGGGCGACGTGGGATCGAGTATCATAATCGCCCGCACCGCGGCGAACCGCACGCGACGGTTCGCGTGACCAAGCGCGTTGGCGAGTGGCGATGGTTGTGCGTCCGCCATGAACAGTACTTGGGCATCGCCGCGCGAGCCTAATGCTTCGATTGCCGCCACGGCGGCACGTGCGTAATCCGCTTCCAGCGCATCGGCCAGCACGTCGTTTAGCAACTGCGGGTCGGCCGACGCTAGTCGCCCAATAGCCGGCGACCTACGTGTCGCCGGAAACAACCGGTCGGTTTCCAGCCCAAGCACCAGCAAGTGCCGTCGATAATCGCGATTTTCGGGCCGCAGTCGGGCCAGCTCTCCGGCCAGGCGGGCGAGCCAGATGGTGCGCGCTTCTTCAGCCGGATGGTGGGCGGCGGTGAGTTTTTTGGTTGCATCGTCCCAGTGCCATAGTGTAATGCGATTCGCTTCGTCGGCTGCAAATGGGGGCGGGCCTTGCTGGTAAGTCTCGATTGCAGTGGTGAGCGCCCGCTCCGCTGAAGCGGTGCTCGCCTGCAGGAAGGGAACGGCCTGCGGCACGCGAAGCCGGTTGAGCAGGGCTGCCGCGTCGGTTCGCAGCGCCGCGTCACCGGAGTCGAGCATTGCCAGGAGCGGGCCAATGACGAGCGGGTCCATGTGAGCGGCAGCCGGGAGGAGCATTGCGCGATCGTTTGAGTTCGTTGCCGTCGCGAGCGATTCCAGCGTGGCCGTTGCGCCGGCTTGGCCGGTGGCCGCCAGGTCGGCCCGCGCGATTTGGCGGACCTCCGGCGAGGGATCGGTCAATTGAGCGATTAGCGCGGCGATGCGCTGGGGGTCGTTTGCTGCGGCATCCGCGGCGGCCATGCAGGCGTCGGCGAATGTCGCGCCGGCGGGGGCCAGTTCGGCCGTGCGGGCGAGTTGCAACATGCTGCGGGAGCCAAATTCGGCGACGAGCGAGGCCCGTTGTTCATCAGTGAGTTGCAGTTTCGTGAGCTCTTCCAAAATCGGCTTGGCGAGCTGGGGGCGGCCTAGATCGATCAGCCACAGGATGGCCTGAAAATGCTCGGCCGGCGTCTTCCGCGGCAGCTCCAGTGCCGCTCGCACGGCCGGATTGGTTTCGAGCACGGGTGAGCCGGTATCGGGCGACGGAGTTTGCGCGGGCGGCTGACCAAATGTTGCCGCGCAGCAGAGCAGCGGAAGTGCGAGACACAAGCAGGCCAAATTGGTTTTCAGGTTGCGCATCATCTGGTTGGCGGGCTCCGTTGAACAAGCCCGACCATCTTGGGCGGGTAAAAGCGGGATCAATATGTTGGTTATGAGCGTCTGTCCTCCGACCCAGGATGGGTCGGCTATGTTTCGGCGAGCCGTTCGCGCCAGAGCGCGAACTGGTGCTCCACTTGCTCCGGGTTGGTGGAGCCATAGCTGGTAAACGCTTCGACGGCCTGCCCGGCGCCCAGCAGTTGATAAACGGTTTTGTTCAAAGATGGATGCGCCGATTGAAAGTCGTCGAGCGTCAGCCCGGCGAGCGGCACGCCGTGTTTCATCGCGATGGCCACCAATCGGCCGACGATTTCATGCGCGGTTCGCTGGGGAACGCCTTCCATCGTGAGGTGCTCCATCAGCGTGGTCGCGTCGAGATAACCGCGGTCGAGCTGGGCTGCGATCGCTTCGCGGTTGAGCTCGGCGCCGGCCACCACGGCTGCGGCCAATTCGAGGCAGGCGGCCACGGTGTCGACCGAATCGAACAGTCGCTCTTTGTCCTCTTGCAAGTCGCGGTTGTAGGCAAGCGGCAGCCCTTTGAGGAGCATGAACAGCGCCGTGAGGTTGCCCACGACGCGGCCAGTTTTTCCGCGGATCAGCTCCAACACATCGGGGTTGATTTTTTGCGGCATGATCGAGGAGCCGGTGCAGAACTCTTGCGGCAGCCGCAGAAAGCCGAACTCCGTGGTGGACCAGAGGATCCACTCCTCGGCCCAGCCGCTGAGGTGCGTCGCGATTGTCGCGAGGCAGAAGACGAACTCCAGCACAAAATCGCGGTCACTCGAGGCGTCAAGACTGTTGGCCAGGATGCCATCGAACTCCAATTCGTCGGCAACCATGTGTCGATCGACGGGAATGGCGGTGCCGGCCAGTGCGGCGGTGCCTAGCGGTAGTTGATTGACGCGCACGCGGCAGTCGGCGAGCCGCTCGCGGTCGCGCTGGAATTTCTCGCAGTACGCCAGCCAGTAGTGGGCTGCGAGCACAGGCTGAGCCCGCTGCAGGTGGGTGTAGCCGGGAAGAATCAGGCCGGCGTCGCGGTCGGCGCGGCCGAGGAACTCCCGCTGCAGCGCAACCAGGCGAGCCGACATCGCGTCGATTTCATCGCGGACCCAAAGGCGGAGGTCGGTCGAGACCTGATCATTACGGCTGCGCGCGGTGTGGAGCTTGCGGCCGACGTCGCCAATCCGCTCCACGAGTGCCCGCTCGATGTTCATGTGGACATCTTCGAGCTCTTCGCGGAACTCGAACCGGTCGTCGGCGATATCCTGGCCGATCTGCTCGAGAGCAGTGACGATTTGGTGCCGCTCGTCGTCGGTCAGCACGCCTACTTTCGAGAGCATGTGGGCGTGGGCCACGGAACCGCGAATGTCGTGACTATAGAGGCGGCGGTCGAAGCTCACGCTTTGGGTGAACTGTTCGACGCGGCGGTCGGTCGCCCGATCAAAAACGCCACTCCAGGGCTTATCGGCCACAGTTTTATCCAGCGAATGGGTAAGGAAATAAGCCCGTGACGGGTGGCTGGGGCGGAGTCCGCGACGCCCCAGAGCCGCGCTTCTGGGGCATCGCAATCGCTCTGCCCCAGGCACCCCCGAAGCACAAATTGGGGCAAGATCTTCACCGTAAACGGCTTACGGCACGCTGTCAATCCGCAGTGTGCAGTCATCGCCTAAAAACTAGGCAGTGGATGCGCGCGTATCGGTCGCCTCGCGATTGATTCACGAGGCGGGCGGGCTTCTTGCCGGCGGCCCGCGGCTGTCCGCTGCCATGTTTTCGTACAAGATTCGCTCGCGCACCGCGAATAGGAAACTGTGCCGCGTTAGGATGGGTTCGGATAACCGGTGACAGCGGGCAACCAAGTCCGGAGGCGAACGGCCATGGGGGACACATTTTTCAAGACGCTATTCGACAACTGGATCGTAACCATCGTCCTGATCTGTGTCCTAGCCAGTGTCATTACTTCGCTCGCCAAGCAGATGCGCAAATATGGATGTCACCGAAGTGAAACCGAGCTCAAGCGAGATTTAGTCGAACGAGGATTGTCCGTCGACGAAATCGAGCGAATCATCGCGGCGAAGGGGAACCTAACAAGCAAAGAAAGCGGGTAGCCGCACTGGCGCCTGGCAACCCTCAGTAGCAATCAAACGGAGGGCAAGCAGATGAATTCCGTACCGACGAGTTTTTGGGAGTGGGTATTGACGCTTGACAAGGAATCACAAATTGGCGTGATGGTCTTTGGCGTCGTGGCGCTTCTGCTAATGACGACAATTATTTGCATCACGCTTTACAGCGTGCTCAAGAACCGGCTCGACGACGCGCTGAAGCGCGAACTGCTCGAGCGTGGCATGAGCGCCGACGAGATCGCCACGGTGATACGCGGGAAGCCGAGGCGGGGCGGAAAATGCGGCTCGCCCACCATCTAATAAAGTCTTGGAAGGAGAATCGATGTTTACATCTCAAGCTGTCATTCTGTTGGCAGCCGCGAGCGATCCCTGGGCCGAGTTCTTTTTCGGACTGGACGAAAGCAAACGCTTCGTGCTGATGATCGTGGCCATCGGCTGCGCGACGGGGATCATTATCACGGCCGTGACCAGCATCTGCGGCATTGTGGAATCGGTCCATCGTCGCCGTCTCGAGACGGAGATGAAGCGGGAAATGCTCGACCGGGGGATGAGCGCCGAAGAGATCGCGCGGGTCGTCGAATCGGCCCAGCCCAAGGACTTTCTGGAGCGCTGGGCCGCCGGCCAGGGCAAGTCCAAAAAGCCGTAAATCCTAGCCGGCTTGCCGGGCGCCGCGCGGCAGGAAGAAGGCCAGTAGTCCGCAGAGCAACAACAAGGCGGACGACGGCTCGGGCACGGCCGAGTTGACGGCGCCGCGGCCCGCACCGGCCACGACATTGCCGAAGCGCTCTGCCCAGAAGTCGTAGTCGCCGGGGTCGATCGTACCGTCGGCATCTCCGTCGGCGCCGCTGCCGGCTGGCACGGCCGGCTGGTTGAGCGTTTTGCGCCAATCAACGTAATCGGCCGCATCGACGACGCCGTTCCCGTTGTAATCGCCGGTGGGAGCGGGCGGTGGCAGATTCACCGATCCATCCGTACCGGCGAAATTCTGGGGCGTATTTACGCCCGTCGATGTAAGCCCGGCGGGGGTGAAGTAGAGCGAGTCAGCACCGTTCGTGGGAAGTGAAGCGCCGGCAAAAGTAATGGAATCTGCGCCGATGAAGTTGATGCCAATACTGGTCGCACCGGGGTCAAAAAACGGGCCAAGCATGTTGGGATCAGGAAGCGTGTAGTTGGGCGTCACGCCGCCCGGCAGCGCGCCGAAGCCGGGCGTGGCAATCAACAAGGTCTTATTTTGGGTTGAGCCGCTGATATTTGAATTGAACGTAAATGTGTTGTCCGGAAGACCATCCGCAAAAGTCTGAATTTGCTGGCCGTTCACAAAGTTCTGCGAAGAGAAAGTCGTAGCCAGCTCAATGAATTGCACACTTCCGTCGAAGTTCGTGTAGACCTCTTGGATTTCCCACAGATGGAAGCTTGCTTGGGCGGACATTCCCAGCAGAGCCGAGCTCAGAAAAAAAGTCAGCCCTGCGACCGCTCGGATACTCTTCACGGCAATCTCAACGCATGCTCTATTGGCGATTTGTCCACCGGCGAATTGCTGAGCTTCGGCATACTTCCGGTCCGAACCGCAATAGTAAGGATTAAAGACGGTTCTCGATCGCCGGCGGTTTGATTGCTCAATGATACAGAATTGGTACCGGCGCCCGAAGCGGGAACCACGTGACCGAAACGGGCCGTGCAGTACATTATCGTCGGTAGTGGTACAGTTTCAACCTGTACCACTACCTTGTCGTCGCCGGCGTGGATCGTGCGCTACTTGTGCGTGAGGGCTGGGAAGGCCGGCGGGGCGAAACCTGCGATCAAGAGTAAGGCCAGGAACAGCAAAACGCCGGTCGCCGGCTCGGGTACCGCGGCATTCACAGCGCCACCGCCGGATCCAGGGACCGTGTTTCCGAAGCGCGCCGCCCAGAAGTCATAGTCGCCGGGATCGATTGTGCCGTCCATATCGCCGTCGGCGCCGCTGCCGAAGGGGTTGGCGGGCTGATTAAGAGTTTTGCGCCAGATTACGAAGTCGGCGGTATCGACAACGCCGTTTCCGTTGTAATCGCCCGTCGTCGGTGGCTGGGCAGGCGGTTCCGCGCGCATGTAGGAAAAAGGGCCACCGGCAGGTGCGGTGCCCCATTCACTGAAGCGGATGTCGAGGTAAATGTCGTCATCGACGTCGTCCTCGTCGCCAATCAGGTGAACGACGGCATCTTCACCGATGATGAAATTGCCCACGCTATTTCCGTAAGCGGTCTGCCAATCGGTGAAAACAAGCTCCCCCCAGTTGGTGGCCGCAATTGTCTTGCCCGCGTTGGCCGCCATGACATCGGTGGCCCACGCCGTACCTTCCGGGCTGAAATTATCGATGTACGAGCAAAACCCGAGCGGACATTCGCTGAACGCATTGAGCAAGCCGCGGGAATCGCCGCGCGTGAACCATACGTCGTCGGTAATGTGATCCTGATTCTCGGCCAGCGCCGGGTCGGCGAAGGCCGCCTTGGAAAAAGTGAATGTCAACCCAGACCACACGGCCGGCGCAGCGAGGGCGCTAGTGCTTGAACAGGGCCAAACAGCCAGGAATTGCAAGCCGACGATCAGTGACACGAGAGCGCGCAGCATCAGAGTCTCCGGGCGAAATGAGCGTTTGAACCGGCGAGAGTACGTGCCTCTTAAAAATGCCGCATGGCCGTTTTAGAGAACGGCTGGCCCAGCAGCGCGGCTCAACCCCAAGCTAAGTATGGCCGATTTCGCTGTAATTTTCAACAAAAATTTTCGGATCATTTCTACCGGCCGTTAATACGTCCGCAAGATTGCCGCGTCCGCCGCGCCAGAGGAGTCAAACACTGTACCGGCCCCCCCCGGCGTGATAACCTTGAGCGATTTTAGCTGTAGGGCCGCCGCGAGGTGATTTCGTGTCGCGCGTGGACGACGATTCCGAAGGGCGTGATTTTTTGCTGTGGCGACCAGAGGCCGCACCGCGCGCGAGGCGGTAAGATGCATTGAAAACGTCCGTCCTAGCCTCGTTGGCAGGCTTCATTCCCAACGCGCTGATTGCTCCATGCCCCGCCGCGACGACCTCCAGAAAATCCTCATCATCGGCTCCGGGCCGATCATCATCGGCCAGGCCTGCGAGTTCGATTACTCCGGCACGCAGGCGTGCAAGGCGCTGCGCGAAGAGGGCTACGAAGTCGTGCTGGTGAATTCAAATCCGGCCACGATCATGACCGATCCGGCTACGGCGGACCGCACGTATATCGAACCGCTGACGTGGGAAATCGTCGCGAAGGTGATCGAGAAGGAGCGGCCGGATGCGCTGCTGCCGACGCTGGGCGGCCAGACGGGGCTCAACGTGGCGATGGACCTGTGGCGGCACGGCGTGCTGGAAAAATTCGGCGTCGAGATGATCGGCGCCAACGCCGATGTGATCGACAAGGCCGAGAGCCGCGATCGGTTCCAGGCAGCCATGCAGCGGATCGGGCTCGATCTGCCGAAAGGCAAAACGGTTCGCAGCGTCGAAGAGGCCCGCGCTTGGATCGCGGAAATCGGACTTCCCGCCGTGGTGCGGCCGAGCTTCACGTTGGGTGGCAGCGGCTCGGCCATCGCGTTCGACCGGGCGGAATTGGTTCAGCACGTGCGGCGTGGGCTGCAGCAGTCGCCGGTCCATCAGGTGCTGGTCGAGGAATCGATCCTCGGTTGGAAAGAATATGAAATGGAGGTGATGCGCGACGCGGACGACAACGTCGTCATCATCTGCTCGATTGAGAATTTCGACCCGATGGGAATTCACACGGGCGATTCGATCACGGTGGCGCCGGCGCAGACGCTCACGGACAAGGAATACCAGCGGATGCGCGATGCCTCGCTGGCGGTGATCCGCGAGATCGGCGTGGAGACGGGCGGATCGAATATCCAGTTCGCAATTCATCCCGGCACGGGCCGGATGATCGTCATCGAGATGAATCCGCGGGTGAGCCGCTCCAGCGCGCTGGCGTCGAAGGCAACCGGCTTTCCGATTGCGAAAATCGCGGCGAAGCTGGCGGTTGGCTACCGGCTGCACGAGCTGCCGAACGACATCACGCGGGAAACGACCGCCTGCTTCGAGCCGACGATCGACTACGTCGTGACGAAAGTGCCGCGTTTCGCTTTCGAGAAGTTTCCCGATGCCGACGCCACGCTCACCACGCAGATGAAAAGCGTCGGCGAGACGATGGCGATTGGCAGCACGTTCAAGGAGTCGTTCCAAAAGGCGCTGCGGGGACTTGAGGTCCGCAGCGACGGCTTCGGCTGCGACGCGCTCGATCTGTGGGGCACCGACCAGCAGCCGCGCGAGGCGGAGATCATCGAGCGTCTCAAGAAGCCAGGGGCCGAGCGGGTTTGGTTCTTGCGCTACGCGTTCAAGAGCGGCATGAGCGTGGCGAAGGTGTATGAATTGACGGGCATCGATCCGTGGTTTCTGGACAATCTGCACGAGATTGTCGAGACGGAGGAGGAACTAAGGCGGAAGGCGGAAGGGGGAGGGGGGATCGCGGATTGTGCGGGTTTAGTTCGAACGGCCAAGCGGCAGGGGTTTTCGGATCGGCAGATTGCGCGGATTTTTGGCACGACGGAGATGGAAGTGCGCGCCGAGCGGCTGCGGCGCGGGATTCGGACGACCTATAAATCGGTTGACACCTGCGCGGCCGAGTTCGAGGCCTACACGCCGTATTACTACTCAACCTACGAAGACGAAGACGAAGTGCCGCCAAAGCCGCCGGGCAAAAAGCGGATTGTGATTCTGGGCGGCGGGCCGAATCGGATCGGGCAGGGGATCGAGTTCGACTATTGCTGCTGCCACGCAAGCTTCGCATTGAAGGAGCTCGGTATCGAATCGGTGATGATCAACTCCAATCCGGAGACAGTCAGCACGGACTATGACACGAGCGACCTGCTGTTCTTCGAGCCGCTCACCGTCGAGGACGTGCTCAACGTTTGCGATCGCGTGGAGCCGGACGGCGTGATTGTGCAGTTCGGCGGGCAGACGCCGCTCAATTTGGCGCGGCGGCTGGCGGACGCGGGCGTGCCGATCATCGGCACGTCGGTCGATGCGATTGAAGCGGCGGAGGACCGCGAAAAATTTCAGCAGCTGCTGCGCAAGCTGGGCCTGCGGCAGCCGCCCAGCGGCATCGCCCGCACCTTGGAGGAAGCGCGCCGCGAGGCCGAGAAAATTGGCTACCCGCTGTTGGTGCGGCCGAGCTTCGTGCTGGGCGGGCGGGCCATGGAGATTTGCTACGACGCGGCGCAACTGGAACGGTTCGTGGCCGAGGCCTTCATCGCCGCCGAAGGGCAGCCGGTGTTGATCGATCGCTTTCTGGAGGGGGCGACCGAAGTCGATGTGGACTGCATCAGCGACGGCGTGCACGTCGTCGTGCCCGGCATCATGGAACATATCGAGGAGGCGGGCATTCACTCCGGCGATTCAGCCTGCGTGATTCCGCCCTATAGTTTGCCCGGGCCGGTGATCGCCGAAATCCGCGCAGCAACGGTGGAGCTGGCGCAGGAACTGAAGGTCATCGGCCTCATGAACGTGCAATTCGCGGTGCGTTGGGAAGGGGACAGGGAACAGGAAACAGGGGACAGGGTCGAAGTTGGACAAACATCCTCGTCCCTGTCCCCTGTCCCCCGTTCCCTGTATCCCGTTGTGTACGTGCTGGAAGTGAACCCCCGCGCTAGCCGCACGGTGCCGTTCGTGGCCAAGGCGACCGGGCTTCCCGTCGCCAAGATTGCGGCCAAGGTGATGGCCGGGGTGTCACTGGCCGAGCAAGGGGTGACGGCAGACCCGGTGCCAGCGCACGTTTCGGTGAAAGAGGCGGTGTTCCCGTTCATCAAGTTCTCGGGCGTCGACATCGTGCTCGGCCCCGAGATGCGCTCGACCGGCGAAGTGATGGGCGTGAGCGAGCGGTTTTCGATGGCGTTTGCAAAAAGTCAACTGGCGGCGGGTACTGTGCTGCCGCGCGAGGGCAACATTTTCATCAGCGTGGCCGATCGCCACAAACCGGCGGCGGTGGACCTCGCGCGCCGACTGAGCGACCTGGGCTTTTCGCTGCTGGCGACCAGCGGCACGGCGGGCGTGCTGGAAACGGCGGGCGTGCCGGTGAGTCGCGTCAAGAAGGTCAAAGAGGGCGAGCCGAATCTGCTCAATTATTTCGCCGAACACGCGGTGGCGCTGGTGGTGAACACGCCCAGCGGCAAAGGCGCGCGTACCGACGAGGGCAAGATCCGCGCCGCGGCCGTGCAGGCCGGCGTGCCGTGCCTCACCACGCTCGAAGCCACCACCGCGGCGGTGAAAGCCATCGAAGCGTTGCGCGAAGAAGACATGCAGGTGCAGGCGCTGCAGGACCGGTTTGCGTCGGCGGATTAAGAGAAGCACATGGCACTTCGTGTTAGGCGGTTGTATTAGTGGGGGTCTGACATCGCGCGTTGGCACGGAATTCAAGTGCTGGCATTCTACAAAGCGGCAAGAAACTCGCCTTGACCGGCGATGGCCGGCTGCCTTATTCTCCCGGCCCACGACGAGGGGATGAGGGCCCGCGGGGCAAGTCGTCGTGGGTTTTTCTCGTAAACCAAAGTGGCTGGCACGTGGCGATCAACCGACCGCTGAAGCTCGTCGACCGGCTACCAGACCAACGAACCACGTGGAAGGGTCGGCCCCCCGTCTAGGGAGGCGCAGACCCCGCAGCGGTTGGCGTTGGCACGGAGGCCCGCCATCCGCTACGATACACTCCCCGACGCGGGGCAGTCGCTTTCTCCCCCCTAAAGCGCTCTTGCCCGTGCGTCCGCCCGCACGCAAGCGTTATTGCGTCCAATCGCTCCCGGAAAGGTGACAGCGTCCTTTGCCCCCCTGGGACGCGTGCTTTTCTGGGAGCTTTTTTTGCGCGCTGTCGGCGGTGCAAATTGTCCGGGCGGATAGACCGCCCGGCTCGCTTCGCGTTGTCGCACGTCGGATGAAGGGCTAGAATCCGCGACCCCCTGCGATGCGTCGCATCGCGGCTGGCCGATTTTAGATTCCAGGCGATTCATTTGTTCGCACTTCGAGGAAGTCGCGCCCCATGAGCAAGGAAGCTCCCCGCCGGCGCAGCGCGCCGCGTGCTGCCAATTTGTCGGCCAAGGAACAACTCCAGGCGGCACGCGAGATCGTTCGTCGCGAAGCCACCGGCGTCTGGAAGGTTTCGTATCGGCTCAATGTCTCGTTCTGCGCGGCGGTGAAGCTGCTGTTTCGCTGCCCAGGCAGCGCGATCATCACGGGGATGGGCAAGGCGGGGCTGATTGGTCAGAAGATTGCCGCCACGCTGTCCTCGACGGGGACGCGGGCTCATTTTGTGCATCCAGCCGAGGCCTTTCATGGCGACTTGGGCCGCATTCATCCGGATGATGTCGTGGTGATGCTCACGCAGAGCGGCGAGACAGCCGAAGTCGTACAGCTTCTGCCCTCGCTCCGCGAGTTCGGTGTGCCGCTGGTGGCGATCACGGCGGCGAAGACGAGCAGTGTCGGCCGCGCGGCGAACGTGGTGATCGAGCTCGGCAATTTGGAGGAGGTGTGCTCATTGGGCCTCGCGCCAAGCACCAGCACGACGGCCATGCTCGCGGTTGGCGACGCACTGGCGCTCGTTTTGAGCAAGATGCGAAATTTTCAGGCCGACGATTTCGCTCGCTTCCATCCAGGCGGAGCGCTCGGCCGCAAGCTGAGCCGGGTGGACGACATCATGCGTCCGCTCGCGGAATGTCGCTGCGCCAGCGAGTCGCTTTCGGTACGCGAGGTGATCGTCACGTGCAGCAAGCCGGGCCGGCGAAGCGGGGCGATCATGCTCACCGACAAGGCGGGAAGGCTCACGGGTCTGTTTACGGATAGCGATCTGGCCCGGTTGTTCGAGCGGCGCGATATAGCGCCGCCGCTGGATCGGCCGATCCGTGAGGTGATGGCGGCCCGGCCGACGACGGTTCCCAGCGGCACCCGCGTGCGCGACGCAGTCGAGCTATTGGCGCAACGAAAATTCAGCGAGCTGCCGGTGGTGGACAAGGCCGGTCGACCGATTGGATTGATCGATGTGACCGACGTGGTTGGTTTGAAAGCCGAGGCTGAGTCGGCCGGCAAGTCGCCGAAAAAGGCGGCGTGAATGGTCGTGGAGTTGGCGTCGGCCGCCAGGCCGAATTAATCCGTGACAACGCAAAGCTAGATCCAAAGTGGAAGTGATGTCGGTAGGCATTCGGCGTGGCCGCCGACGCTAAGGGATTTCGCATGTCGCTGGCGGCCATTTGCTCCAGAATTGAACTCATTTTGAGTGACGTCGACGGCGTCATGACGGATGGCGGCATTCAGCTTTTGGATCATGGGCAGCAATTCGTGAAGTTCCACATCCGCGACGGCATGGGCGTGCGGTTGTGGCGGGAGGCAGGGAAGCGGTTCGGCATCGTGACGGGCCGGAATTTGGAGGCGATTCGCCGCCGAGCAGCCGATCTTTGGCTCGACATTGTGCGGCTGGGCGTGGACGACAAGCTGCCGGCAGTCGATGCGCTGGCCGCCGAATTCGGCGTCACGCGCGAGCAAGTCTGCTACGTCGGCGACGACTTGTTGGATCTGGCGACGATTCGCGCGGTGGGGTTGGGCGTTGCCGTGGCGGACGCGGTCGAGGACGTCCGGCGGGCGGCGAAGTATGTCACCAGCGTTCCCGGCGGCCAGGCGCCGGTTCGGGAAGTCGTGGAGTTGATTCTCAAGAACACCGGACGCTGGGACGAGGTGATCCGGCGGTACGGTGGTTAGCGTCGGCCGCGAGGCCGAATCCAACTGCATTCGGCGTGGCCGCCGATGCTAAGCGGTCAATTCAATTGGTGAATTCTTTCGCATGTTCCGGCGTATCTTCCGCAGCCTGATTACCTTTGCCGCGCTTGTTGCGGCGTACCAGGCATATTTGCTGTTAGCGGTGCCGATGATGGAGCCGCCGCTGGCAATGCGCGACGCGCGGCGAACTACGAAGGCAGAGCGCAAGCGGCTTTCCCAATCGATCACCGAATATCAGCTTTTGCTGTCGCATTATTTTCCGAAGGACCACTGGTCGCAGACCCGGCCGCCGAAGGTTATCGCCAGCTCGAACGAGCAGGCGATGCTGGTATTGGACGACTACAAACGTCATGACGATGGCCAGGTCGACATCGAGCGATTCGCGTTGTTGGCGTTTCCGACTCCGCCGCGAGAAGGCATCACGCCGCCGCGAGATGCGATCATCCTCGAAGCTGCGCAAGGGGCCAGACTGCAGTTCGACGATTTCCGGCCGGAACGGGGCCAGATTGGCCAGATTACGCGGGGGCAGTTCCCCGGCCGGATCACGATTCGCAGCGACATGCGCGAGCCGGGACCGGAGGACGACCTGCTCGTCGAGACTGCCGACCTGGAGATGAACACCAAGTTGCTCTATACGACGAGCCCCGTGCGGTTTCGGATGGGTCCGAACATCGGGGGCGGACGTGAGCTGGAGATTCGTTTCCTGGCTGACGAGCATGTGAAGCCAAACAACCCGGGACTGAAGATTGCGGGAATCGACGCGTTGGAGATTCGTCGCGAAGTGCGGATGCGGCTGCAGCTCGAGGCGGATAGTTTGTTGCCGGGGGATGACAAACCTGGTTCCCACGCTCCGCGGGGGAACGAGAAGCCGCCGGTCGAGGTGACGTGCAGCGGGCCGTTTACCTTCGATTTCGTGCGTTACGTGGCCAGCCTGGATCGCGACGTCGACTTGCGGCAGCTCAACGCGGATGGGCCGAGCGACCACCTCGTCTGCAATCAACTGGATATTCATTTTGCCCCGAAGGCCCCGCCCGAGGGCGCCGCACGGCCGTTGGTCGTCGACGCGGGCGAACGACAACAGCATGAGCTGGGCCGGCTGGAACCCGCGGCGATCGTGGCCGAAGGGCATCCCGTGGTGGTGACTTCCCCGGCGCGCGGCGCGCAGGCACGCGGTGACCGGATTCAGATCGCGCTGCGCGAGCAACGCGTGCGGATTGGCGGGCAGAATGCGATGCTCGTCTATGGACCGAACGTGCTGCGTGCGCCGGCGATTGAATATCAGCATCCGGGACGGGATTCGGCTACTGCCCTCGGCCGCTTCCGCGCCGCGGGCCCGGGGTCGCTGCATTACGTGTTCGATCCGGCGAAACCGGAGCAGTTTTTTAAGGCGGCTTGGCAAACGGCGGTGGAACTTGACCGCGAGAAGGGACAGCCGGTCCTTACTCTGGAAGGCCGGCCGCAATTGGCGTTTGCCACGAGCGGCACGCTCACCGCGGACCAGATGAAAGTGTATTTGCGCGAGCTGGAGGCGAAGGACGGCAGCGTCGGCTTGTCGATCGCAAGTGGAGCCGAGGGCGGCAGCAAACTGCAGGTCGTGCCCGATCGGCTGACTGCCACAGGCCGCGTCGAAGTCCAATCGCCTCAGGTATCGGGGCGCACCGCGGAGTTGCAGGCAACGTTTCGCATGCAGCCCGCCGCGCCGGATGACGTTTCGGCTGATTCGGCCGCCGGCGGGTCAGAAGGGCGGTTGAACCTGGCATCTCCCGACGGCCAGCCAGAACAGGCCTTCCACATCGAATCGGACAAGATGCAGATGGAAATCCGCATGCGCGGCCAGTCGGCGCAGCCTGCCACGCTGGACTGCGCCGGCAACGTCGTGTTCCGCGAGGTGCCGTTGGTGGCGTCCAAAGAGCAGCCCCTGGAAATCCGGGGCGCGCATTTGACAGTCGATCGGCTCGATTCGCCGGCGCCGTACATCACGCTTCGCGGTGCGGCTGCCGCTGGTTCTGACAGCGGGAGCGGTCCCGGCACTGGCGGAGCCAGTGGCACTCAGCTTGCGCAATTGACGGGTCGCGGCATTACGGTAGCAACCGACGTGGTGGAGCTTGACGGGCGTGACAATCGCATGTGGAGCGAGGGACCGGGCAAGGCGACGCTGCTGGTGACGCGCGATCTGAATGGCCAAGCCGCCAGCGAGCCGTTTCCGCTGGAGATTATCTGGCAGGGAGGACTCCGTTTCGACGGCCGCACGATCGTGTTCGAGCGGAACGTTCTGGTGGCCAGCAGCAGCGACACGCTGCGCTGCGATCGACTGGCCGCGACGCTGACGGCGCCGATCAAATTCGGCCAGGGCATCAACCAGCAAACGATCGATCTTTCGGAAGTAAAGTGCGAGGGCGAAGTGACGATCGAACATCTGTCGCGCGACGCCGTGGGCGTCACATCGCAAGAACGCATGCAATTGCACCAGCTGATAATCAACCAACAGACCGGGAACGTCAGCGGATTGGGCCCGGGCATCATCCGCTCGACGCGGTTCGGCGACGGCCTCGCCGCGCTAGCGGGCGGCCCGAATTCCACGCAGCAAGACGTGACGCCGCGGGATTCGGAAGGGAGCAAGCTGCATTTTCTCCGCGTCGATTTCCAGGCCGGTTTGGACGGGAACCTTTACACGCGGGAGTTGACTTTTCGCGAACGGGTCCGCGCGGTGTACGGGCCGGTTGACTCCTGGGAGCAGGAGCTAGACGCGACACGCTCCGAAACCCTGCCGCCCGAAGCCCTCACTCTTACATGCGAGGAGATGCGGATTAACGAAGACCCGGTGGCGGCGCGGCTCGCCGCGAGCACGGCCAGTCCTGAGAGTCGGCCGCTAGGCCCAGTTCAATTACGGGCACAGCGCAACGTGCGGATCGACGGAAGTTCACCCAAGCAAGGGGCGTTCAGTGCCCAGGCCGACCGGGCCAGTTACGAGCAGGCGAAGGATATGTTCATCCTGGAGGGCGACGGCCGAACGCCGGCCACCTTGTGGCGCGCCGGGCAGCGAGGCTCTCCGCCCGCGGCACGGAAGATCACCTACATCCGAGCGACCGGCCAGATCACGGTCGACGGCATTCAGTACTTCGAGTTTTCGCCGCAGGACATCGAAAACGCCCGCCGGCCGACGCCGGTGCAGTAGAGCGTTTTGACGTGTGCCACTGCTTGCGGCGTGTCAGTTGAGCACCGAATTCTCTGGGCACTGCTCGCTCTGAATCGTTCACATGGCGTTAGTGGCAAGCAGTGCCGTACAGCAAAACAGTGCTGTTTCATCCACCACGAGCAATGGCACACAGGGAACGGCTCGTCAGACAACTCGCAGGCGTTCCTGCTCGAGGCGCTGGGCGAGGAAGCCGATGGCTCGCTCGGCCATGTGGCAGGCGTAATCGAAGCTGTGCCCGCCGGCTTCGGTTTCGAGATCGCACTCATACGGCACGCCCAGCGACCAGAGCTTCATGCGTAGCCGGTCTGCCGATTCATGCCAACGCACGTCGGCCGGGTCGCAGCAGAAGAATTGGTTGCGCGGCCAATTGAGAGGGTGAATGTGCAACGTCGCGGTGTCTTGCCGGGCGTCCTCGGCGTCGCGATACATTGCCTCCAGGCCAGGGTCAACGCCTTCTTCAATCCGTTTTTGATAATCGATGGCCGGCGAGATGGCGGCCACCGTGGGAAACACGTTCGGATACTTGTAGGCCATTCGTAGCGCCGCCTGGCCGCCCATGCTCACGCCCAACAGGGCGAGTCGCGGCGGCCGCGCGTCCCATCGCTCAGCCACGTAGGGGACGACGCGCTGGAGCACATAGGCTTCCGCAGAGATTGTGTCGTCGAAATCGGGCCAAATTCGGTCGGTCCACCAGCTTTGCCCCGTGACCGGCTCGATGACGCGCAGACCATGGCGCTCAAACTGCCCGGTGAATGCCAGGTAGCTGCGTAGCGAGGCACTCCGGCTGCAATGCAAATAGATTACGACGTAGCCGTGCGGGCTCGGCACGGCAGGTTCGAACAAGCGGCAAGGGTGACCTGCTACGTCAACTTCACTCCATTTTCCCGCGGCTGCGTCCATAATGCCATGCTTGCGAACGGCGCTACGCTCGTCTAGTGGGATAGCAGTCGGCGGCATAGAATGACGGCGAGCCTAAAGGAACAAGCCGCGTGAAGCAAATCTTAAGTGCCGAGCAAATCCGCGGCGGTGTGCAGCAGTTGGCGGCAAAACTCTCAGCCGTCTACGGCGAGCGGCCGGTCACGATTGTGGCCATTCTCACGGGGAGCCTGGTGTTGTTGGCCGATTTGATCCGGGAACTGGAAATGCCACTGCGCGTGGCGCTGATTCAGGCGCATCGTTATCGGACGCCCGACGAGCCGCGGCAGGACCTCATAGTCACCGACGCCTTGCTGCCGAACCTCAAGGACCGCGACGTGCTGGTGATCGATGACATTTTCGACACCGGTCATACCCTCGTCGAAGTGCTGGCGCAACTGCTGCTGCATGAACCGGCGTCGATCCGCTCCGCGGTATTGATGCGCAAGATCGATCGCTGCGAGGTTCCGATCCAGCCGGATTTCGTGATGTTCGAGATACCGGATGAATTTGTCGTCGGCTACGGACTCGATTACGAGGACCGGTTCCGCAACCTGCCGAACGTCGTGGCGCTGGAGCCGGAGGACTTGGCTTAGATTAAGCTAACCACTACGGCACAAAGAACACGAAGGAAGGCAGATTGCCAATTGACCTTTGAAACACGCAGATTCGGCATGACCGGTGTAAAACCCTGCGACTTGCAGCATGTTCTTCGTGCCCTTTGTGCCTTCGTGGTTTATTTCAGTAGTCAAAACAGTTAGGTCGTGTCGCGACGCATCTTGCAAATCATCGATTCGCTCGATCGCAGCGGCACGGCGATGCAGCTTTTCGTTTTAAGCCAAGGGCTGATGCAGCGAGGATTCAATGTCCATGTCGCGGCGCTGGATGGCGGAGGCTCGCTTGCCGAGGAGTTCACGGCGGCAGGCATTCCGACCGTCGAGCTCGATCGGCGGTGGGCGCACGATCCGATTGTGTATGCCCGGCTGCAGGGTCACGTTTCGCGGCTGCGGCCCGATGTGATTCATACCTGGAACGCGGATGCCGGGACTTACGGGCAGTTGGTAGGACGCTCGGCCAGAGTGCCGCGGCTGATTGCTGGCCAATATCGCGGTGATCCTTGGAAGAGCGACGGGCAGTGGTTTGTCGAACGCCGCCTGGCCAGGCATACGGAGCGATTTGTCGCGGACAGCATGCACCTGTGCCATTGGTGCGTGCAGCACGGCCTGCCGGCGGAAAAGTTCGTGGTGATTCCGCCCGGCGTGCCGCCTGCGCCGCCGAGCGACGTGTCGCGCGAGGAGCTGCTGCGAGAGCTGCGATTGCCGGCCGATGCCCGGCTCATCGGCGTCGTAGGTGGGCTCGTGCCGGAGAAGCGGGTGAAAGACCTCATCTGGGCAGCCGACCTCTTGCGCGTGCTGCACGACAACCTGCGATTGCTCGTCATCGGCGACGGCCCGCTTCGACCCGAGCTGGAACAGTACGCGCGGATGGCAAGCGATTTGGAGCATATTCAATTTCTCGGCGAGCGTGCCGACGTGTGGCGGATCATGCCGCATCTCGACGTGCTGTGGAACGCGAGCGAAAACCGTGCTCATTCGCTCGCGATCCTGGAAGCGATGGCCGCCGGCGTGCCGGTCATCGCCAGCGATACGCCACTCAACCGTGAGTTCGTCGTCGACGGCGAAACAGGCTACCTGATACCACTCGCGAACCGCGCCGGTCGCGCCACCCGCGCCCGCCACACCGACCGCATCTTCACCGACCGTGATTTAACCGCCTGTCTCGCCGCGGCGTCGCGCAAACGTATTGCCGAACATTTCGCGGTCGAGAAGATGGTCAACGAGTACACGGTTATGTATTGTGATGGCACATTAAGCAAGTGAATCGGAGCCAATGAAATGAACGCTTATGACGACCACCTTGGCAAGCTTTTGCGCAATGAAAAACTTTGCGCCGTCGTGGAAAAGGCGTTTGTTGCAAGCGCCTCAGTACGAAGAATGGCGGCAGGCGTAATAAGGGGCGTCGTGTGTTGGCGTGAAAATCAGCGACGGGTTGGCGGCGATACGACTTGGAAAGAACTCATGGATGAATTGAACGCGGCAAGTAGGAAGCCCGGTATAGTGGTAGGAGTGCCGGACCTTGCGGAGCTAATTCCGAACAAAGTGCCCGACTGAGCCGCAGATCAGAGCGATGCTACAGTAGGTCACTCGATTTCCAGAGTCTGTCCGACCTATAATGGTTCGAGGAGACAAATCAATGTCCGACATTAAACATCCAACCGTACCAATCGAATACGCCGGCAAGTGGATCGCCTGGGACCACGCCATGTCGCGGATTGTCGCGAGTGCGGACTCGCTTGTGGAAGTGTTGGAAGCGGCAAAAAAGGTTGGAGAGAACGACCCGGTTCTAGACAAAGTTCCTCCCGCAAACGTTCGGCTCATTGGCGCACGGCTGAGATGATCTTTTCCTACGTTCGCTACAGGGCCCAGCCAACGTCGACGATCCCATCAGGTGAAATCCATCGGCCAATGATCCCGATTCGCGTCATTGGCCCCAAAGCAACTGTACAGGTTTTTGGCCTGCTCGATACCGGCGCGGACAACGTTTGTGTTTCTGCATCGCTGGCCGAAGTGCTGGGCGTTGAACTGAGTGGCGACACCGAAGGCGCACTAGGCGCCGGCAGTTACGCGATTGAAGTGTGGCCGGGTTCTGTCGAGATTGAAGTTGCTCAAAGGGACCAGTCCCTATCGGTGGCCGGTTCAAGTTGGATTCATTTCGGGCCAGGATGAACCTCCGAACGCCTATCTCGGCCACGCCGGATTCCTGGAGTACTTCAATGCGACCTTCGATACCGAGAATTGGTTGGTAGAATTGATTCCGCACGGGCAGTTTGCCGCCTCAGTGTGATTACCCTTGGCCCGCGCCCTCGATTGGTTAGAATGAGCGTTCTGACGTCGATTTAGGCTGCTAGTACGGCGAATTCGGTTGCGTCGCATGCCAGCGGGCATTGAGATTTGGCACAAGCGAGGAACGCGGGTGATGAAGGAAATTTTGGCGGTCGTGTTGGCGGGAGGGAAAGGTTCGCGGTTGGGACCGCTCACGCGCGAGCGGGCCAAGCCGGCCGTGCCCTTCGGCGGCATCTACCGCATCGTCGACTTCACACTCTCCAACTGCCTCAACAGCGGCCTGCGGCGGATCCTGGTGCTCACCCAGTACAAGGCGATGAGCCTCGATCGCCACATCACGCTCGGCTGGCGGAACTACCTGTGCCGCGAGCTGGGCGAATTCATCGACGTCGTGCCTCCGCAGCAGCGGATCGACGAGCAGTGGTACCAGGGCACTGCGGACGCCGTCTATCAAAATATCTACACACTTGAGAAGGAACGGCCAGAGCATGTTGTCATTCTGGCGGGCGACCACATCTACAAGATGGATTACAGCAAGCTGGTGGATTTCCATCGGGAAAATGGCGCGGACGTGACGATTGCGGCCCTGCGAGTGCGGGCCCGGGACGCGGCGAAGCAGTACGGCATTATGCAGGTCGATGACGACGGCCGCATCATCGGCTTCGAGGAAAAGCCGGCCGAGCCCAAAACGATTCCCGGTGATCCGGATTACTGCCTGGCGTCGATGGGCATTTACGTGTTCGACGCGCCGTACCTATTCGACGAATTGTGCAAAGACGCGACGCTGCCCGATAGCGCTCATGACTTCGGATGGAACATCATTCCCTCGATGATTTATACTCGCCGGGTGCTGGCATTCCCATTTCTCGATGAAAACCGCAAGCGGGAAGCCTATTGGAGAGATGTGGGCACGATCGATTCGTACTACCAGGCGAATATCGAACTGACGGGCGTGGAGCCGCAGCTCAATTTGTACGACGACCACTGGCCGGTGCGGACATTTCAGCCGAATCTGCCCCCCTCGAAGTACGTGTTCAAATCGAATGACCGGTGTGGGGCGGCATACGATAGCTTGGTATGCGCAGGGGCGATCATCTCGGGCGGACAGGTGTCGCGGACGATCGTGGGGCCGCAGACTCGCGTGAACAGCTACGCTGAAGTGGAGGATTCCATCATATTTCCGCGTGTGAATATCGGCCGCCGGGCGAAAATCCGCCGCGCCATCATCGACAAGGGAGTGCACATCCCGGAAGGCTTCCGCATCGGCTACGACGAGGAAGAGGACCTGGCCCGCGGCTTTACGGTCAGCCCCGGCGGCGTCGTCGTAATCGCCAAGGCCGAGAGCTTCGAGCCGATGATGGCGGAGAGCATCTGAATTGCGGACCATAAAGCCGCGACCGCTGGTCGCGGTTCAGCCAGTCCAGTCAGAACCCGACGCTGTAGTGTATGTGAGTGCGGGGCCGGTGGTGATAGTGGTAGTAACGATACCGCGGACCGTAATAGGGCCACGGCGCGGGCGCAACGATGACTCGCGTTGGAACGGGTTCGACAAGGGCCACCGGCGGCGGGCCGGCCATGTAGGGGCCGCCTCGATTCATGTCTTGAGCGGCGAGCACGACGCGGTCGCTGACGCCGCTTTGCTTGAGGGAGATCAGCGATTGCGGGCTTAAGTCGAGTCGAACGCCGCGGGCCCGCATGGTGCTGATGATGACGTCCTCGCTCACGCCGGCCCTCGTCATTTCGAGCAAATCGTAGTTCGTGATGGCCGTCGCGGCGGCTTGCTGATTCATGTTCCCGACCACCGCCGCCCCGGCTGCCGCCTGCTGCTGATCGGCGCGGTCCTTGGAGCGGCCCATCAAGTTGCCCGTCACGGCGCCGATGCCGGCGCCAATGAGCGCGCCCTCGCCGCGGTCCTTTCTGCCGCCGATGATGGCGCCTGTCACAGCGCCAAGAGCGCCGCCCATGAAGGTTCCGGAGGCCGTGTCATTGTGATAATAATCCGACGCCGGCTGGTAATAGTATGGTTGTGCGTCGGCGACATCGAAATCCGCCGATGCAAAGGCGACTATCAGTATGGCGACGAAGGGCCCAAATGTTCGCGACTTCGCACGTTCTATCGACCGCATGGCTGATTCTCGCTTCGTTTGGAGGGCCTAAAAAAGCCCACGTTCTCCACAGAACATCCGAAAATATCCCTTTATCTTTATCGACCAAATGGGGGCCAACTGTACTGGAATTGGCCGGCGGCAGCCAGCGGATTTAGGTGCAGTAAAACAAGGCCGGATCCCCACGTGCGAGCGTTGCTGCGTCGAAGCAAACAGTGCAAGCGACCTTTTGTCACGCAGGCTTCGGCGAGTGGTTTGACTGTTTACACGATCTTTGGAGAGCAGATAATCGCAGGTATGGAGCCACCGCTCCATGGTGGCTTGCCCGTTTGGGTGGCCCGTCATGGAAATTCGTTGTCCGCATTGTCTGGGGCTGTTCGAATCGGTCGAGGAAGTCTCGTGGACCGATATCGTATGCCCGACCTGTGGCGGCGAATTCGATCTGACGAGCGTGGACACGACGTGCTCGTATTCTCCCGGCGTGAAGGTGCTGGGTCGCTTTGAGCTCTTGCAGCAAGTGGGGGCGGGACGTTTCGGCACCGTGTGGAAAGCGCGCGATACCGAACTGCAGCGTACGGTAGCCGTAAAAATTCCCCGGCAACCGCTCCTCGATCCTCAAGAAACGGAGATGTTTCTCCGCGATGCGCGGGCGGCGGCGCAATTAAAACATCCGCGCATTGCCAGCGTGCATGAAGTAGGCCGCGAAGGCCAAACCGTTTATATCGTCACCGACTACATCGACGGAGCGAACCTCGGTGAATGGCTGAGCGGCCAGCGACTAACCGCACGCGAGGCCGCGGAGCTGATGGTCAAGATCGCCGAGGCTGTGCACCATGCTCATGAGTCAGGCGTGGTACACCGCGACCTCAAGCCCAGCAATATCATGCTGGATCGCTCGGGAGAGCCGTCGGTCATTGATTTTGGCCTGGCGCGACGCGAAATCGGTGAGATGACCATCACGACCGATGGGCAGGTGCTCGGCACGCCTGCATATATGTCTCCCGAACAGGCCCGCGGCGAGGGGCATCGGGCCGACCGGCGCAGCGATATTTACTCCCTGGGAGTCATCCTGTTCAAGCTTCTCACGGGCGAGTTGCCGTTCCGGGGCCAATTCCGGATGCTCATCCTGCAAATACTCGACGAAGAGCCGCCAAGCCCGCGGAAGCTCGATGCAAATGTGCCCCGCGACCTGGAAACAATTACGCTCAAGTGCCTGGAAAAAGAGCCCGCCAAGCGATACCAGACCGCCCTCGAGCTGGCCGAGGATTTGCAGCGGTATTTAACGGGCGACGCGATAAACGCGCGGCCTATAGGGCCGACCGAGCGCGCATGGCGGTGGTGCAGACGGCACCCGGATGTGGCGTCGCTATCGGCAATTTTGCTGCTTGTGCTGCTGACTGTGGCGATTGTTGCCCCGATCGTCGCCTTGCATCAGGCACGGCTACGACATGAATCCGAACTTCGCCAGCTAGCACTTCAGAACCAGGTGGGTCAGAACTTATTTCAACGCGCTTGCGAGGAGCACCGCGCCGGCCGAACATTGCAGGGTATCGCCCTGCTTTCCAGCGCGTACGAAACAGTCGGCACCGAGAATCCGCTGCGCGGCTCCATCCGTTGGTTGATGCCCGGCTGGTCGGCTGAGGCCGGCCGGCCGCTCGTGCATGACTACGCCGTACTGGCCGCGGCCGTGAGCCCTGACGGCCGCATGGCCGTCGTTGGCGGGCACAATCCCCAAGCGCGGCTTTGGAACGTGCAAACCACTCTCCCTTTCGGAGAGCCACTCCGCCACGCCAGCTCTGTGCGCGCGGTGGCCTTCAGTCCCGACGGTCGAACCGCTTGGACCGCAAGCCAAGATGGGACAGTCAGACGTTGGGACCCTCGTACAGGACAGTCTTTAGGCGAGGCGTTGGAACACGCGGCGGGACAGTGGGTATGGGCGATCGCGTGCAGCCCGGACGGAAGATTCGTGATCACCGGAGGAAAGGACAACTCGGCCCAACTGTGGGACGCTCGAACCGGCGAGTCGTTCGGAGCAAGACTGAAGCACAAAAAATGGGTCCTGGCGATCGCTTTCAGTCCAGACAGCCGTACTGTGCTGACTGCGAGTCTCGACAAAACCGTCCAGAAGTGGGATGTCCAGACTCAACAACCGTTGGCGACGCCAAAGCTGCTCAGCGCGCCGGTGTATGCGCTCGGTTTTAGTCAGGATGGTACAAAACTCATTACTGGCAGCTTCGACGGAACAGCACAGGTATGGAATGGCGACACGCTGGAGCCAATGGCCGAACCGCTGCCCCATGCAGCGTTAGTGTATGCGGTTGCATTCAGCCCGGATGGGCGATGCGTGCTCACCGGAAGCCACGACAACACGGCGCAACTGTGGGATGTGGAAACGGGGCAACCAATCGGTGAACCGCTGCGGCATGGAGGGCTGGTCATGAGCGTCGGCTTCAGCAGCGACGGCGGCACGGTGATTACCGGAAGTGCTGATCGAACGGCGCGGCTGTGGAAAATTAGAAACGGCAAAGTTTTACAACACGTCGGCGTCATTCATGCGACGGCCTTCAGCCCCAACGGTCAGGCCGTGTTGATTGGCGACGACACGGCGGCACGACTGTGGGATGCTCGTACCGCACGGCCGCTGGGCGAACCGATGCACCATAAGGCCAAGGTTTTGGCCGTGGCATTCAGCCCGGATGGGCGGACGGTGCTGACTGGAAGCGAAGACCAGAGGATTCGGCTGTGGGACAGCCAAACAAGCAAACTCATCGCAGCACCGTGGGAGCCTGGCTATGCAGCGCAGCAAATTTACGTGGCGGCCGACGCGGAACGGGTGCTGACTCAGTCTGTGAATTACGCGTTGCAGTTACACCACTTTCCGACGGGAAAACCGCTGTCAAATCCGTTGCTGCTGGACCCCTCAGACGTCCTATTGGCCAGAAGCCCAGATGGCCGCACGGTGCTCGTGAGGAGCGTCGATGGAAGTGGGCGTCTTTGGGACGTTCAATCGGGAAAGACCAACGGCGAAGCGCTGCGGCATGATGTGCGGATTATGGCCGCCGCATTCAGCGACAATGGGCGTATAGTCGCGACCGCGGGCTACGACCAAAAGGTATCTCTCTGGGACGCTGCAACGGGCAAAGCCAAAGGGAAACCCTTTCAACACGAAGGTGTCGTGAATGACGTGACGATTGATCACGAAGGTCGGATTCTTCTCAGCGGCAGCGATGACCAAACTGCCAGACTTTGGGACACTCACACCGGTTTGCCGCTCGGATCGCAGCTTCAACATTCTAGTGCGGTCTTGAGAGTGGCACTTAGCCCCGATCAGCGTCTCGCGCTTACCATCTGCAGGGACGGGTCGGCGTATCTTTGGGACATCCCCAGCGGCAAAGTCCTCATTCGGCCAATGCAGCATGAGATCGCGGTCAGCGATGGTGTGTTCAACGCGGACGGGTCGTTAATTCTATTCAAATGCAGCGATGGCACGGCACGAGTCTACGATGTGCCGCAGCCCGTTGCCGACAATCTGAAAGTGATTCGGGCTTGGGCGAGGGCGCGATCTGGTTTTGAGTTGGACAGCCAAGGCGTACTGCGACAACTTTCGCAAGCGAACTGGCTGGCGGCGCAGGAAGCATTGGCGACGCTACAGGATGCTCATTAGCCAATAATGGCGTCGCCTCGAAGAAGTTCCATTCACGCGTCGATTGCCGAGTCTCAGGCCAGCGGGAGGCATTGAAACGCCTTTGTTTCCCGATCATGGAGCTCGACGATCGGGGCGATCCGCTCGTGAATGTTCGTCGGTCCAGTTTGCTCGAGAAACCGGCACGTCGCGCGATTGCGGGCGGCACATTCGTATTGCGTGAGCCATTCCGTGAAGCGGCTCCGCTCTTCGGCGCACTCGCGTGGAAATGAATTGGGTGGCCGCCGCGCGCCACAGCGCCATGGTTTCGGCGTCAAGCGCGCGCGGAAATTCCGCTGCATCTGGCACAGGTGAATAAAGTCGGCGTCGGCACCGACAGTGTCCATCAGCCGCTTGGTATGCAATGATTCGGGTTCGAACTCGTGCGTGGTGGCGAGAATGCGAAAGCCCGCGGCAGTTCGGTAGATCCGGAATCCGTAGTGCGGTTTGCTGGCAAGGACTGTACGGAGGTCATCCAGTGTTCGCCGCCATGGTTCACTCTGACGGCCCCGAGGCCCTCTGTTGCGTCGGACGATATGGCTCGGCTCAGGCAAATCGACGTCGATGAAGAGCGCGTGGGCGGCGTTGAGGACAAGGCACCCGTAATGATTTCGAGTCACTATGGCGGCTGTTGATGAGGTGCTGGCCAAATCAGGAATGGTCTCCTCCAGCTGGCCTTTTTCACCGTAATAGACCTCGTTGGACAGCTTCTTTCGACGCTGGCTTTGCCAACTAACGGCGGCCAAACGGTCCCGAGCTGCCATTAACACCGCAGCCGCGCTGGCGCTGTAGCCGTCCCAACAAACGTGTTCGTGGATGACCCCATTTGGGGAATGAACGTCACGCAAGGGGTCGACCCCAAAGTCTTGAATGTTCATGTCCTGACAACTCCATGCTGAGGAGATTGGGCTGGGCCCGGATTGAACAAACCATTCGTCGAGCAGTGAACTTCGACCTGATCGTCGCGATCACCTAGGGCCAGGATCAGGAGTCACCACGCAGTTTTGCCTATCCGGGTCTAAACGTGGCGTACTAGGTGCGTTGGAGGCAGGGTCCACTTCCGCAATATCGTCGACTTTGAAGCAACGCCAGCCATTGGGCGCGTTCTGTTCGGGGCCGCGATATTTATAACACAAGAATCGGTCGTCCTGTTCGGGTGGTATCGTGGTGCTATCCGGATCGGGACTTTTGCCAATCACGTAAGGAACCACCCAGTAGACGCGAATACCGTTGTCAATTCTGTACTTTAATCGGATCGGGTTCCCGCCGTTGGGGTTCACGCCCCCGCCAATCGCATTTTTGATCTGTTCATAGATGGTGGGCATAGCAATTCTCCTTCGTTAAAGGGATTGCCAAGCACGCAGATAAGAGCGCTCGACGTGCCATGAATTGGCAACTCCTTGGCGCAAGCGAATAGATTGCCGAAGAGAGCGCGGGTAACGGCTCACTTGTGCCACTTTCCCGCGCTGAGCGCCAATCCTACCGTCCTTCATTTGCCCGCACAAGCAATTTCAGACGAAATTTCACGATTGCCAGCGCCGTGAAATTCGGGACGTTTCACGCTGCGATCTGAATTCGTCAACCAGAATCGTTTGCTTTTGTGATGGAAACGTCCGCAGGGGTTTCGTTATGCTCCTCCGGCGGCGGCTCGGGCGGACCACCAGTAATGAGAGCGGGGTCGATATGCTGCTCGACCTCATAGAGGATGTCGTCGGTAGGGTAACGGTCGAACTTGTAGTCGTCGATCACAAAGCGGCGCTTCCGGCCGCCGTCGTCGTAGGTGACTTTGGCGATCCCTTTGCTCCGCCACTGCCGCTTGTTGAGTTCTAGCACACGATCGTAATGGAAGCTCTGGCCCCAACTGGAGGTGACACCGGAGTCGCTGGCTTCGATCCATCGGCCGCGGGCGCGCAGCGGAATCGACAGCAGTAAGAGGGCGACGCCGCCCGCCATAGCCGCCATGAAGAACTGCATGATGATATCGCCTTCGGTTTTCGGTTCGCCGGGGTAACTGGTAGGCCAGCCACGTTCGCTGGCGTACTGTGGCCAATCATCGATGCGACCCTGTTCCATCAATTCATCGTGCGCCAACGCCCGCTCGCGCTGGTTCGGATAGGTGATGGCACCGTCGTATAGAAACCATAGGGCCAGCGCGATGGCCCCCAGGCCCATCAGGAGAAATCGCCGGGAGTATCGCGGGTCGCATTCCGCTCGGATTGGCATTGCTGAAGTCGCAGCTACGTTGTCGACGGTACGGGAAACTGAAGGTCGCGGCGTCGCAAGGATGCACGCGTGTTGGGATTGTACCTGACGACCAGCGCGGATGCGAAGGCTGGTGGGCTAGTGCTCTGTCACAGCTTAATTTTGGGATAGACTGACTTGAGTTTGCAGCGGG
>JBBDWY010000041.1:0-145935 GCA_040902605.1 Pirellulales bacterium | reverse complement strand
GTAACTTCCGGGAGAAGGAGCCACCACCTTTTCAACTAAACCAGGGACATCCTCAGGAGGAATTCCGCCGAGACCTCGATGCATTTGTCAGCATTGAGGAGTACTTGAAAACGAAGGTGCATGGTTGCCAGGTATTCGTGCACTTCCATCACGATGGCAAAACCTTGCCGGTTGACATTGACGATCTGAAGCGGAGCCGTGTACGGCCAATCCAGGTTTTTGAATACGGAAAAGACCCTGTTAGGAAGCGCGCTGAGGAAGGAGGACTCACGAACGTTGCTGGGGAGTGACCGAAAAGATTAGAAGCGTGCGGCTAAGAAAAGGTGTCGAGAATGCTGACACCTTTTTCTTTTGCAATAAGCAAAACAAGCGGCAAAGCCATGAGCCGAAATAAGCAAACCGTGCAGAAGTACATGGACGCTTTCAGCAAGTCGGATCATGCGGAAGTTTTGTCTTGTCTGACGGAGGACGTTGAATGGGTGATACCTGGCGTGTTTCACACAACCGGGAAAGACGCCTTCGATCAGGAGATTGAGAACGACGCTTTTGTGGGAAGCCCGACGATAACGGTCACGCGCATGACGGAAGAGCAAGATGTCGTCGTCGCGGAAGGGAGTGTGCGCAGTCCCAGGACAGATGGCGGGGTTCTCAACGCGGTCTTCTGTGATGTGTTTGAAATGCAGGATGCGAAGATAGGGCGGCTGACTTCGTATCTGATGGAAATCAGGGAATAAGAGGGACCCGGTTAGTCCGCCGATGACGCAGATGACCGCAGATATGAGGCGACAGTTCTCACGTTAATTCAATTGAAGCGGCAGTTTTCAACATTTATTCCCTTCGGAGATCTGCGCACATCTGCATAATCTACGGACAAATAGAATTGAATACTGTTGATTTCGGATGTGCCGATAGCAGTTGCATAATCTTGTGAGCTTCAGGGGCGTGCCACCCCAGCAGGATAAAATCCACGCCCTTCGCAGAGCCTCAGGGCGTGCCACCCTCCGCCCCTGCCGGGGCTTGTATTCAGGTTCCCGAGCATTGTGGAGCGGGGAATCCTGGTGCCCGGGCACCCTTGCGACGCCCCAGATCGCACGCGTCTGGGGCATCGCGGAATCTACCCCAGGCACCCTTTCCAGCGGAGATTCATCTCGCGGAGCGAGATGACTACACTACCCGTGTTCGATGCGGGGTTGCTTTTGGGCGGATCGCGCGGATAATGAGGCTTTCCCGCCTTGCCGCATAGCCTGTACGACCCACCTCAGCGGCTGTGGCATCGAAAAATTGCCGCGGAATTACCGTTAAAGACCGGCTGCGGGCGTTTTCGCCCGTGGTCATTGGTTGGTACTTTGAGAGGTTCACCGCGAGCTGCGACTCGCGGCCACGGGACCTAGTTCATAGACGACATGCAAAGCACAAGAACTCTCCGCAGACCCGCGCGATTCAGCGACGAGCGTTGGCGCAAGTGGAATTTGCCGACAAGTCGATGGCTTCTTGCTCGTTCCACGAGTGGGAAGACGTGCGTCGATGCTCCGGACGTGAAATCGCTGCAGCAATATTCGGCGTGGCAGCGGTCGTCTGACGACGAGCTGGTCAACGCACTGACGCACGGCTTCGGCTTCATGCTGGCCGTGGTCGGTGGGCTGACGATGGTCGTGAGCGTGCTCGCACACGGCGATCCGTGGCGCGTTGCCGGCTGCGGCGTGTTCGTGGCCAGCCTCTTGGCTGTTTACGCCGCATCGACGTTGTCGCACAGTTGTTCGAATGTGCGCTGGAAGGCGTTTTTCCGGCGACTCGACCAGGGCGTCATCTACCTGTTGATCGTCGGCACGTACACGCCTTTCGGTCTGACGTACTGGCGGACGACGGCGGGGTGGCTGCTGCTCGCGGCGCTGTGGGCGGTGGCCATTCTGGGGTTCTTCGCCAAGATCGTGCTGGCGCATCGCGTCCACTCGATCTCGATGTGGTCGTACATTGCGCTGGGATGGCTGCCCGTGCTCGCCGTGCCGTCGATGGTTCATTCGGTTCCGCTGGTGATCGGCGGGTGGATGCTGATCGGCGGGCTGTGCTACACGTTCGGCGCGCTGTTCCTGGTGTACGATGCCCGCGTGCGGCATTTTCACGCCGTGTGGCACCTGCTGGTGATTGCCGGCAGCGCGTTCCACTTCCTCGGCATCTTTTCGGCGGTAGCCAGCGCGGCGCACTGAGCGTGCTCGTTTAGCCGGCTCGACGCGATGCGGACTCCGTAGCGTATAATTTTGCGCACGGTGGCGGGCCTTGTCCCGGCGGGATAAACCCGCCGGCTCGCGCACTTTTTAAACCGCTTTTAGTCTCGCCGGCAGCGAGGAACACGATGGCGACGCAAGGTAACTCGGACGTGTCGATCGGCGACTATTTGATTCGCCGGCTGCAGGATTACGGCATCCGCGACGTGTTCGGCATTCCGGGCGACTACATCCTGTCGTTCTACACGATGCTCGAGGCAAGTCCGCTCAACACCGTGGGCTGCACGCGGGAGGATTGCGCAGGTTTCGCGGCGGATGCCTATGCTCGGGTGAACGGCATGGGGGCGCTGTGCGTGACGTATTGCGTCGGCGGCCTGAGCGTGTGCAACTCGATTGCCGGCGCGTACGCCGAGAAGTCGCCCGTCGTGATGATCTCGGGCTCGCCGGGGTTGCGCGAGCGGATTCCCAATCCGCTGCTGCACCACATGGTGCGCAACTGGCGGACGCAATACGACGTGTTTGAAAAGCTGTGCTGCGCCGGCACCGAATTGGACGACCCACTCACGGCGTTCAGCGAAATCGACCGGGTGCTGGCGACGTGCGAGCGCTACAAGCGGCCCGTGTACATCGAGATTCCGCGCGACATGGTGCACGTGCGGCCGGAAACTTCGCCGCCCTACAAGCACCCGGAGGTGCGCAGCGATTCGCGTGCCCTATCGGAGGCGGTGGATGAAACGGTGGAGCGGATTCAAAACGCCCGCCAGCCGGTGTTTCTGCTCGGTGTGGAGGTGCATCGATTCGGGCTGCAAGAAGAAGCGGTGCGGCTGGCCGAGGACTCGGGCATTCCGATGGCGGCCACGATGCTGGGCAAGGGCGTGGTGGCCGAGACGCACCCGCTCTACATGGGCCTGTACGAAGGCGCGTTGGGCCGCGAGGAGGTGACCAAGTACGTCGAGGCCAGCGATTGCCTGATCATGCTCGGCACGTTCATGACGGACATCAATCTGGGTATTTATACGGCGGAGCTGGACCTGGCGGATTGCATCTACGCGACGAGCGAGCAGCTCCGCGTGCGGCACCATCATTATCACGACGTGCGGCTGGAGGATTTCGTGCGGGCGCTGGCGGCGCGCCATCCGAAGCCAAAGAATCCGCCACCGCCGGCGCCGACCGAGTTTTGGAAGGAGCCGTTCACGCTGCGGCCGGCGGACCGCATCACCGTGACGCGGCTGATGGACCGGCTGGATGAGCAGCTCGACGACCGAACGGTGGTCATCGCCGACGTCGGCGACGCGCTGTTCGGTGCATCGGAACTAACGACCCGCGGCCGCACGGAGTTCATCAGCCCGGCGTACTACACGTCGATGGGCTTTGCGGTTCCCGCGGCGCTGGGCGTCCACGTGGCGCGTCCGGATGCGCGTGTGGTCGCGATCGTCGGCGACGGCGCCTTTCAGATGACGGGCATGGAGTTGTCGAATCTCGTGCGCTATAAGTTTCCCACCCTGGTGATCGTGCTCGACAACCAGGGCTACGGCACCGAGCGGCTGTTGCACCCGGGCGATTGGCGATTCAACGAGATCCCTTGCTGGCAGTACGAAAAGCTGCCGGAGGTGCTTGGCGGCGGCACCGGCTATGTGGTGCGCAGCGAAGGCGAATTCGACCGCGCGCTGGTGGCGGCGTGGCAGGATCGCGGCGGGCCCAGCATCATTCGCGTCATGCTCGATCGCAACGATTGCAGCCGAGCGCTGGGCAAGATGGCCGAGCGGATGAGCAAGACCGTCGTGCAGACGTAATTCGCGGGACCTGGGCCGGTGGACTAGTAGCGCGGCCTGTGACAGGTGTGCCGGTCGCGCAGCGAAAACCGGCCGATTCATTGCGATCAGCGGATTGTCGCAGGCTTCTTGCCGCCGTAAGCGCGATGGAGAATTGTCGCCGCGGCCTGCTGAGCGTAAAATGAAATAGAGCGGGGTCGGTTCGCGGTAGAGCTATTGACTGCGACAATAAGGATCAAAACGATGTTCCGAAAACGCATGTGGCAGTTTTGTGCGGCCGTACTCGGCGTCACCACGGTGGCCGGCGTTGCGACGGCTCAATCACCGAGTCCCGGTTCGCCGTTTCAGTCAAGCCCATCGGGAGGTTATGGCAGTTCCCAGATGAGCTCCATTTATCGGCAAGCGGTGGGATCTGGTTACTCTGGATCTAGCTTGAACCAGATTGCCCTGCGCAACGCGCAGGCTCAGGTGCCGAACGTCGGGCAAATGTCAACGCGCAGCGGTCCAGGTAGTTACGGCCTGGGTTCGTCGATGACGGGCAAGCCGTTCTCCGGGTATAGCGCGGCACCGACGGTGAGTCCTTATCTGAACCTGTTCCGCGAGGATTTTGACGGCAACAGCGATTTCAACTACCAGACCCTGGTGCGGCCGCTGCAGCAGCAGCAGCAATTCAACCAAATGATGGAACGGCAGAGCATGGAGGTAGCGAAGCGGCTGCAGACGATCGCAGCGCAGGCGGACTTTAATCCGCAAGGGTCGACGTCGCAGTATCCGACGGGGCATCGGACCGTATTCATGAATTACAGCCACTTTTATCCGGTGCCGGCCGGCCAGCGGCGATAGCAGTAGCAGCTGCGCGGGCGTTGTAACTCTCATCTTGTCGGCGGCGGAGCTTGTCTGATAAAAGCGGGCCCGCTCATCTGGTTTCTTTTCTTGGCTGCGAGAACTCGGGCCGCAGGTTGCTCTGGCACTTGGGCCGAAATTCAGTCGCCTGCCGTATTTGGCGGCGACTGGCTCGCAATCGACTGGAAAATAACTATGTGCCGCGCGTGCATTTCTGCCGCCGCTCGCGTCGCCTTGGCGCTTACAACGGCGACGTTGTTGCTTGTCATCGTGGAACCGGTAGCAGCGCAGGAGGCATTTTCGAGCGGCGTCCCACCAGCGATGTATCCGCTGATCGGGCCGGAAGCGCGCGGCGCCGCGATCGAACAGGTTGCTCTCGGTCGCTCGACCCATCCAGCCCTGCGTGGACCGCTGGCCCGGTTGGTGACTAATCCGGATTCCTCCGCCGGCCAGCCGCCATTTGCGCTCACCGATCAGACTGGAACGATACAGCGATACGTCGAGCCGGTGCCAGGCATCGATCTGGCGCCGTATGTCGGACAGGTGGTCGTCGTGCGGCACGATACGGGCCGCACCTTGTTGGCTTCGCAGTTAGACTTGCCGCCGCGACCACTCTACCCGATGGTAGGCGCTTCCCAAGAAGCTGCGTCGTCGTCAACTGCCAGTGACTCGCCTCATCTGGACGGCGGCGGCCGGAGGCCACAAGTGCAACAAGCCCAATACGCCGATAGCGACGATACGACGGTCGAGCTGCTGGGCGAGGGCGAGGTGATGGCTGGCGGAAACGCAGTAGTCGGCAGCAATCCAATGCCGGGCGGCATGGCGTATCCAGAGGGCGGATACCCGGTCTTCCCGGGCGAGTCGATGGTGCCCGGCGGTCCAGGTTTTGCAGCGCCCGGCTGCGATCCGATGCAGAGCGCTCCGGCCGGTATGGAATGGTTTCCGTCCGACTTTGGCGGCGGCGGACCGTGCCCGCAATGCGGCCGTTATCACGCGCCTGCCGGCTACGACGCGGTCCGTGCACCTGGCTCCGCTTTCAGCATGAATCAAGGGCAGCCAACACATATTTTCGCCGAGGTCGAAATCAACTTTCTGCGTGCCCACATCATGGAGGATGCGCTGGACGACAAGCTTTCGGAAAAATATGAATTCTCGCCTCGTTTCATCGTAGGCTTCACCGACCTCGGGCCGCTGTCGGGAAGAGTGCGGTATTGGACGTACGATCGCCAGACGCAGACGCTGGATGATTCGTCCATTCGCCTGGAGTTCGACGTGTTCGATGTCGAAGGGACGCATCTTTTCGCGGGCCGGCGGTCGGAGGTCATGTTTTCGGCCGGCTTGCGTCTCGCGCGGATTGAGCTGACGGATGACGATGACGAGGAGGCCGGCACCGATCTAGTGGGCATAACGCTGGCAGCCGACGGGCGAACGGCGCTCATTTCGTTCGATGCGGGCCGGGTGGCGTGGGTTTATGGCGGCCGGTTGTCGATCCTGGGCGGCGACTGGGGCGGCGACGATGATCATGAGCTCATCGATCATCGCATCCGTGACGACAATGTCGTGGTCCATGAGCTGCATGCCGGCCTCGAATATGCTCGCTGCTATCGAAAGATCGACCTGCACGCGCAATTGGGATTCGAAATGCAGAACTGGCATAGCGATGTGTTGGCGGAAGACGCCGACGTCGATTCAATCGGTTTCATCGGCCCGGGCGTACGCCTCGGTGCCCAGTACTGATTGGCATCTATCGCCGCGAGCTTCGCGGCTTTCGCTTCTCGCCCGACCGCACTCTGACGGAGGGGCGCATCTGTGCCGGGATGAATGATCACGGCTTCCGTTCGTGCCGGTAGTGCGCTTTAGAGTGGCGTGTGGGTCGAACGGCTAGGCAATTCTCACCTAAAAACCTCACGTCCCCCGCCTTCGACTCAAAGTTGAGCTACGGTTGGTATTGGATAACTACGAAACAAGCGGCCAGCGATTGTTTGGCGGTTTATTTCCGAAAGATCCGCTGCCTGATCGGCCCTGACAAAGCGCACAGCGCCGTGTCCTGGCCGAGAAGGCAAGCTAACTCGTCTGGCTTGGGCGTGGGCATCCCAGGTTGGGGCAACAGCATTCGGCCTAGTCGTTAACGAGTGTCAGAAATCCCGTTTGCCGTGCGCCGGCGCTGGCCGTGTGTTTGGCATGCGCGACGCCGCACGGCCTACGGGATTGAGCGTGTCGATCCTGAGAAGCAAAGGAGCCTAAAGATGTCGCTAACATCCCGATTGTTTGCACGCGCTTGGTATTGGCTTGCCCCGTGCGGCGTTGCCATTTTGATTGCCGCGCCAACTTGGGCCGCCAACGTTGTTCGCGTGGAAGAACACTGGGAACTGCGGCTTGCTCAGCCAGATCAGGATCGCAGTGCGCCCCAGACCACGATGGTCGTGTCGCCCGACGGCGATTTGGAGGGCGCTCACTTTCTCTTCACGTTGAATCATTCGAATGTGCCCAGCTACGAGCCGGGCGGAATGCAAGTGCAGCTTTGGGACGGCGATGAGCTATTGGATCACCATGCGGCCGACGAGCTGGGCGCGCTGGCGCACGCGGACGAAGTCGTTACGTGGGTGCATGGTTTGTCGCTCGAGGATGGCACGCTGACTTTCGGCATCGCCGACGGCCAATCGGAAACGTGGGGCGAGTTCGGAGGCGACGACTTGTCGCTTAGCACAGCGACGTCGCTGACCAACCTGAACGGCTACATGCCCGGCGTTTCCATCACCGAATCGCAGGTGGGCTACGCTGAAAACCGAGTCGTGTCGCTGACACTGACCAAGCTGGTATGGTACACGGACGACGGCGAAGTGCATGAGCTGAACGCGCCGATCGCCGTCGACACGAGTCTTGATGAGTAATGCAAAATGAGCCCCGGCAATTTGCGCCGTGGGGCGAATGGTATGAAAGTGCAAACCAAGTTTAATTCCGCGCATGTGGAGACCAACACGATGATACGCACGCGAAAACAAGCAACGAAGGCTCGCAAGGGGGCGATTAGCGTTTTGGCGGCGCTGCTGTCGATCGTGTTGATCGGCATGGTGGCGTTCAGCGTCGACATCGGCTATGTGCTGAGCGCCAAGGAAGAGCTGCAGCGCACCGCCGACGCTTCGGCCCTGGCGGCTTGCTGGGAATATGGCCAACGGCTTTCGACGGGATACAGCGCGGCGGACGCCGGCGGATTCGCCCGGACCACCGCGGTTCAATACGCGGCTTCGAACAAAGTCACTGGCAATCCGATGACCGTCAACGCCAATACGAGCAACGACCCGTCTGGCGATATCGTGATCGGCTACATTGCTGACTTCAACGACTCCCAGAGCGCATTTCAGACCGATAACCCCAGCACATACAACGCGATTCGCGTCCGGCTCCACAAAAACTCCTCGAGCAATGGCGAGGTGCCCTATTTCTTCGCCAGGATTTTCGGGATGGAGGGCCAGGTGCTGGACACCGAGGCCGTCTCCGGCATGATCAAGGATGTTTCTGGATTTAAGGCGCCCGAGGACGGCAGCAATGTCGATCTGTTGCCCTATGCCCTCGATCAGACGACTTGGGACAGCCTGGTCTCCAATAGTGGCAGCGACAATTACCGCTGGAACAAAACCACGGGAGAAGTGGAAACGGGCACCGATGGATTGGTTGAGGTAAACCTGTTTCCGCAGGGCTGCGGGTCGCCCGGCAACCGCGGCACGGTTGATATCGGCGGCTCCAACAACAGCACGGCCGATATTGCCCGCCAAATTGTCGATGGCATCTCGCCCGATGACTTCCAGGCGTTGACCAGCCAAGGCCGCTCGCTCGAATTTGATGAGTCGGGCAAGTTGTACCTCAACGGCGATACGGGGATTAGCGCCGGCGTGAAGGATGAGTTGGCCTCCATCAAAGGAAAGCCGCGCGTCATCCCGATTTTCGAGAGCGTCAGCGGCAACGGCAACAACGCGGAGTATACGATCGTCAAGTGGCAAGGCGTGCGAATCATGGCTGTGAAGCTCACTGGTTCGGCGTCGCAGAAGTATGTGATGGTTCAAGTTGCGCCGGTCATGACCAACGGCGTGATCGCGTCGACCACCAGCGGCACGAGCAAGTACGTGTACTCACCCGCAGTGCTGGTCCGCTAGGCAACAACCGCGCGGGCTTCCGTTACGATGATCGGATGAACCATGCTGCGACGACCACCACACATGCTTCCGCACAGCCGCTTGGCCGCGCAAGGCCTGCTGCATGCCACTGGTACGACAACTGCCGGCAGGAATGTTCGAGGACGATCGGCGGCAAGTCTTCGCCGCAACCGGCGGCACGGTGCAGCGGCGACAGAATTCGCGATTGTCGCCCCGATATTCCTGCTGTTGGTGATCGGAACCATAGAGTTGGGCCGGGCGCTCATGGTGCAGCAGGTGCTCATCAATGCATCACGAGTCGGGGCAAGGCAAGCGAGCACGACGAGTGCGACTACGGCCGAGGTCGAAGCGGCAGTGCAAGATTACACAGACGGTGTCGCGGTGCCGGGCGTGACGGTCACCGTTTCGCCGGATCCGACGGCGGCCGCCCCAGGAGATGCCGTAACGGTAACTACCTCGGTGCCTTTCAGCGATGTGAGCTGGATGACGTCGCCCTGGTTCCTCGGTGGCAAGACACTCACGGCCAGCTCCCAAATGCGAAAAGAAGGGTTCGAGTAGGCCGGCGCAAGCGAATTGAACGCTATTGGCTCGTGCTTCGCGAGCACCCCCTGGGCCGCCGGCCTGACCCACCGGCGGCCTTCTTTTTAAAAAGGGGTCAGAACTATTTATTTCGCGGCCACGCCGTCCGGTGAAGGATTCGCTTTCCGCGGCCGGCCGCGCGGGCGGATGACGAGGTCCAGCTCGAGCCGCTTGGCCAAACGCTTCACCCACGCTGCGTCGCCGTACGGCAGGCCCGTGGCACTCGAGCGGCGAATGGCGTCCAGGTTCGCGTCCTCGATAGGCTGATGCACCTTCTGGGCCCACTTCCGCTGCCGCACCTTGGCCAGTGGCGACAGCGATTCGTAAATGTTCAGCGAATCGACCAGCTCGTCTGCCTCGCCCAGGCCGTGCACCCGGTAGCTGCTCCACCGGTACTTTTCCGCCCGCCTCACCAGCCTGGCCCGCAGCGGGTTGGCCTCGATGTACCGCAGCACCGTGAGGAGGTGCTCGTCGTTCTGGATCACCGGGCTCTTGAAGCGGCCCTGCCACACATGGCCGCCCGAGCGGTGGTGGCGATGGTACCGCTGCGTGTGCGACACCAGCAGGCTCTGCATGATCCGGCTGATCGTCGCGTCGCCGGTCGGCCGCAGCAGCAGATGGAAATGGTTGTTGAGCAGGCAGTAGCCGTACAGCTCAAACGGCTTCCGCTCCTTGAGCTCGGCCAGCGCGGTGAGAAAGGCCTGGAAGTCGGCCGGCTTATGGAACACCTTCTGCCGGTTGTTGCCACGGTTGATCACGTGGTAGATTAAGCCGTCATCGATCGGACGCAAAGGGCGGGGCATGGCCCACACCCTAGCACAACCGCCCCCGCGCGTCAATTAAATAGTTCTGACCCCTTTGCGTCCCCAGACTTTTGCACGATCGAATCAAGGGGGTCGGCGCAATACCTCGAAAAGCTCGAGCGCCCGATAGTTTTGCACAGGCACGTCGGCATGCGCGATTGCTAACTCCTTACGTGGCCAGGGGCTACGTTTTGCACGCGATGCGGGGGTCCCATCCAGCGGTGCAAAACCCTTGAGTATTGCACGCAGCCACACTGAATCGTGCCTTGCCCGCCAGTGTCGGCCACGGTGCGCGGCGCGCAAAACCGGGCGAATTTACGTCTTAAACTGCGCGATCGCCTCGAGCCAAGGGCCTATCCCAGAACCGTCGGGGACTGTCCCAATTTTTTCGAGTCTGCGAGGAAAAATGGGACTGTCCCCCTCTCCGAGACGGTTCTGGGATAGGCGGCGTTGTTGCGGATTGTCAATGGTCGGGAAAAGGGGGTCGGGAAAAGGGGGTCAGAACTATTTAGGAGAACCAAAAATAGTTCTGACCCCTTTTCTCCCTCTTTTCTCCCTCCTTTTCTCCCTCCTAGACACGGGGGGGGGAGCGATGTTATATTAAGGGCGATTTTCGAGTCTGGATCGGTTTCAGGCGTCAGTCCATATGGGAAATGTCGGTTAGTCATTCCCTGTCAATTTCAAGGAGTAGCGTAATGAGATGTAAACTCAGATGGAAACTCCTAGTCATGATGACGTCTGCCGCACTTGTCGCTTCCTCGCCCCAGTCCGAGGCTGGCACCATCGATCTGGGCACAGCGGGACAATTTGCTGTCCTGGCCGGCACGACGGTGACTAATACTGGCCCGTCGGTCATCGACGGACGACATGTGGGAGTCAGTCCGGGTTCCGCGATCATGGGCTTCCCCCCGGGAATCGTGGTGCCACCCTGGACGACACATTCAGCGAACGCTTTCGCGTCGCAGGCTCAGGACGATCTCACCACTGCTTACAACACCGCAGCAGGCTTGGCGCCGACGCAAGACTTGACTGGCCAGAATCTTGGTGGTCTCACACTTAATTCAGGCGTCTATTTCTTCTCGTCATCGGCTGATCTGACGGGAACGCTGACTCTCGACGCGCAGGGCGACCCGAACGCGGAATTCGTGTTCCAGATCGGAAGCACCCTCATCACGGCCAGCAACTCGTCCGTCGTGACGATCAATGGCGGGTTGGACCCAGGTTGCAACGTGTTTTGGCAGGTAGGGAGTTCCGCGACGCTCGGCACGGGTACGCAGTTCCAAGGACATATTCTTGCGCTCGCGAGCATCACGATGAACACCGGTGCGGATATCTTCTCTGGTAGCGCCTTGGCGCGGAACGGCGCAGTGACGCTCGACGACAACAACATCACTGCCTGTTTTGTTCCCGAGCCCGCCTCCATAACGCTGATTCTCTTGGGAGGCGTGCTGATGCTCAATTGGCGAAACCGGGCTTATTGCGATCGGCCATTGCCGCGTTCTGCCAATTCCTGAACAATTGGCTCCTAGCGGCGATGATGAGAACGGTTGGAGGAAACCGGCCAGGGCGGCTGAGCGTCCCTTCCCAAATCCGTTTGCATGTTTTGTGTGCCATAAGCTTGTCTCCCAAAGGTCGGCTGTGCCGAGTCGTTCGCGTGTTATTGAGCGACAAGTCGCTGGCGTGACTTATTTTTTGAGGGAGGAAAAGGGGGTCAGAACTATTTAGGAGAACCAAAAATAGTTCTGACCCCCTTTCTCCCAAAAATAGTTCTGACCCCTTTTCTCCCTTCCCAGCGATGCCATAGTGCTCGACGTGGCGCATTGGCTGCTGGCGCGCCCTATCGATCGGGATTCCGTCGCTTTTGCTGGAAGAATCGCGACAGGATTTCGCCGCACGGCGCGGCCAGCACGCCGGCGATCACTTCGGCACGATGATTGAGCCGTGGGTCGTTCAGCAGTTGGTAGAGCGTTGTGACGGCGCCCGCTTTTGGATCGGCAGCACCGTAGACGACGCGGGGCATGCGCGCGAGGACCACCGCGCCGGCGCACATCGGGCAAGGTTCCAGCGTGACGTACATCGTGCAGCCGTCGAGCCGCCAGTTGCCGAGCGATCCGGCCGCCTGCGTGATGGCGATCATCTCGGCGTGGGCCGTGGGGTCGTGAAGCTGCTCGCGCTGATTGTGGGCCGAGGCGATCACGCGGCCGTCTTTAACCACCACGGCGCCGATCGGCACTTCGTCCTCATCGAACGCGGCCTGGGCCTCGCTCAACGCCTGCTGCATGAACGCTTCGTGCGATTGCAGATCGAGCTGAGGATCGGTGGGCATGGCAATCGGCGGCGGTCGGCGGATCGTTACAACCGGCAGGAATGGAACGACCTTCCGTGGCGACGCCTCGGGAGGGGCGAATTACGATAGTACGCTTTTAAGGCACCGCCGTAGTGATTGCGGTGTGCTTCTTCGATGCCGGAAAAGTACACTTTACTCGAGCGCGGAAATGTTTGCACGCCATAGCGCATGCTGGATTTTGACGATAGCGACAATCGCGGGGCTGGCGCCACAAGCTGCCGCTCAAGCGACGACGTCGCCAATCAGGCTGCAATTACTTGTGAACGATATGGTCGCCCAATTGAAGGTCGCCTTTCGTCATGACGCGGCCGAGCGCCACGATCGTTACGAGCAACTTGCCGCCGTGATGGAAAGTTGGCGTCGGGCAGACGGGAGCGACGCGAACAATCGACTGCTTGCCGACTGGCTGCGCGGGGCCATGCGCGCTTCCATGCCCGGTTCACGTGCGGCCTTACCGCAGATACCGAAGTTCGCGGGCGGACCCGACGACAAGTCGGTTGGCGATCCGTTCGGCGACGATCTGCTGCAAGAGTAGATCTGCATTCCAGGCCCTCTTGGCGTCATCATCCAGTAAGTGACGCATCGCGAGCCTGGAAAGCCTGCTACTTTCCACCCGCCGCTTTCCCACCGGCCGCTTTCCCACCGGCGGCTTTTCCACCACCGGCGGCTTTCGCCCCGCCGGCTGGAGCGGCCGCCGCAGGCGCGGCACCCGCCTCGGCAGTGGCGCCCTCTTCCTCTTCCTTCTTCTTTTTCTTTTTCTTCATCGTCAGCTTGCGCACCCGGACCTTTGGCAGCCCCAGGGGCGAGTCCTCGTCCTTCCAGCGGTCGGCCTGGCGCAGGCGGGTGATCCGCTCGACGCGCGTCAGCACACTGCGATTGCGTGTGGCCCCGCGGCGGACTCGCAAGCTCTTGTCGATCGTCATATTGGCTCTCCCCAGCGGAATTTCATTGGTCGGCGGAAGACCCATTAGTATAGGCGGTCGGTATTTAGCACTCAAGCCAAGGTTTTTCACGGTCGTGGTACAGTTTGGTTGTAGGACGGACAATTCTGTCCGTCTTCCGCGAATCGACGGACAGGCTTGTCCGTCCTACGTCGCCCTTTGCGGTGGCTGCAGGAGGAAGCAGCACCTGCTAAACTGACGCTTGGCTTAGATCGACGTGCGTGGTTCTCAAGGTCAGGAGCCCTGTCATGGACCAAATAGATCGCCGACGTTTTTTGGGGGCGACCGCCGGTGCCGCCGCTGCTTTGGGCACGACCAGTGTGTTGCGGGGCGAGCAGTCGAGTGAGAAGTCTCAGGATACGGCCGCGGAATCTTCGGACCGCCCGCCTGCCCCGCCCATCGTTGAGCTTGGCCGCACGGGCATCAAGATGTCGCGGCTCGGCCAGGGCACCGGCGTCCACGGCGGAAACCGCCAATCGGATCAAACGCGCATGGGTTTTGGCAAGCTCGTCGACTTAATGCACCATGCGTACGACCGGGGCATTCGTTTCTTTGACCTGGCCGATTTGTACGGCACGCACGTGTACTTCCGCGAAGCGCTGCGCTCGATGGAGCGGGACAAGCTGGCGATCCTTACCAAGGTGTGGTGGCGGTACGACGGCCCCGAGGATCAAACCAACCTGCCCGAGCGCCGGCAAATGGCCAAGACGGCGCTGGAGCGGTTCCGGCATGAGCTGGCGACCGATTACATCGACATCGTATTGCTGCACTGCCTCACGAAGCCCGGCTGGGATCAGTTCATGCAGCCGTACATGGAGGTGCTCCATGAGGAGAAGGCCAAAGGGCGCATTCGCGCGGTAGGCTGCTCGTGTCACGATTTTCGGGCAATGCAGACGGCCGCCGTCACGCCGTGGGTGGATGTAATTCTGGCCCGCATCAACATGAAAGGCGGCAAAGAAGTGATGATGGACGGCTCGCGCGAAGAAGTGGAGGGCGTATTGCGCACAGCCAGGCAGAACGGCAAAGCCATCCTGGGCATGAAAATCTTCGGCGAAGGCCGGCTGGCCGACCAGCGCGACGCCTGCATGAAGTATGCCCAAGAGCTCGGCCTGCTGGACGCCATGACCATCGGCTTCCACACGCCCGAGCAAATCGACGACGTGCTGCGGCTGATGGACAAGTACCCGGCGAAGCCGCTGGCGTAAGCATGTTACGGCGGCGGTAGTAGCTGAACTGTTTTGACGAGATTTATCTCGACTCGACATCAGAATTCTCGTCGTCGCCAACGATGCAACTCCCCAATGTCGAAGCCGCGGTTGTCGAAAAAGAGAAAGTTGTCGGCTATCTACTCAATCCACAGCATCCTGACGGGGCGGGAAAGGCGCAGTTCTTCGAGGCGATGGGCTTTCGCGCCGATCAATGGCAGGTGCTGGCCGGCGCTTTACGATCGGTGGGCGAGAGCTGGCCAATCACCCGCCGCGTGGATTCCGCTCACGGATCGAAGTATATTGTAGAGGGGACGTTGGAGACGCCGAGTGGTAGAGCTGCACGGATACCTACCGTGTGGATCGTCGATCGTAATGCGGAAGCGCCGCGATTGGCGACCGCCTATCCAATTTAGGAACATTCGCCATGCTGCGAGAACACGACCGCGTCGTGCTGACAACCAGCATGCCGGGCCAAGGGCTTGTCGCCGGCGATGTCGGCACGATCGTCCACGTCTACCACGACGGTCGGGCGTACGAAGTAGAGTTCGTGGCGCTCGACGGACACACCACAGCAGTGGTCACTCTTGAGGAAAATCAAGTGCGGCCGGTTACTCCGCGGGACATGACCCATACGCGCGAGATCCAGCCGGTGTGACTCATTATCGACTGGGATAACTAGCATTGCTCCGCTGGCGTCTCCTTCTTGGCGTGTTAGTTGTTGCAGCGCTCGCGGCTGTCTGTTGGCTTGATTCTGTGGTGACGCGGCCGGGCGCATTTCTGCTGCCGATCGCCGTCATGCTGAGTTGGATGTGCGTGGTCGAGCTGCTGGACATGTTCAACAAGCGGGGCCGGCAGCCGCTGGCGTGGGCGCTTTATTGCGGCGTGCTGCTGTCGGTGATGGCGGCGGGCATGCAGGTTTTCTGGCCGGAGTCGGTCGCGGGAAACACGCTGGCCGGGTTGGGATGGCTGGCAATCGGCCTTGTGGTCGCCCTGCTGTTGGCGCTCATTGGGGAGCTGCAGCGCTACGATGGGCGATGGCATATCACGATCAACCTGGGGCTCTCGGCGTTTACGATTCTCTATGTCGGCGGGCTGATGGGCTTCGTCATGCAATTGCGATTATTGAACGGGCGCACGGCCAGCGAGGGCGGCCGTTTGGGCATGCTCGCGCTCGTGTCGCTCATCGCGACAGTGAAGATGAGCGACATCGGCCAGTACACTGTTGGGCGGTTATTCGGCAAGCACAAATTAGCGCCGCTGATCAGCCCCGGGAAGACTTGGGAAGGCGCAGCGGGCGGGGTGCTGTTCGCCGTCGCGACCGCCTGGATCGTGTTCCACTGGGGAGCCACTGCTTTGCTCGGTAGCGACGCAGTGGTTAGCAATCAAGTTGCCGTCGTTTTGTTTGGCGTCCTGGTGGCAATCGCCGGTATGATCGGCGACTTGGCCGAGTCGATGATCAAGCGTGATGCCGAGGTGAAGGATTCGAGCAATTGGCTGCCGGGCTTCGGCGGCGTGCTCGATATGCTTGATTCGCTGCTCGGGGCGGCGCCGGTGGCGTATGTGTTTTGGGTGATGGGGATTGTGGGGTTGTAATTGGGGCGGCCAGAAGACCAGCGATGCCATCGCCGGCTTTATGGCCACTGCGGCAAATGGGCCGACTGGCCGGTTAGCCAAGCCGGCCGTATAATCGGTATTCGAGTTGCAATCGGTTACAAGGCAATAGGTTGCGGTTCGAGTTGCCGCGGCTGCTATCGCCGCCGCACGGCAATTGGGTATAGTTGGTAAGAGCTTTTTAACCTGGGAACCATTAGCGACGGCCAGTGTGCCGCCGCGTCTCTTTGATGATCGAAGCGACGATTCCGGTCGGGGACGCCGATGAGTTAGTCCTTCTGCTGGGCGCGAGCGACCAACATCTCCGTCGCATACGCGAGAGCGTGCCGGCGAAAATTTCTGCCCGCGATGGGAAAATCCACGTCAGTGGCGATGAGCAGGCCGTATTGCAGGCCACCGAAATCATCGAGCAGATCAAGAACTCGGTGGTCCGCGATGGGGCGCTCTCGCCCGAGCAGGTGACGCACATCATCAAGCAGGTGACCGGCGGGCCGACGAACGGCCGCACCGCCCCGGTCGACGTGCGTCAGGCGGGCCGGATTATTCGCCCGCGCACGCCGGGGCAGGCCCGCTACGTCGAGGCGATCCGCACCTTCGACCTGGTGTTTTGCAGCGGGCCGGCGGGCACCGGCAAGACCTATCTGGCGGTGGCCACGGCTGTCGAATCGCTCAAAATGAAGCAGATCGGCAAGATCGTCCTCGTGCGGCCGGCGGTAGAAGCGGGCGAGAACCTCGGCTATTTGCCCGGCGACATGCAGGCCAAGATCAACCCTTACCTGCGGCCGCTCTTGGATGCGCTGCGGGAAATGATGGATTACGAGCAAGTGAAGCGGTACATGGCCGACGACGTGATCGAAGTCGTGCCGTTGGCCTATATGCGCGGCCGAACGCTCAACAACGCGTTCATCATCATGGACGAGGCTCAGAACACGACCGTGCCGCAGATGAAGATGTTTTTGACGCGGATGGGACTGCAATCGAAGGTGGTCGTTTCGGGCGACACATCGCAAGTCGACCTTCCGCCGCATACCAAGAGCGGACTCATCGACGCGATTGGCCGGCTGCGGCACGTCGAGGGTTTTGCGAACGTGGTGCTGGGGGGGGAGGACATTGTGCGGCATCGATTGGTGCAGGAAATCGTCCGTGCTTACGAGGAGAGCTCGAAGAAGAAACGGTAGAGCAAGGAGCGGGGAGCACGGAGCGGGGAGTCAATACGATTCTCTCCGCTCCCGGCGCCTTGCTCCTCGCTTCACGCGTTTTCGGTAGGAATCATCATGAGCACCGGCAGCAAAAAGAAGCGGCGCATTGACCGCGTCACCGCGCTGGAGTTGCCGCCCGGCGTATTAGGGAATCTGTGGAACCGCTTGCGCCGCGGCGACGTGCTGGTGCGGCTGGGGCTCTGCGCCATCGCCGCCCTGTTGTTGTGGGGCATTACCAAGGGTTGGGTGCCGCCGCTTCCGTATCACTTGGGCGACGTGCCACAGCGGGATATCGTCGCCCGCACTCAGTTTGAGCGGGACGATGCCGAGGCGACTCGTAAGGCGCAGGAACAGGCCCGCAGCCTGGCCATCGCGATTTACGATCATAACCCCGCGCAGCTCGAGCAGCTGCGGGCGAAGCTCGAGAATGCCGTCAGCCAGTTGATGGCCGCCAAATCGCTGGCCGAGGTCGACGCGCTGTGGGAAGAGTTTCGTCTGCCGCTGGCCGAGGGTACTCCCGAGCCGACCGCGGACGAGCGCGATCAGCAATTTACACAATTCAGGCAATCGCTTTTGGCCGACGGCGCGCTCGATTCGTTCAAGATCGGACTCAACGACGCCTTTGCGCCGCTCATGCAAAGGGGGTTGCTCGAGCAGCTTCCGCCGGAGCACGATGCCAATGTGGAGACGATCGAGGTCCGGCCGGTGGGCGATGCGGGATTCGAGCAGAAAGTCGCGGTCAACGACGTGCTGATCGAGAATGCTGCGTCGGCGCTTCAGAAAACGCTTCAACAGAAGATGCCCTCGATGGAAGTCGCCGACAGGGTGTTCGCGTGGCTGCGAGCGCAGCTGCCAGCCACGCTGAAGCTGAATCCGGAAGCCACGGCCGAGGAGCAGCAAAAGGCGGTCGCCGCGGTGAAGGTGCAGACCGAGGTGATTCCGGCCGGGGCCGTTTTAGCGCGGGCCAAGGACGTCGACGGCAATCCATTGCCGGTCAACGCGGCGGCTTTGGAGCGATTGCAGCTCGAGCATCAAGCAGAGCTGGCACGGCGTCCTTTTTCCGCCAATGTCGGGCGCTCCCTTGCCATTTTTGGAATGTATGTCGCGCTGTACGTTCTATGCGGCTATTACATCTATCGGCGCGAACCACGTATCGTCGAGGATCTCACCCGATTGGCCACGCTGCTTGGGCTGGTTGTCGTGACCGTGGCGCTGATCATGCTGACCAGCCACGACGATTGGCGGGCCGAGCTAATTCCGCTGATGCTGTTCGGCATGATGCTGGCCATCGCCTACCAGCAGGAAATCGCACTACTGCTATCGGCGGCCATCACGTTGATCACCGTGGTGGCACTGGGTCATACGCTGGCGGATGCAGTCGTGCTATTAGCAACGACGGCCGGTGCGATTCTGCTGTTGGGCCGCGTGCGCAGTCGCAGCAAGTTATTGTCGGTCGGTTTTGTGGCGGCAGGCGTCGCGGCGCTGACAACGATCGGCGTGGGAACGCTCGAAGGCGAACCAATTTGGCTGATCCTGAAAACGGCCCTGTTGTGGGCGATATGGGCGGTGATCGCCGGGTCGCTCATGACCTGCTTGTTGCCGCTGGTCGAGAAGGTCTTCAAAGTGCAGACCGATCTTAGCCTGATCGAGCTAGGCGACCCGGCTCATCCTCTGCTGCAAGAACTCATTCGCCGCGCGCCCGGCACGTACAATCATTCGATCACAGTAGCTTCGCTGGCCGAGGCGGCGGCCGAGGCGATTGGCGCTCGTGGTTTGCTCGTGCGCGTGGGCGCTTATTTCCACGACATCGGCAAGATGCTCAAGCCGGGCTACTTCGCGGAAAACCAGGGGCAGGGAGATAACCGGCACCGCTCGCTGGTCCCCGCGATGAGCACGCTCGTGATTATCGCGCACGTGAAGGATGGGGCCGACCTCGCGCGGCAAAGCAAAATTCCTGAGCCGATCGTCGATTTCATTCAGCAACACCACGGCACGACGCTGGTGGAGTATTTCTATCGTCAAGCGAGTGAGAGCAAGAAATCGGATCCGAATGGCAGCGAGGTCGATGAAAGCTCGTTCCGCTATCCCGGCCCCAAGCCACAGACCAAGGAAGCCGGCATTTTGATGCTGGCCGACGCCGTGGAAAGCGCCAGCCGCGTGCTGGTCGAGCCGACCCCCGCGCGGATCGAGAGCCTCGTCGACGACATTAGCCGCAAGCGGCTGCTCGACGGTCAGTTCGACGAATGCGGTCTGACACTGGAAGAAGTCCGGCAGATCAACGACAGTCTGGTAAAGTCGCTGACCGCGGTTTACCACGGACGCGTTAAATATCCGGATCAGGAAACCGCGTAGGAAGCGGGAGAGTTAACCCAAGCCGACGGCATGCCGTCGTGTCGACCGGCGACAAGTCGGCGGCTTGGGATGTGCACTTAGTCACTATGTCCCGCAAGCCCGCACACAAACGGCGCGATGACAAATTCGCGATCGATATATCGAATCAGCAATCGCGGCATCTTGTCGATGAGGAGCGGCTTTGCGACGCAGTACGGGCTGTGCTGCGGGAATCGGGGTTCGCGTCGGCGACGGTGAGCATTGCCGTGGTCGATGATCCGTCGATTCACGAGCTTAATCGCCAGTATCTGGATCACGATTGGCCCACCGATGTTTTAAGCTTCGTGCTGGAGGAACGAGATGGTCATTTGGAGGGCGAAGTGATCATCAGCGCCGATATGGCGGCGACGACTGCTGTCGAAGCCGGTTGGGCCGCGGCAGCCGAGCAACTGCTGTACGTGGTGCACGGTACACTGCACTTGGTCGGGTACCGCGACAAAACATCTGCCGACGCCCAAAAAATGCGTGCGGCCGAAGCAAAATATCTTCGCCAGTTTGGATTTGTTCCTTCGCCCGGTGCGGCGCGTCGAGGAGCAACGGCGCCGTGAACGAGGACAGCCTATTCTGGATCGCGATCGGCAGCATGGCGGCGGCTTGCCTCGCCGCCGTCGCAGCGCGATCGCTGCACAGCTTCTCGCGGCATGATCTGGAAGAGATTGCGCAAAACCGGCAGAAACCGAAGCGGTTTGCCGATATTCTTCACCATCACGACCGAGTGGCGTTGGGCGTCGAGATGGTCGTTGCTTTGTTGGTCGCGCTGTCGGTTTGTGCCGGCACGGTGTGGGCGTGGCAGTCGTTCGCAGCGACAAGTTCGTCGCCCTGGCTGGTGTTTGCCTTGGCGGCGATTGTGCTGGGACAAATTCTCGCTGTGCTGACGGTATGGCTTCCCTGGTCGATTGCCCGCATTGCGGCGGCCAGGTTTTTATTCTGGACCTGGCCGCTGTGGGCCGTTCTGGGTCGTCTCGCGCTGCCGCTGGTATGGATTGCGCGGGCGGTCGATGCGCTGTTGCATCGCCTGGCCGGCCGCAAACCGCAGGAGGCCGATGAGGAATCGATCGAGGAGGAAATCCGCACCATCGTCAGCGAAGGACACCGCGAAGGCCTGCTCGAGGAAGAGGCCCGCGAGATGATTGAGGGAGTCATGGAGCTGGGCGACGCCGTGGTGTCGCACATCATGACGCCGCGGACCGAAATGCACATGATCCAAGTCAACACTCCCTGGGATGAAGTCGTCGAGGCGATCATCGACTCCGGTCACACGCGTCTGCCGGTGTACGACAAAACTCGCGACGATATCGTGGGTATTCTCTACAGCAAGGACCTGCTGCCCGAACTGGCCAAGTGCGACGACGAGCCGCGGCAGCCTCTTTCCGCCCTGCTGCGCAAACCACCCTTTGTTCCAGAGACAAAGCCGGTCGACGACCTGTTGAAATGGTTTCAGAAGAGCCGCACCCACATGGCGGTCGTGCTCGACGAGTACGGCGGCGTCTCCGGGCTGGTGACAATCGAAGACGCGCTCGAAGAGATCGTCGGCGAGATCGACGATGAGTACGATCAAGAAGCCGAGGAGGAAATCAAAAAGATCGATGACGACGTGTGCGAAGCGTTGGGGCGCGCCCACATCGACGTGATCAACAACGTCATGGGCTTCGAGCTGCCCGAAGAAGAAGATTTCGACACGATTGGCGGGTTCGTCTTTGCCGAGTTTGGCCGGGTGCCGACGGCCGGTGAATCGATCACCTGGCAGGACTCCGTTCGGGTCACCGTGCTGGAGGCATCGCGGCGGCGGGTGAATCGGGTGCGGCTCGAGCGGGTCCGCAAGGAATCGCTGGAGATGGCCTCCGAGTAGCTGTCGGTTGTCGGCTGTCAAGATGCGGCTGAGCGGGCGTGGCGTCTCCGAAACGCGGTTCAACCAATGCGGCACTTTGGCCGCTGTCACCTAGCCCGGCTCGCTCGCTTGTGCAATTGATGCATTTTCTCAAATCACTGGCTGCGCAACGTGCGCGTTGGCAGTCGCGGCTGCAAATGGCAGTTCTCTTGTAGCCGTTTCAATATTGAGCCGTGGCGGAATATGTTTGCCAAAGTGTGGCGAACGTGATAGGGTCGGGAACGAGAGCGAGCGAGGTAACGCATGAAATTATTCCCGTTCACCAGTGCAATCGGTTCTGCATTCGTGGTCTTCGCCTATGTACTCCGCGCGACCGCAGGGGAGGAGCAAGAGCCCGTGACAATTCGGCTTGATGAAATCTGAGCCTGGCGGGTGCCGGGCACGCGCAATGTCGCCCAGCTGGAAGCAGACAAACCGCCCAACTACGCGTACGGTCCACTCGTTGGGGAGATTCGGCGGGCGTTAGCGGATGCGCCGACAGATAAAAAGCCGAGAGCTTGTTTCGCTGTGAAAGGTACTGGCCTAGAGGCACTCCGCGCGGCGCATTCGGTGCTGGTCAAGAACGCCGCGCCTCGTCGGACGTTTCCGATGGGCAGCGATCTGTCACTTGTATTTTTCTCTCACCAAGCTGGTAGCTATGTCCACTTGCAGGAGGCTGAGACGAAAGGGAACAGGATTAGAATCCGTTATCGCATCGTTCCGCACGAGACGAGAGAAATGACGAGCCATTTTGCGATCGTCCCGCTTGGGCGTCTAGATCCAGGAAGGATCGCCGTCAAGATTATGCCGTCCCGGATCAAGCAAGACCCCATTCAGCGGGGGCTCGAATCTCCATCAGTTGACTGGAAGGAGAGAGTTGTGTGCAAGTCGTTCGCCTTCGTCGTAGCAAGCGATGGCGAACGTTGGGTCGGGCAATAGACGCAGAGGTGCCGCATGAATTCGTTTTCATTGATACGCGGATGTGGCTTGGCATGTGCGCTATTTGCCTATTCACTCGCCGCCAACGCAGCCGACAAGCAAGAAGCCGTGACAATTCCGCTGGAACAAATTTGGGCGTACAAAATGCCAGGCACGCGAAATGTAGAGACGTTGGACGCGCGTGGATCGCTCGTTGAGCAGATTGTCCGAGCGCTGGCCGATCCCCCGGCCAAAGGTAAACAAGCAAGAGCATGTTTCGCTGTCCTCGGCACCGGTTTGGAAGCGCTGCGCGAGGCGCATGTACTTCTGGCGAAAGGAGAGAAGCCACACGAGAGGTTCCCAGCGGGCAGCGAAATTTGCGTTGTCTTTTCTTCGTATCGAACGGGTAGTTACGTGCATCTGCACAAGGTCGAGCGTCGAGGCAATAACGTCGAAATCTACTATCGGTTTGTTCCTCATAGGACTAGGAACATGACAGTCCACTTTGCAGTCATTCCACTCGGAAAACTGCCGCGCGGTAAAGTAAGCGTGCAGATTATCCAATCTCCAATGGAGCAAAGATTTGTGGAGTGGGGGCTAGAGCCTCTCCGGCCTGATTGGGCCGAGCGGGTTGTCTGCAAGTCGTTTTTCTTTGCCGTAGTGGAGGATAACGGGGAATGACTACGACCACTGCTTCGTAGCATACTTAGGATACTTCAAGGAGGCAATTATGAGCATGCTCAAGTTTATCAGCGCGACGGCATGTCTAGTCGTGATAGCAGTCAGGGTCTACGCAAGTACCGACACGATTGGGCCAAACGGAATCAATTCTGCCGGTTTGCGCGATTTCAATGGAGCGCCACTTAATGGTGCGGGGATTGCTATTGCCGAATTGAATGAAGATCGGCCAGGCGACCCAGACTTTGACACGATGGATAGTTTATTCCATTCGTTGACTAACCCGGAGGAAGTTTTCTTTCGCGACGCCGGACCTCCACTGAGCTTTGACGCGACCGCTGATGAATCAATGGAAATCGGCGAACACGCTGTTTGGGTAGCCGGTTTGATGATCTCGACTGATGCGACCGCAACTGGCGTGGCGACTGGCGCTGATCTTTATGCCGCAGGCGACAATGGCACTGCGCCAGATTTTGATCCTGAAAGCGCTGTTACTGCACAGCATTTGGTATCACTGCCTGCGCAGATTCGAGCGATAAATATGAGCTTCGCTAATCCGCTGGTTGGCAGCCATATTCCCAACGGTAATCAGCTATTCACGCTTTTCGTCGATTGGTCGGCATCGGAACATGATGTACTGTACGTGGTATCAGGCAATCAGGCGGGAGAGACGAATGTTATTCCTACCGATGATTTCAACGGAATCACTGTGGCGGCATCGGCGAAGATTGGTGGGACAGGTGCTTATCGGCAGGTGTGGGTGGATAACCGGTATGACGCCGACGCAGAAGGTGAAGAGCGCACATCAATTGACTTGATCGCGCCTGGTGTGGATATCGATTTGATCGGTTTTGATGATATGCCGGCTGCCGATGATGAGAACGACGGGACAAGTTATGCCGCACCTCACGTGAGTGGCACAGTGGCACTTCTTCAGCAATATGCCGACGAGCGAATCATGAACGCCGGCGCGCCGCGTTGGGGCGCGAGCGCTCGTCGCCACGAGGTGATGAAGGCCGTGTTGATGAATTCCGCCGACAAGTTGATCGACGACGGCACCGTGATGGTCGAGGGAAGTGCAGTACCAATGGGCGGTTTGCTGGGAATGGAGCGGACGGTTGTGAAGCAGGACGGAACGTCAACATGGCTCGATTCGCAGGCGTATGATGACTCTCTGTAAGGCGTCGGCGGGTTCTATCCGCTGGACATCGAAATGGGTGCGGGGCACTTGAACGCCACTCGCGCGGTGCAGCAATTCAATCCGGGCGAGTTCGAAGCAGATTCGGGCGACGTTCCCGCCATTGGCTGGGATTACGGGCACACGAGCGGCGAGGACGACATCAACCGATATCCCTTGGCCGGGTCGCTGACGGCGGATCACTTTATCTCAATCACGCTGGCCTGGGACAGACAAGTCGAGTTCGACGTGGACATGGGAACGATCGGCGAATACGACATTGGCGACACATTTCAAGAATCCACCGCGATGTTTCCGACTCCCGACAGCGACGACTTGATCAATAACCTGGACGTGTTTCTGCTCCCAAAAGGCTCATTCACACCCTCCCAAGCGGTGGCCCAATCGATTAGCGCCGAGGGCACGCTGCAGCACATCTTCTTCCAGATTCCGACTACGGATGAGTACGAGATTTGGGTGCGGCAGTTCGATGCCGATATTGCCGGCGGACAGGATTATGCGCTGGCGTGGTGGTATGGAATCGCACCGCCGCTCGTCGTGCAAGGGGATTACAACGGCGACGGAATTGTTAACGCTCAAGACTACGACGTGTGGACGGCCAACTTCGGCGACGCCGTCACTGCCGGAACGGGAGCAGATGGCAACGGGAACGGCGTCATTGATGCCGCGGATTACGTTGTCTGGCGTAAGAATGCCACTGCCGGCAGCGGCAGTTTGGCATCGGTGCCAGAGCCGTCCGCGGCAGGGCTGGTAATAGTTGGGCTGCTTCTTTGCAGCGCTAAATCCAAAATGCGGCGCAATTAATAGGCGCTGCATTTCGAGATACTGCCAGCTAAAGACCGTCAGCCAAAGCAATAGCGGTAGAGCAGCAGCTATCAAACCGGGCTCTGCTGCGCTACTGCTCTGCCGCTCTACTGCTCTTCCCCATTCGTTGATAGCTGATAGCCGATGGCCACGCTCTCCGCTGCTCTTGACGCCGGGCTAGCAGGTGGCGTACTTTTCCGCCCTCGTCGTCGGGTGGGCCCGGTTCTGCGCTGGTTCTCTGCCGCCATGGGTACACGTACTCTGCCATCGCGCTGCCGGTACTTCCACGCCCACAGGAAGCGATGGCGCCTGGCCGTTGCGCTCGCGTGTGCGCTGGCCGGACATCCGCAATCCGCATGCGGGGAGTGGAACTGGAACCCGTTTGCCAAGCAGGCGCCCGTCGGGACGCGCGAATGGTGGAAAAAACACAAAGGCGAAGCGGTGTTCGAGCCCGGCAAGGGGTACACCGTGGCCGGCATCGATGGCTATCTCGACGGCGACGGCCGGCCCATTCAAGCGCCGATCGAAGTCGAGCGGGTCGTCGCGGCGGGCGAGGTCAAGAACGACGACGGCCTGATTCCGGGACTCGATCCGCGCGTCCAGTATGAGAAGGTGAAATCGGCGGTCGGGCTGGGGCCGAATGAGCAGTTCGCGCGCGAGTCGTATGCGGAAGGCGTTCGCTTGTTCCGCGAAAAAAAATACTCGGCTGCCGCTGAAAAGTTTGAGGAAGCGGTCGCCCGCGGACCGCACTCGCTCATCGAGCAAGATGCGATGTTCATGCTGGCCGAGAGTTACTTCTTCGCGGACCGCTACATCAAGGCCCGCGACTCGTACGATGCGCTGGTGAAAAAGCACTCCAACACGCGCTACCTCGACACCGTCATCGACCGCGAATGGAAAATCGCCCGGTACTGGGAACAATACGAGCAACACAATAGTGATTGGGTGCTCACGCCGAACGCCAATGACAAGACGCGGCCGTGGTTCGACACCATCGGTCATGCCATCAAGGCGTACGACAACATCCGCTTGAACGATCCGACCGGACCACGGGCGGATGATGCGATCATGGCCACCGCCAACATTTACTTCGACCGCGGCCGGTACGACGATGCCGATTACCACTACACACTGCTGCGACGCGAGTATCCGCGCAGCGAGCTACAGTACGAGGCGCATCTGCTGGGCCTGCAGGCAAAATTGCGCAAGTATCAAGGCGAAAATTACGACGGCACGCCGCTGGAAGAAGCGAAGTCGCTGGTGAAGCAGCTTCGCTCGCAGTTCGCCAGCCGGCTGCCTGAAGAGGAAAAACAGCGGTTGCGCACGACGGAAGGGCAGCTCAATCAGGAAATCGCGATGCGAGATTATCGCATGGCGGAATACTTCGACGGCACCAAGCACTACGGCGCTGCGCGATACTATTACGCTCAAGTGATGAAGAAATATCCGGAGACGGAGCTGGCCACGAAGGCCCGCGAGCGGGTCGGCCAGATCGCCGCGGAGCCCGAGAAACCGCCGAAGCGACTCGCGTGGCTGGTTGAACTTTTTCCCGAAAGCAGCGAGCGGTCGCGCGTCGCGCGGATTCCCGAGCTTCAAAACGGCGGCACGCGGCTGGCCGAATCGCCCCAAAACAACGGTACAACGGACACCGCACCGCCCGCCACGACTACGCGATAGTGCTTGTTTACACAGAATCTCACGCAAAGGCGCTAAGGCGCAAAGGAAATATCTGAAGCGAGCGGCTTTGGAACCTCAGGCAGAGGAACGATCGCGGTTGTTTGTGTTTCTTGGCGCCTTTGCGACTTTGCGTGAGATCTTCTTGCCGGTGTAGGAGTATGGTCCGTAATCCGATTAGAACCGACTGCCGCAAATTGCAAATTGCAATTTGCAATTTGCAATTTGCAATTCTTTTGCCACTGCTGGCCGGCTGTGCCGGCTATCAGGTGGGCGCCGGGTCGCTTTACGCACCGGACGTGACGACCGTCTACGTGCCGATGATCGACTCCGACAGCTATCGGCGCGATCTGGGCGAGCGGCTTACCGAAGCCGTCGTCAAAGAAATCGAGCTCAAGACGCCCTACAAAGTCGTGAGCACGCCCGACGCCGACAGCATCCTCTCGGCCCGCTTGATCAACGACACGCGGCGAACGCTCATTGAAAACGCGTTCGACGATCCGCGGCTCTCCGAAATCGAGCTGCGCGCCGAAGTCACCTGGCTGAACCGCCGCCGGCTGCCCATCGTGCCGACGCAAACGTTGGCCGTGCCGCCGGAGCTGGTGCTCATCAGCCAGACCACCAATCTCATTCCCGAGGTGGGCCAGTCGGTCGCCACGCAACAGCAGCAGGCCATCGAGCGGTTGGCCCAGCAGATCGTCTCCACGATGGAAGCGCCTTGGTGATCAGGGCGATCACGAAAACCGCGGGGCGAGGCGGTCGACGACCAGCCGGCCGATGTTGAGCGAAGCCGTGGCCGCGGGCGACGGGGCGTTCTCGACGTTCACGACGCGATCGGTCTCGTCGATCACAAAATCGTCGAGCATCGCGCCGTCGCGGCCAACGGCCTGAGCGCGAACACCGGCCGGGGCCCATTCGAGGTGCTGCGATTCGATCGCGGGCACGAGCCGCTGCAACGCCCGCACGAATGCCCGCTTGCTGAAGCTGCGCCACATTTCGGCGGCGCCGATCTGCCAATACCGAGTCGCCAGCCGCCAGAAACCGGGATACGTGAGCGTTTCCGCCAGGTCGCGGACATTAACGGTCGTGTTGCGGTAACCTTCGCGAGCGAAGGCGAGCACGGCGTTCGGCCCGCACTCGACGCGGCCATCGATCCGCCGCGTAAAGTGCACGCCTAAGAACGGATACCTCGGGTCGGGCACCGGATAAATCAACATTCGCACCAGATGGCGCGCTTCCGGCCGTAGCTCGTAAAACTCGCCGCGGAACGGCACGATCATCGCCGACGGGTGGACGCCGCTCAATCGCGTTATGCGGTCGCTGTACAAACCGGCGCAGTTGACGATGTGATCGGCCGCGAACTCACCGGCGGTGGTTTCCACGATGGCACGATCCGTGTCGCGGCGAATGCCGAAGACGCGGGCATCCGTAACGATCCTGCTTCCCTGCTGTTGAATCAGTTCCGCCAGCCGGCGAGCGACTTGGGCGAAATCCACCACGCCCGCCTCTGGAATATGAATCGCCGCGATGCCGGCCGCCTGCGGCTCCAACTCGCGAATCCGCTCTGGCCCAATCCGCTCGCACAGAACACCGTTCGCTTTTCCGCGCTCGAGCAGCGTCTCCAAACGCGGCAATTCGGATTGATCCACCGCCACGATGATCTTGCCGCACAGCACGTACGGGATCTGCTCGCGTCGGCAAAACTCTTCCATCGCCAGTTTTCCCGCGCGGCAATTCAGCGCTTTAAGCGACCCGGGCCGATAGTAGATGCCCGTGTGCAGCACTCCGGAATTGCGCCCGGTCTGATGCCGCGCGATCGTGGCTTCCTTCTCCAGCACGATGACGCGCTTGTCGGGAAACCGCTCCAGAAAGCGGTACGCCGTCGCTAAACCAACTATCCCGCCGCCGATGATGATGAGGTTACTTTGTTGCATTGAGCCAGAAAATTGTCACGATTGAATAGATAGTTCCACATCGAAGCCTAATAATTCACGCCGCTCTTGCGGATGTGGACCATCGGGTGGGCGTCGGGGTGGGCCAGGCGGCCGCGGCAGACTTTGGCGAGGAAGATGCGGTGGTCGCCGGAGTCGATGTGGCGGACCGGCTCGCATTCCATGTGGCCGAGCGCGTCGCAGAGGATCGGCACGCCGCGGGCGCAGTGCGTGATCGCGACGCCTTCGAACGCGGGCTCCCCAGGTTCAAAGCTCTGGTAGAAATGCCGGAGAAGCTGCTTCTGGCCCGCGGCGACGACGTTCAACACAAACGGCTGGCCCTGGGAAAGCCAATCGCAAACATCGCGGCCGAGCTTGATGGCGACGCTGACCATCGGCGGTTCGAATCCGGCCTGCATCACCCAACTGCCGAGCATGCCTGTCGCCCGCGCGCCGGTGCCGATGGTGAGAATGTAGATGCCGCTGGGGACGCGGCCAAGCACGGGATCGAAAGCTTTGGTGGTGGTCATTTTTGGTGGAGTTCGCGCGGTTCACTGGTCGCTGAAGCGACCAGTCCGTAGTGGGGGCTGCAGGTTATTAGGTGCCTCTGCGGACTTTGTGTTTTTCAACAGCGCGGCAACTTCCGACCAACACGCTGCGCACAGGTGATATTTTTCGACTAACCAGGATTCGCTCGTCGGCGGGCTGAACACCAGTGCGCCGGGCTGCTGCAGTTTCGAACCGCATTTGTCGCATTGAATGTCGAGCATCGAGGTTGTCCTCGGCCTGGGGTGAAGTTGGAGGGATTCTCGGAACAATTCGAATGGACGCCCTCAATGCGATTTGCGAACCTCGCGGCCGAGCTTTTGTTCGACGCTGGCTACTTTGCTTTTCAGCCGCCCCGACTGGCCGCGGCGGAAGTCGAGCTTTGCTGAGCAGGTGACGCGATCGCTATGTTGGGCGACTTGCTCGATGCAGCGTCGCATCAAGTCGAGAACCTCGTCGAGCTCGCCCTCGACGATCGTGCCCATGGCGTGCAATTCGTAATCGAGTCCGCTTCGTTCAACGAGCTCGACGCACTCCGCCACGTACTGGCTGACGCTCTCGCCTTTGCCAAGCGGGGTGATGGACATCTCGAGCAGGACCACCGGTGGTTTACTCCATCGCGGGCCTTAGATGATTGCCTGCAACGATAGCAAGCATTCGATTGCATGCTACGCTGTCACGTGGCTGATTCTGCCACTGCTGATTGTAAACTGCTTGCGCCAAGTCGTCGACGGCAGGCGAATGTAAGTGCTTCCCGACAAGGCGATTGTGCAGCCGCATTCTCTCTGTCGGCGAGCCTGAACATCCGCTAACCTGCGGCGTTATTTGCGCCGAGAATGAAGTAGGCAGGTTTGCCCCTGCTTCCCCGCTCCCGCCGCATCTGACCGAACTACGCACTCTTGCCCCGCCATGTCTTCTACTCGTTCGACCGCCACGCGGATATGCGCGCTTGCGCTCGGAGTGTGCTTGGAGTGCGCGTCGTTTGACGCGACCGCGGCTCACGATGGCGGGCTCACGGGTGCGGCCGCCAACACCTTTACGCCGAATGTTGCCGGCGCGTGGGATGGCGCTATCGAGTCAGGCCAGCAGTCGCCGCAAGCGTTCGCGTCAGACGAAACGTGGATCGCGCCGCCCGCCGAGCGTTCGCAGTGGGTCGATGCGAACGTTTATGTCTCGGATCCCAACTGGGACGGCATGGCGTTGAGCGATTCCTGTCCCTCTCCCGCGGAAGCCTGGTACTGGCAGGTGCTGCCCGATGGCTTGATCTACCGTTCCTATCAAGCCGGCGTTCATGAGCCGCGATTGGCGATCGTCGCGTTTCATGAATCGGGCAGCGAGTCGTTTTGGGACGGCGCCCTGGGCGGGCGAGTCGGCCTGTTGCGATACGGCACGGGCGGTGCGATCTATCCGCAGGGGTGGCAGGTCGACGTCGAGGCCGCCGCAATGGTCCGGCTTACGCTCGACGAAATCCGTGATTTCGAAACGGCCGATTACCGAGTCGGCGTGCCGGTGACGTACGGCATCGACAATTGGCAATTCAAGTTCGCAGCCTACCATTTGAGCTCGCACCTCGGCGACGAATTCATACTTGCTCATCTTCCGGGCAGCTTGGCGGATCGGATTAATTATGTGCGCGATGCGGTTGTGCTAGGCGCTTCGTACTTTCCACATCCGGCGTGGCGACTGTATTCAGAAGCGGCCTACGCGATAAACGTGGACGGCGGTGCGGAACCGTGGGAGTTCCAATTCGGCACCGAGGTGTCGCGGCCTGGTCCGACGGGGTTGCGCGGCACGCCGTTTTGGGCCGTTAACGGTCATTTGCGCGAGGAACATAACTTCGGCGGCGACGTGAACACGCAGCTAGGCTGGCTCTGGCGCGGCCAATCGGGCCAGGTCATGCGGTTCGGCTTACACTATTTCAACGGCAAGAGTAGCCAGTACCAGATGTTCGACGAGTCCGAGGAGCAAATCGGCGCGGGACTGTGGTACGACTACTAAGGAGCGGGGAGCGGGGAGCAGGGAGCGGGGAGTAAACACCGTATCCTACTATTGCACGGCAGTTTTGCACCGGTTGGCGCAAAACCGCGCCGTTCTCGGGTTCTAGCGATTTTTGCACCGCATCGTTCGCGCTCTCGAGCTCTAACTTGTTACCAGAGCAGGCGCTACGTTTTGCACCGTGAACAGGGGTCCCATACGGCCGTGCAAAACTCACGAGTATTGCACGGCGAGTTGCTGGGGCCGCTCGGCAAATCCCGTAGCGCGGCGCGTTCGGCGGCGCGCAAAACCGACGGCATTTACGTCAATTGTTGCGCGCCAAGTAGCGCTTAGCACAGTCTGGCAAATAGCGGAGAGCTAATAGCTGACGGCTCGATTCCGAATTATCAAAGATCGCGCGCACTAAGGCATTCACGACCATAACAGATCGGCCGGCCGATTTCAGCAACGATTTTTGGCCGCCACCCGGTCGTGGGAGATTGGGCATTTCGATCTGACATCACGCCTCGTTTGTGGTAAACTTTGAAACAGGCAAGGAAGGTGGCGCGCATGGAGCTGACGTTTGAATGGGATGAGGAGAAGGACCTATCAAACCAGCGGAAACATGGCGTCAGTTTCGACGAGGCAAAGACGGTATTCGGTGACCCGCGCTCGATCACGATCGCGGATGAGCAACACTCCGATGACGAAGACCGCTACATCGACATTGGGATTTCGTCGCGCGGTCGGCTGATCGTGGTTTCGTACACGAAGCGTGAACCGAATATTCGCATCATCAGTTGCCGCAAGGCAACGAGGTCTGAACGAAAAACGTATGAGCAAGCGAACTAAATCGAAGACCGGCGTCGAGATGCAGCCAGAGTATGATTTTTCCGGCGGTACGCGCGGAAAACATGCCGACCAGTACCGGCGTGGCCATACTGTGAAGATCAACAAGACCGATGGAACGACGTTAATTCAGCATTTCAAGCTCGAAGAAGGCGCGGTCGTGCTGGCGCCCGACGTGCGAGAATACTTTTCCGATTCAGACTCGGTCAACCAAGCATTGCGAACGCTGATCGGATTAATCCCTCAAAAGCGCCGACGAAATGGCACCAAGTGAGGGACGGATTTCAGCAACGATTTTTGGCCGCCACCCGAAGGCGGGGAAGGACGAGCAAGATGGCGGCGGCGAATAGCAAAAGGGCAAGGGATGCCGGTTCCGGGACGGCGTTGTCAAAGAGGGAAGGCGGAAGGGGGAGGGCGGAAGACGAGCCGGTGTCGAGCGTGGCGCCGAAGTTGGCTAGCCAGTCGTTGTAGTCGTCCGGCGTGTAGGTCGTGCCGAGGCCTTTGCGCCAGATGATGTAGTCGGCGGCGTCGACGGTGCCGTCGTGGTTGAAATTGCCGGGCTCGGGAGAAAGTTGCGACGCCGTTCGACAAAAGCCGACAAATGTGGTATCTTGCAACAGGAAATCGCGACCTCGTAATATCAATTCGCTTACCGGATTCGCGACAACTTGGGGCCGAAAATGGACTCGATTGCAATTCAAGGACTCGTCGACGATCAACATCGGCTTTCAGCGGTCGTGCCGGGATCGGTTCCGCCCGGACCGGTGACAATTTGGATCGCCCCGAACGCACAGGAAGACGATGCAGGCGCCGCGTGGACGACCGGCATTAGTCATCAATGGGCCGACGAATTGGGCGATCCACGGCAGGACATTTACACGCTGGCGGATGGAGACGCCGTTGATCCAGCCTGACGAAATCTATCTCGCGAGCTTTCCGTTTGGCGATGTTGCCGGAATGAAGCTGCGGCCGGTGTTAACGCTCAGCGGCCCGATTGGGCCGATTCCCGAAGTCATAGTGGCCTACATCTCTTCCGTGATTCCGAATCCGCCATTGCCGTCGGACATCGTACTCGACCGATCTACCGCCGAGCATTCGGCGACAAAACTCAAAGCAAAGTCGGCGCTTCGATTGCACAAATTGGCGACGATCCATGCAAGCGCGGTCGTTCGTCGGCTCGGCCAATTGTCGGCACCGACCATTTCCGAAGTCGATCAAAAACTCCGCATGCTGCTGGGACTTTAGCCACCATTGCCGGACTGTCGGCTCCGGCGATGGAGCACTAGAGCGAGAAGGCACGCGGCGGCGAGGGCGAAGGAGGACGGTTCGGGGATGGCCGTAGCCACAGGCGGCTCGCCTGTGATTGCTCCGGCAGGCGAGCCGCCTGCCACTACGGTCGCGCCGAAGTTGGCCCGCCACGTGTCATAGCCGGCCTGTGTGCCGTCGTTCTTGCGCCAGACGACGTAGTCGGCGGCATCGACGGTGCCGTCGAGGTTGTAGTCGCCGGGTGGAAAGAGTTCGACAGTCGCTGCGGCGTCAAGCCGAAAGATTGTGGCAAGTTGACTTCCGATCGATGCCATTCCTGTCATTCGCGCTCGATCGCCGGTGGACTGGTCCAGGTCAATGCCATAGACGTTAATGGCAAAGGGGCCATCCCCGGTACCGATCATCTCGATGCTCCAATCGCCAGGCGCCGAGTCGCGAATGGCGAAGAACCGCGGTTCGGCAGAACCGCTGTCAAAGCCGTTCTCGCCGAAATCGTTAACCGGCAGTCCGGTCTGGAGATCGACCCCAATTTGGCGACCATCCGGCGCTGTAAGCAGCACGTCGACCGGCGAGTCTACGCGGATGATCACGGATAGTCCGGTCGAAGTCGATGAGTAGGTTGGATAGGAACCCAAGCCGCTCGGACCAATCAGACCGGTGGCGAGCACCTCGGCACTGCCGTTTTCCATGACCCGCACTACCGTGCCCGAACCCGATTCCACTGCTACGAGTCCTCCGCCACCAGGCGCGCCCATCACGGACGAGTTGAGGGGATAGGCGATGCCGGTGTCGGGATCACCGAATTGACGGTTCGCGGGCATCCGCGTGACTTGCAAGGATGGATATGCGATATCATTGAATGGGTTATAAAAGTAGGCGTCAATATCGTCCGATGGGTTGTCGTTGAGCAACGGCCCGCCGATACGGGTAATGTAGGGGCCTGCAAACCCAGCGTTGCTGCTGATCACCAGTCCAAGTCCCGGATCGTAAGCCAGACTTAGAAAACCGCTCATTGGAGCAAAGTTCGGGTCCCACGGCATGAGATGGCTCGGCGGGTCGGGTGCTCCGACGGCACAGTCGCAAGGAACATTTGGGATGTTCGTGTCGTCGAGGGTTACCGCGCGAAGCTCTTGCTCGCCCCCGAAAAGCCGCAGGCCGAGGTTGAACTCGATATTCCCTGCGGAGCCCAAGTCGATACTCCCGCTCGCGTCCACGCGCAGTGGCGTTGAAGACCGCCGCAGTCCGTTGGAATCAATTGAGTAGATCGCCCCCGCGTGACTTACCATGTCGACTGGAAAATAACGAGCGCCTTGGGGTCGCGATTGATCGTAAATCGGTTTCGGCAGGCTGTCGTCCCAAACGCCCGTGGTTGCACCATACGACACGGTTTTTGTATCAGTGAAAGCGGAGGTTGGCGCCCCAGCGGTGCCGAGGATCAGGCCCATCACATACGCTTCTTCCGTCACAACTTGGGGCCGTCCGCCGTTGACATCATCGTCGATCTCAATGCGCCGATTCGACGCCAGATGGAGCCCAATGACAGGCAGTCCGTTGTCATACTGTGAGATTCGAAGATCGGGGAAGGGATTCGGATAGCCTTCCTCCAATGCGTGATCGCCCACTTTGAAGATCGCCAGCCTTTCGGGCGTCGCTCCCTCACCTGATGCGCGGAACAAACCGACGTGATTGGCATAATTTCTGGCACCTATCTCCCCTATTGGCGCCAGCCACACCACACGGCCCTGGGAGTCGACGATCACGCCGTGCGGTATGTCGAAGAACCCGGGGTCGTTAGGGTCGGCCGAGCCGAGTGAGAATGGCGTCACAACTCCGTCGCGTACGCGAAAGACGCCACGTGATCCGGCAGGCGACACGGCGCCGACAAACAAATCGCCCTCCTGGACTCCTGGTGCCGGTTGCCCCAAGACATGATGACACATCACCGATAGCGCAAGGATGATGCCCAGCACGCAGGAGCAGCACTTGTTGATAGATTGATTTCCACTTTGACTGTTCGGTGCGAACATGTGCAAGTTTCCTTTGCGGCAGCCAGGAGACGCGCTCGCGACTGCCGCGACGGTTCGGTCTGCGATACAAATAAAGCGGCCGCCGTCGGCGCGCGCGATTGTCAGCTCGCGGCGGGCGGGGCGGCGGGAAGCAAATAAACCAAGCAGGGTTATGGCGGCGAGGGCGAGGGAGGACGGCTCGGGGACGGCCGTAGTCACAGGCGGCTCGCCTGTGATTGCTCCGGCAGGCGAGCCGCCTGCCGTTACGGTCGCGCCAAAGTAGGTGCGCCATAGGTTATAGCCCGCCTGTGTGCCGTCGGTCTTGCGCCACACGACGTAATCGGCGGCGTTGACGGTGCCGTCGGCGTTGTAGTCGCCGGGCACTGCGTGCTGTGGCTGTGCGACTGCGATGCCGCTGATTCCATTGGCCAGTTCGTAGTAGAACACAATGTCACCTGTATCGTTCAGCCCGTGCTGGAACGAGAGGTTGGTGACGTTCGAACCGAAAAGAACGTCACCGGTTTGGACAACCTTGTCGGCCAGCGGATCGGGGCCGGTGAAGATGCCGAAGCCGCCGCCATCCAAATAGCCTTTGAACGCGACCTGGCCGTTGTTGTTGAGTCCAACGTATGGATCGAAACAACAATCGAACGGTCCGCTGTTGTCGACCAACGTCGTGAGCGATCCGAGGCTGCCGGTGTAGATGGCAAAGTCGGACGCAGACAAGCCGGCCGCAAAGGCAACGGCGCCGGCGTTGTTGATTTGGACGTCCTGGGCTCCGGACAGCGAGATCGTAGTGGTCGGCCCGCCGCTGCCGATGAAAACACCTTCGCCGGCGAAATCATCGAGCCAGGCGAAGAACCCGACGGTGCCGCTGTCGTTGATGCTCGTGGCGACAAAGCCGCCGGCGAGTTCTCCCGATGCATCCGCGATGGTCGTGATCGGCCCGCCGCTGCCGACAAAAACTCCACCGGGCCCACTGAATGCCACAGCGTCCTGGTTGTTGATGATACGCCGAGTGAAAATCGACTGCACGATGGTGGTCGTCGGCCCGCCGTTGCCAGTGAACAGACCATCCCCGCCGGCGTCGAGCGACGCGCCGAACGCCACCGTGCCGCTGTCGTTGATGTCCGGGAAGCCGAACTCGCGGAACGGCCCTGAAGTGTCGTAGAGCGTCGTGACCTCGCCGCCGCTGCCAATAAAGATGCCTTCCCCACCCGCATCGCGGTAGGCCTTGAAGGCAACCGTGCCGGAGTTGTTGATCGCCGCAACACTAATTGGGTTGAGTGGACCTGCCGTATCGGCGATGTTTACGAACTGGTAGCTGGCCGCTGTGGCGTGAGCGGCAGCGGCACCCAGAATCAGCAGCGCATAGGAGTGACGAATGAAATACAACGTGCCGCCATCGCCTTATGTTTCATGCCGATGATTGACGCGCAGTCGCTTCCAGAATCCCAGGCCCGCCAGTGCCAAGATGAGCGTACATGGTTCCGGCACGGCGTTGCGCGCAGAGGCCATGCCACCCGCGCCGCTGCCGATCGTGTTGCCGAAGCGTGCCCGCCAGAAGTTGTAGTCCGCCTCGCCGACCGGTCCCATGCCGTTCGGGTCCCGGTTGTTGAGCGTCGCGGCGCCGACGCTCTTCCGCCACACGACGTAGTCGGCGGCGTCAACGGCGCCGTCGGCGTTGTAGTCGCCGGGAAGAGCGGAAGAGACCGCAAGGACGACGCTGGTGGCGTTGTAGATGACGTCGAATTCCAAGTTCGGCAGCGACGGAAGCATTTCGATGTCGAACGTGCCATCAACATCGTCAGCAGTGAGAATGGTGAAGCTCTGGCCGACGCCTGGGGTGAAGCCGTCGATGAGATTCACCGTAAGCGTGCCCAAGAGCGTTGCCACATTGGTGACGAGCAATTGGTCGTAGCTGGAGGCGGAGGCCAGCTCGATCAGCAACTCGCCGGCGAGGTTCTGTGTGTAGTCGCCGTAGATTTGGAGCGCGCCGGGGGACGTGCCCGGCGATACCAGTCCGCTGTTTTGCACGTTGGAGAGAATCTTGCCGTCGCCGCGAATTGTCCCCAAGGCACCCACGATGACGTTGGCCGGATCGACCAGGGCCCCGTTCGTGACGGTGAGCGTGCCATCGCCGCCATAGCCGACGTAGAGATCGCCGCCGGTGGTCCAAGTGGAGCCCAAGCCATCGACGGTGACTTCGCCGGTGGAGTCGCTGTAGTAGCCGATGTAACCGACTGAGCTCGCGACGTTTCCACCGGCGGTGACGTTGAGCGTACCATTGCCGAACACACCGACGGTCAGTGTGTTGGTGATGGTCCAAGTCGAACCGATGCCATCGACCGTGACTTCGCCGGTGGCCACGGATTGCTGGGCGATCGTGCCGTAGCCGCTATTGATCTGGCCGCCATTGGTGATGTAGAGCGTCCCGTTGCCATCGTTGTTGCCGATTGATAAGTTGTCGCCGATCGTCCAAGTCGAACCGCTGCCGTCGACCGTGACTTCGCCGATGGAGCCTTCAACATGGCCGATGCGCCCATCGTCTGGACTAGACACATCTGCGCCGCCGGTAATGCTGAGCGTACCATTGCCGCCAAAGCCGGCCCAGAGATCAGAGCTAGTGGTCAAAATTGAGCCGGCGCCATCGACGTTGACTTCGCCCATGGAGCCACCTTCTCTGCCGATGTAGCCGCTAGCGTTAACGGTCACCCGGCCGCCGGCCGTGATGTTGAGCGTGCCGTCGCCGTAATTGCCAATGTACAGTGCGCCGCTGTCGGTCCACGTCGAACCGATGCCGACGACGTTCACCAAGCCGACCGCCGTGGCGCCGAAGCCGACATAACCGACGGGGCTGGTGACCGCTCCGCCGTTGGTGACATCGAGCCGGCCGTTACTGCCGGCGGCGTCGCTGCCGATAATCAACTCAATGTTGTTTACCCAAGTGGAACCGGCGCCATCGATGGTAACCTTCGCCATTGCTCCGTTGATACTGCCGACCGTGCCACTGCCGTTCGAGACGTCGCCGCCATTCGAGACATTCAGAAAGCTTGAACCACCAGCACCGACGAGCAAGAAGCCGCTGTTGGTCCAGGTTGAATTGTTGCCGCTGATGTTTACTTCACCGAACGAGTTGACTGCCGAGCCGATGTAGCCATTGGTGTTGCTGACTTGGCCCCCCAACTCAATATCCATCGTACCGCTACCCGCGGAGCCGACACGAAGTTCGCTCGACGAAGTCCAGCTCGAACCGGTCCCGGAAACGGTCACCGCGCCGGTGGCACCGGGAGAGTAGCCGACAATGCCGGGGCCGCTCGTCACGTCGCCGTCGCTGGTGATGCTGAGCGTGCCGCCGCCCGACACGCCGACCCACAGACCGTACACCGGATTGCTCCACGACGAGCCTGCGCCGCTGACGCTGACACTGCCAATCGAGCCCGAATTGAGGCCCAGCGCCGTGTCGCTGGCGACCAGCACGTTGCCGCCCGAGACGTTGATCGCGCCGGTGCCGTTGAGGCCAACGATCAGACCGTAGTTCAAGAAGGGGGTGGCGGTGGCCTTGAACGTGCCGGAATTGACGTTGAGCGTGCCGCTCGACCCGGCGGCGCTACCGAGCGTGGCGCGGAGCGTCGAAAGGCCTTGCGAGGCAATGTTGACGACCGCCACGTCCGAGGCCGTCTGGCCGATGATCAGGCCCGCGTTCTCCGAATCGCCAGTAGCGTCGACCGTCAGCACGCCACCCCAGAAGGTCGCCGTGTTCGTGCCGACGATCATCCGATGGACCGTGTGGTTGGCCGGTACAAACAGGCCCTCGAAGAGCCACACCAGATACGGCGGCACGGCGCCCAGGCGGAAGATGGCAGTATCCATGTCACCGGGCACGACGGCGGGGGTCCAGTTGTTGGCGTGTGTGAACTTAGCGCTCGAGCTGCCGTCCCAGTTGTAGTCGGCGCCATGAGCGGTCGTCGAATAGAGACCTACCAGCGCGAGCGCCGCGAAAACGAGTTGCGGCCGATTGGGTTGAGTTAGCATTGGTGCGATCCTTGGTTAGGGTGGGTGCCGCCCACCATGAATTCGCGGGTCGTTGTTCAAATGGTGGGCGATGCCCACCCCACTTGTGTGCTAGGTTTGTTTGCGGATCTTCAGCCAGAAGACGAGAATCATGAACGCTGCCCAGGCGGTGATGATCATGTTCGAGGCTTCAGGCCACGATTTTTCCTCATAGGCTTTCGCCAGATTCGCAATCAATCCAAGGCAAAGGATGATGAGTGTGGGAAGCAAAAGAGGACGGAGCCAGGGAATAACGGCACGTTCCTGGGGAGTGGCCGTCTTATTAAGTCGCTGCCTGGCTCGGTTGACGGCCCACAAGTAGAGTGCGGCAAGCGCCGCTAAAACGCTGAGGACGGCCGCCGCGCCGCCGATGAGGATCCCTGGATTGGAATCGTAATCGTTCATCGCATTTTTCGTGGCTTAAGGTGCTACAATGCAAACTGCCGCTGTATGCGCGCAGAGTGAGCGCCGCGGTGGCCGCGGGCCGCTGAGGAATCTGCTTAGCCGGCGAGACCTCAGCGGCCGTCTTTGTTTTGGTTAGTGGTCAGTTGCTAGTTGTCAGTGGTTGATGGTGACGTTGATGTCGCGTTGCCAGCCCCGATTATTTTTTGCTCCACGGCTTCGCTCTGCGTTGATGACTGTAATTCAGCGATGCCCCGCAGGGCGATGGAATCGCGCGGATCGAGCTGAAGTGCCTTGCGGTAGAAGGCCGCTGCTTCATCGGATCGGCCAGCGGTGCGGAGCAGTGAGCCAAGGCGACAGTAGTTATCGCTGAGATTGGACCAGTACTTGCGAACCTCCGGAAAGTCAGCTACCAGGCTTTCCAGCAGGGAGATCGACTGTCGATAGGCATCTTCCCCTTCGCGCAACCTACCGCTTTCGATGAGGATTTGGCCCAGAAACGAATACGTTTGCGCCAACGTACCTTGGTAATAGTGCACGGATGGAGAATCGGCGACCAACCTGTCTGCGATCGCCGCGGCCTGGCGAAGCGCGGTCTCTGCCTCCTCACGGCGGCTGGCGCGGCTCAACACCCATCCGAGTGTCTTGTAACTGCGCAGCAAGTCATAGCGATAGTCAGCCACGGCGGGAAAATCGTCAGCCAGCTTCTGCTGCAACGCCAATGCTCGCCGGAGGTATTGTTCGGCCTCCTTGGGATACGTCTCGGGCCGGCCTCGCGGGGGCCCTTTCATCCGCCAGTAGTAGACGTTCGCCAGTTGATTTCGGTATTGGGGGATGCTTGGGAATTCAGCGGCGAGTTGTTCGAAAAGGTCGGCCGCTTCGCCCAACGCGTGCTCGTATTCCTTCGTCGCGCCCATGAGACGTGCCGCGTTGCCGAGGCCGAAAAGACTTTCGGCGAGATGCTCGCGGTATTCGGCGACAGACGGAAAATCGGCGACCAGTGGGTGCTGAATTGCCAGCGCTGAGTGATACGCAGGTATCGCCTCCTCCCGGCGATGAAGCGATGAGAACACTTCAGCGACGAACCAGTGGCCGCTACCAGGGGCGGGGCGATAGCCCGTATTACTAGAGTCCGCGGCGGCTAATTGCTCTTCGAGCGTGAGCGCGCGGCGGTGGATTTTCTCCTCATCGAGATAGCGGCCGGTGTCGCCCAGCAGCACGCCGAGTTTGTGCAGCGTTGCGGCCAGCTCGGCGCGGTATGCCGACTTGGTTGGGACCTCGTCCACCAAGGACTGCATGTGGTCGATGGCTCGCTTGAAAGCGACTTCGGCCGGAGCAGGCTGGCCGAGCCGGTGTTGAATCTCCGCAATGCGGCGGTAGGCGCGGGCCGTTTCGTAGCGGACGGACGGATCGTTACTCGTCTCCTTAGCGAACTCGGTATAGAACTGCAGCGCCTTCTCGAGGAACTCGCGCTGGATCGATTCCATTTGCGGTTGATGGGCGAGCCATTTTTCGGCGACCTGCGTATACATGTCGTCCACTGCCAGGCGGGCTTTCTGAGAACTCGCCTCCGCGTTGGCGCGGGCCTCGGTCGCGTCCTTGAGCCGCGCCGTGGCCAGCGACTCGGCTCGCGTGGCGCGAACCGCTTGCGAAATGCTGACCGCAACGCCGACGACAAGCGCGGCGGCGACGAGTCCCGCGCTCACTAAAACCGCCCGGTTCCGGCGGGCGAATTTCTGCAGCCGATACGCGGCCGATGGCGGGCAGGCTTGCACGGGTTCGTCGCCTAGGTACCGCTCGATGTCTCGGCCCAAGCTGCTGGCCGTGTCGTAGCGGCGGTTGCGGTCCTTTTCCAGGCACTTCATGACGATCCAGTCCAGTTCGCCGCGGACGGTCTGCCGGAGCCGGTCGGGATCCGTGCGGCGGCGCTCGGCGACGGTGGTGGCGAGCTTCGCCGCCAGCGTGCTGAGGCGCGCGCTTGGGCGCGGCGGCTCTTCTTCGCGGATGATACGGCGGAGCTCGTCGTAAGACGCGGCGTGCAAGCGGTCCATGTCGAGCGGAATCGTGCCCGTGAGGAGTTCGTACAACAGCACGCCCAAGGAATAGATGTCGCTGCGTGTGTCGGCACCGAGCGGGCTGAGCTCCGCCTGCTCGGGACTCATATAGAGTGGTGTGCCGATCATCTGCGCATAGCCGGTGGCGAGTGTGTGCTCGGTGAGCCGCTGGTTAATGGCCTTGGCGACGCCGAAATCGATGATCTTCGGCGCGGGGCGGCCGTCCTGCATCGCCACGAGCACGTTGGTCGGCTTGATGTCGCGATGGATGACCCCCTTCTGATGAGCATGCTGCACCGCCTGGCAGACGGAGATGAACAGTTCCAGCCGCTCGCGCGTAGTCAGATTGCACTGGTCGCAATACTCCGTGATCGGCACGCCGTGGACCAGTTCCATGACGAAGTAAGGCCGCCCCGACGCCGTAGAACCGGCGTCGTAAACGCGAGCAATGTTTGGATGGTCCATCATCGCCAGCGCTTGCCGCTCGGCCTCGAAGCGGGCGATCACCTGCCGCGTATCCATGCCGGGCTTAATGATCTTCAGGGCTACCTTACGCTTGACGGGCCGCTCTTGCTCGGCGAGGAACACCACACCGAAGCCGCCCACACCAATTTCTTCGCGCAGCTTGTAGGTCCCTATGACGTCGCCAGGCTTCTCGCTGATGACTTCCAAATGCTCCGTTGCATCGATCCCCGGCGGGGGAGCGTCGAGCATTCCTGCCGACTCTTGATGCCGATTAAGTAGCGCCTCAATGCGAGAGCGTAATTGGGCGTTCTCTCCGCAGGCGTCGTCTAAGTAGTCCGCGCGCTCCTGAAGCAACTCGATTTCGAGTGCGGCAATGAAGATGTCTTCTTCGTTTTGCGTAACGTTCATGTCTTCGTCCCGGTCTGAGGAGCGTCATATACAATGCGGAATTCGGCGGTGAATCGTCCCACCGCCAGCTGATAGAATTCTGAAAAATGGCTTTCAATGGTCGGCTGCGTCTCGGTCCGATCGCAGCTCTTCGTGGAGCCATGCCCGGGCATAAGCCCAATAGCGATTAGCAGTTGTGACAGAGATGCGAAGGGCTTTCGCGGCTTGGGGAATCGACAGGCCGGCAAAATAGCGCAGCTTCACCAGTGCGGCTTTGGTTTTGTCGATGTGCTCCAGGCGGTGTAGGGCCTCATCAAGAGCGAGCAAGTCTTCGTCTCGCGATACGACGGCTGGCTGAATTTGGTCCAGCGCGAGGCGTTTTGCCGAACGGCCGCGGCGAAGGGTTCGCTTCTGTCGCGCTTGGTCGACGAGAATACGCCGCATGGCCTCGGCGGCCGCCGCGAAAAAGTGACCGCGGCTGTCCCAATGCTGCGCCTTGTCGACATCCACGAGTCGGAGATAGGCCTCATGCACCAAGGCCGTGGCCTGCAGAGTCTGGCCAGGCTTTTCGTGGGCCAGTTTGTGCGCGGCCAATTTGCGCAGTTCGTCGTACACGAGCGGCAGCAATTGGTCGGCCGCCTGCGAATTGCCGTCGCCAATCGCTTCCAATATCCGTGTCACCTCATGCATGGACGCCATCATAACAGGTCCGCGGGGCCGGCTGTCCGAAACGCGGGATCGGCCGTAGGATAGTCCCATGCGTCAGCAGTGGGCCGATTATCGCGTTTTCTGGCGGGAGTTTCGCCGCGCGTTTCACAGCACGGGCGCGGTGCTGCCGAGCGGGCGGGCGCTGGCCAAAAACCTTTGTCGATACGTCCGCCAACCGGACGCGGCGGCGGTGGATGGCGAGCCGCCGGGCTTGTCCCGACGGGATAAACCCGCCGGCTCGCGGGGTTTTGACACGGATTCTGGACCAACGGCAGGTCGCCGTATTCTGGAAGTCGGGCCAGGCACGGGCGCCGTTACAGGCCACATTATTCAAGACTTGCGCCCAGACGACCGGTTGGTGCTCGTCGAGCGCAACGAGCAATTTGTAGCCCGGCTTCGCGCGCGGCTGGCCAATGAGCCGGGGTTTCATCGCGCGATAGGTCGGGTGACGTTGATGCACGCCAGTGTGGAAGATATGGCGGAAGAGCCGCCGTTCGATTTGATTATTTCGGGGCTGCCCTTCAATAATTTTTCGACGGAGCTGGTGGAGCAAGTCCTTGCCAAGCTCACGCGCCTGCTCGCGCCGGGCGGGACGCTCAGTTTTTTTGAGTATGTCGCCGTGCGCAGGGCGAAATCGCTTGTCAGCAGCGGCAAGGAAAGAGAGCGGCTGCGCGGCATCGGGCGCGTGTTGTCGGCGACGCTGCAGGCGCATGAAGTGAACCGTGATCTGGTGATGGCGAACGTGCCGCCGGCGTGGGTGCATCATGTGCGGTTTGCCTGACTGGCAGCAGGTCGGCGTGGCCGCCGACGCTAAATCATGAATTTGCTCACGATTGAAACCACGTGCGACGAAACGGCCGCGGCGATTATCACCGACCGGCTCGAGGTGCGCTCGTCCGTGGTGGCTTCGCAAGATGCGTTGCACGAGCGGTTCGGCGGCGTGGTGCCGGAGATCGCTTCGCGGGCGCACGTCGAGCGGATTCTGCCGGTGATCGATGAGGCGCTCCGTAAGGCAAATCTCACACTGACCGATCTCGATGGGGTGGCCGTCGCCAATACGCCTGGACTGGCCGGGTCGCTGCTGGTGGGTCTGACTGCGGCGAAGGCGCTGTGTGTTGCCTGTGGCATTCCGCTCTTGGCGGTGAATCATTTGCAAGCGCACATCTACGCCTGCCGACTGACGGCCGGCGACGATGTGTTTCCGTGCGTCGGCCTGGTGGTGAGCGGCGGCCACTCGAATCTCTACCGCTGCGCGGGGCCGACCGACTTCACGCCGCTGGGCGGCACGATTGACGACGCGGCCGGCGAGGCGTTCGACAAGGTTGCCAGTTTGCTTGGGCTGCCCTATCCGGGCGGGCCCTCAATCGAGAAAGCGGCCCGCGGCGGCGATCCGCGGTGGCATCGCTTCCCGCGGCCGCTGCTGGACGATACAAGTCGGCTCGACTTCAGTTTCAGCGGGCTGAAGACGGCGGTCCGGTATCTTGTGGCCGGACCCGGGAAGCTGGAAGCGAGGAGCGAGGAGCGAGGAGCGAGGAGCGAGGACCAAGCAGGCGTAGCCGATATTGCGGCCAGTTTTCAAGAGGCGGTGATCGACTGCCTGGTTGGCAAAGCGGAGTTGGCGCTGGAAAAGACAGGCTATGGAACGCTGTGCGTCGGCGGCGGGGTGGCGGCCAACTGCCGGTTTCGAGAGCGATTGGAGGAGTCCTCGCGGACCCACGGTTACACGCTGCACGTGCCGCCGCCGGCGCTCTGCACGGATAACGCGGTGATGGGCGCGATCGCAATGGAACGCTTTCGCGCTGGGCTGTTCGAAGAGCTGTCGCTGGATATCAGCCCCGGCCCCGAGCGGGCCACCAGCGTGTAAAAAAAGCGGCCCGGCGCTGGGCGCCGGGCCTGGCTTCTGTTGTGCTTCGCCCAAACTGCTTAGAACAGCGGGTCCATCCGACAAAGTGCGTCCTGCGTTTGCGGCCACGACCGCCGAATCGAAGTCAGCTAGCAGTCAGCCGGAAAGCCGGCTATCAGAACGAATTCCGCTGGCAACTTGGGCAGTAGGGGCGGGACACAGTGTCGAGACCCTCGCTCGGCTTGTAGCTCGTGCGCGAAACCGTCCTGGCCAGCGAGCGGTCGCCCGACTTATGCCGCTGGAGGATCCGCTCCCATTCCCGCGGCTGAATCTTGCCCGACTTGCGGAAGATCACCATCGAACCTGTCTTGTCGATGATCGCCACATGCGGGAAGTCCTTGGCCCGAAACGCATTGGCCACCTTTTTGCCATATTTCGTCGTCACATCGACATGGCACAAGCGATAGGGCCGCAGCATTTCGTTTTCGTGGCCACTGAGCTCCTCTTCGCCCAGCAGCTCCGGCTCGAGTCGGCCGTCTTCGCTGTTGGGCTTGTCGAGAACGACCAGCAGCGGCGACTTGCCGTCGCGCGTCGCCTCCAGGGCTTTCCCGTAGCTGGCTTCCCATTGCGGAGGCTCGGGAGCGCCTGCCAACAGACCAACGGACAAAAAAGCGATCGCCAGATAGTTAACCATTATGGAACTCCTTCTTCCTTGTTTGCTCCGGGGCTGCCGCAACGGGGGGGAACTATTTGCCGGCAGGAACGATGATGCGCGCAATCGCGGAGCGATTCTTCTCAAACTGATTTGGAACACGCTGGCAGGGCGAAGCACTTCGGTGCCAGCAGTCACATTGGTCGTGTTCCAAGTAAAGGGAGGGATTCCTGTCGGCGGGAGTGCTCGTCCAGCCGTTGTGCAATCATGCACCTGGCGAGCACCTTAGCAGCCTACCGGAATACGACTGTGGTTCAAGGGGGGAAGCTAGCACCGACTTTGCGGAAAAGTAAAGATGCGCAAAGATGGGATTCGTGCGAGCAGGTGTCGGACTGACGAAACGGTCGATTTTCTCGACGAATTGTCCGAATCAGCGGCACGTTGGCGGTGCCGAGAGAGCTCGCAGTGGTCGTCAAAAAACCGCGTACTGAGAAGGAAGAGTGGGATGACTGGGATGTGTGCCCAAGCTAGTGAACATTAAATTCGTTAACTAGCTCGCGCCTAAAGTCACCGGCACTTGCATTTGGCGACCCTCGCGGACGATTGTTAAGACGACACGATCGCCCGGTTGGTGTTCTTCGATCTTCTCCACAAAACCGCTCGCCGAATTCACGGACTGGCCGTCGACGGCGATGATGGTGTCGGCCGCGCTGGGATCTTGGCGTTCGACGTCGTAGACGAGGGGCCCGCGGGTGACACGGCGTCGAACAGGCTTCCAGCCCCGCAAACCGGCTTCCTCGGCGGGTCCGCCGCGGTTGGTCCGCACGATTTGCAGGCCGCTATCAAGTTCCCGAACCGCCACAATCCCGATGTCGGCGCGAATCACCTTACCGTGCTTGATGAGCTGTGGAACGACTTGGCGAATGCGGTTGACGGGGATGGCGAAGCCGACGCCGGCGCTTTGGCCTACCTTGGTCGCAATGGCGACATTCATGCCGATCATGCGTCCGCTCGTATCGAGCAATGGCCCGCCCGAGTTGCCCGGGTTCATGGCAGCGTCAGTCTGGATAATCGACTTCATCTCCCGGCCGGTGCGGCTGGGCAAGGTCCGATTCAGGTTGGAAATGATGCCGGTCGTGAGCGTGCCCTCCAGGCCAAAGGGGTTACCCACGGTGTACACCCGCTGACCCACTTGCAAATTGTCCGACATGCCGATGGGTACGGGAAATAACTCTTCGGGCGGCGCGTCGATTTTCAAGACGGCGATGTCGTTTTCCGGGTCGGTGCCAATCAGCTCACCGTCGTACGACTCTTTGCCGCCGGGCAGGGTGACGGAGACTTTACTGGCCCCTTCGACGACGTGGTAATTCGTGAGGATATGGCCGCGCTTATCGAGCACACAGCCGGAGCCGGCGCCTTCGCCGGGCGTGGGCAGCATGAAAAACCCGTCGTAGTTGGTTGTGCGGGTCAGGACGTTCACGACGCCGCGATTGGCCCCCTCGTAAACGCGGATATTGGTAAGCTCCTCCGGCGTCAGGGAGCTATTTGTCGGAATCGAGGCCGTCGCCAATAAGCTGGAATCCAGCCGAGCCGGTGTTTCCTGCGCTTGGGACACGGCCGAAATTGGCCAAGGGGCCTCATTATCCACCAGCGACACGGCGATCGTGCCGCCGATCAGAGCACTAATTGTGCAACATAGAAGAAGTTGTTTCATCGTTCACTCAGGTGTTTGGCAATGCGGGAAGCACCGTCGGGCTCGCGAGGAATCGGGTCGGCGACCTACGGCGGCTGGAAAATCGAGAAAAAGTCGGGCTTCCCTACCATACGGTATACGCAAATCGTTCGTTCACGACCAATGTCGATCCGCTACATTGGGGAAGAATTTCGCGGCAATTCATCGAAACTTTCGTAGCCGGTACAGCGGCATGGGCCGGCCGAGCCCAAGCCCCCTCCGGTGGGCCGCACGGCCCGCAAAAAATCGCCGTTTTTGGCCCGGACTGGCGGCCCATGAAAAGACGGAAATTGATTGGCGTTCAGCCGCCCGGCTGAATAAACTGGAATAAGTGGTTATACACCCGTGGTTTAGGTGCTGGCTGCCGGAACGAGCGATCGGCGTCTCGTGTCCGCGCGGCTTGGTTTGGATTTAGCCAAAGCGGCATTGTCGCAGCGGAACAGGGCAATTGCCGCCGCTCTCAGTACACGTACGGAGTGTCAACATGTTGACGGTTCGTCAGTTTAGAGGCGCCTTTTGTAAGTATGTGGGCGGCCGATTTGTCGCCATCGCGTTTGCGCTCTTCGTTGGAAGTGCAGTTTCGGCCGAAGCGGCGCCGTCCACTGCGGAACTTACGACGTATCAACGTAGCGATGGTCAGACGTTTTTTGCACTCAGTCTCACGCCGCCGGCGAACCTTGCGAAGGCCGATGAGCCGCGCGAAATTCTGATCCTGTTCGACACGTCGGCCAGCCAATCGGGCGCGTACCGCGAAACGGCCTTGGCCGCGGTCGAAGCTTGCATTGCCAAATTGCGTCCCCAGGACCGAGTGCAACTCGTGGCAGTTGATCTGGAAGCCCGGCCGATCGGCGCGGGATTCTCATCGGCCGGCAGCGAGGAGCTGCGCGCCGCGGTTAAATCGCTGCGCGGCGAAACGCCGCTCGGATCGACGGATATGGAGAACGTGCTGCGCGCAGCGATTTCTCGATTCGAACCGTCAGCAGCGGCGGGTCGAACCGTGCTCTACGTGGGCGACGGCCTGAGCGCCGCAAATCTGCTGGGCACCGATTCGTTCCGTCAATTAGTGGAAGCACTCACCGAAGCGCGGATTTCGGTGAGCAGCTACGCGATCGGTCCGCAACGCGACGGCCGACTGCTGGCTGCCTTGGCCAACCATACGGGCGGCAACCTATACGTCGATGAGCCGATGGTGTGGGCCAATGAAACCGAGAAGGTGAGCGAAGACCGCGCGCGGGAGGAGAACCTTCGACGAGGCGCGGCGATTGGAGCCAGCATGGCGGACTGGACGCGGGCCGCCGTGCTGTGGCCGATGGACGTGAAATGGCCCGCCGAATTGGGCGACGTGTACCCCAAAAACGTGCCGCCGCTGCGCACCGACCGCGATACGGTGGTGGTCGGCGCGGCGAGCAAGCCGCTCGACAAGCCAATCGGGGTTCATGTTCAACTAATTGGCGATACGGGCCCGATTGAATTGGAGTGGTCCGCCACGCCGCATAGCATGGGCGAGAGCCATGCCTTCCTGGCGCAAGTGGTCGAGATGGCCCGGGCTGACGGCGGCGCGACCTTGCCGACCGTCGGATCGGCCGGCTTGGCGGAAACCGCTCGAGTGCTGGAAGCGGGCGTCGATAACTTGACCGATCTGGCGGAGCGGGCGATTGCCACAGGCGACGTACAGGGCGCGCAACTTGCCGCGCAGGCGGTGCTAAACCGCGATCCGGGCAACATCAAAGCTCAAACGGTTCAGCGGGCGGCCGCGAAGCAGCAAACCAAGGCCAGAGTGGTCGCCCAAGCGACGGCTCCCGCGGCTGAGAGTGGTGATTTGAATCTCGTTCGGCAAGCGCAGACGTTGCCGGCGCCACCGGCAGGCGAGGCGGCTCCGGCCGACGTGGCCTTTCCGGCCCCTGGCTCGTTAACGGACCGGTTCGCGCCGGAAGGCGAGCTGCTCGATGAATTGGAGCAGCAGCGGCGAGTCTTCGCCCAAATGATGCGTCGCGAAATCGAGAACGTCGTCATCGACTCGCGACGCCTCATGACGACCGACCCCGAGACGGCGATCCAGGATCTCAAGCTATCGCTGCAAAACGTCGAGCGCGCGCCGGAGCTTAGTCCCGACATGCGCGCCCAGTTAATTGACAAGCTGCAAATCGCCTTGCGCGAGGCGCAGCGAGCGGCGGTGATCAAAGACGAGCTGGATGCGGCCCGCGAGGAGCAGCTGGCCTCCGCGCGGGAACGGCGGTTGTTGAACGAGCGGCTGGCCCGCGAACGAGAAAAGGAGAAGCAGCTCGTCGATCGTTTCAGCGCGCTGATCGACGAGCAGCGTTACGACGAGGCGCTCGACGTCGCTTCCGCGATTGAAGAGGTCGATCCTGAGGGCGTCACGCCGGTCGTGGCCTCCGTTTCGGCCCAATTGATGCGCAACGATTACCTCATGCAAGTGGTACGTGCCGCGCGCTGGGAGGGTTGGTTTGACACCCTGTACCAGGTCGAGCTATCGCACGTGCCGTTCCCCGATGACCCGCCGATTGTTTATCCGGCCGCCCCGGTTTGGGAAGAGCTTACCAATCGTCGCAAGGACCGGTACGGCTCGATGGACTTGAAGGCGACCGGAGAAGCAGAGCAGCGCATCGAAAGGGCGTTGAGGGGTCCGCTGCGTGCTGACGGACTCGACTTCGTCGATACGCCACTGGACGAAGTCGTGACTTTCTTGCAGGAGGACTTTCTCATACCGGTTCAACTTGATTTGCCGGCCCTCGATGAAATCGGCCTGGGACCGGAGGAGCCGGTCACCGTCAATTTGCACAACATCTCGCTGCGATCGGCGCTGCGGCTGATGCTCAAGCAGCTTGGATTGACCTACATCATCCAAGATGAAGTGCTGATGATCACCACTCCGGAGGAAGCTGAATCGCAACTGGTGGTGAAGGTCTATCCGGTTGCCGACCTGGTGCTGCCGATCGACGCGTCGCTGTTACAGATAGGAGGCGGTGGAGGCGGACTTGGCGGCGGCGGTGGCGGCGGCCAGCAGGGAGGCGGTGGAGGCGGCTTCGGCGGCGGCGGTGGCGGCTTCGGCGGAGGCGGTGGTGGCGGCGGGTTAGGAGGCGGCGGTGGCGGCGGGTTGTTCAGCGTCCCGGATGAGCCAGCGGAAAACCAGTCTGCTGCTCAGAAAGACAAAGCAGCTCAGGCGCCGGATGCGGCCAAATCGAAAGCCGCTGTTCAGGGCCAGGGCGGAAAAAAACAGATCGCCGCCATCCCGTTTGATTCATCGAAAGCTCCGGACGCCTTCTGGAACAATTACTTCAGCCGGGAGCAAGCCGACCAGGCGGCCGTTCGTGAAACGGTGCGCCAGATGATGGGCCATAAGCAGTGGGATCACGTCATCGCATTGATCCATGCGGCCCTGCGACACGGCCAACCTCAATCGTGGATGTACGAGTCGTTGGGCATCGCGATGGAGCTGAAGGGCAGCTCGAACAGTGAGATCGAGCGGGCCGTGATGTCGGCCGCCGACTTCAGCACCACGGCCGACGAGCTAGTCTACATTGCCCAGTACCTGTCGCGGCTGGGGCTCGATCGCCGGGCGATGCTCGTCTACCAGCAAGTGACCAAACTCGAGCCGTTGCGGAGCGAAGCCTATGCGCTGGGATTGCGAGCGGCCGAACGTTGCGACGACCTGGCGGGCATTCGTTGGGCGACGGTCGGCATTCTCAGCCAGGCGTGGCCGGACGAGCTTGTTGAAATCGAGCAGACGGCATCGCGGATCGCGCGGGCCACGCTCGAGCGGCTCGCCAGCGAAGGCCGAGATGCGGAGCGGGATGCTTATCTGCAGCAGTTGCAGGAGGCGGTGGTACGGGACTGCCTGGTGCGCGTCGCGTGGACCGGCGATGCGGATATCGACGTGTCGGTCGAGGAGCCGGCGGGCACCATCTGCTCGGTGACGGAGCCGCGAACCACGAGCGGCGGCGTGAGCCTGGGCGATGAGTTTGCTTCCGCTGGCAAGTCGAGCGGCGAGTCGAGCGAAGTTTACATCTGCCCGAAGGGTTTTGCCGGCACGTACCGGGTGCGGATTCACCGGGTGTGGGGTGAAGTGACCGCCGGGAAAGTGACCGTCGACGTGTATACGCATCTGCGCAGCGGCGAGATGCAGCACGAGCGTCAGCAATTGGAGCTTATCGACAACGAAGCCATGGTCGTGTTCGATCTGAATCGCGGCCGTCGCGCGGAGCCGCTGGAGGCCGTGCAACTAGCCGGCGCCGTGAAGCGGCAGGAAGCGATTAGCCGCGCCGTGCTGGCCCAGCAACTTGGCAGCGGCTCCGATCCAAGCGTCGTGCCCACGCGGCCAGACCTGGGGCGCCTCGGTGCGTTCTTTGGCCGCCAGGGTGCCGTGGGGTTCCAGCCGATTGTGATCACGTTGCCCACCGGCACGACGATGAGCCTTTCCGGCGTCGTTTCGGCCGACCGGCGTTACGTGCGGATCGCTGTGGCGCCGATCTTCTCGGACATTCCACGGGTGGCCACCTTTACGTTTGCCGGGCAGGCCGAGCCGGTGGAAGACATGGGCACAACGCCGTAGCATTTGTTGCCGTGCGTCAACTTGTGTGGCAGGGCAGAGGCCCGATCACTGAGCGGTTCGGTATCCGGCGCGCCGCTGTGCCGGCTGTCGATCACGACGTCGCAGCCAGCAGCCACATCAAGACGCCCTTCTGCACGTGCATTCGGTTGATGGCTTGGGCAATCACGACGCTTTGGCGCCCGTCGATGACGTCGTCGGTAACTTCCTCTCCCCGATGCGCGGGCAGGCAATGCATGAAGAGTGCGTCGTCGCGCGCCCTCGCCATGAGCTTGGAATTCACCTGGTAGTCGGCGAAGTCACGGCGACGCTGATCGCGCTCGCCCTCCTGGCCCATGCTGGCCCAGACGTCGGTGTAGACGGCCGCCGCGTCGCGAACCGCTTCGCGTGGATCATTGGTAGTCGTGAGATCGAGATTCGGAAATTCGCGACGCGCCTCGTTCAAAAACTCGCCGTCCAATTCATAGCCGGCTGGCGTGCACACGACGAGCTCGACTGCCAAATGGCCGCAGCCTTCCACAAGACTGCGGGCAACATTGTTTCCATCGCCGACCCACGCCAGGCGAAGCCCGGTCACCTCGCCGTAGTGTTCTTGCAGCGTATAGAGGTCGGCCAACACCTGGCACGGGTGCGCCAGATCCGTGAGGCCATTGATCACCGAGCAAGCCGCGTGTTGAGCAAATTCGACGACCGTTGCGTGCCGCCGCGCGCGGAGCACGATGACGTCGACCATCTCGCTCAGCACGCGGGCGAAGTCGGCGATGCTTTCGCGCTTGCCGAAGCCGGCGTCCTCGCCCAACATGAGGCTGCTGCCGCCCAAGTGGGCCATGCCGGCCTCGAAGCTCACCCGCGTCCGCAGCGATTGCTTCTCGAACAACAGCGCCAACACTCGGCCGGGCAACAGCGGCTCGCGCAGGCCATGGGCGAATTTGCTCTTGAGATCCTCGGTGATCGAAAAAATCCGGTGGATCTCGGCGGCGGAAACGTCGTTGAGCGTGATCAGGTGCCGCATGGCGATCGGGGACAGGGAGCAGGGAGCAGGGGGCAGGGGGCAGGGGGCAGGGGGCAGGGGGCAGGGAGTATGGTATCCAAGCCGCCGACAAGTCGGCGGCTTGGGGTTTTCAACGCGTGTAGTTTCGTAAAACGTCGGACAGTATTTCACAACCTTCGTCCAATTGCTGGTCGCTGAGCGTCATCGCCGGGAGCAGCCGCAACACGGTTTGTTGCGTGCAATTGACCAACAGGCCGCGCTCCAGGCATTGTTGGACGATCGGCATGCCGTCGACGGCAAGCTCCAAGCCGATCATGAGGCCACACACGCGGAGCTCTTCGACAATCGGCAGCTCTTCGACCAATGGCTGGAGCCGTTCGCGAAACAGCCGGCCCAGTTGCGCGGCGCGGTCGAGGAGTCCGTCGCGCTCGATCGTTTCGATCGTGGCGATGCCGGCGCGGGCGGCGATCGGGTTGCCACCGAACGTGGCCGCGTGCATGCCCGGCCGCAAGCTGGGAGCGATCTGGGCGGTAGTCAGCATCGCCGCGCCCGCGATCCCGCCGCACAAACTCTTGGCGAGCGTCATGATATCGGGCGCTACGCCCGAATGCTGGTACGCGAACCACTTACCGGTCCGACCGCAACCGCTCTGCACTTCATCGAAAATCAAGAGCAGCTCGCGCTGGTCGGCGAGTTGGCGCAGGCCCTGCAAAAATCCGTCGGGCGGAATACGAATGCCACCTTCCCCTTGGATTGGTTCAATGAGAATAGCGCATGTTTCGTCGTCGATCAGCCGGGCGACCGCTTCCAGATCGCCGTAGGGAGCGTAGAGGAATCCGGCCAAGAGCGGGCCGATGCCTTCGTGATATTTGGGCTGCGCGGTGGCGCTCGTTGCGCCGTAAGTGCGGCCGTGGAATCCGCCCAGGAATGTGATGATTTTGTATCGTTTCTCCGGCGTGTGGAGCCGGGCCAGCTTGATCGCCGCCTCGTTGGCCTCCGCGCCCGAGTTGCAAAAGAACGCCTTGCCGCCGAAGCTTCGCTCCGAAAGCAGCAGCGCCCATCGGCCTTGCAGCTCGGTGTGCCACGTATTGGGCACGTGAATCAGCTCGCCCACCTGCTCACGAATCGCCTCGACCACGCGCGGCGGACAATGGCCGAGCAGGTTGCAGCCCCAGCCTGGAAAAAAATCGAGATAGCGCCGCCCCTGGTCGTCCCACACGTACGAACCTTCGCCGCGAGTGAGCGCGACGGGGAATCGCGTGTAGTTCGGCACCACGTACCGCTGGAACAATTGAGCCGTTTCAGGCGACATGGTTGGAGTTTCGATCGTGGTCAACACAGGTCCTTCCCGAATAGCCCGAGTAAGCGAGCGGTCATTCGGTAATGCATTACTGTAGCCCGAAAACGACCGGAGATTAAGGCGTCTTGGGTAGACGCGACCTCACGCGGGTAGGTTCGCCGAGGATTTCCTTGCGCCAATCCGGGGCTTCCAATCAGCGATTGACAGTCGCCGGTTCGATATAATAATATTATTATAACCGCCGAGGCCAAGATGCCCGCCACCGAAGTGGTTCTTTACCAAGAGCAAGACGGAACGATTCCGGTGCTTGACTGGTTGAAACAGCTTCAGCGTAAGAATCGGGCAGCTTTTGAGAAGTGCTTGTTCCTGCTCGACCTGCTTGAAGAGTTTGGGCACGAGCTGCGTCGGCCGCGGGCGGATTTGTTGCGAAACGGTGTTTACGAGCTTCGTACTGAGGTTCGTAATGTTCAATATCGCCTGTTGTATGGGTTCGTCGGCAAAGATATCGCGGTAGTCGCGCATGCGGTTACCAAAAAAGCAAAAGTACCGGACCGCGATATCGACCTGGCAGCGAAACGCCTTGCGTGGGTACGTCAATCGCCGCAGAAGTACACGGCGGCGAGGGAAGTCATAGATGACCAAGAAGACAACTAACGCACTGGACATCATTCGTCGCGAGACCGGTGTCGATCCGCGCACCGACCCGAACGTCCAGGCCTGGCGCCGACGTTTCGAGATCGCGCAGATGATCTACGATGCCCGCATGGCGGCGGGACTGACGCAGCAGCAGCTTTCCGATCTGATTGGCACGAAGCAACCGGTCATTTCGCAGCTCGAGAACGCCGACTACGAAGGCCAATCGCTCGCCATGCTCGAGCGGATCGCCGAGGCGCTTCATTTGGAAGTGCAGCTTCGCCTAGTACCGGCGTCCTCAGCGCGCTGACGCGCGACATAATGTTCCTCGGCTAATGGGCAAGCGTACCCATTATTTCAGCGACAAGCCCGAAATAAGGCTATAGCTCCCGACGGTTTTGCCCGTCTGTGAATCGATGAGCCGAACACTGTGACCACTCGACGTATCGTCGGGATCCGGGAAATATAAAGCATAAACAACGTTGCAGAACTGTTGTTGTCGTCAAAGTCAAGCGCTCTGAAGGTCGGAGTTATCCATGCTTCCGGTGTTGCAAATCTGCTGTTTGGGCTGGAAACGGTGACTTTCGCGAACACACCTTTGTTTATTAGCTCCTGTACTAAAGCCTTGCGTTTCTGTTGCAAAGCTGGGTCGGGGACGAATGGGGATGCTTTTTTATCCGACCGCGGCAGCATGATGATACAGCTTACCGGCAGGAAGACGAACAATGCTATCAGACTGACCCAGAGCGACGGTTTGGAAAACAGTTCTGCGAAGCTTGGTAGTCCAGGACGGTCGCATCCGCAATGCGGGCATGTTTTGGCCGATTCGCTCACTTGCTTACCGCAATCTCGACAAGCTGTAGTAGCCATTTCCGAAGCCCCCAGTGCTTTGCTCAATAAAGCAAAACAAAACACTTCTGTCGAGAAGCACACAGACTACCCCGCGACAATTTCCGTACCGACACCTTTATTCGTGTAGATTTCGAGCATCAGCGAGTGCCGGATGCGGCCGTCGATGATGTGGATTTTCCGCACGCCTTTTTGCAACGTTTCCAAACAGGCTTCTACTTTAGGAATCATGCCGGCTTCGATCGATCGCTCGGCAATCATCCGGCGGGCGTCGACGGCGGTGAGCGAGTGGATCAGCGAGTCGGGATCGTTCTTGTCGCGCCGCACGCCATTCACGTCGCTCAAAAACACGAGCTTTTCGGCGCCCAGGGCCTGAGCGACCGCCGTGGCGGCGGTGTCGGCGTTCACATTGAGTCGCTCGCCGGCTAAAGTTTCGCACATCGACGGGATCACGGGCACTTGTCCGGCGTAGCATAAGTTTTCGATCGCATCGCGATCGACGCGTGTCACCCGGCCGACATGGCCGAGGTCGATCGGCTGGCCATCGTCGCCGGTGAGCGTCAGCCGCTCGCCGAACAGCACGTTGTTGTTCGACTCACCGGTGAAGTTCAGCGGCATGGCCCGGCCGCCGAACTCCTCGATCCGCTTCGCGATCGACTCGTTGATCTCGCCGGCCAGCACGCGCTGGACAATCTTCAGCGTGGCGTCATCGGTATATCGGCGACCCTGAATGAACCGCGGCTCGATCTGTGCCTCTTCCATGGCGCGCGTGATGGCCACCCCGCCACCGTGGACCACGATCGGCCGCATGCCGACCGTTTCCATGAACACGATGTCCACCAGCAAGTGCCGCAGCGCCTCCGGGTCCTCCATCACGCTGCCGCCGAGCTTGATGACCGTGATCTTGTCGCGGAACTGACGAATCCAGCCCATCGCTTCGATGAGCAAATCCGCCTTCTCGATAGCGTCTTGGACCACGGGCTTCTCAACATTCGCTGGGGAAAGGAGAGACGCGCTGGACGTGCCACTGGTTCACCGGCTGCCAAATTTGCGTGTAAACCGGCCGAATTCCGTATTGTAAAAACGGCACTTCGCAGGGTCAACGAGCAAGCGGCAGACAGAGGTCCCACTGGTGAACGGAAGTTGTTCGTGGCAAGATGATCGCAGTAGCCGGAGGACTCAGGTGCCGCAATAGCGCGCTCGCAACGATGGCTGAACCCCTTGCGATCATCCTGGCGGCGGGCAAAGGGAAGCGGATGGCCTCCGATCTGCCGAAGGTGCTCGTGCCCGTGTGCGGCCGGCCAATGATCCGCTATGTGATTGAAACCGTGCGAGCGGCGGGCATCGACCGGATCATCGTCGTGGTCGGCTACCGCGCCGAGTTGGTGCGGCGGGAGCTGGCCGGCGAGCCGAGCGTCGAATTTGTCGAACAAACCGAGCAACTCGGCACGGGGCACGCCGTGATGATGTGCCGCGAGCACCTGGCCGGGCAGCGAGGGCCGGTGCTCATCCTGGCCGGCGACTCGCCGCTGGTGCAGGTTTCCTCCTTGAGGAGCCTGTTGACTGAGTATGCTGCCCGGCGGCTGGCGTGCTTGCTGGGGACCGCGACGAAGCGCGACCCCGCGGGGTTGGGCCGCATCGTCCGCGATGAAATTGGCCGATTCCAGGGGATCATCGAGGAAAAAGATGCCTCGCCGAGTGAGCGGGCGATCACTGAAGTGAACCTGAGCACGTACGTTTTTCGGCCCGACGCCTTGCTGGCCGCTTTGGGGAGGTTGACGGCCAACAATGTCCAAGGCGAGTATTACCTGACGGACTGCCCCGGTGTCTTAAAGGCGGCGGGCGAGGCGGTCGACGCCCTATGCGTCCTGCAGCCGTGCGAAGCGCTGAGCATTAACACGACTGAAGAACTGGCGGCTGTGGAGACTGAAATGAACAAAATGCCGAATGCCGAATGACGAATGACGAATGTCTCCGACTCATTCGTCATTCGGATTTCGTCATTCGTCATTCCAAGGGCCGGGACTTGCTATGAATGACTTGAAGATCTTCAGCGGCACCGCGAATCCCGCGCTCGCCAGGCGGATCACCGATTACCTCGGCGTGCCGTTGGGAGAGATAGCGCTGGGGCATTTCCCCGACGGCGAAATCTCCTGCAAGATCAATGAAGACATCCGCGGCCGCGACGTGTTTCTCATCCAGCCGACCTGCCCCCCGGTGAATGAGAACATCATGCAGCTGTTGGTGATGATCGATAGCGCGCTGCGGGCCAGCGCCGAGCGAATTACCGCGGTGATCCCCTACTACGGCTATGCCCGACAGGATCGCAAGGACGAAGGTCGCGTGCCGATCACGGCCAAGCTGGTGGCCAATATGATCACGCGGGCCGGCGCCAATCGCGTGCTCACCATGGACTTGCACGCCGCGCAGATTCAAGGCTTCTTCGATGTGCCGGTCGACCACCTCTACGCGGCGCCGGTGCTCAATGATTATTTCCTCCATTCGGGCATCGACTTGGCGAACGCAGTCATCGTCAGCCCCGACGAGGGGAGCATCAAGCGCGCGCTGGGTCACGCCAAGCGAATCGGCGGCACCGTGGCGATCATCGACAAACGCCGCACCAGCGCGGAGACCACCGTGCAGGCCCACATCCTGGGCGGACAGGTCGAAGGCAAAGTCGCGCTCATGTTCGACGACATGATCAGCACCGCCGGCTCGATCACGGGCGCCGCCAAGACGCTTCACGAGCACGGCGCAAAAGAAATTCACGTTGCGGCCACGCACCCGGTCCTCTGCGGCCCGGCCATCGAACGGCTCAAAGCGGCCGACCTCGACAGCCTGGTCGTCACCGATTCCATCCCGCTGCGAGAGGATCAAATCCTGCCGCAAACCCGCGTGCTCGGCATCGCGCCGCTCCTGGGCGAAGCGATCAAGCGCATTCATCGCAACGAATCCATCAGCCGGCTGTTTCGATAAGCCGGGCGGTCTGGCCAGAACAGTTTTGAGTTGGAGCCGTTGGCGCTCGAGGGCTTTGTGCAAATTCTGGCCATTTTTTGCTCTTCCCCAACGTCCTGATCGGCTATGATGTCGGTCGTGCCGCCTTTCCGGGCCTACTTTTTCTCCTGGGCGGCTTGCAACAAAGGAAAGTGGAGATCGTCGCCCACGATGGGCATGCATCCTTGTTGGTAGTTCACCCGCTGATCGGGACATCCGATTTGGGAGATGCCACATGCCTCATCGACTTCGCCTTGCTGCTTCGTTGTTCCTCCTTACTGTCTCGCCAACTGCCGCGTTGGCACAGCCCTTTCCGGTGACGATCGGTCAGAATTTCGAGGGGACCGCGCGGCTGATCCAACCGATTCCGCCGGACACGATGGGCGCGGCGGGCATCGACTACTTCGTCGAGCTGAATAACGACGAATTCAACGTGTACCGGAAGAGCGACGGCGTGCAGGTGCAGAGTAAGGGGATCAACCAGTTCTGGATCGACGCCGGCACCTCGCCGTCGACGACGCCGTTCGACCCGCGCATCGTCTACGACCCACACGCGCGGCGGTGGTACGCCGTCTCCGCCGACCGGCGCCAGGCCGCCAACAATATTTTGTTTGCCGTCTCCAGCTCCTCGGACCCGACGCAGCCGTGGACCGGCTTTTCAATCGACACCGACCCGGACGACAGCCATTGGGCCGACTTCCCGATGCTCGGCTACACGGGCGACGGCGTATTCATTTCCGGGGTGATGGTCCCCGTGGTCTCGGGGCCGCGGCTCACATCGTTCGTTACGCTGCCTAAATTCGATTTGCTCCAGCCCTCGCCGACGATCGCGGGCATGACGCAGATCTACGATATCCAGCAGGTCACCAGCGGCGACGTGCCGCAAATGGCGATCGACGCCAGCAACACGTTCGGCACCGAAATGCGAATGCTCTCGATGTTCGACCAAGGCGGCGGCGAGGTGGTGCGATCCCGCGTCGCGCTCGGTGGAACGACGGTCGCAAATTATGGCTACGTCGGCGCGCCGGCCGCCGATCCGCCGAGCGCCGACCAGCCGGGGGCCGTGCAGAACCTCGAAGCCAACGATTGGCGGTTCAGCTCGAACACGGTGAATCTCAACGGCGAGCTCTATGGCGTGCAGGCGATCGACAACGCGGGCATCGCGGCGGTGCGATACTGGCGGCTGGACGCCTTGACGAACTCCGTCGTGGAGAGCCAGGTGATCGCCGATCCCCTGTCGCGGGCGCTGATTTTTCCCTCGATCGCCGTAAACGAATTCGGCGACGTGGTGATCGGCTTCTCCGCGTCGAGCGCCACGGAATTCGCCAGCAGCTACGCCATGGTCGGCAAGGTGGCGGGCCTGACGACGACGTTCGACCCGCCGATGCTGCTCAAGGCGGGCGTCGACAACTACGTGCGCCTGGATTCGCTCGGCCGCAACCGCTGGGGCGATTACAGTGCGACGACCGTGGATCCGGCCGACCCCAGCATCTTCTGGACAAACCAGGAGTTCGTGGTCAACACGAATCGTTGGGCGACGCAGGTAACCGAGTTAATTGTTCCACGACCGAACGACGCACGCTGGGCCGATCCCGTCGGCGGCAACTTCGACGACCCGACGATGTGGCAGACCCAGCACGGCGGGCTGCCGCAGTCGACCGACGACGTGATATTCAGCCGGGCCACGGATCTGAGCGGGACTTCGATCCCGGTGTTGTTTCCGCCTCAACCGGCCGGTTTTTACGCGTCTAACTCGGCCAGTATTCGACAGGGGAACGTGCTGCTGGATTTGAACGGAAATCAATGGGATCTCACCCGGCAACTCGACGTCGGGCCTTTCTACGCAAACCCGCAGGTCACCATCGCCAACGGTTCGGTGAGCTCGACCGCCGGTTTCATTGCCGACCGGCCGACCGCCGAAGGGCACCTTATACTCGACAACGCGCATTGGACTGTTAGCGGTCATCTGACCGTCGGCAGCGCTCCAGCGCCGGGTTCGGGCGGCGTGCCGATTGTCCCCGGTTTCGCCGGTGGAACGGGTGTTCTCATCATCGACAACAACTCGCGCGTCGACGTCCTCGACAATCCACAGGCGGGCTCGCTCGGCCTGCTCACCATCTGGGAGCGCGGCGAAGTCAACTTGTTCGACGGCGTGCTACGGGCCACGGTCATCGAGCAGCCCGCCCCGCCTGGTCCCGGCTCGGGGCTCAACTTCACGGGCGGCACGCTGCACGTCGACACGTTCAGTGGCGAGCTGCACAACAACGGCGGAACGCTCGCCCCAGGCGGCTCGATCGGCACTACCAACGTGCTGCTCAGCTACTTCCAAGGTGCCGGCAGCTCGCTGGCCATTGAGATCGGCGGCACCGGCCCCGGCCAGTTCGATCAACTGATCGTCGGCGGACTGGCCGACTTCGGCGGCACGCTCGATGTTTCGTTGTTTGGCGGTTTCCTGCCCAGCCTGAGCGACACGTTCGGCATCGTGCAGGCCGCTGTCATCCCGATCGGCGGCTATGCCAGCCTGTTGGCCAATAGCTTCTTCCCCACCATCAGCACGCGCCTCGATTGGCACTTGTTTTACCAGCCGACACTGCTGACGCTGGCCGTCGTGCCGGCACTGACGGGCGATTTCAACGCCGATGGCACCGTGAATGCCGCCGACTATGTGATATGGCGCAGCCTATCGGGCCGAATGGGCATCGGCCTGGCGGCCGACAGCAACTTCGATGGCGTTGTCAATCTTGTCGACTACTTCATGTGGCGCAGCCACTTCGGCCAGATGGTGCCGGGCGCGGGCAGTGGTTCGGCGGCCGACCGGCCGCCCGGCGCGGTTCCTGAACCGGCCAGCGGGTTGATAATGGTTGTGGCAGCGCTCCTCTTCGCGCCGACTCTGGCTCGCCAGCCGAGGAACGAGGAGCGAGGAGCAAGGATCGAGGAGCGAGACGATTACTGAATTCCCGCGGCCCATTCCCCCTTCGCCACTCCGCACTCCCCACTCCGCACTCCCCACTTCTTCACGTCCCATTCCGAGCCAAGCCTCCCATTCCGGGACGCGAATCGCCGCCGTTGGCGTTCCTCATTCAGCCGACCCGCCGATTCGCGATCGGGCCTAAATATCTTCTGCTATTGGCATTTAGACGACGCTACTTCCGTTTTCCCCACAGACGGGGTACTATCGGCACACCCGTTGCTGCATCCACCCGCACCTTGGCTGGGAAGACGCAATCGAATCTCTAAGACTCGGCACTCGTGACCGACGAATATCGTTGTTCGGGCAATTCCGGGAACGACTCTCTGCTACGGACCGAGAAGCGGCAAAAAAGTTGGAACACAGGTCATACACCTGTATGGTCGATCCTTTCGCGAATTGATCGAAGTGGAGGACCAACATGGCTGCTGAATGGTTTTGTCGAATCATGGGGGACGAGTGGGGGCCGATGTCGGCGATGGAGCTGGTCGCCGTTGCGCGGTGGGGGCGGTTGACGCGGGATGATACGGTGCGGTGCGGGACGAAGGGGACATGGGTACGGGCTGAGCTGGTGCGGGGGCTGTTTAACACGGCGCAGGTGGCCGCGACCGTCACGTCGGGTCGTGTCGTGATTGACGCCCGGCGGGCCAGGCCGGCGAAACGGTCGGTGCGGAAGATCGTGCCGACGCAGTATTGGGTGAGGGTGGATGAGAAAATTGCCGGGCCGTTTTCTAGCCGCGAGCTGCGGCAAATGGCCGAGCAGGGGGCATTAAAGCCGTTCCATTGGATCAGCAAAGATCGCGAGCGCTGGGCGCGGGCCGCGCTCGTGAAAGGCCTGTCGTTCGGCGGAGCGAATGCGGATGCGGCTACCATGTCGGTACGGTCGGCCGTGTGGCTCGACGAGCCGATCGCATCGCCGGATTCTCCAACCGCCGACTACGCCGAAGCCGCAGCGCTTTCCTTTCGCTAGACGGGGCGAAAAGACGACGTAGGGCCGGCCGTGCCGGCCAAATTGCTCTACGCCTCCCGAGCCTCAGATTGGCCGGCACAGCCGGCCCTACTTGGGCTTGAAGACCGGGTGCTAGACGGCGAGAATACATGGTTTCGCCGTCGGTGACGCTTTCCTGCCGACATCCCGATTTATTAGCCTGAAAAAAAGCCAGAGACGGTCTATGTCCGAATTACTCCATGTCGAGAAGCGTAACACCGCGGGCAAGCGGAACAATGTTCGGCTGCGTCGCCAGGGGCGGTTGCCGGCGATCCTTTACGGCCACGGGGAGGATCCGGTGAGTCTAACGCTCGCCGCCGATGAATTTGAATCCTCGTTGCGCCATGGCGCCAAGGTGGTCGATCTGGAGGGCGACGCGAGCGGCAAAGCCCTCTTGCAGGAGGTGCAGTGGGACACGTTTTTCCAACAGGTGCTGCACGTCGATTTGCTGCGCGTTCGCGCGGGCGAGCGGGTCACGGTGGACGTGCCCATTGAGCTCCGCGGTGAAGCACCCGGTGGCCGAGCCGGCGGCGTCATTGAGCAGATGATCCACTCGATCGAAATCGAAGTGGCTCTCGACGTGATCCCGGACAAGCTGCATTTGAACATCAATCGCCTGGAGATCGACGGCCACCTGACGGCCAAGGACATCGAAGACTTGCCGCAGGGGGCGAAGATTCTTTCGGACGAGGACGCGGCCATCGTGCACTGCATCATGCCGGCCGTGGAAGAGGAAGAAGCAGCGCCGGCCGAAGAAGCGGTCGCCGGCGAGCCCGAAGTTATTGGCAAGGGCAAGGAGGAGGAAGAGGAGGAGGGCGAGGAGAAGGAATGAGTGGGGAGTTCGGAGTGTGGAGTGTGGAATGGGGAGTCGAAGCTCCGTGCTGCTTGATTCAGTCGCATGAAGTTAATCGTTGGCTTGGGGAACCCGGGAAGGAGATACGAAAAAACGCGGCATAACGTCGGCTTCGAAGTGCTGGACGAGGTGGCGAAACGAAATGCCGCTGGATCCGCCAAGGAGAAATTCCACGGCCGCGTGGCCGAAGCGACCATCGCCGGCCAGCCGGTGTTGCTGCTTTGGCCGCAGACGTTGATGAACCGTAGCGGTCAGAGCGTGGCGGCGGCCATTGGTTTTTACCAGTTGCCGCTGTCCGATTTACTATTGGTTTGCGACGACTTCAACCTGCCGCTGGGCAGGCTGCGATTCCGCGGCCAAGGCTCGGCGGGTGGGCAGAAGGGACTGGACGACACGATTGACCGCTTGGGTTCCGAGGAATTCGCCCGGCTGCGGATTGGCATCGGCCCGGTGCCAGATGCTTGGGACCCGGCCGACTATGTGCTGGGCCGGTTTACCGGCGCAGAGCGAGACGTCATCGACGACGCCATAGTGCGGGCCGCCGAAGGCGCGGAGTGCTGGGTTACGGAGGGGATCGAAGCAGGAATGAATCGGTTTAACTGAAAGCTATTAGCTGTTAGCTATTAGCCGTTAGCTATTAGCCAGAAGTGGGATTGGCTAAGAGCTAACCGCTAACCGCTAAAAGCTAGCCACCAACACGGGAGTACAGACTTGGAAGAACGAACGAACGTTTACGAAGCGATGGTGATTTTCGACTCGAATCGCTTTGCGCGGGACCGCGCGGCCTTGCCGGCTGAGATCGAAAAGTCGATCAAGTCGGGCGGCGGCGAAGTGCTCGTCAGCCGGTTGTGGGAGGAGCGTCGTCTGGCGTACGCAATCGCGGGACAGCGCCGCGGCACGTACTGGTTGATCTATTTCCGCGGTCCGAGCTCCATCCTTGCGCCGCTGAACCGGGAATGGGAGATCCACGAGGGCATCCTTCGCCACCTGGTCCTTAAGGTTCATCCGCACCTGGTGGACGCGGTGCTGGAGCATGCGAAAACCGGTCCGGCGCCGGCCGTGCAACCCGCGCCCGTGGCGGTCGCGGCTCGTGAGGTAGTCCACGCGCCGGTTCCCGAAGAGGTAGTGGAAGGCTAAGCGGCTAGCGACGCGATATCCACCACGTTCGGCGGCTTTTGCCGGCGATGCGAAGAATTGATTGCCAGCCGAGGCCGATTTTGGTATCCTGGCTCTACGGAACGGGCGTTCAGTAGAATTGCAAATGTTTCTGGCGAACAAACCAACCAGCAGCGACGCTGAGTTTCGGAGGGAAGTAAAACTATGGCGAGTTTCAACCGCGTCGTCCTCGTTGGCAATTTGACCCGCGATCCCGAGCTGCGGTATCTGCCGAGCGGCATGGCCGTTTCTGATATCGGCCTGGCCGTCAACGATCGCTTTAAACGAAACGATCAGTGGGTTGAAGAGCCGGTGTTCGTGGACATTACGTTGTGGGGCCGCACGGCGGAAGTCGCCAACGAGTACTTGAGCAAAGGTTCGTCGGTGCTGATCGAGGGCCGATTGAAGCTCGATCGTTGGGAAAAAGACGGGCAGAAGCACTCCAAGCTCAAGGTGGTCGGAGAGAAAATGCAAATGCTTGGTAGCCGCGAAGGCGGCGCTCGTGGCGGTGGCGGACGCCGCCCGGCTGAGACGGGCGGCGACCAACCGGAATACGACGAATCGGAACAATACACGCCGGCCGGCGCTCCGCCGCCCAACGATGATATCCCTTTTTAATGTTAGATGTTAGATGTTGGATATTAGATGTTCCGTTTGAGCATGAATATCCCACATCTAATATCCAACATCTAACATCGACCATCCAGCATCCAGCACGATGAAAACTAAACAACGAAAATTGCGCCACACTCCCAATAACGCGTTTCGGCCGTTGCCGAAAGGTCCGCGCGGTGGCGTCGAATTGCTGTTGATCCATTCCGTCGAGCATGTGGGGAAGCAGGGGCAGGTGGTCGAGGTGCGACCCGGCTACGCATATAACTATCTCATCCCGCAAGGGCTCGCGACAATTGCCAGCGAGCACCACAAGCGGATGGTTGATAAGCACAAGGTCAAGCTCCAGCAAATCGAATTGGCCCGGCAGGCCGACTTGCGCAAGCAGGCGACCGAGTTGGCCAAGCAGAGCATCACGATCGAGGCCAACGCCACTGAAGACGGGCACCTGTATGGCAGCGTCGGCGCGGCGGATATCGTGGCAGCGCTTAAGAATAGCGAGATCCATTTGTCGGCCGACCAGATCAAGCTCGAAGGACCGCTCAAGGAATTGGGGCTGTACACCGTGAAGGTTCGCTATTCCAGCGAGGTGGAAGGCGAACTGAAGGTGTGGGTGGTGCCGACGGTTGCGGCCGACACAGACGCGAAATGACCCTGTGTGCCACTGCTCGCGGCGACAGGGAAGACATCGCGGACGAGAACAGCACTGCTTGCGACTTTAGGTGCGCGTCGTTTTCCGAGCGAGCAGTGCTGTATTGGAATCCAGAACCGTTGCAAGTGCCGCAAGCAGTGGCACACATCCGTTTGGATACTTTAGGTCGAGGGACCGACTTGTGGCCACAGTAGAGAAGCAGTTGCGTCAGGAAAATGGCAACGGGGTTGGCGAGTTGCTCGATCGCCAGCCGCCGCGTTCTCTCGAGGCCGAACGGGCCGTCATCGGCAGCCTGCTGCTGCTGCCCGAAGCATGCGACGAAGTCGCCTTGCTGGTCCGGCCGGAGGATTTCTACGACACGGCGCACCGCGCCATCTTCGCCCACATGCTGGCTCTGCACGACGACGGCCGGCAAATCGATCCAACGCTGTTGGCGCAGCGGCTGAGAGACGCCGACCAGTACGAAACCGTTGGCGGGGCGGCCTACCTGTTGGAATTGAGTCAGGAAGTGGCGACCGCGGCCCACGCCGAATATTACGCCCGCATCGTCCGCGACAAAGCCGTGCTGCGCTCGCTCATCCATGCCGGCACCGACATTATTCAGCAGTCGTACGAGCCGGGCGTCGATGCCCGCGCAATGCTCGCGCGGGCCGAGGAGCGCGTGTTCCGCATTCTCGACACCAAGGGCGATACGCAGGTGCGGCCCGTGCGCGACGTGCTTCACGAGTCGCTCGCGCGGATTGACGCCCGCATGCAGCGTCAGCATGCCTACGGCGGACTGGAAACCGGGTTCCTCGATTACGACGATCTGACAGGCGGATTGCACGCGTCGGAATTGGTGATCCTGGCGGCCCGACCCAGCATGGGCAAGACGGCGCTGGCGCTCAACATTGCCGAGCACATCACGATCGACGAGCGCGGGCCGGCCAAGGCCGTGTTGCTCGTCAGCCTGGAAATGTCGGCGTTGGAGCTGGGCGACCGGTTGCTTTGCTCACGGGCCCGCGTCAACAGCCACCGCTTGCGCAACGGCCAGCTCACCGCGGAAGATAGCCGCCGGCTGATCCAGACCGCCGCGGAGGTCAGCCGCGCGCCGCTGTTCATCGATGATTCGCCGAGCCGCAACATGACGGAAATCGCGGCGACCGCGCGGCGCCTCAGGAGGCAGAAGACGCTCGACCTGATCGTGGTCGACTATCTGCAATTGGTCGAGCCAGACAATCCGCGCGATCCGCGGCAGGAGCAAGTGGCTCGCATCTCGCGGCGTTTGAAAGGCCTGGCGCGCGAGCTGAATGTGCCGGTCTTGTGCCTGGCGCAGCTCAATCGCCAGGTGGAAGCGACGCGCGAAAGTCGGCCACAGCTCAGCCACCTGCGCGAATCCGGGGCGATCGAGCAGGATGCCGACGTCGTGGTCTTCGTCCACCGCGAGGAGTTTTACCAGACGAATGAAGAGGACCGCAACCGGGTCAAGGGCCAGGCCGACCTCATGGTCCGCAAGCAGCGCAACGGCCCCACCGGCGACTTGAAGCTAACCTGGCTGCACGAATTCACGCGGTTCGAAAACTGGCAACAGCCGGAATACGATGAATTCACGAGCTTCGGGCCGGATAGCTTTTAGGGATGCCGCAGCGCAGTGAAAAGAGCGCCACAGAGATCACAGAGATCACCGAGAAACAGCCACGGAATTATCCGACGAATGAATAATTCAGAATTCGATTCAACGTGCTGCCGATACACCGATTGACTGCTGCAAATGCTCTAACACGAATTCCGAAATAATATTTCTGTCTCTGTGGCCTCTGTGACCTCTGTGGCTTGTTTTTTAGTTTGAGACTTTTCGTGCGTTTTCGTGCCTCTTTGTGGCTACTTCATTTCGGCGCGGTCGTCAGGTCGAAGTCGAACACGTTGTTCTCGCCGGCTTTGACTTCGCGGCGGAGCTCGGACTCGGTGTCGTAACGTGCAGGAATCGACGGAGGGTTCTCGACTACTTCCGAAGACACGGAAATCCGCACCGTGTGCGGCCCGACAATCGCGCCTGGCTCACCCCGCTTGTACACCAGCGCATAGCGCCCGTTGGCATCGGTGCGGCCAACGGAGGCCCGATGCGCGCCATCCGGCTGAAAAGCGACATCCGCATTCACTAGCGGCTGGCCGTCCAGCGTCACCCGGCCGCTCACCGGCGCGACCTGGGGCCCACTCTCGCCGCAACCGGCAATTATGCCCACCAGCAAGATCAGTGCAATTTTCAGGACGTGTTTGTCACACATTGCTGTAGTGTTCTTGCTTCCCACTTAGGCACGTTCTTCAACTCGAAGTCGAATGGTTTAAATCAATGCTACGTATACAACTCGGTCAGGGCTAATTCAAAAGCTCCGATATCAATATCAAAACCAGTCTCCGGCGTGCCGTTCCAGTCAACGATGCGGTCGAAGCCTTCCCCGCGTTCGTCATAGAGCAGGCCGATTGCGGTGGCTTTCGAATCGTCACCAGCGTCGATAGCAAGACTGGAAGAAAGCAGCGCGTGGGTCTTAGTTGGTCCACCATAGTATGCTAATGGTGCCAAACCCGCACTTTGCCCACTGCTCAGGACAATATTTCCGTTGACACCGTTACTCAATCCACCACTGCCGCCGAAGCCGATAAGGTTGTACGAACTGCTGGTGCTTACGGAACCGTATATATCGCTTGCAACTTCCATAGCCAGGTTGCCAGCGACAATGGTGTTGTCCAAGCGAATCTTGTCCGAATTCGTTGAATAAACATTGATCCCACCGCCATTTGTGCCATTCGTCACTCGGTTTTCGGCAATCGTAACGTTCGTGAAGCGAAGCCCTTGGCCAGTGCCTCCACCATCGAAACTCAGCCCGCCACCCTGGAGCTGGGCCGTGTTATTCGAGATCGTCGTGTTGATAACATTGAAGTCGCTAGCTAAGGGGTTCGGCAGGAAAATATAAAGGCCGCCATGCCGAACAGCGGAATTGTTGGCGATTGTGGAATCACGAATGACGGTATAGTCGACGTTGTCATTATTGCTGCCGGAGATGAAGATTGCTCCTCCCGAGCCGGCGGTGTTCCCCTCAAGGCTGGAAGACACGATGCTCAGTGAGGTCACGTTTCTTACGAACAACCCACCACCCTGGGCAGATGTCGAAACATGCCAATTATCTTGGACGGTTGAGTTCGAGAGAGCCAAGAGCGGTCCACCATACTGGTATACGCCAGCGCCTCCAGCACTGTAATTGCTAGAAACGCTTGTCCAGTTCTCCGCGATGGTGGAGTTTTCGATAGTCAATGATCCGGTGGAATAAATCCCGCCACCAAATTGAGTAGCCGTATTGTTGCTAACAGTAACCGAATCAAGGGTTAGATTGCCAGAATTGAGGATGCCACCGCCGCTCGAAGTCGCGCGGCCGCCGGTCATTGTGAGACCTTTGATGGAAACCGTCGCGCCGGAGTTGATTTGGAATAACCGCGCCGGGCTGGCAATCCTTCCCTCGATGGTCAATTCATCGGCACCGTAACCAATGATTTCCAGATTGTTCCCGGTGCCAATAGTCAATTGACCGAGTGTTAAAGTGACATGGTCGACCGATGGCGCAAAAGCGATCGCATCCTGCCCAGGATTACCTGCGGCCAAACCAATCGCTTCGCGAAAGCTTAGATCACCGGAAGTATAGTTGCCATCCGATTCGTCCACTTCCGTCGATACGATAATTACACCGGTAGCATTCGCAGCCCATATATCGAAATCGGCGGCGTCGATATCTGCATCTTCGTCGGCGTCGGCTCGCGGATCTTCGTCTGCCCAAATCTGGTAATCATCGGCATTCACTAAGCCATCCGCGTTAAAGTCACCGGGCGTTAGGTCCTCGCCAGCGGGAGTTACATAGGCCCAGGCAGCAACCGTCATGCCCAGATTCCCTTGCGAGGATCCCTCGTATGCAAACGCTTCAACAACGCCACTGGGGAAGTACACGCCAGTGGATGCACCAAGGTATATACCCGAGCCATCGTAGGGCATCTCGCCTACAAAATGACGGTTTACTCCGGCGCCTGAAAACTGTACAGGCTCTTCCCACCCAGGCAATATTGCTGCCCCATTCCAGTTCTCCCCGTCGTACTGCGCCGAAGCCGCGTACGAGTCAAAGGCCGCACCAATTTCCAAATTGGCAGTGTGAGAAGCATCACCGGTATCGACTATGCCTCCGTTCGCCACAAGATACAGATGCACGTGAATGACAAGATCCTCTGAGAATCCTGGATCCTCATTATAGTTGTAACCCCCCGTTGCAATTGAGAAATACCCTCCAATGGGTTGCGCCCCCACAGAACTTAATCCAAAACTTGTCCCGCTGACCGTATAAATAAATTGCGCTTTAGCGGAAACAAACGGCGCAACGATGTTGCTTCCTATTGGCGTCAAATTAAACGCAATTCCATCACCGAAGATTTGTGCGAACCCGTCTCCAGAGGCGGTCGCTGTTGCGTCGGCTTTCGCGTAAATCTCGTGCTCGCTTTGCGCGACGTCGCTTTTGGATTCCAACGGCGTCGCTGCGCCAGTCGAAACCGAGGCAAGGGTTGATCCCCCTATTCGTTCAAAACTACCGACGGCCAACATCCATCGAGCTTCAAGATCTTCGATGAATAAGGACCGAACGTACCTTTGGCGGCAACAGGGCTCTGAATTCCGGAGAAACAAATCGGTAGCCCTTTTGAGCCATTTCATACCTGACGGAAGAAGCGACATGTTCCGTCTCCTTACGCTGTTCATTTGGGTACTTAAACCAAAACTGGCGAATTACTGCCCTTTGCCAAATGCACTGCATCGCCGTTGCCAACACCGAAAATATCGCAACAGCTTCTAATGTCAATCCGCGACAAATCTTCATATCGAAGGAAAGTGTCAACGAAAAATGCAGAAGCCGATTTGATAATTCGTGCTGGGTTCTGATATGTTCCCAAAAAGAAAGCGACTCGGCGTAACTGCACGAATTCACGCGCTTCGGAGACTGATAGCAGTGCGAGCACGATGAGTTGAGCGACCTCGGTCCAAATTGGTAGCGCCATGAGCTATGGAAATACGATTGCCAGAAAAATCAGAAAGAGCCACACGGCTATTTTTCGTAGCTTGTTGTGATTCTTTGTGGCTATTCAAACAAGTGGCTGATCACTTGTCAGTCTTCAGGTCGAAGTCGAAGACGTTGTTCTCGCCGGCTTTGACTTCGCGGCGGAGCTCGGACTCGGTGTCATATCGAGCCGGGATATGCGGCGGGTTCGCCACGATTTCTCGTGACACCCAAATCCGCACGGTATGCTCGCCGACGATAGCGCCTTCTTGACCTCGCTTGTACATCAGTTGGTAGCGTCCGTCGGCGTCGGTGCGGCCGCCAGAGGCACGCTGCGCCCCATCCGGCTGAAAGGAAACGTCTGCATTGACAAGCGGCCGGCCGTCGAGCGTGACTCGGCCGCTAACAGGTGCGATCTCCGGACCCCCTTCGCGACACCCAGCCAGCATTGCCAAAAGTAGCAATAGAGCAATCTTAGGACGGAGTTTGGCAAGGGTTCCTGAGTGGAAACAAAACCACGACATACGGGTATCAATATCCTTCAATCGGCACTTCATCGTCCCGCCAGGCGAGCCGCTGGTAAACTCCGATAATCGTATTTCCAATCTGAGACCGACAGCGCAATGGCGACGTTTTGCTTGCGGCACAAGTCGGTAGATTCAGCGCCGTATTAGAACTAATATCATCGTCAATCCAACGGACAGAGCCATCGCAAAAGGCGAAAAACGCACCGCCAGGGTGCGCGCTGCTGAAGCCTTCCACACAGGTATTGTAACAGCCTGTAGTAGGATGGTTTACGACCTTGATAGGGTCAGCAACGTGGGCCAAGGTCCAAAAAAAGCTATGCATCTGGCTGTCCGCGTTGTTCCGCGTGCCGATCCAGGTGGCGGCGAGGCAAAATCCATCCCGCTCACCAATCAGGAACGTCTTGCTTGTGCCATCCGTGATATCCTTTACCGAAACGCTGCTGTCGCCGAAGAAGATGCCATTACTATTGCAAAGGTCCTTATTTGGGACGCCATCCGGGGAAGTTGAACACTGGTTATCCCTCATCCCAAAACTTCCCACGTAATTGGACGTGGAAGGTAAGAATCTCGGACTGAGCGCGGAGGAATTGACGCCGAGAAAGCTCCGCTCCCAATGCTCCGTTTCATATCTCCGCCCTCCAGGGGGGTACGCTGGAGGGCCAGGGTTATTACAAGGATCACTTATCGCGCAGCCGCCTCCTAGCTGTTCGCACGGCACAAGATCGGGCGTTTTATCCGACGGGCAGCGATACACGGCCAGGGGCTGCTGCAGAGGAACTATCTCATCCGGATTTGATTGCCCGGCGACAAACACATCCGCAAGATTGCGCGGGCCCTTCCTGGTGCCGTTTACAGGCTGCAAAAACTTCGTCGAAGGACTCAAGCGGTCATAAATGGATTGCTGCTCGATATACGGCAGTAGGAAGGTTCCCCAACCCCACGACTCGACGTTCAGGCCCGGACTTGGTACGAATCCAACCGGGAACTTTTTGTTCGTCGAATGGTAATTATTTGCCGCCAAAGCGAGCTGCTTGAGATTGCTCTGACACTGTGCTCGCCGCGCCGCCTCCCGCGCCGCCTGGATCGCGGGCAGCAAAAGCGCGACCAGGATGCCAATGATGGCGATCACCACCAATAGTTCAACTAAGGTAAAAGCGCGTCGCAAACGATTGGCATTCATGGCATTTGCCTTCCGGCAAGATACGCCGGCGCGTGGAGCCGCAGCACTGCGCGACCTCGACACCGACTCGAGGAGGTGAACCATTATGCGGCTTGCAAGCAGGGCTGACAACGGGGTTAAAGAGTGCTAACGATACCGACGGGCGATCCAAATGCCGGATAAGCCCACCAACAACAACGCCAGGCAGGCAGGCTCCGGCACCGCGCCCGACGTGCTTGCGCCTCCGCCTGACATAGCGCCGAAATTCGCCCGCCACGTGGTGTAGCCTCCCGGGTCGCCGCCAAAGGCTGCCGGGTTCTTGCGCCACACCACATAATCGGCGGCGTCCACCTTGCCGTCGCCGTTGTAATCGCCCGGCACACCGACTGCACCAACGGAAATAATTCCGCTGCCGGAAAAGTATTCATCCGACTTGAACGTGGCTGCGCTGGCGAGGCTGCCGAATGTGCCGATGGTGTAGGCGGTGGTGTCTAAGACCAGCGAGCCGATACGCTCGTCGATGCCGGCCGCGAGGTCGATAAAGCCCACGTCCGCCATATCGGCGGCGCCGCCGCCCAGCAGCGTGAGCGTCGCCGTGTCCAGGATCGCATCGAGGACGCCGGCGGAAATGGCCGCGCTGCCGGCGTTGACGGTCAGGTCGCCGCCGCCAAAGGTGGCCGTTGAGCCACTCACGGCGAGTGTGCCGCCGTTCACCGTGTTATCGCCGGTGTAGGTGTTGGCTCCGGCGAGCGTGAGCGTGCCGCCGTTGACCGTCAGCGCAGTGGCGGCCGTGATGTTGCCGTTGAAGGTCGCGCTGCCCGTGCCCGATTTATTGCTCACGATTGGGCCGGCGGCCGTGTAATTGTTATCGATGGTGACAGGGCCCGTGCCGGCGAGGAACAGTCCGCCGCCTCCGCCGAGGCTGCTCCCGTTGATGTCGCCGCCCGAGAAAGTATACGTCGTATTGCTGTTGTTGATCGTGACGATATTCGGCTGCACCCCGCCAGCCACTATGGTGACCGGGGTGGTGTTGGCGCCGGTGTCATCGAACGTAACGTTGTCGTTGCCTGCAAATGTGGTGCTGGTATTCGTGGCTAAGTTGTTGAAATTGGCGGTAGTGCCCGTGTCCCATGTGCCGCTCGCCGCTCCCGTCCAAAGGAGGGCATTCGGGCCGCCGGTGACCGTCATGATGACTCGCGTGGCCGCGCCCGGATTGCCATCCTGGATCGTGTTGGTGTCGTCGGCCAGGTTGTAGGCGATCGTCGCGCCGTTGAGGCTGTTGGGGCTGGGAAACGAGTTCGTGAAAAACTGAGTGGCATTGCTGCTGCCGGTGTACTGACCTGCCTGGAACATCATCAGCGTGTAGGTGCCGTTGCCCGCAGCCCCGCCGGCCGGGTCGATGAGATTGACCCCAATGCTGTTTGCCGCGGCGGGCACGGTCAGGGCAAAGTTGCCAAAGAAGCTAGGCATGTCGATGCGGTCGCTCGTGCCGGGTGCGCCCAAATCCATGTCGAGGTTGGAACCGCTGCCGAGCGATAGTGCGTTCAAAACGGAGAGGGTGCCGATGGTGGTGCCCGTCGCGGGGCCCGGCGCCAGATGGCCGCCGGAGGCCACGGTGATCGGGCCGCCCACGCCGCCGTTGCCGCCCAACGTGCCGCCGTTATTTGCGGCTACCGCTCCAGTGCCGGTTGCCGAGACGGCGGAGTCGCCCGCGAGCGCTACCAGTTTGCCGCCGTTAATCGTGGTGCCGCCATTGTATGTGTTGCCGGCACCTCTGCTGAGCGTCAGCGTGCCGGTGTTGGTTGGCGCCAAAACTAGTGCAATGTTGTCGTTCGAGCCAGTTAGGCCGCTAGCGCCAATGAGCCCGAAATAGCTGCCCGTTGCGTTGCCGTCAATGGTCAGCGTGGACGTTGTCGCACCCGTGTTGGTAACGGTGCCGTTGCCAGCCGCTGTGCTGTTAAGGCCGGCAACGTTCTGGTTGAAGCCCGCCATGTCAAACCCCCGGTTGACCGACAACGCAGTACCCACAGGAAGAGCGTTGTTGATTCCCAGACGCACCACGTGCGCAGCCGCCCCGGTGATATTAGTCGAGCCGGTGTAGGTCGAATTGTTCGCGAGCACAATAGTACCGTTTCCGCCGCCGTTCCCGACCTGGAACCTAAGATTGGCGTCGCCGGAGATGACGCCGCCCAGAGTAATGACAGCATCGGCGGCGGAGGCGCCGATATCTTGCAACAACGTGCCGCTGCCGGTGTCGTTGAGGATGATGTTGTTGTTGAATGTGGCGGTGTAGCCGGCCGTGCCCGAAACGCCACCGGCCGTGAAAAGGAGCTGGCAGAGATTGCGCATCATCCTGACGGTCGCGGTAGCGGGAAGAGCGGTCGGGTTATTGATGTTGATTTGCGAAAAACCGCCTGCCGTGTTAGGCCCGCCGAAGATCAGGTCGCCGGTGAAAGTGTTGGTCGCTCCCGTCGCAGGGGCGCCAAGCGTCACAAATGAATTGACGGTTCCGGCAGTATTGGGCACCACCACCGTAATATCGGTGCCGCCAATGGCCGACGCGATGACCTGCGCGCGGACCGGCCCAGTGTTGGTGTTCATCACGATCGAATTGGCAGGATCGGTGATGTTGATCGCGCCGCCGCTCAAGCTGTAATTACCCGCCGTCGGCTGCATGATGAGGGAATGAACGTTGATTGTTCCGCTGACGGTGACTTTACCATCGGTGCCGCCCAGGCCGCTCCCGGCGACTCCCGCGCCCGGATTGCCGCCAAAAGCCGCATCCTGCGTTCCGTCGTTGGGCGTCCACGTCGAGTCCGGAGGACCTACATCGTTGGTTGTTCTCCAGTTCTGGGTGGTGTTTACGTCCCACGTCCCGCTGCCAGCGAGGTTGCCGTTGGCGTCCCAATAAAGCACGGCGTGGGCGGCCGGCGCAATGGCCAGTGTGGCGGCGAGGGCCGCCAGCAGCTTGACCAGCGTGAAACTAAACCGAGGGGAGACGCGACGATAGTTGGCAATCACAGCAGTGCCTCCAGGCAGTTGGAAAACTGGAAAGTACCGCGCTGACGGCGGGGGCCGAAGAACGCAGACTCGACAAGTTCCTTCCGTTATAGGCTCTGGGCGCATGAACTCAATGTAAAGCGCGTCGGGCGAGCGACGGCGCTTTTCGCATAAGGGTGCAACGATTTTCGGTCAGTTTTTTGCAACGCGTCCGCCGGCTGGCACTACCGCAGAACAGCCCCCCGGCGGCCAAAGCAAGTAACAACAGTGAACCCGGCTCGGGCACCGCGCCGGCCGCCGCGCCGCCGCCCGTCGTGTTGCCGAAATTGGTTCGCCACAGTTCGTAGTGCGCCAGGCCGACAGGCGTGCCCAAACCATCGTCGTTAGGCAGTGCGTTGTTGGTTCCATCATTCGCGCGCCAAGCAACGTAGTCGGCGGCATCCACGGAACCGTCGTTGTTGAAGTCGCCAGCCACGGCCGGCGGCTCGTCCGCGCCGCCGGTCACGCTGGCCCAGGTGGTGCCGATCCGCAATTCATCAAAATAATGCTCAAACGGCGACGCTGCGTTCATCCGCAGCAGGAAAGTTCTGGCTGGGCCCAGGTCGGCCGACTGGCCGGCGCCCAGATTCATGTCGTTGCCCAGGACGGTCGGAGACTCCACGAAGCCGCAGGAAACCGATCCTTCGGGACAGGCAACCGTATTCTTGAACGAATCGAGATTCATTGGGTCCGGCGCGAGCAGCGGCAGCGGCGGCGTATCCGTGGCGAATGTGCTCGCGTCGGGATTGATCCACAGCCGCGCGACGTCGTTCTGTGCGCCCGGATTGTTCGTGATGGAAGCGACAACGAACACCGCCTCGCCCAAACTTAAAGGAACGGCTGGGTACCTGCGCCGGACATCGTCGCGCGCCGAATCGGGCCAGTAGACGCTGGGCAGCTCGAAGCCGTCGGCCGCTGGATTGCCTTCTGGGTGAAAAGGATCAAGCTCCGGATTGTAGTCGGCAAAATTACGCTCGCTGCACGACCAGTTGTTGGGCGATCCGCACTGCTCCAGGTTGCTGGCGGCGGTGCCCATGTAGTATTTGTCGAACAGCTCCAACTCAGGTACGGCGCTGGCCCGTTTCAGCATGAGCCCTGCTCCGTGCACGGAGAGGTTGCCGGTTTGAGGGCCGGGCGTGTTGTTGAAGCCGGCGACAAGAGCACCCACTTCAGTCGCGGTTCGCCCCGAAGGCGCGCCGGTAAGGCCGGCGCTGGTTGTGGAATCGATCAGTTGGTTGATGCGGAAATAGCCGGAGTAGTACAGCGTGCGGCTTTCGGTCGCAGGAATACTTGGCATGTTAGGGATTTCAATGCGCGACGATGCCGAGTTGCCAATCGTCAAGTGCACTTGGTTGCCAGTGGGCGCAGGCAGGCCGTTGTCGTACCACACGCTGCCGGTGACCGCGATGGGCCTGGCGGCAGTGCCGGCGGAAAACCAGTATTTCCCGCTTTCCACGTGGAGCTGACCCTGGTTGACCGGGTCGTTCTGGTCGGTACTTATGGGCACGGGAGAAAGCGGCGCCCCGTCGAAATAATCAAATCCCTCGTAAAACAGCAGGTTCGGGTCCTGCCCAAGCGCTTGCGAGGCAGTAAAACAAACCAATAGAATCGCGAGTCGCCGCATTATCTTTATCCTGGTTTCGGCTAACACATGGCCGGCCGGGTTGATCCTGACTAAATCGGGACTTCATTGGTAGGGTGGGGTATCCGTCCCCGCCACGGCATCAGTACGCAACCGGCCAGCAACAGCAGCAGCGACGCCGGCTCGGGAATCGGCGTCACATCAGCCCACTCCGTCCCCACGCGAATTTCGTCCAGCGTGAGATGCGGCGCTGGGCTCTGTCGCAGGATGATGCTCGCGATGCTGATGTCCGTCCCAGTAGCTGTCGTGTTGTCAATCAGCGTTGGCGGCGTCGTCAGCGGCGAAAACGATGGGTCGGCGAATGTGCTTGGATCCGGATTTATCCACAGGCGCGCTATGTCGTTCTGGTTGCCGGAAACGATCTCATACGAAGCGACGAGGAACAGCGTATCGCCAACGGTGAGCGGACCGCTCCATGACGTAGCGCTGGCTGTGGCCGTAATGTTCCGGAAAACGCCGAGGTTGTATTTTGTCGGATCCGTCGGATCGATGCGTGCCTGAACCCTGGCCCCGACCGCCGTCGGGTTCCCAGTCTGCGAACCCGTAGAATTGTTCAGGCCGATAAAAAAGCCACCGATATTGTTATTCGAGCCGGTCAATTCGTCCATGCGCAAAGGAAACGAGTAATAAACAGTGCCTGTGCTAATGGTCTGTCCGAGTGCCAAGCGAATGGCCGCTCCGTTGCCGTTGCCCTGCCCGTTGATTTCGCCTGAATTGCCGACAGGCGGCAGCAGCGGAAAGGGGACTGATAAACTATTGCTTGCAACCTTAATCTCACTGGGCGGGTTAGCAATGCCTGCCCTCAACCAAGTCTCGCCGTCCGGATTCGTCTTTCCTTGCATGGTCGTGCCGACTTCGTCGTAGCTGAATGGCTCGTACCTCAGCAGCGCGGCGCTCGCCGTAGATGCCAGCGTGGTAACCAGCGCGCAACATACCGGCAGAATCGCAGTGATCCTCATTAGTCCCTCCCACAAAAGATATTGCTGCGACAAGAGTTGCCGGCACGATTTTAAACTATCCCTCGCCGCTATGTCAAACTTTTTCCGAGTTTCGACGGGGAATTCAGCTCGCCGTTTTTTGCATCTCCAATCTGCGTAAATAATTATGACTTAGTTTAGTGCTGAGGTGATGTATGCCTCTTATCAGCGGCGCGAAGCAGTTTGGACCGCTGTCAGCAATTGCTCGCAACGACCTCTTCAAACGCTATCAAAAATGTTTGGATCAGCGGTGAACCACCCTTGTTGAATCCATGCAGTTTCGCTATTTCTACGGGGCTTTTTGCGCATCGCCACGGGTCGCTGTGGGGCGAGAACGCTTGCTCCACCCGGCCGCCGGCGGTTCCTTGTCGAACGGTCTTCTCAGCGCTTAGCGAACGGTTTCCCGCAACCGCGTGGTTTCATTGCACTTCGGAAGGCTCATCTTGTCTCAACGCGCCACGCATCATTGGATCTCGACGGCATTCGTTGCGTTGGTTGCTATCGTGGCGATGGCACCAGCGGCCGCTTGGGCGCAAGGTGGCCCCGGCGGCATGCCGTCGCTGCCTCCGTCGATGTTCGGCTCGAAGAAAGAACAGCGCGAGATCTCGGGACCGTCGCTGTCGGCAACCGACGAACCGGTGGCTGAAATTCGCATCGTGGGCAACCGGACCATCCCCACGACGCAAATCCTCAATGAGCTTCAAACCCGCGTCGGCCGGCCGTTCGACCCGGCGCTGGTGCAGCGCGACGTCCGCAAGCTAACTTCGCGCGGTTGGTTCGTCAGCGTGCAGCCGACGTACGAAAATGCGGCGAACGGCCGGGTTGTGATCTTCAAAGTCGTGGAGCGGCCGGTGATCCGCTACGTCGAATACCTCGGAAACCACCGCATCCGCACCAAGAAGCTCGCCAAGGAAACCGACCTCAAAGTGGGCGGACCCGTGGACCCTTACGCCGTGGAAGAAGCGCGCCGCAAGCTGGTTGCTCTCTATCAACGGAACGGCTTCAACAACACCCAGGTCACCATCCTCGAGGGCAGCGAGCCGACCCACCAAGGCGTTGTGTTTGTCATCAACGAAGGCACCGCGCAAAAGGTGTGGAAGGTTGTGTTTGAAGGCAACACCTTTGCCAGCGACGGCCAGCTCAGGACGAAAATCGAAACCAAGCGGCCGATGATGATGATCTTCAAAGGCTACCTCGACCGCGATCAAATCGATCAAGACGTGCAGCAGTTGACCGCCTACTATCGCTCGTTCGGGTTCTTTCAAGCCAAGGTTGGCCGGAAGCTTGACTTCAACGACAAAGGCACTTGGGTGACGCTTCGCTTCGTGATTCACGAGGGGCCGCGCTACCAGGTCGACGAGGTGGCATTCATCGGCAACGGAATCTTCGCCAGCCAGTCGCTGGCGATGGGAATTGAGATGCCCGGCGGCCAGCCATTTGAGCAAGGCAAGATGAATGCCGACGTGGCCTGGCTGAAAGAACTCTACGGCAGCCAGGGATACGTTTTCGCCGATATCCAGGCGGAGCCGATCTTTTTGGAGGAGACCGGCAAGCTCAAGCTGCTGTACAAAATTGAAGAAGGCAAGCGTTGGCGCGTCGGCAACATCTACGTGCACATCGAGGGCGAAAATCCACACACCAAAATCCAGACCGCGCTCAACCGTCTCTCAATCCGGTCGGGCGAGATCGTCGATATCCGCGAAATCCACGCCAGCGAACGCCGGCTGCGGGCCAGCGGGTTGTTCTTGAACGATCCCGTGCGCGGCGTCACGCCCAAAATCACGTATCACATTCAGGACCTCGACGAAACGGAGTTTGCGGGCGGCAATCCAAATTTCCGCGGTCAAAGCCCGGACGATGTCAGCGAGGCGCGAGGAGCGAGGCGCGAGGAGCGAGAAGCGGAGCAACAATTCCTCGCCCCTCGCTCCTCGTTCCTCGCTCCTTCTGGCCCGCCCTTGATCGCGCCGCTGCAAGTGTTGCCTCCCGCTACTGCGTCGCCGACGAAAACATTTGCGGTGCAACCGCCGTCCGATTTCGTTGCTGGCGATGATCAGATCGACGTGCATTTGTATTTTGACGAGGCGCAAGCGCACAGCGGTGCCGAACCTGACGTGCCGCTATCGCCGACGGCGCGGCGTTACGAAGTGCGGCGACCGCCGTATGAGGAGCCGGCGCAGGCGAATCCTTATCATCGCCTGACGATTCGTACACAGAGCCCGTATCAGCCACCCAGCACCTATCCTTACCCGACGCCTGGCAGCACGGCGCCGCCCGCCGTTCAATCGAACGCCGACCGGTATGCCGCAGCCGGTTTTGGCGGTCAGACGGTCGGCGCGACGGGCCCCGATGCGATGCCGGCGGGGAATACACCGTACGCGGTCCGCCAGGCGGCGATCACGGAGCCGCAGTTGCCACCGCAATACGCTCAACCGGCTGCTCCGGCGTTCGGGCCGCCGCCAATGTCGCCGCCGCCACCATCCTCAACCGCACCGCAGTATTTCGCTCCACCGCCGCAATATGGGCCAGCGCCGCAGTATGGCCCGCCGCCTGTATACGGCCCTGGGCCCGTGCTCGCACCGGATCCCAACATTACGCCCGTCGCGCCGCTGCCCACCAACCCGGCGCTAACTCCCTATCCAACCGATCCGTTTACGCCGATGTACAGCGATCCGGCCGTGGACCTCGACGTTATTTTGAGCGAAGCGCAAACCGGTCGGCTGATGCTCGGCGTGGCGGTGAATTCCGACGCCGGCCTGGTGGGCCAAATCCTGCTCGATGAACAAAACTTCGATTGGACCCGCTTTCCCACCAGTTGGGACGACTTCGCCAGTGGCCGCGCGTGGCGCGGCGGCGGCCAGCGATTCCGAATCGAGGCGGCTCCCGGCACGCAAGTGCATCGCTACCTGGTAAGCTTCCAGGAACCGTACTTGATGGACACGCCTGTCAGCCTTGGCCTGAGCGGATCATTCTTTGATCGTCGCTATCAAGACTGGGACGAGCAGCGGCTCGGTGGGCGCGTTTCGCTCGGCTACCAGTGGGTTGAAAACGATCTTTCCACGGCCATCTCCTATCGTGGGGAGAATATCAAAATCAGCGAGGTTGGGCCGGCCCCGATTGATGAGCTTGCGGACGTGGATGGAGACAATGTATTACATGGCTTCAAGTGGACCATTGCCAACGACACTCGGGACAGCGCGTTCCTCGCCACTGAAGGTCACTTCCTGCAGCTAGAGTTAGAGGAAGTGGTGGGGAGCTTCGAGTATCCGCGTGCGATTTTGGAAGGCCGCAAATACTTTTTGCTCCATGAGCGGCCGGACCATTCCGGCCGAAATGTGCTGACGCTCGCCTCGCGCGTGGGCGTGACGGGCAACGACACGCCGATCTTCGAGAATTTCTTCGCGGGGGGCTACTCGACGCTCCGCGGCTTCGACTTCCGCGGCGCTTCGCCGGTCCGGCTTCCGGAGGGCGTTCAGGTCGGCGGCGAGTTCATGTGGGTGAACACGGTCGAGTACCTGTTCCCGCTGACGGCCGACGACATGATTCACGGCGTTGCGTTTGTCGACTTCGGCACCGTGGAAGAGAAGATCGCAATCCACGGCGAGAATTTCCGCATCGCCCCCGGCTTCGGCCTGCGAATCACCGTGCCGGCGATGGGCCCGGCGCCGATTGCGCTGGACTTTGCATTCCCGATCGCCAAAGCAGATACCGACGACGAGCAGGTCTTCAGCTTCAACATCGGCCTGCAGCGCTAGTGTAGCAGGCTCGCGCCGCGAGCCGTTGGCTGTGAGCGGTAGGACGGACAATCCTGTCCGTCGTCGCGGATCTGACGGACAGGATTGTCCGTCCTACGCCACTACTATGGCGCCGGCAGGTTGTCGCCGTCGGGCACCGTAGCTGGCTGATCCTTCGGGACGCTGTCTTCCACCGGCGCTCCATAAACCGCGCCGTTCGGGAAGCCGGGATATGCGCTCGTCGGACCGCTCACATTCGGATGTCCGTACTCGTAGCCGCCGTAATACGGGCCATAGTAGGGCGGCGCTGTGACGACTTGCGGCGGGCCGTACAAGTTGCCGAAGTACGGGGCGTAACTGCCGCCGTAGCGCATCTTGTAGTAGTCCAGATGGTACGGATACGGCCGCTGAAACCAACCTGAAGAGACCTGCGCGACGGCCTGCGGCGCATAAACCGGGAAGCGCCCGCGCCTGTGACCGCCGTGCTGCTGGTCATGGCCGGCCTTATTCATCCAGTCAAACGCATGCCGCTGGTAAACGGGCCAGTGATCTCGATCACCATGGTCGTCGGGCCCGTCTGCAAGAACGGACATTTGTCCGAGCACTGCCAAGACGATGGCAAGCACGTAAATTGACAAAAGCAAATCGAGTTTGCGGCTCACGGAATGGCCCCCTAGCATCGCATTGGCATCTCTAATTCATGGTAATTAGTGGACCGCCGATGTGCGAATCAGCTTTGCGAATTTCGCGCCTCCTCGACGCAACTCTTTGCTGGGTAGGGCAATTCCGATATTGCCAAGTTCGGTCCACAGAAAGGACAGGGGAACCGCGCGCAGGAGGATGAGTAGAGAGCCACGCATGGATGACACCAGCAGTGTTATCGGCGTCCCTTGTCGGCGCTAGCGCAGGCAGATTTTTACCGCGCGGCCGGTGGTGCTGAAATCCAGTTTATCTTCACGTGCCAGCCAGCCGATGGCCGCGACGACAACATCGGCCGGCGCGTCGATCGATTTCTTGATCGCCGCGAGCGTTTGTTCCCCGTCCTCACTGAGGCAGGCCCAGACTTGTCCCGCGACGTTACCGATCTCGGCAGCGGAGATCTCTCGTTGCCCTGCGGCTGTGGATTTTTTTGCCGGCGCCGGCGACCGGCCATTACCGGAGGCCGATGCGTTGCGCTTTGAAGAAGTGGCGGATTGCAGCTTGCCAGAACTTGTCGATTTGCCTTTTGCCACGGCTAGCGTCTCCTCTCGTAGCTCGACGAATTGAGACTGGGGCGACTGGGAGCGACGAAAAGAATGATACCCAAAGATGGGCCGCTGTCCAATGAGCCGGCGGCGTCGGCGAATTTCCCAGCCAGACGAAATTGGACTCGCCGGAGTGCTACTCGGCTTCCAGCAGCCGTTCGCGCGGGTCTTCGAGCGTGTCGGCCATTTTATTGAGGGCTTCCGTTTCGATCTGGCGGACCCGTTCGCGGGTGAGGCCGAGCTGTTCGCCGATCTCTTTCAGCGTGCGCGGCTCGTGACTATCGAGGCCGAATCGCATGCGCAGCACCCGCCCTCCTCTACGATACGAAGCCGGCATACAACTTCTGCCAATTCTGAGCAAGCACGTTTCGATCGGACGACGACAGGCGGCCTAACGCCCGAACGATATCGCTCTTAAGCAGAGTGGCGACTTTGGCTAAGGACGCACCCAGGAAGGCCGGATCAAGCCCGTTCCAGGCAGATCGGCGAGCCGTAGGTCGCCCATTTGAGACCGCGCCTTGGATGTAACCGGCGCAATGACAAGATCGGCATCGCCAATGTCGAGGACTATGATTCCCGGGCGCTGCTTTCTGGCGGTGGTTCCGGATTGAGGAAAGTGTACCAGCACCACGTCGCCAAAATCATAGCTCGTCATAGACGGCGTCCTCGTCGGCGTAGGCGTTAAGCAAGTGTTGCTTGGCCGCCTCCCGCCATACGGCCATCTCATCTTCCATTTCAGTCGGCAGCGAGATCTGAATCACGTCGCCCGGCGATGCTTCCAACGGCTGACTAAGCTCCAAATGCGTGGAATCCAGAATTTTAGCGGAGATTACGCGCATTACTTTTCCTCTCGCGTTCGGCAATTCGAGACTGTGCACCGGCAGCAAATCAATCCAATTCTAGCTGCCGGCGGTCATTTCGCCAACTCGAACGACACCTGCTCCGAGCAGCAGTTGGCACCCGGCGATGCCGTTCCTCCGGGACTTCGATGACGAGACCAGGCTATTCCGCTTCCAGCAGCCGTTCGTGCGGATCTTCCATGCTGTCGGCCATTTTGTTGAGGGCCTCGGTTTCGATTTGACGGACCCGCTCGCGGGTGAGGCCGAGCTGCTCGCCGATCTCTTTGAGCGTGCGGGGCTCGTGGTTGTCGAGTCCGAAGCGCATCCGCAGGACGGTGGCTTCGCGCTGGTCCATCGTGGCCAGCATGTCCATGACGTGGTGCAGGCAATCGCTTTCCACCAGCGCATCATCGGGCGCAAGCTGCCGCTCGTCCATAACCATGTCGCCGAGGGTCCAGCCGGCCTCGGCCTGATCGGTTTGCGGCGTGGCGTTGTAGATCTTGATGGCCTTCTTGATGATGGGCAGCTTCTTCTTGGGCAGGCCGAGGACGCGGCCGACTTCTTCCGGCGTGGGCGAGCGGCCTAGCTCTTCGGTGAGCCGCGCGCTGGCACGGCGCCACTTCGAGAGCAGCTCGACCATGTAGGCCGGAATGCGGATCGTCTTTCCCGTGTTAATGAGAGCCCGCTTGATCGACTGCTTGATCCAGTAGCTGGCATAGGTGCTGAAGCGGGTGCCCATAGCAGGGTCGAAGCCCTCGACCGCGCGGAGCAGGCCGAGGTTGCCTTCCTCGATGAGGTCCTGCAGGCCGAGACCCTTGCCCGAATAGCCGCGCGCGATGTTGACGACCAGCCGCAGGTTCGCGCGAACCATTTGATCGCGTGCCCGCGTATCGCCCTGGCCGATGCAAGTGGCGAGCTCGCGTTCTTGCTGCGCGTTGAGGAGCGGCGTTTCGTTGATCTCGCGGAGATAAGTCTCGAGGGGCGTCTGAACGGCACTGCCGATCTTCCGCTTCTTCGTGGTGGAAGTGGACATAGGGAGGGCGCTGAGCTTCAGGATAGGAGGGCGGCGGGAGAGTGGGGCGCGGGCGGGATAGACCCAGGCCCTGAGGGAATCATCGACGCGCCTGCGCCAGCGCCTGCATGTTTGGCGAGATACGACGCGGTGGGTGGAATGTGCGCCGCGTTCGGGAGGTAGCAAAGAAAAGGGGAACGACGGAAGGGCGAGGGCGGATTGTTCTATCCTTCCGCCCTCCCCCTTCCGCCTTCCCCCTTCACTGACGGTTATCGTTGTCCGGCCTAAGTATCTGCTTGAGCCGCATCTTCCGATTCTGCCGCGCCGGCTTCCTGCTTTGCGGAGGAAGCGGGTTTGAATAGCGGCCCGGACTCGGAACCAATTCCGCCCTTCAATTCGGGTGGAGTACCCGGCCCACCACTCGATCCGTTTGTGGAACCGTCGCCGCCGGTATCATCCTCGCCCCATTCGACGCGCTTGCGCGAGAGGCCGATCTTCCGCTCCTCGGGATCGACGCGGAGAATCTTGACTTCGATCTCGTCGCCCACCTTAACGACGTCTTCCGGGTTTTCGACCTTATGCTCGGCAAGCTCGGAAATGTGCAGGAGTCCCTCAAGACCGTCCTCGAGGCCGACGAAGACGCCAAAGTTCGTGATCTTGGTGACCTGGCCTTTCACAAGCTGGCCTGGCTGGTAGCGGTTCGGGATATCGGTGGCCCACGGATCCTCGTCCATTTGCTTGAGGCCCAGCGCGATGCGCCGCCGATCTTGATCCACCGAGATCACTTTGCACTCGACTTCCTGGCCCTTTTCGACCAGCTCGCTAGGATGGCCGATCTTGCGTGTCCACGACATGTCGCTGACGTGCAGCAGGCCGTCGATGCCTTCCTCGATCTCGATGAAGGCGCCGTAATTGGTGAGGTTTCGCACGCGGCCTTTCACCAAAGCACCCGGCGGATAACGCTCGGCCACCTTGTCCCAAGGATTGGACTGCGTCTGCTTCATGCCGAGCGAAATTTCTTGCTTCTCCTGGTTGATGTCGAGCACCATCACCTCGACCTCCTGGTCGATGTGCACCAGCTCGCTGGGATGATTGATCCGCTTGGTCCACGACATTTCGCTGATGTGAACGAGCCCTTCGATGCCGTCTTCGAGCTTCACGAACGCGCCGTAGCTCATGACATTGACTACCGTGCCCTTGACGACGGTGTTAACAGGGTACTTGGTGGGAACGTGCTCCCAGGGACTGGCGCTCTTCTGCTTGAGTCCGAGCGCGATCTTTTCTTTTTCGTAATCGATGTGCAGCACCATCACTTCGACCTGGTCGTCGATTTTCACCATCTCGGAGGGATGACTGATGCGTCCCCAGCTCATGTCGGTGATGTGCAACAGGCCGTCGATGCCGCCCAGATCGACGAACGCGCCGAAGTCGGCGATGTTCTTCACGACGCCTTTGCGCAACTGGTTCACCTCCAGCTGCTTCAAGAGCTCGGATTTCTTTTGCGCCCGCTCGGCTTCGATGAGGCTGCGTCGGCTGACGACGATGTTGCGGCGGGCCTCGTCGATTTTCAGCACGAGGCACTTGATCTCTTTGCCGATGTATTCGCCGATGTCGTGCGGGCGGCGGATATCGACCTGGCTGGCCGGCAGGAACACGTTCACGCCGATATCCACCAGCAGGCCGCCCTTGATCTTGCGCGTCACCTGGCCGGATACCGTGTCGCCTTCGTGGACGGTCTCCATGACCTTTAGCCACTTTTCGATCTTCTCGGCCTTGCGCTTGCTGAGGACGATCATGCCGCGATCGTCTTGCCGTCCGCCGATGTCCTCGAGGTCCTCGACGAGCACGCGGAGCGTTTCGCCGATGGCGGGAATCGCGTCGCCATCCTCCCATTCGTTGCGGGGGATGATGCCCTCGCTTTTGTAACCGACGTCCACCAGGATGAAGTCGTCGTCGATGCGGAGGACTTTGCCTTCGACAATTTGATTGGGGCCAACGTCTTCGCCGCCCAGCCACTCCATGTCATCGGGCAGGGCTTCGCCAATAGCGATATTCCAGTCTTCGTCGGATACGTCAAACTCTCGAATTAAATTGCGGTTTACCATAACGAGGGGGAGAAAAACGAAAAGCAGTAAGGGGGACAGTCCTCCGCGGCCCGGCCGACGTACGCAGGCGGCCAACAGGGCCCAGGGACGAACTCGTAATGGTATCACAATGGGTGAGATCGAACAATTGCCGAAGTGTAGACCGCTCGCTCCGCGAGCGGATAGTCATCTCGCGGAGCGAGATGACTACACTGGCCCGGTTAGTGCCGGCCAATTTGATTTTTGGCGCTTTACCAGGACCACGATTTTTAAATCCAAAAATACCCAATTTTGCGCTGCACGGATCGCGCGATACCACATGTTTTCCAGGCTGCGGCGCGATTCTCGCGGTGCAAAAATAGGCGATTTTTGGGTTTCACGTGCGTGCTCTCGTTGCCCGCCAGCGGAAGAGAGCTAAGCCGCACGCGGTGGCCGACCGGTAGTGATCGTTGCTGCCTACTCTAGGCAGGCCGTGTATACGTGCTTGGCTCGGGCGAACTGTGCTGTCAGCAAATGCAATGCGGCCGCGTGCGATGTCGAGCCTAGCACATCACGCGGCCAAATTCGACAGCTTTTTTGGCCATCTATGAAGAATTGGCCGGCAAGCGGCGATACATGTAAAATTCAGCATCATCCGAGCTAAGGAGTAGCAGCATGTCACTGATTCACCTATTGGCGGTTCTATCGCTTCTCACCACGAACTCAGCCCGCAATAACATTGAGTTTACAAAAGACTCGCTTGCCGTAGTGAAACAGCACGTTTTGAAGAACAAGGCCGTGCTGGTCGATGTCCGGAGCGAGCACGAATGGAAGCAAGGACACATCGAGGGGTCGATTTTCCTGCCAGTAACCTCGTTGCGTAAAGGCGGCGATCCCAAGATGCTGGCCAAGACCCTCCCCAAAAAGAAGATACTCTACACGTTCTGCGTCGTCGGCATGCGGGCCAGAACGGCCGCGTACGCCCTTGAGAAACATGGCTACACTGTCCGTGCATTGAAACCCGGCTACGATGAGCTACTGAAGGCCGGGTTCAAGAAGGGAAAGCAGTTGCCAGAAGCGTCAGCAGCCGGAAATGAAAATACGCGACAGCGGAATGCCGGATGAATCCTATTGGGAATCACTCTTTGACGTGCCGCTGATTCTTTCGCGGTTCGATATCGGCCGCTTTCACGATGTAGCCGAACTAGGTTGCGGCTACGGCACGTTCACCAGACCGATTGCTAAGGCAATCAGCGGCACCCTGTACACGTTCGACGTTGAACCGGAGATGATTGCACGGACTCGTGCGCGCACCGCCGGCTTGCGGGTTGTCTGCGGGCAACGTGACGTGATGGACGTGGGTTTCGGTGTTCAGGTGGACGCCGTGTTGTTGTTCAACATCCTGCATTGTGAGCAGCCGGCCGAGCTCCTGCGCCATGCCGCAAACGCTCTGCGGCCGGGTGGAGAGGTGCTAGTGATGCATTGGCGCTACGGCGAGACCCCACGTGGCCCTAATCTGGACATTCGACCGAGGCCGGAGCAGATATTGGCTTGGGCAGCCAGTGCCGGACTAAAAGCGATGACTGATGCATTTGACCTGCCGCCTTGGCACTATGGATTACGCTTCAGCTTGATTGATGGCTCAAGCGACAAACGCCACCAAACGGGAGTATAAAAATGCTCGTGAAGAATCTGGTGTTGTGGCTGATGGTTGTCGTTGCGATCTTTCTTGGGTTAGTGGCGATTTTCTTTTTCGGGATGGGCGGCCAAACAAGCGAGAACGTCGCTGAGACCTCGCGGATAGCCAACTGTGTGGCCGGCCTGGCGTGCCTTTTCAGTTCGATGACTTTGCTGGTTTTTAGCGCGGTGATGCTGCGGCGGCCCGGTCCGTAGTCAGGGAAGAATGGGGGTGTAGTACACATCCCGTCGGCGAACGTGCGGGCCACATTGCCGCTCGTCACAGGGAGGCGACGCCCTTAGCACCGGGTACAAAAAACGGCCGCGGGTCGGCGTGCCGACCTGCGGCCGTGTGAACTTCACGCATCATGCTGGGTTATCGGACTTCCGTGGGCGGGGGCAATTCACCGTCCGTGGCAGTCGCGGGGGCCGCTCCGTTCGCTGGTTCGTCCAAGCGCACCAGTTGGATGACGCGGATATCATTCGGTCCATAGTGCACCAGGCCGGTCGCTTCGGGTTGGGTCAGGTTGAAGATGCTGGTCTCCATAATGACCCGGCGGCCGCGCTCGTCGGTGTACGACCAGACGGCGCGCTGCGTTTGCTTTTCCACGACGCCCTCGATCGGATACGTCGCACCCGACCGCTGGTCGTTCGCGGTGCCGGCGATCACGCCGTCCTGCGTCACTGCGAGCTGCACGAGCACATCGGGCTCAGCCACGCCGTCGCGAGTAACCGCGAACACGCCGAGCGGCAGCCATTCCATCTGAGCCGCCTCTTCGGCCGTGATGTCCGGCGCCTCTTCGATCAACCGCACGGTGCGATCGTAGTACGCCGGGGCTTGCTGATACAAGCGATTATTGACGTAGATCCCACCATCGTCGTAATAGATATACTCGCCGGGGCCGTAGTCCCAGTAGTAATAGCTCGGCCAGCCGTAGTTGACCCAGCGGGCCAGCCGTGGGGCGCTCGACCAAGTCCACCAGTACCAGGGATTGCGGTGATGACGGTGGGCATGATCGCCCCACCAGCTCCAATGATGATGGTGGCGATCCCCGCCGCGCCACCAACTGGCGTGGAACGGGAAATCGTCGTCATCACCACCATGTCGCCAGCGATCGCGGATCTGCTTCGAAAAGCGGAACCGATCGCCCTCTCGCCAGCGGCCCGACCAATCGCGCTGATCGCGGCCTTTGTCATCGTCGCCGCGGGACGCACTGCTGCGCCATCGCTCGTAATCGCGTCCGCCGCGGTCGTCGCGGTCAAAATCGCGATCGCGGTCGAAATCACGATCACCGACGATGCGATCCTTGAGGTTATCGCGGTCCGGCCGATTCTGGTCGCCAAGGTTACGATCACCGAGGCGTTGGCGCACGTCGCCACGATCGCCGTCGCGTTGGCTGTCGTCGCCTGGACGTCGCACAATGCGGTCTTCGCCCTGGCGGCGGAACGACCGATCGAGACTGTCACCGGGTTGTCGCACTCCGCCATCTCGGCGCAGTTGCAGGAAGTCGCGAACCTGCTCGTCGGTTGGGCGGCGAGCCTGGTAGTCGCGCGGCGTCACACCGTCGGTTGATCGGCTAAACGACCGATCGGTCCGAATGGAATCAGACGACCGTCCGAGAACGGATCGCTCGCCGTCTCGGGACGAACGAAATTGAGAGCCGTCGCTGAAAGTGCGGCCTCGCGAGCTGTCTAAGGACCGGCCACGAGATTCGCCGGAAAACGTGCGGATCTGACCATCGGATGGCCTGCTGAACGATCGTCGCAAGGACTCGCTACGTGAGCCTTCGCTCAACGAGCGCGAGGAGCCGCCGCTAAAGGAGCGTGACGATCGCTCGCCGTCGCCACGGCTAAACGAGCGCGAAGACCCGCTGTCGCCGCGGTTAGAGGAGCGCGAAGAACCGCTGTCGCCGCGGTTGGAGGAGCGCGCGGACTGGCCGCCGCCCCGATCACCGCCGCCACCTCGATCGCCGTCGCCGCCGCGACCACCTTCTTCGCGGTCAGCAAGCGCACCTCCGCTCGCCAGCAGTAACACCAACGTCGCTGCCACAATGGAGCGTGAGATTTTTGTAAACATAGTTTTCAATGCCTCCTCCGGGCGCGACGGCGACTCATTGCACGACGCGCCAATTCGCGTTGGAGCGCACCGAGACGATTCCTGAGAAGCGGAACGCCGAGGCGACCGCACCGACGCGCGTTCACCTGCGGCGTCCAGCCATCATCCACAGTACGCCGATCCGATCTGACGCTCGGCACTTGAGCGACCTGCCCCGCGCGCGGCCTTGATCAAGGCGCGCCGCGACCGCCAGAGGGGATCTAATACCTGCCTGACAGCGAACCTATGCTGCAAGCAGCGTGCCGGGCGTGCGGTCTGTGAAGAAAAACGCGTTATTTGAGGCGAATTTTTGGCGTAGCGCCGACGAAATGACGCGGCCAAAAAAGCGGTGGCGGTCATTGTGATACCGCCGTGTGACATCAGACTGATACAGACTTAAAGGGGACGCGCCTCGTCGTCCGCCGCTCAAACGGGCGGGGTTGAAGAATTCGCTCAATAGCTAATAATTAGGTCGCTAACTATTTAGACTGAATGACTTAGGGACACGCGTTCAGGACCGTTAAGCAATGCTGGATTACAACTTCGAAGACAGCCTTGGTTATTGGTTGACGATCACGACGCAGGCCTATCACCGGGCAGTGTTCGATGAATTGGCGCCTCATGGTGTCACCTACCGGCAGTCGATGGTGCTCGGTTGGCTGGCGTTGGAGGGTGATCTATCGCAAGCCGAACTGGCCGCCAAGATGATGATCGAGCCGCCAACTTTGGTCGGAATCTTGGACCGCATGGAGCGCGACGGCTGGATCAGCCGCCATAACTGTCCCGGGGATCGCCGCAAGAAGATCATTCGCGCCAATCGCGCGGCCGAACCAGTTTGGGAGAAAATTGTCGAGTGTGCGACGCGGGTCCGCGCGCGGGCGACGGAAGGTCTCAGCGAGCGGCAGCTGGCCGCGCTCAAAAAGCTTCTACGTCATATCAGGCATAACCTCAAAACGCACGATCCGGCCGAGAGTCTGGTTTAGAAAGCGTAAGATTCCGCACGGCCGGTTCCAGCATGACTCGTCATTACAATATCACGGCGAACATTTTTGCTCCGATCGCGATTTGGTCAGCCGCGGTGATCACCATGGCGCAAGGGCCGCCTAAGGTGTTGGTGGCCGTGTCGCCGGCTATCGAACGGGAGGTGATAGCCGGCCAGACTTTCGTCGGCACCGTGATGCCGCTCCGCACCGCGATTGTCGGCAGCGCGGTGGACGGGCGCGTGGTGGAATATCCGCTCGATGAGGGGATGCGCGTGGAGAGCGGCCAGATGCTGGCGCAGTTGCTCACGGAAACCATTCAATTGGAGTTGGCCGCCGCCGAGGGCGAACTCGAGCTGCGTCGCCAAGCGCTGGCGGAGCTGGAGAATGGCACGCGACCGGCAGAGCTCGAGCAGGCGAAGGCCCGCATGGTAGCCGCCCAGGCACGTTGGCAGTACGCGCAAGCACGGCGGACGCGGGCCGATAATCTCTTCCGACAGGGTCAGGCAATGTCGGAGGAAGAGCGTGACGAGATGATCGCGCTCGCGGTCGAGGGCGAGCAGGCATACCTCGATGCGAAAGCGGCTTACGCACTCGCCGTCGAGGGTCCTAGAAAAGAGCAAATCGCACAGGCCAAGGCGCAGGTGGCGGTGCAACAGGCAACCGTCGATCGGCTCAACGACCAGCTTGCGAAGCACACGATCATCTCGCGATTCGCCGGCTATGTGACGGCTGAGCACACCGAGGTCGGCCAGTGGGTGAAGCAAGGCGATCCGGTCGCCGAAGTCGCGGCACTGGATGAGGTGGAGGTGGTGGCTCAGGTCGTCGAGCAGTACGTGCCGCACATCCGCGTGGGCATGACGGTGAGCGTGCAGATCCCGGCAATTCCGGGTCAAATGTTCTCCGGCGTGGTGTCCGCGATTGTTCCTCAAGCCGACGTGCAGGCCAGAACGTTTCCGGTTAAGGTTCGCGTGAAAAATCAGCTCATCGAGAAAGAGCCGCTTGTGAAGTCGGGCATGTACGCCCGCGTGATGCTTCCCACGGGCAACAAGCAGATGGCCACGCTCGTGTTCAAAGACGCGCTGGTGCTCGGCGGGCCGCAGCCGTTGGTGTACGTCGTCGATGCGGCGCCTGACGCGAAGCAGGGCAAGGTGCGGCCTGTGAGCGTGCAATTGGGCGTGGCTGAGGGCAATATGATCCAAGTGAGCGGCGTCGAGCCCGGCCAAATCGTGGTCGTGCAGGGGAACGAGCGGTTGCGTCCCGGCCAGGACGTGCAAATTCAGCGTGTGGTTCCGCCTTCTCCAGCGGTAAGCCGCAGCGATTCCGGGGTGAGTAGGTGAGTACGTGAGTAAGTGAGTAGGTGGCGGGAACTGGTTCAGTAACGTTGCGAGCCGGCGGGTTTATCCCGCCGGGACAAGCCCGGCGGCTCGCCATCAATCGTGTAGTGTAGTGTCGCGATGGCTTTGATCGACGCATTTGTCCACAGCCCGGTGAAGGTGTCCGTCGGCGTGTTGTTGGTGGCGCTGTTCGGCATCGTCGCGCTCGAGCGGATGCCGATGCAGCTCACGCCGGAAGTGCAGCGGCCGGCGATAACGATCGAAACCCGTTGGCCGGGCGCCAGTCCGCAGGAAGTCGAGCAGGAGATCATCGTCGAGCAGGAAGAGCAGCTCAAGAGCGTGGAAGGCGTCACGAAGATGTCTTCCGAGAGCATGGATTCGATGGGGCGGATCACGCTGGAATTCGGCGTGGACGTCAACATGTCGGAAATCGTGCCCCTGGTGAACAGCCGTTTGCAGCAGGTGCCCGAGTATCCCGAGGACGCCGACGAGCCGATCATCAGCACGTCGAACGCTTCGGACCAGGCAATCGGCTGGTTTATTCTGAGCGTTCGGCCGCCCACGGACGAGCAGCTCGACGCCTTTGCCGAGAAATATCCGGCGCTGGCCGACCGGCTCGAGCGGGTGCGGAAGGCTCGTAATGTCGGCCTGAAGATTTACCGTCTGCGTAAATTGGGCCGCGAGCAGGCGGAGTTCAAGGAGCTGCTACCGCCCGAGGATTTTGACGTGGCGAAGCTGCGGCGCTTCACGGAGGACGAGATCGAAGCCCGTTTCGAACGCGTGCCGGGCGTTTCCCAGTCGAATGTGATCGGCGGCTATGAGGATGAGCTGCAGGTAGTCGTCGATCCGGAGATGCTCGCCGCGCGACGACTGACGCTGACGCAGGTGCGCGAGGTGCTCCGCGGCCAGAACGAGGACACGTCGGCCGGCGACTTCTGGGAAGGCAAGCGGCGCTGGGTCGTGCGGGCGTTGGGCCAATTCCGCTCGCCCGAGCAGGTGGAAAACCAGCTGCTGGCGATCCGCGACGGGGCGCCGGTGTTTGTCCGCGATGTGGCGGAGGTTCGACTCGGCTACAAGAAACCCGACGGCATCGTCAGCCGCTTCGGCGAATCGAACATCGCCGTCAACTGCATGCGGGAGACCGGCGCGAATGTGCTGGACGTGATGGCCGGCTTGCGGGTCGCGACCGACGAGCTGAATCGCAATTTGCTGAACCGGCGCGGACTGCAGCTCACGCAGGTGTACGATGAAACGGAATACATCTACTCGGCCGTCGACCTGGTGAAGGACAACATTTTCATCGGCGGTGCGCTGACGATGATTGTGCTGATGTTGTTTCTGCACCTCGGCGCGCGGACGCTGCTCGCGATCCCGCTGATCGTCGCTTCGGCCGTGGCGGCGGCGTACGTCTCGCCGTGGTTCTTCGCCATTTCGCTGGCGATCATCATCGCGGCCGGGTTCTGGTTCGCGCGCGGCGCGCTGGTGGTCGGCCTGGCGATTCCGACCAGCGTCATCGGTTCGTTCCTGGTGCTCGGCATGCTGGGGCGATCGCTGAACGTGATCAGCCTCGCCGGGTTGGCGTTTGCGGTCGGCATGCTGGTGGACAACGCGGTGGTGGTGCTGGAGAACGTGTACCGCCGGTATTCGCTGGGCGAGCCGCCGTTTACCGCCGCGGTGCACGGCACGCAGGAGGTGTGGGGGGCCGTGGCGGCGTCGACGCTCACGACCATCGCCGTGTTCCTGCCGGTGGTGTTCGTTCAGGAGGAGGCGGGGCAGCTCTTTCGCGACATCGCGCTAGCGATCAGCGCCGGCGTAGGCCTGTCGATGGTGGTCTCGATGACGGTCATTCCCACGGCATCGGCGCGGCTGTTTGGCCGCCGGGCGGCGGATGAAGCGGGCGATGACGCGGTGCCGTCCGCGCAGCGATTATCGGTCGTTCGCAATGCCGACGACGGCAACGGATACGCGGAAGGCGCCGCGATGGGCCCGACTTCCAAAACGGCGCTCGTTGCCGCCCCGCAGCGGCTGGCCGAGTGGGCGGTAGCGCCCATCGCCGGCTTTGCGTCCGCATTCGTCTCGACCATCGTAGCGATCAACGCTTGGACGCAGCGCGGCGTCCTCCGGCGGCTGGCCGTGATTGCCGCGCTGGTCGGGGTGTCGAGCGGCGTCACCTGGATGCTCTGGCCGCAGGTCGAATATCTGCCCACCGGCAACCGCAATCTCGTGTTCGGCATCTTGCTCCCGCCGCCCGGTTACAATCTGGACACGTTGATGGACATGGGCCGAACGGTCGAAGAGGGGCTCAAGCCGTACGCCGACGTCGAGCCGGATAGCCCCGCGGCGGCGGCGCTCGACGGGCCGGTGATTGAGGACTTCTTCTTCGTCGCGCGGGGCCGCCAGGTGTTTATCGGCCTGCGCGCGCACGACCCCTCGCGTGCCGCCGAGCTGGTGCCGATCGTCCTGCGCATCGGCGCGAACCTGCCCAGCACGTTCGCGGTTGCCAGCCAGGCCAGCCTGTTCGGCCGCGGACTGGAAGGCGGCCGCGTGATCGATATCGAAATCACCGGTCCCGAGTTGACGCGGCTGGTCGGGATGGGCGGGCAAATCATCGGCCAGGTCGGCCAATTGATTCCCAATTCGCAGCCGCGACCGCTGCCGAGTCTCGACCTTTCCAGCCCGGAGGTCCACGTGACGCCGAAGCTGGTTCAAGCCGCCGACATGCGCGTGAGCACGACCGATCTGGGGTTCTCGGTGAACGCACTGATCGACGGCGCGTACGTGAGCGATTATTACCTCAATGGGAAGAAAATTGACCTTACGGTGATGGGCAGTCGACCGATCGACGTGGGCGGAGGCGCGCTACAAGGCGAATATCGCTGGAATACGCAGGACGTGCAGGCCCTGCCGATCGCCACGCCGTTGGGCCAGCTCGTGCCGCTCGGCGCGCTGGCCAATGTCGAGCTCAGCAGCGGCCCGGAGCAGATCAACCACCGCGAACGAGTCCGCGCGATCACGATCCAAGTCTCGCCGCCGGCCGACGTGCCGCTCGAGCTGGCCATGTCGCGGATTCAAAGCGAGATCGTTCAGCCGCTCCGAGATGCCGATCAGTTGAGCGGCGGATATCAAATCAACCTGGCCGGCACGGCCGATAAGCTCCGCGATACCTGGCAAGCGCTGCGGTTCAACGTGGTGCTGGCGCTGGTAATCACCTACCTGCTGATGGCAGCGCTGTTCGAGTCGTGGCTGTATCCGCTGGTCATCATCTTCAGCGTACCGCTCGGCGCGGTGGGCGGCGTGCTGGGCCTTGCGGTGCTCAACGTGTTCATGCTGCAGACGCTCGACGTGCTAACCATGCTCGGCTTCGTGATCCTGATCGGCACTGTCGTGAATAACCCGATTTTGATCGTCCACCAATCTTTGAACCACATGCGCGAGGACGGCATGTCGGAACGAGAAGCGATTTTGGAGTCGGTGCGAACGCGGATTCGCCCGATCTTCATGACGACGATGACGACCGTGCTCGGGCTGATGCCGCTGGTGCTCTTTCCGGGCGCCGGCAGCGAGTTGTATCGCGGGCTGGGGGCGGTCGTGCTCGGCGGATTGCTCGTGTCGACGATCTTCACGCTGGTTCTGGTGCCCGCGCTGTTCAGCCTGACGATGGACGCGCGGCAATGGTTCGTGCGGCGATTGTTCGGTGGCGATCGCGACGCCGCACAGCCGCAACTGGCTCCCGAAAAGCCTGCCGCTGCACGACAGGAACCGGCTTTCTCGCGCTAATCGGTGTGTCGCTGAGCGACGCGATTCGGTATTGGCGCACAGGCGGTCGCCAGTATGCTCATTTCGTAGTCGCTTGCTAAGGCGAGCTTTTCTGAGTTGGCCGATTATGTCGACCCAAAAAGGGGAGACGGAATGAGTTCAGATGCCTGGTTTACGCTCGGTATTGTGGCGGTGATTTTTATTGCGCTGCTGCGCAATTGGGCGCCGCCCGACGTTGTATTTCTCAGCGGAACGGCCCTGCTGGCATTGGCGGGCATCATTACGCCGAGCCAGGCCTTCGCTGGCTTCGCGAACGAAGGCATGCTGACGGTCGCCGTGCTGTTCGTGGTCGCCGCCGGGTTGGAGCAGACGGGCGTGCTGGCCTATGTGGGCCATCAGGTGTTGGGCGCCGCGCGCGATGAGCGCTCCGCGATCGGCCGCCTGGCGGCGGTGATCGTGCCGTCGTCGGCCTTCCTCAACAACACGCCGATCGTGGCGATGTTCATGCCGATTGTCGTCGACTGGTGTCGCCGCAACGACGTCGCGCCCTCGAAGCTGTTAATTCCGTTGTCATATCTCGCGATTCTAGGCGGCACGTGTACGCTTATCGGCACATCGACGAACCTGGTCGTGCACGGCTTGCTGCTGAAGAGCGAAATGGCCGGCCTGTCGCTGTTTGAAATCACTCCGTTGGGCATCCCTTATGCGTTGATCGGCATCGTCTATCTGTTATTGGTCGGCCGCAAGCTGCTCCCGGAACGTAAGGAGCTCTTCGAGCAATTGGGCGAGTCGCGGCGGGAGTACATGGTCGACATGCTGGTGCAGCCCGAATGCCGGCTGATCGGCAAGAGCGTGGAAGAGGCCGGCCTGCGTCGACTGCCCGGCTTGTTCCTGATTGAGATTAACCGCGCTGACGAGATCATCACGCCGGTCGCGCCGAATGAAGTGATGGAGGTGCACGATCGGCTTGTTTTCACGGGCGTTGTGAGCAGCGTGGTCGAGCTGCAACAGATTACCGGCCTTGTTCCGGTGGCGGACCCGGCGTACGAGTCGTCGCCGGCAAGCCAGCTCAGCCGGCGGATGTGCGAGGCGGTGATCTCGGCCGACTCGCCGCTCATCGGCAAGACGATTCGCGACGCTGATTTTCGGGCCACGTATGGCGCGGCGGTGGTCGCCGTGCATCGCGGCGGCAGTCGCGTGAAAGAGAAGGTCGGCGATATTTCGCTGCAGCCCGGCGATACACTGCTCCTGCAAACGCAGCCTCATTTTGTCCGCGCCCACCGCAACGACCCGGCGTTTTACCTCGTGAGCGACGTCGAGCAATGGCGACCGCTGCGGAAACATCGCGCTTGGATTGCGCTGGTGCTATTCGTGTTGCTGCTCGTGTTGATGACGACCGGCGTCGTGCCGACGCTCGTGGGAGCCGCTCTGATCGCCGTCGCTATGGTCGCCACCGGCTGCCTTTCCGCCGGCGAGGCGCGGCAGAGCATTGAGCTGCAAGTGCTGGTGACCATCGCCGCGGCGTTCGGTATCGGCACCGCTTTGGAGGAGACGGGCGCCGCCTCGGCGATCGCTGGAGTTCTAGTTCACTCCACCGATGTTTTGGGTCCTGTTGCGACCTTGGCGTGCGTTTACATCCTGGCCTCCATCATGACGGAGCTGATTACCAACAATGCGGTCGCCGTGCTGCTGTTCCCGATTTGCCTGCAAACGGCGGCATTGAGCGGTGCAAATGCGCGACCGTTCATTGTCGCGCTGATGTTCGCCGCGTCGGCCAGCTTAGCTACGCCGGTCGGCTATCAGACCAACATGATGGTGTACGGCCCCGGCGGCTACCGCTTCACCGATTTCATGCGGATTGGCTTGCCGCTGCACCTGATCCTCTTGGTCGTGGCGACGATTTTGATACCGATGATCTGGCCGCTGTGAGCCGTAGGACGGACAATCCTGTCCGTCACCAGCGAATCGGACGGACAGGATTGTCCGTCCTACGACGGTTGGCCAACCGCTTGCGGTTTAGCTGCCATCCGTGTCCGCGACCACGGGCTTCGCAACTTGGCGAACGGTGCCGCGACCGGCTACGTACAGCCGCACGGTATCGCCTTCGCGGCCCAACGTCGCGGGTTGCTTGATCCAGAAAAATTTGCGGCGTCCCCGGGCGTTGCAGGCGACGTGCACGTCGCCGCCGCGCCAGCCGGCCGGCGCGACGAATGTCACCGCCAATTCGTGCACGCCTTCCAGCGACGTCTGCGAGGAGCGTTTCAGCTTGAAGAATACGCCGCGGCCTTCCGACGCAGTGCCGCTCACGACCACCGTATGCTTGGGCGGCAAGCGATTGAGTTTTTCGGTCGTCGTTTCGCCGCTGGAAATGCCTGCATTGATCGACGGCGACATATGGGCGACCAGCTCCGCATACGGCACGGGAAGCGACCCTCCCAGCGTTCCGTCGAGCGAGCGTGCCGATTTCGTGGTGGTCGTCGTTTCAATCTCCTGCGCGATGTCGCTCGCCAATTGCGTCGTGGGCGCGAAGTTGTGGACACGCAAGCCGGCATCGGCGCCGTCGATCTCAACTGTCAGCTCTTCGACGTCATCCGGGGAGACGCCGCGAAAGCGGACCGACACGCTCAGCGTCAACTCGACAAGCCTTTGCTGCGAATACTCTTCGAGGCGTTCAGGCGGCGTCACGTCGCGGCATTCGGCCGAGCGCGCGAAATCGAACTCGACATACGGCGCGGCCATGCCGGGTAAAGCCGCAGTCGAAAAATAAATCAGCGGCATCAGCAATTCGGCCGCGATAACGTGATGGGAACGGGCGCAATGCATGTTGTCATCCCTCCATGTTCAGACAAGTCGACAACAGCCGGGTTCAGATGCTAGCGTTGCCAATCGAAGTCGCCGCGGAGCGCGGCGGCTCGCATCCGGTCCTACGCAACGGGGTGACGCTTGGTTTAGCGAGCGGCTCAAATCAGCCGCGTAGCGATGGGTGGCTGGGGCAACGCCCCAGTTGTGCTGGCAGTTCCTGGGGCGATGCCCCAGGCACCGCAGCTGATAGCAAAGAGATAGCGGCGCTCGGCGTCGGCCGAAGTCACCGCTTTGCGTCCCGGTATTTCGACGCAATGCTGGTTTTCAATTGCCCGGTGCCAATCAGTTGGTAAGCAGTGCTGTAACTGCCGCGCGTCTCGGACATGCCGATTGGGCCGGACAGGGCGAGTCGAACGGCGCGGCAGGTGTCGATCTGCATGACGAGCGGCCCTTCGACCTGCATGCGCATTTGCGAGGAGTCGCTGGAGGCGGCTTCGACGCGGGCCGTAAACACGGCACAGGGCACGCCGTCGTGCGTTTCCACGTTCTCGAGGACCAGGTCGAACCGCGTGACGTGGCCGAAGCGCTTCCCGAGGTTGAAGAGTTGATCGGCGAAATCCTGAGGCAACTGGAGCGTTTCACCGATGGCGACGGTCCGGCCGGACAGAAACTTTACGAGCGGATTCGAGCGGCCGACCATCTCCATGTTTTGGGCGACGATTTCGAATTCTTCGGGCGGCGGAATTTGGCCTTCCGCGTCGGTGATGTTGAGCTTTCCGTCGTCGCCGGGCGTTCGGCGGCAGTGATACGTTTTACCCTGAACCGGCTGGGCGGCGGGCGGGACAGGTTCGGGCGCCTCGCCCACCGTAATCTGCTTCGTTGCCTCGAAGTATCGTACCTGCACCGCCGTTATACGGTCTCCGTCAACCTCGGTGGTTGTCACCACCCGTCGCTGCGGGCTTCGCACCAGTGTTTGATTGCGTTCGACAAGCTCGTTGCCTTGGCGAAGCGACGTGGCGAGGCGCATTTCGAGCGAGATGCTTTGCTCGACCTGATCGCCGGCGCACGCCACGCGACGACCGAATTGCACCGTTTTTTGCAGCTCTCGAGAGGCTCTGTCGAACGATGCTCGCTGCACCGCTGGATTGGTGGCTGTGCTCGGCCGATCTGCCAGTGCCGCAACCGCACTGAACACGACCATGAGGAACGTGCTTGCCGAAATCAGATATTTGACGATTGTCGAGGTTCTGTTCATGACGCAAACCTGGCCGGGCCGCGTATCATCGGCGCGGTGCGGTCGCCGGTCAAGATCGTTGACCGAACAGAGCCTGCACGGGGGTCGTAAATCGAGGATGCGATAGCAGGGCAAGCTGGTCTAGGTTCTATCAGGCGATGCCGGTATAGTTCGCACCCCCCGGCGACAGGCTTTTTCCTTCCAGAGACCCGCGAATGTTTCACACGACGCGCTATGCGCTGATAAGTCTGGTGGTCGTTCTGTTCGTCGCTGTGCCGCTGCTCGCTCAGCCACCGGCCGTGCCGCTCCCAATTGCCGGGCAGCAGCCGGTGCAGATTCCGCCAGGCTTTGAGCTAAACGCGTTGCAACAGGCCGCATTGGATCGGGTGCTCGACGCCTGGCAGGTGGAAAGCGGCAAGATTGTGACGTTCAAGTGCGCGTTTGAAAGGTGGGACTACAACGCGGCGTTCGGCCCAGGGCAAAAGATTCCGCTGAACAAGGACAAGGGCGAGGTAAGCTATCAACGGCCGGATAAGGGCAGCTTCCAAATCACGGAGATCAACGTGTTTCAAGCGCCGCCGGTTCCGCCCGGCCAGCAGCCGCCCGCTCAGCCGCAGGGGACGTGGGTGAAGCAGCCGAATGCGATCGGCGAGCATTGGGTGTGCGACGGCAAGAGCGTTTTCGAATATCGCCACGATCAGAAGCAACTCGTGGAGCGGCCGATCCCGCCGCATTTGCAAGGTCAGGCAATTGCGGACGGGCCGCTGCCGTTTCTGTTCGGGGCCGACGCCGCCAAACTGAAGCAGCGTTATTGGATTCGCATCGAGCAGGAGAAGGACCACGAGATCTGGCTCGTTGCCAAGCCACGCCATCAGGCCCAGGCGGCTGACTTTACGCAAGTCGAAGTGATGCTTGATCGGCAGCGGCTGCTGCCCAATGCGATGCAGGTTCACATGCCCAACGGCAGCCGGCACGTTTACATCTTTGACATCGCCAATGCTTCGGTGAATAGCACCTTGGCGCGGCTGCAAGCGCTGTTCGAGCGTCCGCGAACGCCGGTCGGCTGGAAGCGAGTCGTCGAGGACATGCCGGTCGCGCAGGCGGCCCAGCCCGTTCAGCCGGCGCGATGAAATTCAATCGCCGAAGATCTCATTTAGGCCGGCGATAAGTTGATCGAGCTCCTCCGGTGCCAGCCGCGCAATCCGGCGGCCAATTCGCTCGACGGCAAGCGTGCGAATCTGACTCATTTTCACCCAGGATCGTTTCGGCAATTTGGCGGTGTGAATTTCGAGCGTGAGCGGAAAACCCGCTGGCTGAGGCTGGCTCGTGATCGCCATGGCAATCACCGTTCCAGAACGTGCATTGAACACGTCGTGACTGACAATCACGACTGGCAGCAAACCGGCCCGCTCGCGTCCTTGCACAGGGTCGAGATTAGCCCAGTGAACATTGCCTCTCAGTATTCGGGCCACGTTTCGGCGTCGGCTCGCATGCCTTGTTCGGCCAAATCACGCTCAAAACACGGATCGAGCTTTGCGCATTCGCGGGCCAATCGGCTACGATCGAGCCGTGCTAACTTTTCACGCACGGCCTCTTGCACGGCGCCGCTACGACTTTGGAATTGTCGTTCTGCCACTAAACTGTCGAGCCGATCGAGTAACTCTTCGTCCAGTGTAATCGCGATCTTCGCGCTCGCCATAGGGTCTCTCCGGGCTGGTATGATCTTTAATCATACCGCTTTTGACTCTCCTTCGTCAAGCCGCCTCGCGGCCAGCACTTCGCGGTACACGGCGGCGACACCGGCGGCCATTTTGGTGTCGGAAAATCGTTCGGCGTGGCGCTCGCGAGCGCCGCGGCTGAGCGCGGCGTAATCGACATCGCCGTGGACGATTTCCTCAATCGCCTGCGCTAATTGGCTGACGCTGCCTGGATTGACGAGCAGGCCGGTCTCGCGATGCACGACTGCTTCCGGCACGCCTTCGACGCGCGAGGCGACGACGGGCAGGCCGGCCGCCATCGCTTCGAGCACGACCATCGGGAGCCCTTCGCCAAACAGGCTCGGCAATACGAACAGGTCGATCTTCGTCAATTCACGGTTGACGCCGCGCGTGAAGCCGATCCAGTCGATCGCGCCGGTGAGTCCCAACCGCTGAGCAAGCGCGAGAATCGCCGATTCATAGTCGGGCGTTTCGAAGCTGCCTACGGCCCGCAAACGCACGTCCACGTCGCGCGACCGCAGCGCGGCGAACGCCTCGAGCAGCATTTCGAGTCCTTTGCGCGGACGGAAGAGGGCTACCGTGCCGAGCGTCCAGGTGCCTGTGGGTGGTCGGCGCTCGCGCGGGTGGTTGGCCCCCGGCACGCCGTTGGGCACGCAGATGATGCGCTCGGCGGCGATGCCGCGGCCGAGCATATAGTCGCGGACGCTGGGGGAAACGGCAATCAGGCGGTCGGCGTTGCGGACGGCGGCCCACTCCACCGCCGCGTTGACCCAATTCATGATGCGGCGCGTGGAGTCGCGGCCCACCGGACTGTGCACGTGGTAGATGAACGGGACGCCGGCGCGGCCCGCGGCCAACGAACCGACAAGCGCGGTACGGGGCGTGTGGGCGTGAATCAATTGGTATCCTTCGTCGCGCACCAGGGCGGCGAGCCGCTTCACAACGCGCAAATCGAACCGGCCGCGCATCGGCATCTCGACCAGCGGCGCCTCTTTGCTTTCACGTGCCGCCGGGAAGCGACGCGGCTTGACGCAGGCAAAACCGACTTCGCAACCAAACCGCGGCAGCTGGCGGGCCAGCAGATCCTGGACGCGCTCCGCCCCCGAGTAGTGCTCGCCGTTCACGAGTTGTAACACGTTGATCGTTTCCACCGAGCCGGAGTCATCGGCCAGAGGCTCATCGGCTACGGATTGGGTCGAGCCGGGGAGTGGCGGAACCGTCAGAATGTCGACCGGCGGGGCGAGCGCGCAGTTCGAGGCGTCGGGCGAAATTGGGGAGGACATGCGCAAAGCTCGTTTTGATTAGATGGATGCGGTCGCCGCGACCATGCGGCAACCACTGCAACTCTACCACGAGACGCGGGGCCAGATTGCCGCGCCTCTGCTGTGCTCGATGCGCAAAGCTGCGCATCACGATCAGCTTGCCGCGCTCCGTGGCGCGGCGATTCGTTTGGTGCGGATTATAGGAATTCTGCCGTCAGGCCGGTGGTGGAGCGCCGGGCGAACGAGTCGTATCACGGCCGGCCGCGACGCGCCCCGCTGCGCGTCGCGGCAAACGTAGAGAACTATCGCCGCGCTAGATGATTTGCCGTTCGCACGCCTGCCCTTCGAGGATGGCGGCGTCGTGAGGGCTTCACCCGGTCGACTCCGTTGCCCCGCGGCGGCAGATTCCGCTTTGCGCCAAACGTGATCGAGCTAGCCAGCAATCGGTACGCGCGGGTTCACGGTGAATTCTGATCGTCCGCTTCCCGCGTCGGGCAGTGCGCGGGTTTTTGGGACGGGGTCGCGGTGGTCCCTGTGAAGGTGGGCGGATCGCTGGCGGGAAACGACTCTGCGATGGCTTCGTCGATCGGATCGGGTACTTCCGGCAGTGGTTTCTTGGTCGCGTCGGGCGCTTGGTTACCAGGCTGCGTCGACGTTTTGTCAGGCGGCCGTTTGGAAGTGGAATTGGATTTCATAGGTCCTTCGTCCTGTTAGTGCGCTTGCCGACCGCCGTAGCCACGGTCGCAGCTAGTTGCGCGTCTATCGGTATCTTTGCCACGAATGTTGCTCGCGTCGGACGAGCCAATTGTTTGAGAGCCGATCTTGCAGTAACCATGCGATGCGGACATGAGCCCGGTGGCGCTCCCGACGTACACGCTTCGGCCTGCGAAAGGCATGCCAAAGCGCCGCGTCAGATCTGCCGAGGAAATTCTGTACACGGGATGCAGTGGGTGAAGGTATACGATTTGCTCCAAGCAGGAAGCGGCCGGTCAGACTTCAATGCGTTGCCAGGCGTCGTGGCGGAAGCGGGCGATCAGCAGCAGCGCACGAGCGCCGATATCGATCACCGCCGCATACCAGGCGCCGACGACGCCCAGTCCGGCGCCCGCGAAGTGCCAGTCGAATAGCGGCAGGGTTACGACGTTGTGCGCCAGGTAGGCCGCCAAGGGCACGCGCACGAGTATCACACCGATCAAGTTGAGGGCTAGCGGCCAGCGTGTGTCGCCGGCGCCGCGCAGGGCGCCGGTCAACACCATCACGACGGCCAGCGGGACCATGGCAAACGCCACGATGCGCAGGAGTTGGGCAGCCAGCGGAACGACTTCGCTCGAGCGGCCGCCGAGAAAGAACGAGGCGAGCGGCGTGGCGGCGACGTAGAAGCCTATTCCGGCGGCGACCATGATGGCGCTCGCCACAGCGCAGGCCATCACGACGCTATGGCGGGCGCGCACCAGGTCGCGTGCGCCAAGATACTGGCCGGCCAGGGTGGCAGCGGAGATTTGGAACGCGCCGCCCGGCATGTAGCCGAGCGCTTCGACTTGGATCGCGACACCGTGGGCCGCGGCGGCGACGTCGCCCAGCGACAACACGATTCGCAAATAAATCAGGTGGCAGATGCTTACCAGCACGACGTCGAAGCCGCCGGGCACGCCGATCCGCAGAATGCGGCGGATCAGCTCAAAGTCGGGCTGCATTTCGCTCAAGCGCAAGTGAAAGCCGGCCCGTCCGCCGGCCAAAAGTGCGACGAGGATCGTGGCCCCGCACAAGTGACCAATTGCCGTGCCGATCGCGATGCCGGTCCAGCCGAGCTCAGGGAGCGCGCCAAAGCCGACGCAGAGTGCATAACTGGTCGCCATGTTGACGGCATTGACGATGGCCATCACGACCAGGCCGCTCGTCATGTCGCCCCCGCCGCGAAGGCACGCGACGGCCACGCGCTCGATCATCACAGCCGGCAGCACGAACAGCTCGATCACGAGGTAGCGATGCGCGGCTTCGGCAGCCAGGCCGTCGAGGCCCATGACGCGCGGGAAGTAGCCGGCCAGCGGCAGCGCAACGCCCATGAGCAACATGGCCCACACCAGGCCGGTCGTGATGGATTGATTCATCACGCGATTGGCCATCTCGCGGTTTCCGGCGCCGACAAAGCGGGCAGTCATTGCGGTGGAGCCGATGGCGACGAAGCCGAACACATTGCCGACGAGCCAGAGGGCGTAAATCATCAGCGTCATCGCGGCGACGTACGCCTCGCCTGGCAGGAAGTTGCCGGCCAGCCACAAATCGGTCAGGCCGACGAACAGGTGGAGCACTTGCTCGAGGAGCACTGGCATGGTCAGCCGCAGCATCGGGCGGAAGGTGCCAGGGGCGTCGATGAGCGAGGTGGGCATGGAGTCGTCGACGGGTGGCGAGGTGGATCGGTCGTGCCGGCCATTTAGCCCCCGGTCGCTGACCGGGGGCTAAATGATTAATCCGGCGATTTTGCGGCCGGTCGTGCTGAGGGGGAGAGGGAGTAGTTTGGCGACTGGGATCCAGCGGACGGTTAAGCCGTTAGTGGAGGTGGGGCGCCCGCCGACGTAGTCGGCCTGGTAGCAATCGAGGGTGATACGGTATCGGGTCACACCGTGTCGCATCGTGGTCAGCAACTTTTGCCTCGTGCAGCGGATGCCGGTTTGAGCGTGAAGTTTTGTCACGATCTCCTCGCGTGCAAATAGCGGTCCGTCAACCTGTACTTCAAAGCGCGGGAAATCCCACAGACCGGCCCACCGTTCGCCGCGGGCGCATTGGCGCATCAGCACGCGGCCGTTTTTGCGGACGATGACGGCGGCTTCGCGGAGTTCGGTGTATTGCTGTCGCGGCCTGGCGGGCGGGATTTGGTGCTGCAAACCGGCCGCGTTGGCCGCACACAGCTTCGTAAGAGGGCACTCGTGGCATTTGGGTTCGCTCGGCGTGCAGACGAGCGAGCCGAGCTCCATGAGGGCCTGATTGAACTGCGCCACGTTCTTCTGCGGCAGGATTTCTTCGGCAACGTGCCAGAGAATCCGCTGGCCGGTGACAGCCAGCGGATCCTGGCGGTACGCGATCAGCCGGCTTAGCAAGCGGATCGTGTTCGCTTCGAGAATGGCGGCGCGCTGGCCCAAGGCAATCGAGGCAATGGCGCCGGCCGTGTAGCGGCCGATGCCGGGGAGCTTGCGCAACTCGCCGACCGATTGGGGAAACTGGCCGCCGTGCAGCGTGACGATTTGTTGGGCGGCGGCGTGCAGTTGTCGGGCGCGGCGATAGTAGCCGAGTCCTTCCCACAGGCGGAGCACGTCCTCTTCTTCGGCCGCGGCAAGACGCACAACATTGGGAAACGCGCGGATGAATCGCTCGAAATAGTCGCGCACCGTCGCCACTTGCGTCTGCTGCAGCATGATCTCGCTGATCCAGACGCGGTACGGATCGGTCGAACGGCGCCAAGGAAGATCGCGGGCGTGCTGCTGGTACCAGGCGCGGAGCTTGCGGCGGAGCGATTGCCTTTGGGCGGAAGAGAAACGGCCGTTAACGCGCTCGACTGCCGAGGTGCGATCCGTCGCGGTGGACATTGACAATCTTCACGCAAAGGCGCGAAGGCGCAAAGACAGAATCATTTGCGGATTTCTTCGCGACTTTGCGCCTTTGCGTGAGATATTAACGATGAAATTGAAACGAGTGGCTGCGATCGTAGTGAGTTGGGCGAGCAATCGGAACACGCACCGCAGACGCCACTGCGGCGGTGGGTGAGGCGCTGCCAGGCGCGGCGGGCGAGGAACGCCGTGGCGGCCAGTGCGATCAGGATGGCGACGAGGTCTTGCATGGTGACAGAGCTCTTTAGCGCCGGCGGCCACGCCGGTATGTGCAGTTCAATTTTCCATCGTGAAATATTCGGACTCGCGGCCGACGCTAACTAAACACGTGAATTCCAACCTGGTAGGTCACCAGCGCGCCGAGGTAGGCGAGCGTGGTCATGTAGGTGAACGTGAAAACGGGCCAGCGCCAACTGTTGGTTTCGCGGCGGATCACGGCGAGCGTCGCGGCGCATTGGGCGCACAGCGCGAAGAAGACCATGATCGAGAGGGCCACGGGCAGATTGTAAACTGGCTGGCCCGTGTCGTCCCAGCGGGCGGCGCGGAGCCGCTCTTGCAGCCGGCTTTGGTCGACCTCGGCGCCGACGTCAACTTCCGGGCCCAGATGGTAAATCACGCCCAGCACGCCCATCACAACTTCGCGGGCCGGGAACGAAGCGATCGCCGCGCAGCCAATCCGCCAGTCCCAGCCGAGTGGGCGGACAGCCGGCTCGATCCACTGGCCGGCGCGGCCCAGCAGGCTGTAGCGCTGGTGCAGGCTGGCGGTAAGGTGGTCGAGGTTCTGGGGATCATTGAAGTCGGCCAGCGCGGCCGCGTCCCCCGCGAGTTCGGCCCGTTCGGCGGCGATACCGGCGGCGACCCGCTCTTGGCTGCGCGGATAGTAGGCCAGCGCCCAGATCACGACCGTGACGGCGAAGATCACGGTGCCGGCCCGCGCTAAAAAAGCCCAGCCGCGCTCGGCCATGCGATAGCTGACCGTCCGCAGCGACGGCATTTTGTAACTCGGCAATTCCAGCACGAACGGTGGTGTTTCGCCACGCAAAAGCGTCTTTTTCAATAACCAGGCGACGCCGATTGCGACCACGGCGCCAACCGCGTACATCGCGAACAGAACAAGCCCCTGAAGGCCGAGCACGCCACCCAAATAGCGCTCGGCGGGGACGAATGCGCCGATGAGGATGACGTACACGGGCAGGCGGGCGGAGCAGCTCATCAACGGGGCGATGAGGATCGTGGCCAGCCGGTCGCGGCGATTTTCAATCACGCGCGTGGCCATGATGCCGGGTACCGCGCAGGCGAACGACGACAGCAGCGGGATGAACGATTTGCCGCTGAGGCCGACGCCGGCCATGAGGCGGTCCATCAAGAAGGCGGCGCGGGCCATGTAGCCGCAGTCTTCCAACAGCGCGATGAATAAAAACAGGATCAGGATTTGCGGCAGGAAGATGACGACAGCACCGACGCCGCCGATGACCCCGTCGACGGCCAGCGAGCGGAGCGCGCCCTCCGGCATGGCCGTTTTCACCAAGCCGGCGAGTGAACCGACCGCGCCGTCGATGACATCCATCAACGGCACGGCGAAGATGAAGATCGAGGAAAACAGCACGGCCATTGTGGCCGCGAAGACGAACGTGCCCCACAATTTGTGCGTCAGCACGGCATCGATGCGGTCGCTCGTGGTGGGCTGGTGATCGTCGGGACGTCGGGCGACGCCGTCGAGCACGCGCGCGACCCAATCGTAGCGGGCCAGCGCCTCGACGGCGGGCGTGGGACAACCGGCGGCAGCAAGCGATTCGCGGGCGGCACGAAGCTTCGCGGCGCCTTCTGTTGCCGCGCCATTCAACAGCTCGCCTTCGAGATATCCGTCGCCGTCGAGCAGCAATCGCTCGATGAGAAAGTGTGGCAGCGTTTCGGTCTGTCGGTCATTAAGCCATTGCGACAACTCGCGGGCGTGCTGTTGAAAGATGTCGGGAAAGGGATTGTGATGCTTGGGCGCTAAGCCGCCACTCGACCGTGAGCTCGGGGCCGAACGGCAAGCGGCTTGGGCGAGTGCCTGTTTCAGAGAATCGATGCCAATGCGGCGATTGGCCTGAATCTCGACCACGGGCACGCCCAATCGCTGGGCCAGTGCGTCGACATTGATCTCCACCTGCCGGTCGCGAGCCAAGTCGGTCATGTTCAGCGCCACGACGGTCGGCACGCCCAACGAAAGGACCTGACTGACGAGGAACAGGTTGCGTTCCAGGTTGCTGGCGTCGACGATGGAGAGCACGACATCGGGCGGCTCGGCGTTATCGCGGCGGCCCAAGAGCACGTCGACGGTGACCATTTCGTCCGGCGAGCGCGGCGCGAGGCTGTACGTGCCGGGCAAATCAATGAGCTCGAACCGCTGGCCCGCATGCCGCAGGTGGCCGGTCTTCTTTTCGACCGTGACGCCCGGATAGTTGCCCACGCGTTGCCGCACGCCGGCCAGCGCGGTGAAGAGCGTGCTCTTGCCGGTGTTCGGGTTGCCGACCAGGGCGACGCGGATCGTTGCGGGTGGCGTAATGGTGGTCATGGCGGTAAGGAAGGATGCAGGATACGGGATGCAGGGGGCAGGGACAAACACCCTGCATCCTGCATCCTGCATCCTGCATCCCGAATCCCGCATCCTCAAATTTCAACGTGCTGTGCTTCTTTGCGGCGGAGGCTGAGGCGGTAGCCGCGAACTTCAAATTCGAGCGGGTCGCCGAGCGGCGCGGCGCCGAGGCGGCGGATTTCAACGCCCGGCGTGACACCCATCTCCAGCAGCCTGCGGCTGACGCCGTCGGCGCCGGCGATTCGCACGACGCTTGCTGACTGGCCGACTTCAAGATCGGCCGCGGAACGAGTCATGCCGTCTTCCTCGGCGTCACGTACACGCGGAGCAATTCATCTTCGCGGAAGCATAGTGTGCTGCCGGCGACGCGAACGATGCAAGGCGAGCCGGCGCGAACCACTTCCAATCGCGCACCGCCACACAAGCCGAGTTCCTGCAGGCGGCGAACCTGCTCGGGCGAACCGAGGACCTGGTCGATTTCGGCGACTTCGCCACGACGCAGTGCGGTGATAGGAATAGCTGAATGCACAGGGGGTAATGCAACACGCTTATTGTAAATGAGAATAAATCTCAACAACGCTGCCTGTGATTCTAAAGAATCGGTGAACAGTTTTCAACAGGGTGCCATTACAAAAATCGGCCGGCGAAGGGCAAGGCCGAATCAGGGCCATCCAAGCGAATCGGCGGAATGTTACGTATTCCCGCAGGCCGGCCCGCTATTGGGCCTCAGACTAAATCCGAATTAGGCGGCTTCTTTGAGCGCCGCGACCACGTCGACGATGGCCTTTTTGCCATCCTCGAACAGCATGAGGGTGTTGTCCGCGGCAAACAGCGGGTTGGGAATGCCGGCAAAACCCGGGCTTAAACTGCGCTTCACAACGACGACCGTCCGGGCGGCCCCGACGTTGAGGATCGGCATGCCGGCGATCGGGCTTTTTGGATCCGTTTTGGCGAGCGGATTTACGACGTCGTTGGCGCCAATCACGATTGCTACATCGGTCTGGCCGAAGGTGGGATTGATTTCATCCATTTCCTTGAGCTTGTCGTAGGGGATGTCGGCCTCGGCCAAAAGGACGTTCATGTGGCCCGGCATGCGGCCGGCAACCGGGTGGATCGCGAATTCAACTTCGGTCCCACGGCTTTCGAGAATATCGAACAGGTCGTGGACCGCGTGCTGGGCCTGCGCCACCGCCATTCCGTAACCGGGCACGACGACGACCCGGCGGGCGCCATCGAGGAGCATGGCGACGTCTTCGGCGGTGGCCGACTTCACTTTGCCGCCGTACACATCATCGGCCGACGCGACCGCGCTGGCATCGATGCGGCCGAAGAGCACGTTGGTGAACGAGCGATTCATCGCCTTGCACATGATGATCGACAGGATCAGGCCGGAAGAGCCGTCGAGCGCGCCGGCGATGATGAGCAAGTAGTTGTCGAGCACGAAGCCCATCAAGCTGGCCGACAGGCCGGCGTAGGAATTGAGCAGGGAAATGACGGTCGGCATGTCGGCGCCGCCGATGGGAAGCACGAGAGACAGGCCAAACGCAAGCCCAAGCAGCACCAGCAGTGGGAAAACGAGATGGTGCGTGGGGAAGATCGTCAGCCAGATGGCCGCGAGCAGCGCCGCGCCCAGCAGCGAAAAGTTAATGAGGTTCTGGTTGGGAAGCCCCTTGACGGAGCTAGGAATGAGTTCCTGCAGCTTGCCGAAGGCGACGAGGCTGCCGGTAAAAGTGAGACTGCCCAGGAGAACCTCGATCGCCAGTATCGCCATCGTAATATGGTCGATCCGGCCGGTGTCGTTGAATTCGTAATAGTGCGCGGTGCCGACGAGCGCGGCCGCCAGGGCCCCGAACGCGTGGGACAATGCGGTTCGTTGCGGCACGGCCGTCATCGGCATCCAGATGGCCATCGGCGCGCCGATGAGCGAGCCCAGCACCATGCCGATGAGCACCCACTTGAAATCGACCACCTCGTACATCAACAGCGTGCCGATAACGGCCAGGGCCATGCCGATTTCGCCGGCGCGGACGCCGCGGCGGGCCGTGCGTGGGTGGCTGAGCCACTTGAGCGAGAGGATGAACAACGCCGCGGCGATGAGATACGACGCCCACACGAGCACCGACGCGGCGCTCGTGGCGTGACCGGCATCGCCTGCCTGTGCCAACAGAATGCATGTTGGAAAGAGGCTATTCACGACGGGATGACTCCCGGCGGAACATTTTCAGCATGCGATCGGTGATCCAGAACCCGCCCACGATGTTCGTGGTGGCGGCGATGACGGCGAGCGTTCCCAGGAACGTGCTGAAGTTGGAGTGGCCTTCGGCCGTCACCTGAATCGCGGCTACGACGACGATCGCCGATATCGCATTCGTGAGCGACATTAAAGGCGTGTGCAACAACGGCGACACGCGGCGAATCACCTCCAGCCCCAAGAACGTGGCCAATAGGAACACGAAGAGTTTGGGTTCGAGGTCGGTCATGGATCGAGAGAAGGGTATAAGGCTTCAGCGCTGCGCAAGGGGCGCCGCAAGCAATGCTGATCCGGCGATGCGTAGCATCGCGGCTAGTTGGGCCGTCGTCAAGCCAGTTAGCGCTTGGAGAACTGCGTGCCGCGGCGGGCGCCGTGGAGGCCGGGCTTCTTGCGCTCTTTCATGCGGGCATCGCGGGTGAGGAAGTGCTTTTCGCGAAGCTTGGCGTCCAGATCGCTGTCGTAGCGCATCAGGGCGCGAGCGATGCCCTGCATGCAGGCGCCGGCCTGGCCGGTGCTGCCGCCGCCATGGACGCGAATGATCACATCGACACTATTCCGCACGCCGGTGTGCTCCAGCGGCGCGACCACCGCGTTGCGATCCTGTTCGATCGTGAAATAGTCGTCCAGCGTGCGCTCGTTGATGACGAGCTTGCCGTCGCCGGGTCGAATCCGCACGCGGGCGACGGAGGTCTTGCGGCGGCCGGTTCCCAGGGCGTCGATGATTTTTTCTGTGGTGGCCATCGGTTAAATATCTGGTTCGTGTGAATTTGTGATTACTTGGCGGCGAGCTCCAGCGGCTCGGGGTTTTGTGCCTGGTGTGGGTGGTCGGCGCCGGCGTAGATCTTGAGCTTGGTGATCATCTTGTACGCGAGCTTGTTCTTCGGCAGCATCCGCCTCACTGCTTCATGGAGGATCAGCTCGGGCTTGCGCTCCAGGCGGGTTTCGGCCGTCACGCTGCGCTGGCCGGGATAGCCGGTGTACCAGCGATACTCTTTCTGCTCCCACTTCTTGCCAGTTAGCTTTACTTTTTCGGCGTTGATGACGACGACGAAGTCGCCCGTGTCGACGTGTGGAGTGTACGTGGGCCGGTGCTTGCCCATGAGCAAAACGGCGATGCGGCTGGCGAGTCTGCCGAGGATTTGATCGGTGGCGTCGACGACATGCCATTTCTGCTCGACTTCGCCGGGCTTGGCCATGTAGGTTTTCATGTTCGTGTTTCGCCGGTTGCGGGCGATAGAATGCGAATTCAATGGAATCCAACAGTTTACCGCCCTACCAACGGCCAGACAAGGGCGGCATCCGAAACGTCGTAACCAACAGGAACTGACCTGCGGGCCAAGCACGACTTAGCTGGTCGATCGCCACTCTACTGGCTAAGCTGAGGCAGGTCAGCGAAGGCCTCAGTTTCGGCTGAATCAATGAGTGACGCTCCGGACGACCTAAAGTTTGAAGTGGATACCCCACTGGGGTTTCGCGTTCGGGTCAGTCATGCTTATTGGGAGTTCTTGGTCACTGTCAAGCACCCCGCAATGGCCGGCCGTGAAGGCGACGTCCAAGTGACGTTGGCCGAACCGGATGAGGTTCGTCGAAGCCGTTCCGACCCGAACGTGTTACTATTCTATAAGGTGGCCGGCGCGCGCCGTTGGGTGTGCGCCGTTTGCAAGCGTCTCACTGGTGACGGTTTCCTGATTACCGCTTATCCGACGGACGCTATTAAAGAAGGGGACCGCATATGGCCCGAGTGAAAGTGTATTACGATCGGCAAGGGAATACGCTGACCGTCTGGTTTGGCGATCCGCAGCGAGAGTACGTCTGCGAAGAGACTGGGGACGAAGTCATTCTAATGAAGGACCGATCGGGCCGCGTCATCGGGTTTGAAAAGCTCAACTTCGCCACTCCCGACAGCCCACTCGAGGTCGGCTTCGAGGCGGTCGAGGCGTAAAGCGGCAAAATCCTATCATCAAGCAGGCCATGGTGAGTAGCGCCGCAGAAGACGGCTCCGGCACGACTGCGATGCTTAGGGGGAAACCGATTCCCGACACCATTATCTCCCGGCCGCTGCCATCTCGGTTGGCCCGTTCAATTCGGTTAACCTGGCCCCCGTCGCTCGCGTCTGTCCAGTATATTTTCCCGTTTCTGAACGAGAAATGTATGTTGGTATCGCTGTCCCAATCCGCCCTATGAATTGTCAATGGCACGCCGCCTGTTCCGTTATATGACCACGGTCCACTAGGGTTTACTGTGTCACTTCAGTCGGCGGCTAAATCGTAAACTACGGAAGCCTCTGATTTCTGGAGGTTTAGGATCAAAACGAGGAGCAAGCTGACCACCGCAATACAAATTGCCCCGTACCTTTTCGCCGTCATTGGATGCGTACGAGTTTCCAGTTGCAGTCGGTTAGCCCTTCGGACGATTTGTGTTGCTCCCGTATCGATTAACCCTTGAGCTTGCGGAGGATGCCCCCAAAAGGAGGAACTTAACCGCCCACAATAGCGGTGTCAAATTTTCCGCGCAAGTTTTCGGTCCACGGCATGTTGGCCATTGCGGCATGACTCGTGTTGATTCTTTACCAGGCTCAGCTATTTATGGCGGATTTTGCGGCTTCGTAGCCATAAGGCGAGACCCCAAACGGCGAGAAACGTGGCCATCGTGCCAAGGATTACCAGTGGCTTGCGGAGGTCGTGGCGGGGCTGGTCGGCGCCCCGTTCCAGAAAAGCGCCGAGGGCGAACAGCGCGGCCCAGACCACCAGGGCGGCAGCCAACAGGAGGAACGGCAGCCACGATTTGGGTGCGGTCGAGTTCAAACGGGCCTCAAATTCAAAAATGACCAATGACCAATGACCAAGCACCAATGACCAATTTATCTGCGGCGCACTGACCGACGCATTGGTCATTGGGATTTGGTCATTGGTGCTTTAAACTAGTTTCTGTTCGTCGGATTTACAGAGTTCGGGCCTACTGGAGTCTTTCTCATGATCGTGGGCGTGCCGAGGGAGATCAAGCAGGACGAGTACCGCGTGGCGATGCTGCCGGTGGGGGTCGAAGAGCTGGTCCGTCGGAGGCACCGAGTGCTCTTCGAGGCGGGTGCAGGGCTTGGTTCCGGCATTTCGGATCACGATTACTTGCGGCAAGGGGCCGAGTTGGTAAGCGGGCCAGAGGAAATCTTTGGGCGGGCCGACCTCATTGTCAAAGTCAAGGAACCGCAGCCAAGCGAGTTGAAGATTGTCCGTAAAGGGCAGGTGATCTTCACGTATTTTCATCTGGCGGCCGATCGCGAGCTCACTGAGCGGCTGCTGGCCAGCGGGGCGACGTGCGTCGCGTACGAGACGCTGGCCGACGACCAGGGCCGCCTGCCTCTGTTGACGCCGATGAGCGAAGTGGCGGGGCGGATGAGCATCCAAGAGGGCGCGAAGTTTCTGGAGCGGCCGCAAATGGGACGCGGCATCCTGCTGGGCGGCGTTCCCGGCGTGGCGCCGGCCTACATCACGATCCTGGGCGGGGGCGTCGTGGGCGCCAATGCGGCTAAGATCGCCGCCGGTTTCAACGCCGATATTACGATCCTCGACATCAACATGGATCGGCTCCGATATCTCGACGACATCATGCCGCCCAACGTGAACTGCCTGTTCAGCGATCGGCACACCGTGCGGGAGCAGTTGGCGAAGGCCGACTTGGTGATCGGCGCGGTGCTGATCCCCGGCGCGAAGGCACCGATGCTGGTGGAACAAGAAGATTTGCGGCGGATGAAGCCGGGCAGCGTCATCATCGACGTGGCCATCGACCAGGGCGGTTGCATCGCCACGAGCCGGCCCACCTCGCATAGCAATCCGACGTACATCGTCGACGAGGTGCTTCACTATTGCGTCACCAACATGCCGGGCGCGGTTGGCCGCACCAGCACGTTCGCGCTCTGCAACGTCACGCTGCCCTGGGTGCTGGAGATCGCCCAGCGCGGCATCGAAGCGGCGGCCCGCGACCTGCGGCCGGTCGCGCGGGCCATCAACTTGTACGGCGGCGAAGTGACCAACCAGGCGGTGGCCGATACGTTTGGGCTGCCGTATTCGCCGCGCTTCAAAGTTGCCTGATGGAACCGCGGTTTCAAATTTAATGAGCAAACCATTTGCCACCATTCGCTGGGCGGGAGGTGTGGACGGGCACCTCGTGCTGCTCGATCAGACGCGGTTGCCGGCGGAGACGGTGTACTTGGAGTGCCGCACCGTGGAGGATGTGTGGCAGGCGATCCGGCGGCTAGCGGTGCGCGGGGCGCCGGCGATTGGCGTGGCGGCCGCCTATGGGGTGTGCCTTGGCGTGAAAGCCGGGCGCGACGTGAACGAAGTTTGCGACTATCTCGCCACCAGCCGGCCGACCGCGGTGAATTTGTTCTGGGCGCTGGATCGCATGCGCACCGCAGCGAGCCGGGTTGTCCTCGACCCCGGCAGGAGCGGAGGACCGCCCGGCTCGCTTTCCGCACGCCTGCTCGCCGAGGCGCGGGCCATTCATGAAGAAGATCGCGAGCAGTGTGCGGCGATGGGGCGGCATGGGGCTGATTTGCTGTCGGATTTGCCGCAGGGGGCCGGAATTCTCACGCACTGCAACGCCGGCGCCTTGGCGACCGGCGGCGACGGCACAGCACTTGCCGTAATCTTCGAGCTCGCTCGGCGTGGCAAGCGGCCGCATGTGTGGGTCGATGAGACGCGGCCGCTGCTGCAGGGCGCGCGGCTGACAGCCTGGGAACTGCGGCAGCGGGCCATCGAGGCGACGCTCATCTGCGATTCGGCCGCGGCGCAGGTGATGCGCGAAGGCCGCGTGCAGGCGGTGATCACCGGGGCCGATCGGATCGCGGCCAACGGCGATACGGCGAACAAGATCGGCACATTTAGCGTGGCCACGCTTGCCCGATCGTTTGGAATTCCATTCTACGTCGCAGCGCCCGTGACGACGTTTGACTTATCCATCGCATCCGGCAGCGACATACCGATCGAAGAGCGCGCGGCCGAGGAAATCACAAACGGCTTCGGCAAACAGACGGCGCCTGGCGGCATCGCAGTTTACAATCCGGCGTTTGATGTCACGCCGGCAGAGCTCATCGCGGCGATTATCACCGACCGCGGCATCGTGAGTCCGGTGGATGAGACTGGCATGCTTTCGTGCGCAAAAAATAACCGGCGACCGTAGGTCGCCGGCTATTGCTGCGCAGACTTTTTGGATTATGCGGCTACCTGGCAGCGTTTTCCATCCGCACGAGGCGCCACTGCTGCGTGCGCCCGCTGGGGAATTTCACATCGACCAGGCCTTGCCCCTCCGTCAGTTGGTTGAGGGGGGCACTGAACGTGAGCTGCTGGTTTGATTCGAGCGACCAGGTAGCGCGCTGCGTCTTTCGATCAATGCGGCCGGTTACGTTGAAGCTTGCGCCGCTGATCATGTCGTAGTAATTGCCGCCGATGAATCCGTGCTTGTCGACGGCCAGCTCCAACATCCGCGTGCCGGAGTCGCCGGGGCCGGTCAGGAGCGAGTAAGCGCCGAGCGTCATCCACTCGCCGGGCAGGTTCGGATCGACGACTACCGTCTCAACGGTCGGCGAGTCGTAAACCACAACCGGCCCGCCTTGGACGGCAGTGCCCCAGCCGAGCCAGCGGAGCACGCCGGCGGCCGTGGCGATCTTCCAGGCGTCATCGTCGTGATCGTGATGGCGGTGATGATGTCGCCAGGCGTTCGGATGATCGTTGTACCAGCGGGCTGAGAACGGCGTGGAACCGCCGAATTCGATGATCCAATTCTGGGAGTCCCGGTGGCCATCGCCTTTCTGCGAATGCCAATCGTCGGAGTCGTGGAATTGCTGACCCTGAAACTGCGGTCCCTGCCCGCGACGGCGCGGGGCGCCGGCATCCGGTTGTCCGCCCTCAATCAATTGCTGAAATTGCTTGGCCTTTGACCCGCGAAATTGGATGCCGTTCTGGTGATCGTCATCGGAATCGCGATCTCGGTGCCGGCCACCGTCGTCGTGGCGATCGTCGTCGTCCGAGTCGCCGCCGAAGCTGAGGCTTATTTGAGCGGAGGCTGCGTCTGGATTTACGACAATCGCGATGGATGCGAGCGCGACCGTGATTACAATGCGGCGGCGAAGTGACATCTGGATGACCCCCTTTGGTGGTGCTGGTGGAACCGTGCGCCCGCGCGTATATTCGGCGGCTGCGCGCAAGCCGGCGCACAAGTTTACCACTCAGCTACCGGTGCGGAATTCAGAGCCATCGCACGGCGCAAAGCGTATTGCCGCTACGACCGGCCGGGTCGGCACAACGTCGTTCAAGCCGCGGCTTCCTTCGGCTGAGACTTGCCGTTCATGAGCGCCTGCAAAATAGGCGTGGTGGCGATCGTGGTCACCAGAGCCATGATCACCATCATGGCAAAGAGTTTGGGCGAGATGACGCCAAGCTCCAGGCCGATGTTCAGCACGATGAGCTCCATCAGGCCGCGGGTGTTCATGAGGATGCCCAGGGCGGCGGACAGTCGCCAATTGAGTCCGGTGAAGCGGGCGGCGGCCACCGTGCCGCCGAATTTGCCGAGCGTGGCGACCAGGATGATCACCGCGCAGAACAGCCACGCCTGCCAGCCCGCCACCAGGCCAATCTGGGTACGCATGCCCGTGTAGGCGAAGAACGCGGGCAACAGCAGGATCTTGACGATATCTTCCAGCTTGTGCCGAAAATCCTCAGCCACGTCGCTATCGTGCGGAATAATTGCCCCCAGCAGGAACGCGCCGAAGATCGCGTGGATGCCGATCCACTCCGCTGTCAGCGCGGAGAACAACAGCGCCACGAGCACCCACACGGCCATGCGCCGCGGTGGATGATCGACCCCGTTGCTGAGATACCGCACCGCCAGCGGCCGAACGACGGCGAACATGATCACAATGTAGACGAGCGCAAGCAGGACAGTTTGCACCGCGCCGCCCACCTCGGCATTCGCAACGCCGACGACGAAGGCGAGCAGGCACCAGGCCGTGACGTCGTCGATTGCCGCGCAGCTCAGCGCCACGACGCCCAGCTCGGTGTTCTCCATGCGGCGGTCTGTGAGGATGCGGGCGAGCACCGGGAAAGCCGTGATCGACATTGCCACGCCCATAAACAGCGCGAAGCTGCGGAACGAAACGTTCGCAGTTCCCAGCTGCGGATAGAGCCACAGCGCCAGGATTGCGCCGAGGAGAAACGGCGTCAGAATGCTGGCGTGCGAGATGGCCACGGTGGCGTGGGCCCGCGACCGCAGCAGCCCCGCGTTGAGCTCCAAGCCAACCAGGAACATGTACAGAATCACGCCAAGCTGAGCGATGATTTTGAGCGAGGGCTGCGCGTGATCAGGCAGAATGAACGCAGTGGCTTGCGGCCAGAAATGGCCCAGCAGCGACGGCCCCAGCATGATCCCGGCCACCATTTCGCCGATCACGCGCGGCTGGCCAAAGTGGATGAACAATTTCCCCAGCCAGCGGCCCAGGAGCAGGATCAAAACGAGTGCGAGCAGCACGTGGTACAGGGCGTCGAGCTGGTGTGCCGCCCCGACCGGCGCTGCGGTGCGAGCCGCTTCGGCGGCGGCCGGCGACAGGCTACCACCTAGCGAAAGGACGACCACGATCAAGCTGATGGTTACCCCTACCATCAGCGCGTAGCCGACAACGATCCGCCAGGTTGGCGACGTGGGCGGTTCAGCGGCGAGACTGGAAGCGCTGCTGCTCATCGGGTAAATCCGTGGTAATGGCCTCGAATTGTCCGAAGAGAAGCGGTACTCCGTCAAGATCAGCCGGCGGCGAGGATGCAGGATGCGGGATGCTAGGTAAGGCAATTTTGAGGCCCCATCAAGCTGTCCTCCCTGCCCCCTGCATCCGGCATCCTCAATCCTGCGTTACTGCCAGGTGGATTTTTTCGCGCTGGCCAGCACGCGCTCGATGACTCGCGTGTTGGCCACGGCATCGGCCAGCGGCGTGGGGGCCGGGGCGTCGTCGAGAATCGCGCGGGCGAAGGCGTCGGCCTCGAGCGTGTATTGGTCGCACACGTCGAAGGCGATCTCTTCGATCGGCGTGCCCGGTTTCGTGCCGATTTGCACCCAGATGCGGCAAGGCCGGTCGGCCGGTGCGTTGAACGGTATTTCGATTTCGATACGGCCGGACGTTCCGAAAATATTGACGCGCTGATAGGGCACAAGCTGCGTGGCGCAGGTGAAGGTGGCCGTGCCTTGGAAGAATTCAAGGACGCCCGACACAAGCCGGTCGATTTGCAAGGCCGGGTCGCGCTCGATATGGCTCAAGACCCGCTGCGGTTCGGCATCGAAAATGAATCGCGAGAGCGAGATCGGATAGCAGCCGATGTCCATCAGCGCGCCGCCGCCGATGTCGGCCTGGTTGCGAATGTTTTGCGGGTCGTCGTTGTAATAGGAAAAATGCGTGTGGATCGAGCGGAGCTGACCGATGCGGCCTTCACGGACGAACTGGCGGGTCGTCTGCCATTGCGGGTGGAAGCGGAACATAAAGGCTTCCATGACCTTTAGCTTGGGGTGGGCGGCGGCGGCCCCGGCGAGCTGCTCGGCTTCAGCCACGGTCAGGCCGATCGGTTTTTCGCACAGCACGTGCTTCTTGGCGGACAGGGCCCGCATCGACCAACGCACATGCAAGTGGTTAGGCAGAGGAATGTAGACCGCGTCGACGTTGCGATCGGAGAGCAGCTCCTGGTACGAACCGTATGGTTTCTCGATGCCGAGTTCGGTGGCGGCCGCTTTGGCGCGGGCCAGATCGCGCGATGCGACGGCCGTGACGACGCCGAGTTGGCTGCGCTGGATGGCGGGGATGAACTTTTCGCGGCCAATCTTCGCCGTGCTCAGCACGCCCCAACGTATTTTGTCCATGGTGGTTCGCTTGCCCAAAGTTTTTGGTCGGGCTCACGCAATACGGTGAGCGGAACCGTCAGGCTCCCTTAGGATGGAGCATGGCAAGCGCCATGTCCAGCGCCAGGGCATGGCGGGTGAACGCGGGCTGTAAAAAACGCGAGCCGCTCCACCGCGGCGTTCGCCGTGATGGAGCGGCTCGCTGGTTAGCGAGAACGGTTAGCTCGACAATCGATTGCGATAGCGCAGCGGAACCACGAGCCACCCTGCTGCGAGCAGCATGAGCGCCGAGGGCTCCGGCACGACCGGATTGAGCAGCGTGCTTTCGGCCGTGGTGGGACCAATCATGTGGATCGAGAACGGCGGGTCGGCCGATACGTCGACAACCGCGCCGGATAGATCGGCGGTGGAATCGAAACTGTCGATCACCGTCCCGTTGGGCAGAATGATAAAGGTCCGGTTCTCGCCATTCACTTGATGGGCGGCCAGCGTGAACTTGATCTTGTCGTTCTCGCCGTTGCCGTTGAGATCTCCTCCCAACGGAATCTCGATGTTGAAGTGGCCGATGTACGGGAACGTTTCCGGCGGCGGAAGCAACCCAAAGTTCGGCGCATCCTTGTCGAACACTATGGAGTAAGACGTCTGCATGTCCTTGTTGCCCGCATCAGACAGGTCCTGCAACATGATCGAGGCGCCCGGTCCTTGGCCGGCGTAATCGCGGCCGGGCCGCGGATCGACGTCCGTCACCGTGATATCGAAAAACACGTCGAAGAAGCTATCGACGAAAAACTGCTGTCCATGGTGATCGTTGGGATCAATCGGTGGTGGCGACCCGCTCGGCATGCAGCCAGCGGTGCCTGGCCCACCTGTGTCCGTCGCGCATGCTTGGCCCAGCGATTGCGGCCCAGGATTTATCAGCCTTTGCGACGAAAGCGTGACCGTCACCTGCGAATCTACGAAACCATAGCCCATGACGCTATCGCCGAGCGCGTTGCCCGGATCGCTGGCCAAAGGCATGGCGACGGGAGCGGGTGTTGTAAGATTCAGCGACGTGAGTTCCGTGTCGAATTCCAATTGCACGGCGTCAGCCGAAGTGATCGCCACAGCCAGCACGAACGAACTGGCCGTTAAGAGGATGGCCATGTGCCGAAGCAAACATGACCGCCACGTACGATTGCCGCTCATTAGTCCCTCCGCGTAGAAATGGGTGTTCAAGCCGAGGAACCTACGGCCGCCACAACTTCGCGGGCGAACAAGAGCCGCCTCGGAACGAGAACGGCTGCCAGTCTATCACCGGCTCAAGAGAAGTAAAGCCATTTGCAACGGATATTGGGTTTTTCTGAGCGCGGCTGGTTGCGATACGACCAGTCGGCGTCTCCATGCCGAGCGGATCCTGAGGGCGATTGACTGGCGAAAGTAAGCTATCTACGAAGAATCTGCTCGTTGAATAAGCGTTTCTTCCAGCTCGCCAAGCCGGAGGTGGCGAGCACCCAGCCGCCGACGAGCGTGCCCGCCAGCGGAAATGGCACGCCGACGAGAAAGCCGGCGATCAGCGCTTTCGCCCAGGCTACCGGTTGAGTATTGAGAGCGTATCGCCGTTGCAGACGGTAGGTGCCGATGCTGCCCGCCACAAAGCCGACGATCGACGTGAAGGGCGCGGCGAGTCCCAGCGTGACGGCTTCTTTGGGGAACAGCAGCCAGTCGAGCACGAGTATCAACAGGCCGGTCGCGGGCAGCAGGAAGCGCGGCGGTTCCGGATCGACGAGCCACTGTAGCCAACTTGGCCAACTCGTGGAGCGATCCGGCTCGGGCGGCAAAAGTTCTTGGGAAGGCTGTTCTGTCATGGCATATCGACGCGCGAAGAAGAACTGAAGTTAAGGCCGTACGCAATTCTAGGGAGCGAGTCAGCATCGGACCAGCCGCCGTCCCGATTGCGTCAAACCGCTTGCCGTTCGGCCCCGAGCTCCCTTCGGTCTGAGCTCAGGGTCGAAGTCACGGCCGAGCGGCGGTTTAGCTAATCGACCGCGACCAGCGGTCGCGGCTTTATGATTATTTGGCGGCGAGATGGTCGACTGGCGGGCTGCCGACGGGCGGCGTTTTGAGCGGCTCGAGGCCGAGCGATTCCCGCACCTGTCGGCTTACCACCTCGCCCCGGTGCGCGGCCAGCGTGTCGCGGACAACTTCGTCGTCGAGGTTCATGTGGAAGCGGCCGTCGCGCGTGATGAGCCGCACGAAGTTCGTGAGGTTTTTGGCCAGCATCTGGCTGGCGTGCGTCGGAACGTCGCTGGGCAAATTGGTGGGTCCGAGTATCGTGACGCCGTGTTCGACGACGACGTGATCGGCTTTGGTGAGCTCGCAATTGCCGCCGCGCTCGGCGGCCAGGTCGACGATGACTGACCCGGGCGTCATGCCCTGGACCGCGCCGGCGGTGATGAGTTTTGGCGCCGGCTTGCCGGGAATTGCGGCCGTGGTAATGCAAACGTCGCTGGCGGCGACGGTGCGGGCCATCAGCTCGCGCTGCTTCTGGTAGAACTCCTCGCCGAGCTCGCGGGCGTAACCGCCGGCCGTTTCGGCGCCGGCCGTTTCGAGCGGCATTTCCACGAATTTCGCGCCCAGGCTTTCGACCTGCTCTTTGACGGCCGGCCGCACGTCGTAACCTTGCACGACCGCGCCGAGCCGCTTGGCCGATGCGATCGCCTGTAGCCCCGCGACACCGGCGCCGATGACAAACACCTTGGCCGGCGTAATCGTGCCGGCGGCCGTCATCATCATCGGGAACATTTTGGGCAGGTGGTTTGCCGCCACCAGCACGGCCTTGTAGCCCGCGATGGTGGCCATCGAGGAGAGCACATCCATGTTCTGTGCGCGGGTGATCCGCGGGATCAACTCCATCGCGAAGAGCGTGACGCCACGTTCAGCCAGTTGCCGCACCGCCTGCGGGTTGCCGAGCGGATCGGCGGGCGCGACGATCACCAGGCCGTCGTTCATGAGGTCAAGATCGGCTGCGCCGGCCTGCGGGTTGGCGCCGAGCGCGCGGACCTGCAGCAGCACGTCGGCCGATTGGAACAATTGGCGTCGATCCGCGACAATCTCCGCGCCGGCCTGCCGATATGCATCGTCGGTGAACCAGGCACCGGCCCCGGCGCCGGCTTCGATTTGCACGTGAGCGCCGATCTTGGTAAGCGTCGGCACGCCGGCGGGCACGAGCGCCACGCGACGCTCACCAGGGTAGGTCTCTTTAGGTACGCCGATGTTCATGGAATGCAGAGTTGGTTAAGTCGAGCACCATTCGGTGTGCCACTGCTTGCGGAACATCAAACAACGCCGAGATCGATTCCACACTGCTCGCCTCCTAACCAATAGGTGGCTGTGGGAAGCAAGCAGTGCCTTTGTCAAGTAGAACAACTCACCCGTCGCCGCGAGCAGTGGCACACCACGCGCATCGCTACTCCAGTGGAATGAGCGTGGTCGCCCAAACGGCTTGTGGCGCTTGACCAGTATAGCCGGTGACGTGTTCCGCCGGCTTGTCGACGATCCAGCCGACGATGCCCAGCGGGCGCGACGAATCGCCCAGCCGATCGGCCAGCGTGGCGGGAACCAGTATGGTAAAAGACGACTGTCCGGTTTCGAGCGATGCGTTGCACTCGATCACGGAGCCGGCATTTTGTGGGTTCGTCAGGCTGGCGGCGAAGAACACGCCACCGTGCTTGCGGTGTGGCGAGCCGATCCATTTCGGCAGGATCAAGGCGACCTCGCTGCGGGTGTGGGCATTTGACAGCGTTTGGCGAAATAGTTCGTCGGCCGCTTGTTGCGAGGTTGCAACAGATTCGGAAGCGGACGAAGGATCAACAAACGTGGCCTTCTGCGCCAAGTCGGCCATCAGCGAATAACTGTAGCCCTTCGCGCGCTGCACCTCGCGACCATCATCCAGTTTCCCGGCGACTAACGACGGCTGAGCCTCCTTTGCCGCTTGAAGCGCGGCAGCCAATTCGTCGGCTGTGAATGACGGCGCGTTGGTGACACCCGCTGAGTCCGCTGTCGCCGAGTCGTCGGCCAACGGGGCCGCCGCCGGCACGTCGAGAGTCGCCGGTTCTTCAGCCGGCGACTCGGCGGTCGCTGTTTCGCTGCCGTAACGGTCGTCAACGGGCTGCGATTTGGCCGGTGGTTCGTCGGTCGTTGTATGCGCTGCCTGAACTTCGGCCGGGCTAACGGTAGTTTCCGCCGGGCTTTCTCTGGCCGACATAGGCGGTTCGGCGGCGACATCCGCCGTCGCTGGCGCCACGGCCTCCAACTGACCGGGGTGGGCTTGCAGCTCGGCCGGGAGAATGACTTGCGGCAAGTACCGGGCGAGGTTGAGGAAGTCGCCGGTTGGGCCGCGGAGCCACAGCAGTGCGTAATAGCCCAGCGCCAACCCAACCACGCCGGCAATCGCGGTGATCGCCAGCGTGCGCACCGGTGATCGCTTGCGCCGGGCCTTGCCGTTCGTGGATTTGGCGAACATCGGCACGTCGGCCGTCGTGGTTGCGGCAATGGTGTCGGCATAACCGGGATGTTCGTCCGGCGCGATCGTTTCGCTGGCAGCGTTCGACTTATCAGCCGGCCGCGCCTCGACGTCGGCGAGCAGGCTTTCCATGTGCCGCGGATCGTCCCACGTCGCTATGTTCGCCGGCTTGGACGCCTGTGACTCTGAAGAGATGTCTCCAAAGCTTCCGAGATCTGGAACCGCGTCGGGTTCTGGACCATTCGTTACGATCGGCGGTGAGTCGGGCAGTGTCTTTGCCGAACGGAACCACTCATCGATGCGCTCCGCGGCGGCCGTCAGGTTGTCGTTTGATTGCGGCTGATCGATAGTTTGTCCGGCGTCTACTTCGACAGGGAACATCTCCGGCACGTCGTGCCCGATATCGCTCTCCGCGGACGACGACGGCGAGTCGACAGCCGAGATTGCCACTTGTGCATCCTGCGACGGCGGTTCCACCGGCAACAGCGTGGGCACGTCGCGGTGGACTGCCTGATTGACTTGGAAGAACGACCGGCATTCGGGACACTTTGCCCACGATTGCGGATCCATCTCGTTGGGAACCAGCAAGTCGTGGTTGCACTGGGGGCAGCTAGCCACTTGGGCCATGCGTGAGTCTCCGTTGGGGGCGCCGGCCGCGAACTGCTCGCGGCAGACAGAAGACAATACGCGGATTGCGATCGTAACAGTGTACCATTGTTCGCGACTCGAAACATCTGGCACTATGGGCCCGATGTCAGATGACGCGGGAACAATCGGTATAATCGAAAAACTCCGGCCGTAACCGCTCGGGTGCCACTGGCTCTGCCAGTGCATAGCAATGAGATGCAGACAAACACTGGCAGAGCCAGTGGCACACTGTGAAGACGGCTACTTTACTCCAGATCGTAGAGCGGAGCGAACTTGCGGCGGAGGTGGCGGAGCAGGGCGTCGTGGGCGAGCGGTTTGCCGGTGACTCGCTGAGCCAGCATGGCCGCCGGGTAGCGGCGGCCTTGGGAGTGAATGTGCTTGCGCAGCCAATTGCGGAGCGGGAGGAATTCGCCGCGGCGGAACATGGCATGCATGTCGCCCAGGTCCTGCTGAGCCGTTTCGAAAAACTGCGCCGCGTAGAGGTTGCCGAGCGAGTAAGTGGGAAAATAACCGAACGCCCCGCTGCTCCAGTGGACGTCTTGCAGCACGCCGTCGGAGTCGGCGGGCGGCTCGATGCCGAGGTATTTGCGATATTTTTCCCGCCATGCAGCTGGCAAGTCGGCCACGGGCAGCTCGTCGTGCAATAAGGCGAGCTCCAATTCAAATCGAATCAGGATGTGCAGGTTGTACGTTACTTCGTCGGATTCGGTGCGGATGAGCGACGGGCGGACGTCGTTGATTGCGAAGTAAAAGTCGTCGAGCGAAACGTCGGCGAGCGCGTTGCGATACGTGGTTTGCGCTTGAGGAAAAAAGTGCTCCCAGAACGCGTGGCTGCGGCCGACGAAATTTTCCCACATTCTCGATTGCGACTCGTGGATACCCAGTGAAACCGCCTGGCCGGTCGGCAGGCCGTAGCGGTCGGGCGGCAGGCCCTGCTCATAGATGCCGTGGCCGGCTTCATGCAGCGTGCTGAACAGTGCGCCGGGCAGGAAGTGCTCGTCGTAGCGCGTGGTAAGGCGGACGTCTCGCGGGCCGATGTCGGTGCAGAACGGGTGGTCGGTCACGTCGAGCCGGCCCTGCTGGAAATCGAAACCGATGGCTTCCGCGGCGCGGCGGCCGAATTGTTCTTGCAGATCGATTGGTAACGGCCGGCGGAGCACGTCGAGATTCGGCCGACGTGGGCTGGCCGCGATCTCGGCTACCAGCGGCACCAACTGTTCGCGCAGGTCGGCTAAGACCCGCGCCACTTCGGCCGTTTTCGCGCCGGGCTCGTATTCGTCGAGCAGGGCGTCGTACGGATCGTCGTCGTAACCGATCGCAGCGGCTTCCTCCCGCTTGAGCACGATGGTCCGCTCCAGGATCGGCCGAAAACGCGGGAAGTCGTTGGCCTTGCGGGCCGCAACCCACACTTGCTGGCCGACCACCGACAATCGGGCCAGCTCCTCGACGAGCGCCTGCGGCAGCTTCGTCTTGCGGTCGTAATCGCGCCGCAGATTCACGATGTCGGCGCCGGTGTCGCTGTGCGGGTCGGCCGCGAGCGGACTGTCGGCGAGCTCGGCCAGCCACTGGCCCACTTCGGGCGTGGTTTGCTTTCTATGGATCAGCCCGGCGAGATAGCTCATCTGCTCGGCACGGTACTCGCCGGCCGCAGGTGGGAGCTTTGTCCGCTCGTCCCAACCCAGCAGCGACTGCGTCGAGGTCAGCAGCGCCACCTCGCGGACATGTGAGCAAAGCCGTTCGTAGGTTGCGCGATGTGTCTCTGTGCTCGTCGTTGTCATTACACATCGAATCCCTGAAATAGCCGCGACCCGGGCACCGCCCATAGGGTGGTCGAGGTCGCCGGCGCACTGGCATTAGAACCGATTGGCGGCCGGATTAGAACGGGTTCTGGACGGGTGGTGCGGCCTGATCCAAGCGATGGTCGATGTCGACGGCCCGTTCGTCGCGCAAGCGCTCGATGTTCCAGCGGTCGCGGTCCCACTGCGCGCAGCCTGATTCGAAGACGAGCGACAAAAGCACGGCTAACAGAAAGAGAAGGCGGCAGTTAAAATGAGGGAAGCCGTGAAACAAATTCGCACCTCTGTGTGCGCCGTGACCGTCCGACGCGGGATTTTGGCAAATTCGAGCAAAACCGGCAAGCGAAGTTCCCTGCCCTTTCCTGAACTCCGATCTCTGACCTCCGAGCTCTCCTCATGCTCGACATCCTCGTTATCGCGCCGCATCCCGATGATGCTGAGCTTGGCATGGCGGGGGCGATTTTGAAGTTCAAGAAGGAGGGTCGGACCGTCGGTATTTTGGATCTCACGAGCGGCGAGCCCACGCCGCACGGATCGCCGGAAATTCGCGCCCGCGAGACGGCCGCCGCCACCGCCATCCTGGGACTCGATTGGCGTGAGAATTTGGGGCTGCCAAACCGTTCGTTGGAAGCGACGATCGAAAACCGCGCCAAGCTCGCCACCGTGATTCGACAGCAGCAGCCGAGGTGGCTGTTCGCGCCGTATTGGATCGATGCGCACCCCGATCATGTCGCTGCCACGCAGCTTGTCGAGGCGGCGCGCTTCTGGGCCAAGCTTACCAAGAGCGATTTGCCGGGCGAACCGCATCATCCGCAGCGGATTTACAATTATTACTGCGTCCATTTGAAAATGGCGCCGCAGCCGGCTTTCGTGCTCGATATCAGCGACGAATGGGAGCAGAAGCTGGCAGCGATCCGCTGCTACGAAAGCCAGTTCATCACGGGCCGCTCCACCGAGCCGCCGGTGTTCCTCGACGCGCTGCGCGACGAAGCCGCCTACTGGGGCAAGGCGATCGGCACTTGCTACGGTGAGCCATTCACGTGTCGCGAACCGATCGGGCTGGCGACCATGAGCGGCCTCGTGTAGTCGAAGTTCCGAGCGCTAGCTCCGCTTGCGAGATCAATGTCATCGCAACGAAAGCTTTCCTTCAAGCGTTCATCCCTCACGGTCGATAACCGTAGCGCGCCCGTGTCTATGCACACGGCGCATCTGCTAGCAGGGGGGCTGGAAATGCGTTCGCTATCCAGCCGATGTTTCGTGGCTTCCGTCTTTGCCGCCTGCTCTCCGCTGTCATGCTGGCTGGCATCGCGCTCGTTGTCGCGCCCGGCTGCGATCTGATCATTCCGGATGTTGGCCACCAGCCGATGGTCTACAATCCGTTTCCGCAGCTTAGCCGAGTGGCGGTCGCGCCGTTCTTCAATCAGAGCGATGAGGCGACGGTCGACGGACGTAAGTTCGCCCTGGCGTACTTCTCAGAGCTGCAGGCGACGCCCGGGTTCGAGGTCGTGCCGCTGGGAGTAGTGGAAGAGGCGATCCTGGAGCATCAGGTCGATCTTTCGCATGCCGGCGAGGCGCGACGGCTGGCGAGGATTCTGGGTGTCGACGTGGTCGTGATCGGCTCCGTGACCGATTACACGCCGTACTACCCGCCGCGGTGCGGTTTGCGTGTCGAGTGGTACGCGGTGAACCCTGGCTTCCACGAAATCCCGCCGGGTTACGGGCTGCCCTGGGGCACGCCGGAGGCAGAGTTCATACCCGAGCCCTTGGTCTTCGAGGCCGAGATGGCGCTCGCCAAGGCGCAACTGTCAACGCAGACGCCGGCCTGCGAATTGCCGCCGATCGAGCGGCCGGCGCCGCGGGCGCCCCCTGTAGCGCCGCCTTCGCCCTTGATCATGCCGCCAGCGCCGGAATCTGGAAAACACGGCGAGGAAAAGAAGCCTACTGATGGCGAAGCCGGCACGGATGCGCCGCAGGCGCCGGCAGAAGACCAAGGTGATAGCGAGAGCTCCGATGCAACCAGCGCGAGCTTCAATGAGCAACTAGCCGAAGAAGATTTGCCACCAGCCAGCAGCGCCGACGCGTCGCTGCCGTTGATGCAACCGGAATCGCCAGTCGCCACTGATACCACCGCTGCGATTGGCGCGGCCAACGGTCGCCGCGGCGACCCGCCGAATTGGCCCGATGAAGGCAGCTTCATTCCGCAGCCGCCGTGCGCTACTCGACCGCCTTGCGTGCCGAATGATGGTCCGGTTATGACGCACACGCGGATTTATCATGGCCATGAGGGCGACTTTACTGAGGCACTGGCCAATTACTATCACTTCCGCAACGATGCGCGCTTTGGCGGCTGGCAAAACTACCTGCAGCGCAGCGATGACTTCATTCGCTTCTGCTGTCATGTGCACATTGCAGAGATGCTCTCGGCGCGCGGAGGCGCGGGGAAAACGCGAGTAGTGTGGCGCTGGCCGGACAGCCGATAAATGCCGTAGCGACGGGCGGCTCGCCTGTCGCACAAAACAGGCGAGCCACCTGTTGCCACGCCGACTTCCCCCCAAGCTGTCGCAGCACCCGTCGGCCAACCCCCCGCCTGCCACACCGCTTCCCTCCGACTCGGCGTGGCGCACCGCTGCCGCATGGAGACCCGGCTGTGAACGACGACATCAACGTCTTGGCGCTGATCAAAGGCAAGGAACGCTACATCTTTCTCTATGACGATTCGCAGCGCGCCGAAACGCTGCGGATGCTTGGCCGGCACGCCTCGAATCCCGAGCTGAGCTTCAGTTGGTACGATGCGGCCGTGCTGAGCCAGAAGATTCGCCAGGAAGAAAAGGCCCAGCAGCGCTCGCGGCTTCGCCTGCCGCAAGTCACCGATAGCGAAGAGCTGTTCTAAGTGAGGGGACAGGATACGGGGGTCAGGGGTCAGTGAAGACCGACAAACAACCGCCATTGGTTTTTCCCTGTCCCCTGTCCCCCGTCCCCCGTATCCTTCCCCGCCATGCGTCCTCAGATCGGCCAGTTCTTGCAATACCTGCGCGTCGAGCGCGGCGCATCGCCACACACGCTTAAAGGCTATCGCGAGGATCTGCACGCGCTGGCCGAGTATCTGGCCGACGGCGACGGCAGCTGCCCCGCGCCGGGCCGCATCACGACGGGCGAGCTGCGCGGGTTTCTCTCGGCCCTGCACGAAGCCGGATATGCGAAGTCGTCGATCTCACGGCGGCTGGCTTCCGTGCGGAGCTTCATGCGTTTTGGCCAGCGCGAGGGTTGGGCGAAATCGAATCCAGCCAAGGCGCTGCGGAACCCGCGAAAGAGCGGGAAGCTGCCGCATTTTCTCACGACCGACGAAGTCGGCAAGTTGCTCGCCGCGCCCAAGGGCAATAGCACTCCAGCAATCCGCGACCGCGCAATTTTGGAAACGCTTTATTCGGCAGGCCTGCGCGTCAGCGAGCTCGTCGGTGTCATGGACGGCGACCTGGATTTCGCCGCCGGTATTGTCCGCATCCGTGGCAAGGGCAAGCGCGAGCGGCTCGCTCCGATTGGCTCTTACGCCGCACGTGCGCTCAAGTCGTGGCTGGATGTCCGCAAACTCTCACCGCGCGAGAAAACAGGCCGCGAGGCACCGGTGTTCACCAACAAATTTGGCACGCGGCTCACCACGCGGAGCGTCGCCCGGATGCTCGAAAAGTACCTCCAAGAAACCGGCCTCGACGCCCGCACCTCGCCGCACACGCTCCGCCACAGCTTCGCCACACACCTGTTGGACCGCGGCGCCGACATCCGCAGCGTGCAAGAACTCCTGGGCCACAAAAGCCTCGTCACCACCCAAATCTACACCCACGTAAGCACCGCCAACCTCCGCGCGGCGTACGAAAAGGCGCATCCACGCGCACGGTGATTTGTGAGAGGAATCCAGCAGCTTGAAGAACCGGCGACTTAGGTGTCGGGGTTGGAATGCAGAAATTCGCTAGGACACTCGCGGAAAAGCTACTTACCTATTAACTCGAAATGTTTCCATCGCCTGCTTTCCTACAACCTTTGGCCATCGTGTCGAGCCGTCGATATACCAACTGGAAAAACCGTCGCGTTCGTCAAGGCGTATTAACAAGACCTCATCGTCGGGACTAAACGCCAGGCCTCTATGGTCAGTGATAAAAATCTGTTCAAAGCCTATGTCGTACAACAGATCCCAGTCGAACTCATCATAGTAGTAGCCTTCGCCGGTCCTTGGATACGGTTTCCAATTGCCATTCTCGTCCTTTTCGCGAACTTCACGGTCTTGTTGCGTATGCCGGCGCATTTCCTGATGCGTCGGTGAGGGACCCAAGAGCTCTTCAATTCCCGTTCTGGTTTTGCCCGGCAAAATGCGCACTACAAGGTCGCGAACCATTTTTTGCCTATCGGTCGGTCCGTCATCGTCCTCACGGTTCCGCGCCCAATTACCGGGATCAAACTCGATTTGTGGACCGTAGTGAAGGACCGCTCGCTGATTAATAATCGCCATGCAGAGCCAGGGCAGCAGTACGAGCAGCAGAGCTGCCGCCCCAAATAGTTGCCATTTGCAAAGCAATGCGCGCATTGGAGAAATCGAACATCAATGCATTACGAGCCAAAACTCACGCATTATGCTGCGGAACAAATATTTTGCCCAATTCACATGCGACCGGCGGAATGATTCCGACACCCACGTTACGCGATTTTTTCGGCGATACCCTGGCCAGCGGTTGGCCGCGGCAATGGTTTGCCATCGTGTTTGAGATTCTCCAGCAATTCGTCGACGATTTGGCACAGCTCGGCGTACACCTCGGCTTCATTATCGCCGTGGCAGCATTGACCGACGACTCCCGGGCACTGGCCGATGAAGCACTGATCCTCATCGGACCATTCCACGATCTTGATGTATCGCGCGCTGTCGTTCACGACCGGGATTCCTAAGCGCCCAACCGGTGAGGAATGTGCGAAGTAACAACTTCGGACAGATCGAGTTTTCGACTTGCGTTATCGATGTCGATGCCGACCAAATTGCCGTCTTCGTCGTAGTCCAAAACGACGCCTTCAGAAACCTCATGGCTTTCGGCGCTTGGCTTTACCGACAAGTCGATATAAAGCGAGTCAGTCTCGGGATAATAGCTGAGTTTCATAGCTTGAACCGCCGGTCCAAAAACGCATTGTGGATTGTGAGCTTGTCGGCAAGCGTGATAACGCGCAAGTAGCGGCCGCCGAGTTCCGCTACGGCCGCCCAGAAGCGGAATCGATTATTCTCCTGCGGTTCGACACGCAATGGAGACTCGACGACTTGAATGCATATCTTCTTGCTCAGATACGGCCGCTTCCGCAAAACCTCATTCTCGAAGTACGGAGTGAACTGATACTTCGGCATTCGTAACATTCTAGGCGAGCGGCGTAATTTCGTCATCCCTCCTCAAAACGCGCATAACCGTCACGACCGGCCAACTGCGTTCTTGAAACGTGCTCTTCGTTGACCGCGCACACCCCGTGACGTAGATATTTGGCGACAGAGCTGCGCTGAGACTGCGGCCCTGCAGATGAGAATGCTTGGCCCGTGAATAAAGCCGCCATGACCAAACCGCGACTGCTACTGGTTGACGACGATCGCCACGTGCTGGAATCGATGGCCGATTGGCTGCGGAGCCAAGGCTACGACCTCGAAACGTCCACCGGCTACGTCGAAGCGCTCGAGCAAATGCGGCGCAATACGTTCGACTTGGTGCTGGCTGACGTGCGGCTGCGGGATGGCGACGGGTTCGATTTGCTCGAACAGTGCCGCCGCAATTGGCCGGGTGCGCAGATCATCCTGATGACCGGCTACGGCACGGCGGACGGCGCGATTGAAGCGATTCGCGCGGGGGCATTCGACTACATTACCAAGCCGCTGATCGACAACGAGCTGTTGATGACGATCGAGCGGGCGACCTCGCAGCGCAACGTGCAGCGCGAGAACGACAACCTGCACGCCCAACTCGACCGGCGTTACGGCATGGACAACATCTTCGGCCGCGACCCGCGAATGCTGAAGGTGTTCGAGATGATCGCCAGCGTGGCCGACACGCGGGCGACCGTGCTGGTGACCGGAGAAAGCGGCACGGGCAAGAGTATGATTGCCCGCGCAATCCATCGTCGCAGCGGCCGGGCCAAAGGGCCGTTTGTCGAAGTGGCTTGCGGTGCGCTGCCAGAGGCCCTGTTAGAGAGCGAATTATACGGCCACGTGGCCGGCGCGTTTACCGGCGCGGCGGGCGAAAAGATGGGCAAGTTCCTGCAAGCCGACGGCGGCACGATCTTTTTGGACGAGATCGGCACGGCCAGCCCGGCCATGCAGGTGAAGCTGCTCCGAGTGCTGCAAGAATTGAAGTTCGAACAAGTGGGCGGCACCAAGACGTTTGAAGTCGACGTGCGCGTCGTGCTGGCTACGAACGAAGATCTATCGCGTCTGGTGACCGAAGGCCGCTTCCGGCAAGATCTCTATTATCGCGTGAACGTAATCAACATCGAGTTGCCGCCGCTGCGGTCGCGCGCGAGCGACATCCCGCTACTGACGCACAGCTTCCTGGAACAAGTCCGGGAAGATTCACGCCGCGAAGTGACGGGCTTCGACGACCAGTCCATGGCGATGCTGGAGCGCTACCGCTGGCCGGGCAATGTGCGCGAACTGCAAAACGTCATTGAGCGGGCCGTGCTGTTGGGCAAGGGACCTGTCATTACGGCGGCGGATTTGCCGAGCGAAGTGCGCGGCACTGGCGCCGTCGTGGTGAGCGCGCCCGTCGGACAAAAGACCCTCAAGGAAGCACTCGAGGGCCCCGAACGGCAGATCATCCGCGAGGTGCTCGAGACCAACGGCTGGAATCGCAACGCGACCGCCGACCAGTTGGGCATCAATCGCACGACGCTTTACAAAAAGATGAAACGGCTCGGACTGGAAGATAGCCGCATTGGCGTGTAGGTGTCGGTGGGCATAGCCCGCGCTACGACCTACGAAGGATCACTCAGTTTTTTCCGCGGCCTTTGGTTCGGCTTCGAGGGCCTGCGGCTCGGCTGGCTGCTCATCAACTGTCTCAAGCGCGGCTGAGTCGGACTCGGCCGTTTCCGCCTTCGGGGCGGGCTCCGCCTTGGCCTCCGCTACTTCGCTCGGCTTCACGTCGCCGTAAACGACCGCGAGGGCTTTGTTCACGACGGGTAAGAATTCACTGGCGAAGTGAAGGCAGGCACTTTGTTCGGCGGTCTCCATTGAGTCGCGCATTTCGCTCGTGAAGTACATCTTGTAAAGCGCCCGAGTGTTGCCGAAATGCCAGCGTGCGTTCGACGGCGCTTCCCACTCCACCGTTGAAAGATCCTCGTCCGTTTCCGGGTTGTACCACGACCAGAAAACGCGCACGAGCCGGCGCCCCGTGACATCCTCCTTAAAAAAGGTGTTGGTCAAAAATGGCGCTTCGAGTTGCCCCGGCAACACCATCGGGTACAGCGAGCTCTCCGGGGCACGCATTTCGAATCCGGAAGCCCGGTAGCAGATATTGGGCGTATGAGCTGAGATGACGCGGCCGTGGCCGACGATAAGCCACAGATCTACGACCTCGCCGGTGCGGACATTGCGATAGACGCGCGAGATCGCGCCGACGGCGCCGGCCGTGTCCCGAACTGCGTCATCGACCGACATATCCTCGCCGTGCCAATTGCCGACCACCCTAGGCACATTTTGAAGCAATTCGGCGCGCTGGAAGGCAGTGATATTGGTGCCGGCAAAACGATCGGTCATCCGAATTTGGGGAATCGTCAGGCCAACGATGGCCAACACGCCCAGCACCACGGGTAAATAGCGAGACATCGAAAAGACCTCAAGCGTTTGGTGCAGGCATCCAGGCCCACGACAGAAAGACTCAATCGACGAAAACTAATGCGTTTTTCAAGTTGGTGTGCCACTGCTTGCGGCGCGCCGATCCACGCCGACACGCTAAGAGCGCACTGCTCGCTGGTACACTCACGCGGGCCGTGGGAGGCAAGCAGTGCCGCACCCGATGACCACGCCCTCTGTTGCGCCGCGAGCAGTGGCACACGGCGGACACATCAATCTGTTCGCAATTACAAGCGGACACTGATTTCCCGCCGCCCACGGTAGCCTTTGTTCACGGTAGGCTGATGGGCCTGATGTGTCAAGCAACCGGCCGCCAGGGTCCGGCTCGATCGTTAGATGTCCTATAACCCGATCAGTAACGGGCCCTACATCTTGGCAGAGCGTTGTTACGCACAGGTCACCGGAGATGACCTGGCCCGACAGAGAGTCTGCAGTCGGGCACCGGTTCGCCCAGCATTGCATTTTCGGGGGCGCAAGAAAATGCCCACATCGCGAGAAGCGGCGTGGGCAGATCGATGCGTTCTGATTCAGCAAGCGGACCGAACTAATTGGTCCAGCTCGCCATGGCAATCGGGATCGGACGCGCCGAACCAGCCGGCCGAGCCGTAGGTTTGGCAGCTGGCGTCGCGGCTGCTCGGGTAGCCGGCGTGCGGCTCTTAGCCGGTGACCCAAAGGGCGGCGCCGGTGGCGGGTCGATATCGCCCATTGGCTCACCGAACGGCAACGTGGTCGGAGGTTCGCCGCCAAACGGCAGCGTGGTAGGCGGCGGCTCCGTATCGAACGGCGTGGGCGACGGGGGCGGCTCCTCCTCGCCTTCCGGTTCACCGAAGGGAAACGTTGTTCTTGGCTCGACGGGCATGGTTGGCGGTGCGAGCGGCGATGTGGGCGGAGTTTGAGTGGCAGGCTCGCGTGCCGGCGGCGCCGGCGCTCGATCTTCCTCTTCTGGTGCGGCACGTGGCGCGGTCGGCGGAGGTGCGCGGCGATCTTCTTCCTCGGGCGGCGGTGCTTCGAACGGACGAACGTCTGGCCCGAGCGGCGCCGGCGGCGCCAGCTCCGGCGGGAGCGGCTCCAGGTAATCGCCCGGCCAGCGGCGCCAGCGCGTCGCGTAATGACCCCACGTCATTGGATTCGGATAGCAAAGACCATCGGCGCAACAAGGCGGCGGCGAAGGCCGATCCAAGGGCGGCGCCGCAGCCGCCGCCCAGTTGCATGCGCACGCTCCGAGGAAGCTCGCGGTAATCCAAACTCTCGACTTCATCCTCCCTCTCCTATTATTGAACGCACGATGCTGCATGCTGGATGTTCGATGCTGGATACGGGCATCCGTGCCAACATCCAGCATCCATTCTTACGTCACACCAAACGTCCGCACTTTACCTACAAGTTGCCTAAGCCGAACCGTGTGATCCGATTGAGCATCGCTGTGCCAAGTGATACGAAGCCAAACAAGCGCTCGAAGGGCCGCGTGACTTTCGTGACCACCGAATCGAATCTGACCCACGGATCTTCGGCGATAAACAGCCGATCGCCCGGCATGAGCTGGTAGTTGGTGGCCGTCGAGGCGCCGCGGCTGATTTCGTCCCAATTGACCGGCAAGACCTGCTCGCAGCCCACTCCGTTGGGCGCCGGCCGAGCGATCCAGATGTTCGTCGAAGACACCTGCGAAATGCCGCCCAGCCGAGCGATCGCATCCAGAACGGTTTCGTTTCCAGTGACAGGGAACTCGGCCACATTATCGCCCAAGCCGGCGCCCTGAGTGACGACATAGTATTTCTTGCTGTTGTAGGCAAACACATCGACGACCACTTCCGGGTCTTGCAGGAAATTCGAGAGCCTGTGTTCAATGGCCGCCCGCGCTTCGTCAATCGTCATGCCGGCGACGTACACCGACCCGTACGTGCCGAGGTTTACCCGGCCGTCTGGTCCCACAAGATGCTCGCCGACGATTTGCTGCGCGCCGGCGGAGAAGGCTAATGAGACCGACACTTGCGGATCTTCAATCAATTGGGCCAAATGCCGACGGATGGCGGCTTGCGCTTCGTCGGTCGTCAAGCCGACGACGCTCACTCTGCCATACGTTGGGCCGAGATCGACCTTGCCTTCAGGGTCGACGGCAAATGCGTCGGCAATCGGTGCATCGGCAAATGCATTGCCGACACGGATCAATAGGCCGTCGAAGGGCTCGATCTTGTGGGGCGGCTTGGGAACAATTTTGATCGCATTGATAATGAGGATGTCTGGCGGCTCGATCACATACGGCGGTAGCGAGACCTTGTCCAACTCGCGCGGCACGGAGCTGAACGGCGAAGGCTCAGGTGGCGTGATTGGATAAGGCTCACGCGGCTCGAGGAAAGCCGTACAACCGCCGCTCGCGATTAAGAGGGCGGCGGCGAGGGACAGCGCTCGCACGGCACCGATTTGTTTCAAATGCGTCATGGCTTGTCTCAATTCGCGTGGGATAGACCAAGCGCCCGGTACGCCGGGGCTCCCGAACGGAGGAGCGCGGCATTCCGCGCGACCAGGATAACCGGCATGGTTTCTCTAATCGGAAAAGCTTCCCATTAACTTTGCCCTGGCCCAGAAAAGATGAGCTAATCGCCGCAATATCAAGCCAGCGTCGTTAATATGGAGAAACAGCACAAGATAGATGATGCGTGCCCCCCTGAGTCGGCTGGTCGCCGTCTGCCCTTTGCGCCCCGGACCGCCCAGCGACTTTCCAAGTCGCCGCTGAATCCAAGTCCGACTGCGGTCTGCCACGCCGGGCCAAATTCGGAAATAACAAGCCGAGGTGCGCGAACGTTCCGAACGGCGATTGCGTATTAGCGAAGCAACCATACAGGCTGTCCAGGTGTCCCATCACATCCCTTCAGCAGCGGATGCAGAATCGATACATCGGTGGCAGTCCGTAAGTCTTCATTCCACGTGGGCAGGTACGAAGGGTTACAGGGCAGTTTGCGGGGCAAAACGCGGGGAATTCACAGCGTGCGGCTGCGGCCAATTGTTTGACAGAATTTTGTCATCCGCTTATTCTCGACCTTGAGAGCGTCTGTTGCGCGCTTCGTGGCGCCGGTCGCTAAATTGATACATTGATACGATTACGTCCGCGCTTCTCGCAGTTGAACGCGGCCGTTTTTGGTGTCGGCAGCCGCGGGAATGGTTTCGTTCTCCTGGGCTAGCGGTTGCCATACTTGTCGCACGCGAGTCGCATTGGCAGGCGGCCGTGCATTCGCGGAAATAAGGGGACAGGGTTTTCATTCCATAAGTGGGGCACAGATTGTCTTCGCCCGGCTGGCATTTTGCGCAGTCGCCACCTCTCCGCTGAGGTGGACTCGCGCCGCCAAGGGCAGCAGCCAAAAATGTTCAGGATACGCATCACGAGGTTTTTTCAGCGATGAGCCACATCCCAACGCCTTCTAAAGATCCCAGCCGCACGGTTCGTCCGCCGCGCGCCGTCGCGGCCACTGCGCCCGCGGTTTCCTGGAACGATCCGTCGCAGCGGACGCCGTTAATGTTTCTGGGGGGTCTGGTGCTGCTGTTGGTGCTGGCGTATTGGGACATGTTCGCGCTTACCAGCGCCGCCTGGAATGAAGGGCTCTATTCGCACGGCTGGATTGTGCCGGTGTTCGCGCTGGCATTGCTGTGGATGCGATGGCAGCCGTTCGGGCCCGTTCCGGCGCGCGAGCGGTGGATGGGGCTGGGGCTGCTGGCGGCGGGCTTGTCGTTGCGGCTGATTGCGGCCGAGTACGGCATCAATCCGCTCGACCAATTGTCCTTTCTGCCCGCCATATTCGGCGTCTTCCTGTTAGTCGGCGGGATGCATGTTATGCGCTGGGCCTGGCCAGCGCTGTTTTTTTTAGTGTTCATGTTCCAATTGCCCAATAAAATCGAGCGTCCCGTATTGGGCGGATTGCAAAAGCTGGCCAGCATCTGCAGCACGTTTGTGCTGCAAACCATGGGAGTCGCCGCCTTTCGGCAGGGGAACCTCATCAGCGTTCCCGGCGCGGACCTGAATATCGCCGATGCCTGCAGCGGACTGCGGATGGCCACCATCTTTGGCGCCATGGCCGTCGCCATGGTCTTCCTGATCGAGCGGCCCTGGTGGGATAAGTTGGTTATTCTGCTCAGCGCAATTCCCATTGCGCTGTTGGTGAATATCATTCGTATTACTGTGACCGGCCTGCTGTACATGGTGGTGGGACCGGATAACCACTTCGCCCACAAGCTGGGGCACGACTGGGCCGGCTACTTCATGATGCCGCTGGCTTTGGGCTTCTTGTGGCTGGAATTGCAGATTCTCGAACGGCTCACCATCCCCGTCGACACCGTGCAGCTACGACCGGTTGGTGGAGCTCGGGGCATCAGTCCGGTGCCGCTGCGCTGAGGCCGCCGGGTTTAGATTGTTGAAAAATGGCGACACGCGTTGAAAAAACTCGTCGGCGGACGCCCTGCGGAACGCGGCGACTTCTTCGCAAGTTGTTCAGCGGTCGCCCTTTAGGCCTCTTCAGCTCGTTCCCGGACCGATTGGCTTGCGACTTGCGGCTGCTGGACGCGACGCACCTCGTACTTGCTCGCATTACGACTTTCGGCGATGCGCCGATTCTAACACCCCCTCAACAGACGGTTTCATGATGTATCGCGACGACGACTCTTCTCGGCCGGGTGATTCACAACATGCCATGATCGGTGCTTCGCATCCAGGTGACGCCCTGGTGGTTCAGACTAACGGGGCGCCATCGACCGCGTTGGCTTTTCCGATGGCGCCTGCCGTAGCCGCCCAGGACGTACTCCGCGGTGGGATGGACGCCAATACATTCCTCCACGCGCTGCGCCGCCGCTGGCTGTTAGCGCTGGGGATCGGCCTGGTAATGGCCGGCGGCGCAGCGAGCGTGCTTTGGTTCCTGTTCCCGGAATCCTCTTCGGCAACCGCGCTGTTCCAGGTCGCGAATGAGCAGCAATCCATCGTCTTCGACGTGAACCAAAGCAATCAAAACTTCGACATCCTCAAGAAAACGCAGTTGGCGCTGTTAAGAAGCTATTTCGTCCTCTATGCCGCGGTCCGCGACCCTGGGATGTCGAGCCTCAGCGTCTTTGCCAAACAAGGCGATCCTGTGGAATGGCTGCAGGAAAACTTGCGAGTCGACTTCCCGCAACAAGGCGAGATTCTCAGCATTTCGCTCTCCAGCGATGCGCCCTCCGAGGACCTGGTGCGATTGGTCGACGCCGTTGCCAAGGCCTACCGCGACGAGGTGATTTACGCCGAGAAGCAGCGCCGTTTGGCCACCCGTGACTTGTTGGCCAGAAGCCTGGAAAACCTGAATAAGGAAATCACCCGGAAATGGGAGGACTACATCGCCATCGCCCAGGAAACAGGTCGGCCGCAAGGCGAGAACAATGATCCTGAAACCGACCTGCTGCTGCGGGATATTGCCAGTCTGCAATCGCGCAAAAGCGAGATTGAAAGCCAGCTGTACCAGATGCAGACTGACTTTGCCGTGGCCAAAAGCCAGCTCGAGGATCCGCGAATGATCGACATGCAAGTCGATCAGTATATGGCCCAGGATCAAGCGGTGCTCATGATCCAACAACAACTCGGATTCGCTCAGATGCAAGTCTCCCAGTCCAGCGGCAGGCGAGGTCGTGCCGCCGCGGGAGCCGAGCAAAAAGTCGCGCAACTCCAGAATCAAATCGCTCAATACCGGGCTGATTTGAAGGCCCAGCTACAGCGCGACAAAAAGAGCAAGCCCAACTTGGCGCTGCAGGCGCTCAACAAGGAGTTTCAAACTCGCTTCGGCTCGCTGCGCATGCAGCTCGGCGCGCTCAACACTACTCTAGAGGAAAAGAAGAAGGAGCTCTCTGGCCGGATCGAGAAATCCGTCGAGCTGGAGACGCGGCAGCGCGAGCTCGAGCAGATCGAGCAAATCTCCAGCGACATGAGCATTAAGCTCGAAAGCCTGGACGTGGAAGCCGGCGCACCGGAGCAGATTCGTCAAGTGCAGCAGGCGATTGCCAGCAAGGGCATGAACAAGGCCCAGCAATACTCCATCGCGGCGCTCGGCGGGCTCGCCGCCTTGGCCCTTACCTGCTTCGGCATTGGATATCTGGAGTTCCGCAGCCGCCGGCTCAACGGGCCGGACGAAGTTAACGAGGGATTAGGCATTCGCGTCGTCGGCACGCTGCCCTCGCTCGCCTCGCGGCAGGCCCTCGATGCAAGTCATCCGATCGTCGCGCAGCTTACCGAGAGTATCGACGGCGTGCGCACGATTCTCATGCACGATTCGACGGCCCATCGCCGGCAGGTCGTGTTGGTTACCAGTGCAGCGACCATGGAAGGACGCACCACCGTGGCCAGCCAGTTGGCCGCCAGCCTGGCTCGTGCCGGGCGGCGCACGCTGCTCATCGACGGCGACCTCCGCCGCCCCGCGCTGCACGCCCTGTTCGACGTGCCCTTGGAAGACGGCTTGTGCGAGGTGTTGCGGGCCGAAGTCGATGTCGCCGACGTCATTCGTCCGACCCATGCCGAAGGCTTGTGGCTGCTCACGGCCGGCTACTGCGACATCGATGCGATTCACGCGCTGGCCACCGAGCAGATGCAGCCGGTCTTCGATAAGCTTCGCAACGAATACGATTTCGTCATTATCGACGGGGCGCCCGTGCTCGGCATGTCCGATGCGTTGATCTTCGGCCAATACAGCGACGGAGCCATCCTCTCGGTACGCAGAGACCACAGCCAGATGCCGAAGATCAACCAGGCAGCCGAGCTGTTGCGCGGCGTGGGCATCCGCATCGTCGGCGCGGTGGTGAACGGCGTTACCGCCAAGGCCGACGATCGCATCGTCCAACTGCGGCTCATCGCCCCGAAATCGGAGCGCGAGCTGCAGCCGACGGGTTAGTCGCTGCCGGCGCGGCGGCGGCCCTCCAATACTTGCTCCCGACAGGCTGCCAAGGCACCGGGTGACGCTCGCCCGGTGTCTTTTTTTGCGCGGATAGATAGCCGTGTCGTCGAATTGCGAAATCTCACGGTGAAAACCGGGTCCTGTTGAGTAGCAGGGGCTGCCAAGTTTTTCAAGCAACTAACGGTCTGGGGTTGTTTCCAAGGGCGGAACTATCCGCTATGATGTTGAGTTCCAGGCGGTCACCGCAGTCGGCTCGTTCGACTGTGGCGGGCCGCTTTTTTGTTATCCGTACCGTTGTAGCCGGGTTGTTTGAGCCCGCCACGCGTGAATCTCTCGACTCTCGACCGGCCTCACAGAGGCCGGCTAGAATAGGTGCCCGCTTCCGCGGCCTGACCCCTACTTCCCTCATTTCACTGGCATTGGAGACATCGGATATGGCTATGACTCCTCAATCGGTCCTCGCGATGTGCCGCGAACGGGACATCAAGGCTGTCGACTTGCGGTTCATGGATTTTCCCGGCATCTGGCAACACTTCACCATCCCCGTCGATAAGCTGGACGAGGAAGTCTTTGAGGACGGACTGGGTTTCGACGGATCCAGCATCCGCGGATGGCAGGCCATCAATGAGAGCGACATGCTGCTATTGCCGCAGCCCGAAACCGCGTTCGTCGATCCGTTCACCGTGATCCCCACGCTGGCGATCCTCTGCAACGTGCAAGACCCGATTACGCGCGAGGACTATTCGCGCGATCCCCGCAACGTCGCCCGCAAAGCGGTCAACTATCTCAAGAGCACCGGCGTGGCCGACACTTGTTTCGTCGGGCCGGAAGCGGAGTTCTTCATCTTCGACGACATCCGCTTCGATCAAACGGCGAATAGCGGCTACTACTACATCGACAGCGAGGAAGGCCAGTGGAACCGCGGCACCGACTACCGGGCCAAGGGCATGGGGCCGAACCTCGGCTACAAGCTGCGTCACAAGGAAGGCTACTTCCCCGTGCCGCCTGCCGACGCCTTGATGGATATCCGCAACGAGATGATGCTCACGATGATCGAGTGCGGCTTGAACGTCGAGGCGCAGCACCACGAAGTGGGCACCGCCGGCCAGGCCGAAATCGACCTCAAGTTCGCCGACCTCGTGAAAATGGGCGACAACATGTGCTTGTACAAGTACATCATCAAGAACGTCGCCAAGAAGTACAACAAGACGGTCACCTTTATGCCCAAGCCGCTCTTTGGCGATAACGGCTCCGGCATGCACACTCACATCTCGTTCTGGAAGGGTGACAAACCGCTATTCGCCGGCAACGGCTACGCGGGTTTGAGCGAGATGGGCCTGTTCGCGATTGGCGGCATTCTCAAGCACGCCCCGGCGCTGCTGGCGATTTGCTGCCCCACCACCAACAGCTACAAGCGGTTGGTGCCGGGTTACGAGGCGCCGGTGAACCTGGCATACTCGCAGCGGAACCGCTCGGCCGCCTGCCGCATCCCGATGTACAGCCCGAGTCCCAAAAGTAAGCGGGTCGAGTTCCGCTGCCCCGACCCGAGCTGCAATCCCTACCTGACGTTCGCCGCCCTGATGATGGCCGCGCTGGACGGAGTCCAGAACAAGATCCATCCGGGCGAGCCGCTCGATAAGGATATCTACGACTTGGCGCCGGAGGAGCTGGCCGAGGTGCCCAAGACCCCCGGCTCACTGGCCGAATCGCTTACCGCGCTGGCCAAGGACCACGAGTTCCTGCTCCGCGGCGACGTCTTCACCGAGGACGTCATCAACACGTGGATCAGCTACAAGAGCAAGAACGAGGTCGACGCGCTGGCCCTCCGCCCGCACCCCTACGAGTTCTGCCTCTACTACGACATGTAACAACGTCTCCCCTGCCTTGATGGGAGGGGCCGGGGGAGGGTGACGCCCTAGCCCGTGTCGGTTACTTGGGTGCCACGCCCACGGCCCGGCGTGGGCATGCATTACCGGCTCACCGCACGCGAACGGCGGAGTTCACCCCCGCCGCTTTTTCTGTTCTTCTCCGTGTTCTCTGTGCCTCCGTGGTAAATCTTTGCATTGTTCAATTTGCATTGTTCAATTTGCATTTTGCAATCGCCCGCCCCGCCCCGTCACATACACCACCGCCCCCGCCTCCCC
>JBBDWY010000040.1:0-147721 GCA_040902605.1 Pirellulales bacterium | reverse complement strand
ATCCAGGCGGCTGGACCTAAGTTCTCGTCATTCCGCGCCGACTCGGCATTCGCGCGGCGCGTAATACCAATTGGGGAGCAAGTTTATAAATTTCACAATGAAGATATAAAATGGGCCCGTGCCGGTCGGCACGCGACGTCTTTATAGGTTGAGAATGACGGCCGAGGACTACCCTTGCTCCTATTATTCGGTCGGCCGTAGGTGGAAGCGTCTTTAAAACGGTGGATTGTTGGCGAGAATCACGCGTCAACGGGTTGATGGGACTTTCTATGCAGTCCGGTCCCGCCGCAGACACCAGCCTACCGTCGCCAGGATGACCAGCTCCAGCGTTGTCGGCTCGGGCACCGTCGCGTCGGCTGCGGATCCGCTGCCGGACGTTGCGCCGAAATCTAACTGCCTTGCGAACGCAGGCAGAATGACTCACACAGCCAACCGGCGCTTGCGCAGTCCCCAACTGCAAATCAGCAATAACACGCCGCTTCCTGCCATGACACCAGTAATTGGCTCGGGTACATGCTCAATTCCGATCGTCACGGTTCCCAAAAAGGTCGCGACAAATTGGCTGCCAAACCCCGGCTGAACATGCCACGGGAAGGGAATGTGTTTCCACTGCCCATTCGGATCATTGATGTGAGGGCCGAATGAGGGAACGGGCTGTTCGGGCGTCGGCTGAAAGTTCGACGTCGCCCAGACCAAAGCCGATTCGCGGAACTGAGTGCTGCCTTGACCTTGCCTGAGGTGGAGGATGCACCAGGCCATGACCGTCATGTCCACGTCGCTGTTCTGCCCCATATTGGTGCTCTTGGCGTGGAGATCGAGCTTGGCCATCGGTATCCATTTACTTTCCTCCGGGGTTGAACCGGAAATCGGGGCTTTCATCGTGGGATACGTCTTAACGATGGTGAGGGACTGCCCCGGCAGGCTTTGTGGAAAGTCCAGCGGAGAGGCGCCGACGATAACGGGCGTTTGATGCATCATCATCGGCGTCGTCACCATTTCCGTCTTGTAAAACGCACTCGACGGTAATACCGAGACTTCCTTGCCGTCGGTAATGTGAAACTTCACGCGATATCCCGCATAATTCGTTACCGGAGGAAGCATCGGCGCAAAGTGCTTGTCAATGAGCACGCTAAATGTGTCCGACGTGCGCAGCTTCGGGGATTTGACATCCTTCTCGGAACTGATAATGTTCCCGGCGGCGTCCATGACGGCAACTCCAAATGACGGCGCCGCCCACGAGGTCGACGTCAACCCCAACACCAAACAAACCACGAAAACGTAAGGTACTGCTTTCATAAGCACCTCCTGTGGTTTTGCGGATGAACGATCACTTTGAGAAGAGGAAGGCCGTCCCTGGCAACACTTCGCTACCATGTCCAGGCATCTTGAGTTCCCGAGCACCTCCTTTCCGTGCCATTCCAGAGGATCGCTGCGAGTTTACAGTCTTAGCGCACCGACAAAGCGCGAAGTCGCGCTCGTTTCGCGTCGAGCCCGCAACAGGCCGAGCTCCGCCTCGTCGACGTCCTCCTGCATGCCGCGACAGGAGACGAGTGAGCCATCGCGAGCGTACGTCCATTGGTGGTAGGGGCACACTAGTCGGCCCGCCTTGCCCTGCGGCTCAGCGCAGATTTGCGTGCCTCGATGGCGGCACACGTTCCACAACGCGTGGATTTGGCCGTCGTCGTCGCGAATCACAATCAAGAAATCGTTGTCGACCGAAAAAGTGATGTAATCACCAGGGCTGTGAATCTCGCACGTGTGGCCAACAAATAACCAGCCGCGCCGCCAAATTCGCTCCATTTCCGCCTGGTACACTGCGTCGCTGGAATAAAATACACCTGGCAGGCCGTAGTTAGGCTCGCGCGAAGCGATCAGATTGGCGATCGTTTGTCGCTCATGAACAGACAGCGACGGCATGGGGTGGCGCTGCGAATTGATTGGTTTTTCAAGATTCATGGTTGTGTTCCGCGCCGCGAGCGGTGAAGCATCAATTCATTTTCGGCGACGATTCTCGATGACTCCAGCCTGATTTTTGCGCAATGCATTTGTGCAAAAGCGCGCCCGGGCGGCTTTTTGTTGACGGTAGTTCTCACCGCCACTAAGATGCGACTGTACACGCCAAACCACGATTGATCCAGATTATTCGTGCGCAGTCGATGCATAGCTGCTTCCAAAGGCAATTGGCCGATGGTAAATGCTTCAGCAAAAACCAGCACGACCGCCAGCACGCGTGCTTCGCGCACGTCGCCGGTGCCGTGGCTGATCTTCTTCTTCAGCCTGGCGCTCGGCTCGTCGGCGTACCCTTGCGACACATGTGGCTGCTGCCGTCGCAGCTTCGACGGTGACGAAGTCGCCGAAATGAGGCAGCCGACGATTGTCAATCTGTCGTGGGCAAAATCCGCAGCGCCCGGCTCCGTATCGAGTGCAACTTCCATCGCAGGGATGGGATCAGGCGCCTCGAGCACATTTAAGTTTGCCGTCGTAGGGGATACGCAGGGCCTGCAATTTCTTCAAAAGCTGACCACGGACATGAACGTCCACAACCCGGCGCTGGTGGTGTATCCGGGCGACCTCGTGAACACAGGCAGCGTGCCCGCGTGGAATCAATGGAAAAGCCTGTCGCAGCATTTTATCGGCGGTCCGAACATGCGGCTCCCCGTGCCCGGCAATCACGATCTGCCCGTGGGCGGCGATCTGCAATGGCAACAGACGTTCAACTGGTTGCCCGACAGCCAGGTCATCGGCGGCGTGAAGGGCATCGATAAAATGGATTACTACGTCGACTACCAAGATACGCGGTTCATATCGATCACGACCGATTCGCAGGTGCAAGGCAACGGCGGCCCGCCGGCCGCGCAGCAGTGGCTCGAAAACCTACTGGCCGATCCATCAACCCAATCGAAGGACCATGTATTTGTCTACTCGCACCACCCCATCACGTTCAACAATTACGACGGCACCGGCGGCACGGCAGGACCCTGGTGGCAGGCGATGGCCCAATCGGGCGTCGTCGATTCGGTGTTCGTCGGCCACTGGCACCAGTATCAGCCGAGCCAGCCCGACCCCTACAGCGACATGTGGGAAACGATCGCCGGCACCGGGAACGCGGGCTTTTCCGGACACTCGTGGCAGAACAAGATCGGGTTCACGCTCGTCGAGGTGGACGGGCCGCGCGTCACGGCGCAGTTTTATGGAGACTCCGACGGTGACGGAAACTACGACGACGTCCTGGACCAGTACCTCATGAGCGATACGGCGCCGGCGCCGACGGGCGTCGTCGCCTACTACGGTTTTCACGATGGGGTGAAAAACGTGGATGCGGCCCCTGCCCCGCTGGGCAAAGGCAATACCGGGCAGTATGTCGGCAATGCGGTGACGGTTGCCGGGCCGATTCACGGGCCGGCACTAGCGCTCGATGGCAACGGAGATTATGCGTATGGCGCCGGAATCGGCGACTACAACCTCGCAGTGCTGCGCGATCTGACGATCTCGATTCGCGCCAATTTCGACACGCTTTTCACCGGCGTCGATGGGAATACGCTTATCGGACACACGGCCGACGTAGCCGGCTACACGGACCGCGAGGAAGCAGTGAACCAGCCCTACAACTTGCGGATCCGCGGCGATAGACGGCTCCAGTTTTTCTGGGAGCACGATAACAATGAAAAGGAGATTTTTACATCGACTGACGCTGCAATCGTGAATCCCGGCGAATGGCACGAATACCGCGTCACGCGCGATGCCACTACCGGCGAAGTGACGTTTTATGTGGACGGCATGCAGCTTGGCAACTCGCTCTCGTTCGATGCCAACGCGGATCTGCCCACCGGCGGCGCCCAGGGCAATTTGTACATCGGCATCAATTACAATCGCGACAACGCGGCGAAATTTGTGGGCGCTTTTGACGGCCGATTGGACGAGCTCGTGATTTGGAACGAAGTCACGACTGCCGCCTTTGACCCACCGCCCGGTCTGGGCTGCGGACTCTTTGCCGATATCAACGGTGACTGCTCACTGGACGGCATCGACTGGGCCCGGTTTCGCAGCGGGCAATTCGCCAGCATGGCGGGTCTGACTCCGGCGGAAGCCTTCGCCCTCGGCGACCTGAACGGCGATTTCCGCAACGATCACACTGATTTCGTGCTCTTTAAAACAGCCTTTGAGGCCGCCCACGGCGCAGGATCGTATGCTGCCCTTTTCGTTCACGTGCCGGAGCCCTCAACCATTATTCCAGCCATCATTGGCGGTTTCGTCTTCGGCGGGCAAGTAGTTCGGCAAAGGAGCCGCCATCGCGCCGCGTTATCCTGATCGGATTAACTGCTGCTGCTCAGTGCACGACGCGAATCGCTTAGATTCAGCCCCCGCTGATCCTTGAGCTGGGTGCCGCTCAAGTGGCGCCAACGGGCGTGGGTCAATAGATAATGGATCGTCGCAGCGGCCACCCCGCAGAACCGCCGGGTCAAACTTCAACCGGGGCGCGCGTTTTGTACGGCGGCGGTGCCTGGTACCCATCAGGAGAGCGCGTCGCGCAGCATGGCAAGGCTCTTGGGAATCGCCGTCCGCCAGTCCTCGCGGCCCTCATATTCGAGCGAAATGTAGCCGCGGTAACGATGCCGGCGGATTATCTCCACAATTTGACGATAATCCAAATCGAGCGTGTACCAAATGCCGCCGCCGTAGTACGTTTTGGCCTGAACGAGGACAGCGCGCGGCGCGAGCTTGTCGAGCCTGTCGTACGGTTCTTCCAAGAAGTTTCCCGTGTCGAGCGTGGCCTGCAGCCAGGGCGAATCGATCGCGTCGATGATGCGCAGGACGCCCTCCGGCGTGCGTCCCAAGCCCCAGTGGTTCTCCAGGCCCATGATGACGCCGCAGCGTTCGGCCGCAGGCAGGCATTTCTCGAGCGAGTCAATGACCCAACCAAAACCATCTTCGTCGCTGTAACCCTCCAGTCGCGGCTCGATGCCGCGCTGGGCCATCAGTTCGTCGAAGCTCTTGATCGTTCCCCAGCGGCCGGTATTGACCCGGATCGTGGGAATCCCCAGCGCATAGGCCAGCTCGATTGTGTGAATCGTATGGTCGATGTTTTTTTGTCGTACCTGGGCGTCGGGCGATACGAACCCTTGGTGCGTCGAGAAGCCGCAAAGGGCCAGTCCATTGACGAAGGCGCGACGCTTGAGGCGATTCAAATACGCTCCCTCTTCGTTTTCCATTTGCATGTGAAGGATTTCAACGCCGTCGAAGCCCATTCGGGCCGCTTCATCGATACATCGCTCAATCGACAGCTTAGAATCGTCACGGAAGCGCCAGAACGAATAGGTTGAAACGGCGATTGGGTTTCTTGGGCGACCGGCGACCGGAGGCCGACCCTTATCGGCAGGCGCGGCGGCATTCTCAGCCGCTACCCCACTGGCCACTGCCAGCGACGCTGTTGCCCCCAGCGTGCCAAACAACCGCGCGTTGAAATCACGGCGATCGAACTTCATTTGTGAGTCCGTTGCTTAACCCAGATGGCCGCTACGCTTGCTGGCGACCTGTCCACCCGCAAAGACGCCGCAACAGATTCGCAGCAAATCGTCAATTACGATGCGCATCTTCGCCATGCTGGAGCGCCCTGCCTTATCTACAATAATCCCAGCCTCACCAATTATCTATCAACAGCATCCGTGCTTTCAATGGGTGCTCGACACCATTGATTCCTAGGCAGTCGAAATAACTGCGACGGTTCGGTTAACTGCACTCACGCGCGTTTTGCCATTTTTTTGCGCCCTCAATCCTGTAACGATCGCATCGTTCCAGCTAACTTCAAATGTATGACGCGAGCGCAAACTGCGAACGTAATCATCGTTGGCGGCGGCGTCGCCGGCTTGAGCACGGCCATGCAGCTTGCCGGCCGCGGCACCGCTGCAACGAAGGCGAGCGCCAAAAGCGGACAGCCAATGGTGCCCAATGCGGATCGAGAGCGAAGTTTCTTAGGCATCATATCCGAATTCACGAATAAACGGCTCCAGCGTCGCCAGCGCCGGTTCCAGCATGCGCTCGTAATTCTTCCAGCGTCCGATGGCCCGCGTGTAAATTGGCTGGGCGACCGCTTCGTAAGTGGGGCTCGTAATCTGCTTGGCCCCCATCAACCGCTCGCGATAGTTCAACACCTGATTGTTCCACGCCAGTCCAAGGGCGTCGAGCGCCCGGCGCGCCTGTGCTTCGACATTCGAAACGGTATCTTCGTAACGCACCTCACACCACGGCACTTCGACCAGCTCACGGAACTTGAGCCAGGCCGTCATATCAAGGGCATAACGCTCGGCCGTTCGTTTTACGTCCAGAAACCGCACACTCACGTTGTTCACCGGCAAATACCTCAAGTAGCAACTGAGCACTACGTCCCTCGGATCGCGGAGGGCCACAATCAATCGCGTCTCCGGAAACACGCGCAGCACCAGCGGAATCGTCAAGTTGTACGCGGGGTTTTTATCGAGGTGCATCCGGCCGCCGATTGATTCGCCCAGCAGATATTCCATGCCGTCAAAATATCGCCGCCGCTGAAGGTCGATTTCATCGATAGAGAGTTCATTGATCACTTCCAGCAGAGGCGTGCTCCCCCGCCGGTACGCGATCGAATGGAACATCTCGCGGCCGATGAAGTCGCGCTCCTCAGAGCTTACGAGATCGGGATGCGCATCGAGCAATTGCTCCAACAATGTCGTCCCCGACCGGGGAAAACCGGTAAGCAAGGCCGTGCGCCGCACCGCGAGGCGCCGCGCCTCGTCCTGCCACCGGCGGAAGTTGTCACGCGTGATGGCCGCGATCATTTCGCGCATCTGCGCGTGGACTTTCTCCGAGGCCTGCAAGTACACGCCCTCGCGCAACTTTTGCGTCCGCTTGCACCGCTCAATGGCCTCGGCGGCACCGTCGAAATCGCCGCGCGCATCCCGCATTAACGCCAATTCGCCCCAAGCCTGGCAGGTCCATTCCGAATCCTCAGGTACCTTCTCAATCATCGCAAGAAAGGTCGCCTCGGCTTCCTCCAAGCGTTTCTGCCGCCGCTGGATGCGTCCCCGCACGAGCGACACTAAGGGCAGCGCGAAGCCGCTACGCACGGTTCGCTCGATGAGCTCCTCGGCTTCATCGAGCCGATGCGCCCGCTCATAGAGCGAGGCGAGCTCCATCCACGTCGGTGGGCCCGCGCCGGGCAGATGCGCCGCACGCTCATAGCTGGCAATTGCCCGCTCCGGCAGCTTCAGGATCCCGTACGTCTCACCGATGTAATGATGCACGCCAGGGTGCCGTGGAGCCCGGCGAATCAGTTTTTCGTGCGTCTTCTCCATGCGATCAAAGTCGCACTTTTCGGCGTAGGCTCGGGCAGCCAATACGTACGTCCGCACATTGTTAGGCTCGCGGCGGATCGCCTCCTCGTAGAGCTCAATCGCGTCGTTGAATCGGCACTCGGACCATAACGAGCGAGCCGCTTGGAGACGCCGCGATGGAACATCCACCATGACATTGCCTGGCCGCTGGGAGGAACCCTTAGCGTTTGGCGGCGTTCGGCGGCGTTTCGCCATCGGCGCGATCCCTTGACGGCCTCGTCACTCGTAACCGAACTCTTCGACGAACGGCTGCAAAATTTCTATGCACGGCCCGAGCTGAGCCGCGTAATTCCGCCAACGATGGATCGAGCTTGTGTAGACGGGCTTTGTCACGGCTTCGTACGTCGGAGAGTGAACATGCTTGCGCTGGGCGCGGCGGTGATATTCCAGAACCGCATCATCCCAAGGCAGCTCCAGGAAATCGAGCACCTTCCGCGCCTGTCGCTCGATATCCGCTACCGTGTCCTCGTAGCGGACTTCGATCCAAGGATTTTTTAGCATCTCGCGAATCTTCAGCCAGGCCCGCATCGTGCGGGCATATTTCTTCGCGGTGCCCTCCAGCGTCAGGTAATGGACACTTACCGCGTTCAGCGGCAGACGCTGCGAGAAGCAACTGACCACGACATCCCGCGGATCGCGCAGCGCGAACAGGATTTTCATTTCGGGGAAGACACGAGCCACCAAGGGCAGCAACATCGTCAGCTCGGGGTTCTTGTCCAGCAGTAGCCGATTGCCAATGGGTTCCCGCAGCGCGCCCTCCATCCCATTCCAGTAAGCTTGCCGGACTTGGTCCACCTCGTCGCATGTCGCCCGATCGAGCGCGTCCACCACCGATTCGTTGGCGGCCGCTTTCCGACCCAGCGGAACATACACCAATTCGGCCATGATCTGGAGCTCATCGGCGCTGATCACGCTCGGGTGACTGTCGAGCACTTGCTCCAATAACGTGGTGCCGCTGCGCGGATGGCTGGTCAGCACGGCCAACTTGCCGCCCGGCTTCAGGTTGTCGCTCTCCGCGCTCCACTGCTGACAATACTCCCGCGTGATTGTGCTGAAGGTCTTGCTGCCGATGCGGGCAATGGCCTCGGCGTCCTCCAGGTAAGGCCCGGTGGCGCGGCTGAAAATCTGCTTGGCGCGACTCAAAGCGTCGAACGCCTCGTCGTATCGGCCGGCCTTGTCGTAGAGCGACGCCAGCTCGTACCACGAGTCGGCGATCACGCCGGGCGGCGCTCGCCTTTCATCGATCAGTTGTCGCCAGCGCGATTCGGCGCCTTCCAAGTTGCCGGCGCGACGTTCGATGTTCGCCAGCGCATATCGCGCCTTCTCGAAGCCCGGCGCAAGCGCGAGCGCCTGTTCGACACATTGGCGGGCAGCCTCCAGGTTGTGCAGCCGCTCGTGCATCTTCGCCAGCTCCAACAGCGTCTGAGGCCGCTCGGGCGACGCCGGCGCCAGCTCCAGCGCGCGGCGATAACAGGCGATGGCCCGATCAAACTGCTGGAGCCTCACGTAAGAGCGGCCCAGCATCTGCTGTAGATGCGCGTCGTCGGGGTATAGCGATTGGGCCAGATCGACCAGCTTCTCAGCATCCGCATAACGAAACCGCAGCGCGTACGCGCGGGCCACGTCGACCAGCAGCACGGCGTTATGCGGGTCACGCGCCAAGGCCCGCTCGTAATACCAAATCGCCTCGTCGAACCGTCGCTGGTTCCACAGGGCTTGGGCTTTATCGATGCGGACATCCGGCTTGTGCCGAGGCGCGGAACTGCCGCCAGCGCCCGTCCGCGATGCGGCCGCACGTTTCGCCTGCGCCTTCAAGCGCTGATTCACGGTAGGCGGCTTTCGTCGCGGATTGTTGTTCGAACGGCGGGCCATTCGTGTGGACGAGTTTGCCGAAATCTACACGCCCCTCATCCGTATTGTAGTTTGTCCTGGCGGAGACTGTTACTGGGCAGTCTACGAAATCAACAGAAGCCACACCGGCTACGGGGCTGAGCTTAAACAAAACGACCGCCTACCGAGGCAGCAGGCGGTCGACAAGACTTCGAGTGGATTTGACCTGAACCTTCACTCACGTCTTCGAGGCCCCAACAGCGCGAGACCGCCGAGGCCAAGGCCCACCAAAACTACCGTTGTGGGCTCCGGCACGACCGACAGCGTCGCATCGTCCACCGCAGTGTCGCGCCGGGCGAAGAATCCGACGCCCACCGGATTGCCAATCTCCGGTGCGCCGGCTGCCACGTAGTGGCTGAGACTGATTTGCGTCCAGTTTGCTTGACTCTGGGCTGCCGTCATGCCCGGTTGGCGCTGATTAATGGCAGTAGAGAGTCCGCCTGCGAGCGAATTGGCGTCGCTGAATGCGACGCTTCCGTCGAAGATGTACATAAACAATCCATTGGTATTGTCGAGCACCTCGTCGTTTTGCGCCCAAACGGAGAACGTGTACGTATGGTTGGCCTCGAAGACGGCGCTGGTTTCCTGGGCGCTGTAGTTAAACAAGCCGTGCATCGCCTGATCGCCGGTTCGCGGCGACCCCCGCCTGCTATTCGTAGCGTCCTCCGCATATGCGGAATTGTACAGCCAGGCACTAGTGCCATCGTCTTCCGTGTAGCCCGGTGGGCTGTCCAAGTCATCGACCCAGGCACTGGTCGGCCGATAAGTATCGGAATAGGCATAGCCGATGGCGGGCACCACAAAGTCCTCGAAGCTCGGATCCCCCAGCGGGATATCCACGGCATACGCCATGCTGGGAACCCAGATGCCGGCCGCCAGCAGCGTCACAGAGAGCGTTTTACACCAGTTGGTAATCTTCATTAGGCAAATCCTCCCGCTTGTATTTTGCCCGCGACGACGCGACCGCGCCCGGTATGATGACCCTTGGTCCCTTAAACGCAGATACCAAGCTCCCTTCTTACTGTAACTAAGAGAACAGCGGCCGCAAGTATTTTTCGCGCAAAGCTTTTGATTTTTTGAGGTTCCGCACCGGCCGCCCCGAAGAGAGGTCTTGGTGGACCGCCGCAAGGAGCCAAGCCAAATGGCAGGTCCAGCCTTCGACCGATTCGCCCGGCCAAGCACCAATGGAATGCCAAGAAGGCGGTCGTCGAGCGGGTCGCCACGTTGCTATCCCGCGGCTTTTGGCTGGATTATGATACCAGAGACTTCTCCTTCCGCAGCGGGTAGCCTAGCCTATGCCGCGCGTTGCCGACGCTTCTGAAATCGTTGTCGCGCATGATTCATAGCCGCCGCGTTTGTCTGTTAATCGATACCTCGATGTCGTGGGGTGTTCGGCTGATCAAGGGAATTGCCCGCCACGCGCGAGAAGTCGACAACTGGCTGATCCACGTGGAGCCGCGGGGACGATACGATCGTTTTCAGATTCCGCAGGGCTGGAGCGGCGACGGCATATTGGCGCGCATCAATAATAAGAGGCTCGCGCAGGAGATCATGGCCTCGGGCCTGCCGACCGTGAACGTTTCCTGGTATCCGTGCGCCGGGGAGCGGATCGCACGCTGCACCGTGGATGAACGGGCGACGGGACGAATGGCCGCAGAATACTTTCTCTCAGCAGGATTCAAGTCCTTTGGGTATTGTGGCGCGTTGCACCGTGCGGGATATCGGGACGAAGTTGCCGATGCATTATGCGTTGCCCTTCGGAAGTCGGGCTACAGCTGCGATATCTATCCGACGCCCCCCGGCGACCAAGAATCGATTCCTTGGAATACGCATTTGGCGAGCCTGGTGGAATGGCTTCAGCAACTTCCGCGGCCTGTGGCCGTGCTTGCTTGGAGCGCGGCGCGTGGCCGACAAGTCACGGAAGCCTGCCACTACGCCGGCATCCGCGTGCCGGAAGAAGTCGCCGTGCTGGGTGGTGAATACGACGACTTGATGTCAGACATCTCCAGTCCGCAGCTGTCGATGATCGATCAACCGGCCGAGCAAGTCGGATACGAAGCGGCCCGATTGCTCGAGTCGATGATGCGCGGGAAGAAAGCGCCCAAGCAGCCGCTGTTGTTTCCGCCGACGCGGGTCGTCGTGCGTCATTCGACGGACACGTTGGCGATCGATGATGAAATTGTGCGGGGTGCGCTACGATTGATCCGCGACAAGGCTCGCGACGGCGTACGGGTCTCTGAAGTGGTGCGTGAGCTGGCAGTGGCTCGGCGGGGGCTGGAGCAGCGTTTCGTGCGCCTCATGGGGCGGACACCTGCCGCCGAGATTCGCCGCGTGCGAATCGAAGAAGCGAAACGTTTGCTCGTGGAAACGGATCACTCGATCGCCGACATTGGGCTCGCGTCGGGTTTTGAGCATCAGGATGTGTTCTCTCGCCTGTTCCACCGCGCAGTGGGATTGACGCCGTCCCAATTCCGACGGCAACATCAGCACAATTTGTGACATGCAAAAAAATCAAAAAAATTGCGCGAAACGAGGGGCGAGAGTCGGCCTTCTCTATCACGGTTTTCGTGTACGATATGGGCAGGCGCCTGAGCTGCACTGATCGCTAGTATTGTTCATCTTCTCTTAATGTACGCGCGCATAATGTTCGGCAGACTTACGGCTGGTTGCATGCATACTGAGCGAATCCAACATGGCGTTGCTGTACTGACGCTGCTGGTGATCGTTTTCGGTGGATGCGGCTCGAAAGGGACTACGACCGTCCCGATTCGCGGCGAGGTGCTGTACAACGGCGCGCCATTGAAAAACGTCCCGCAGGGCCTGGTGCGCTATATGCCGAAGACGCCCGAAAGCGGTCGCCAGGCAAGCGGTAGGATTCAACCGGATGGGTCATTCGTTTTGACTACATTCAAACAATTCGATGGCGTGGTGCCCGGCGACTACAACATTGTCATTTCTGCTTATTCGTCGCAGCCCGCCTCGCGCCAGGAGGTTGAAGCCAGCGGTGGGGCCGGCGCACAGCCCAGGCTGATCATTCCTAAAAAGTACCTTGACCCGACCACTTCGGGGATAAGCGACATCGTCGACTCCGGTCATTCGGGGTTCAAAAGGATCGATCTTACCAACTAGCGGTGCCAATTCAGGAATAGGAGCATTGCCGTGTCACGAGCTCATCATCGGAATTATGGTTTTACGCTGGTGGAGCTGCTTGTCGTGATTGCCATCATTGGCATCCTAGTAGCGCTATTGTTGCCGGCCGTTCAGGCCGCCCGCGAAGCGGCACGGCGGGCAAGCTGTGTAAACAATCTCCACAATATCGGCGTCGCGCTGCACAATTATCATTCGGCCCAGGGAGTATTCCCCTACGGTGCGCATGACGACGATTGCGAGGTGCCCCAGAGTATGCCAGCCGATCCTCCCTACCGCGAAGTGATCGCATGGCGAGTATTGATTTTGCCTTACATGGAGTATCAAGCGCTGTGGGATGAACTCGTGCCCATTGCCGCGATCAGCAATGAGACTAAGGAGGGAAAGAACAGGTGCACGTATCCGGAAGACCGTCCGTGGGACAACGCACCACATCAACTGCAGCCGGTGCCGGAGTACCTCTGCCCAAGCGACGAGATCACTCCAGTCGTGAAGCCCCATCCCGACGGTTCGACCGACCGTTGGTTCGGTCCTAGAGCATCCGCGCTCGTGTCGTATTACGGCGTCGCCGGGCCAGTGGCCACCGGCCCCACGGATGGAAGCTGGGGCGGTCAGGACGTTATTTGCGGAAAGTGCGTGGGCGGCGTTACATGTCCGTGCATCTCGGGTAATAGGCTGGGCGGCGGCCAGCGCGGCTGGTTCCACGGCCATAATCCCGGCGGACCCGGAATGATGGACATGTGGCCCAACAAGATTTCCGTCGCAAAAGTCCCCGATGGCACCGCCAACACACTGCACGTGGGCGAGACTCATTGGATCGATAGAGAATCGAACAGGCCCGGCTGCTTTTCTACGAACGGTTGGATGTACACCTGGGGTGTTGCTTCCACGGTCTGGGGCATCAATACCGACTATGTGGCCCGACTTGGCTTGACCCCATCGGAGCATGATCAATTCAACTACCAAACGGGCTGCAACTTTCGCAGCCGGCATCCGGGCGGCGCGCATTTCCTGTACGCCGATGGCCACGTGGAATTCCTTGCCGACGACATCAGTGACAAATTGTTCGCGAACCTTGGCGACCGAAACGGCGGACGGTCCGGCGACTTTTATGAGGGCACGGGCACCAGATAGTGCTCTGGCCCTAGCAGGCCAGCCCACCGAAATGGCTGCCTCCCAAGCGGCCCGAATAATCTTCGCCGGCCGATTTTGAACTCCAATAAAGAGCTGGCTTTGCAAGTTTAACTACAATGGACCCTGTCGGACGGAAACAGGCCGTATTCACACATTGAGACAGTTGATTCAGCGTCGCACTCGCAGGGCCGCAACAGAAAGTACATTTCGACCTAACGATGATTACCGCGGATGCCGCATCCGCCGCGGCTCGAACGACATCTTTTGGGAGAAAGTCTGATGAAGGTAACTGATCTGCGGAGAAAACTGATGGCGACCCTCGCGGCCGGCGGGTTGCTCGCTCCGAGCGCGGCAGCGGTGCACGCAGCCAATTTGAACACCAATCTGCTGGCCAATCCGGGCTTTGAAAACGTAAGTTTCGCCGGGCCGCTCGGAAACTATGGAGCGCCGCTGATCCTTGACTGGTCGGGGACAAATGGCTTTGCCTACTCACACGATGGCAGTGGCGGCATACCCGATTATGCCAATGGCGGCCCGTTGGCCGGCGGAGGCAGTTGGTACTTCACCTCCAATCGGCCTGGTCCGGACATCAACGCTCCGGGGATTTTTTACCAAGACATCGATGTCTCGACAGGCCCATCAGGTACTCTGATCGCCACCGGCACTGCAGCGTACAAAGTTAGCGGGTTCTTTAGCAGCTATCTGACGCAAGGTGACTTTGGCAGCATCCATCTCGATTTCCGGAATGCTTCAAGCACATCGCTTGGCACCGCGGTGGTTTCAGACAACGACACGAGCACTTGGTCTCAGAATTTTAAAGGCGGTCTGATTCCCGTCGGCACGGCGACGGTCCAGGTATCACTCTTCGGAACGGCGCTGTCCGGCGGCCCCGACGGCTACATGGATAATGTTGATTTCCAAGTTACAAACGAAGTTATCCAGCCCGCCCTGGAAATCTTAGTCAATCGCGACACCGGCGGCACCGATTTGTCTAATCGAACCGGCAACGCGGTGAATCTGAAGAGCTATTCAATTACGTCGGCATTCGAGGCGCTTAATCCGGCGAACTGGCTCTCCATCGCGGACAACTATGACGCCGGCAGCCCGGGTCCGAATCAAGTTGATGCCGCGCATCATTGGAGTGAGCTGACAGATCCTTCGGCGAACGCCGACCTGAGCGAAGCCGATCTCCAGGCCGCAGCGGGAGCTTCTATCGCCCACACACGCACTATTAACCTCAGCAGTTCGGGCGCCTGGATCCAGAATCCGACCGAAGATTTGGTCTTTCAGTACATTTCGGGCAGTCAGGTTGTGCAGGGAATCGTTTCGTACTCCGGTAACGGCGGCCAGCCTTTTGCTGTAGCCGACCTGGACGTCGATGGCGACATCGACTCGGCAGATTGGGCAATCTTTCGTACGAGTCAGCTGGCAGACTTCAGCGGCTTATCTTTAGCCGAGGCGTATCGGCTTGGCGACTTGACCAGAGATCGGGTGAACAATCATTCGGACTTTGTCGTCTTCAAAACCGCATATGATTCGGCCAACGGAGCTGGCGCCTTTGCTGCAATGCTGGCAGGCGTACCCGAGCCTTCGACACTACTGTTTGTTTTGACCGCGGGCTTGTTTGCGGTCCCATTACGGCAACGCGCTTCGCTTCGCGATTAGCTGAGAACCCAACAAAGCGAATCCATTAACTGACAGCGATTACGCCTTCGGAGCAACTTCGATGAAAATTACAAACTGGCGCAGGAAACTGATCGCGAACCTCGTCGCCGGAGGATTGATAGCGCCCAGCGCGGCGATTGCGGCGAACCTGGATACTAATCTAGTGGCTAATCCGGGCTTCGAAAGCGTGGATTCTGGCACCACGGGTGCCTATGGCGCTCCGTTGATTCTCAACTGGTCGGGCGGCCCTGGATTCGCCTATTCGCACAATCCCACCGTAACCGGCATACCCGATTATGCCGACGGCACGGATCCGCCCGGCGCCGGCAGTTGGTATTTCACATCGAACAATAATCCCGGTTCGCCGACTGGTGATTGGCGGGCTCCGGATCTGGTCTACCAGGACATCAACGTTTCCACCGGAGCCACCGGCGCACAGATTGCCACTGGCGAAGCTGCGTATAAGTTGTCGGCATGGATGAGCGGCTACCTCAACGATAACGACAACGGCAATGTGCGACTCGACTTTAAGAACAGTGGGGGGACGACCATCGGTTTCGCGCAAATTAGCGACCCCGATTTCGGTCCGAACAACGTCTGGTCGCTAAGCTCTGATATCAGCTTGGTCCCTGTGGGGACCGCCTCCATTCGAGTTTCGATCTATGGAACACCTCGCAATGGAGGCGCAGACGGTTACATCGATAATGTTGACGTGCAGTTGACTGCTGCAGCCAACGAGCTGATGTTTCTCGAAGTCAACACCACCAACGGTCAGGTAGCAATTAAGAATCAGACAGGTGACCCGGTTCAAATTGACTATTATGAAATCACGAGTGCCACCGGCGCGCTCAACGCCACAGCGTGGAACAGCTTGCAAGAGCAGGACCTTGGCGGTTTCCCAGCTGGCAATGGTTCGGGCAACGGTTGGGAGCAATTCGGCGGCAGCAGCTCAAACGGCATCGGGGAATCGTATTTGACAGGCAGCAGCTCCGTGGCAAATAACGGGACGGTAAACTTGGGCGCAGCGTTTAACACCGGAGGCGCTCAGAACGTTGTGTTCCGCTACGGCGCCGTGCTCGGGGGGTCCGCTTCGCCTCAGGGAGACTACAACGGTGACAATATTGTGAATGCGGCCGATTTCGTTGTATGGCGCAAAACAATCGGCACACCGGCCGGATACGACACGTGGCGGGCCAACTTCGGCGCCACGGGCGGGCCGAGCGGTCCCAGTACGCTATTTACCGGTTTTGTTCGTTATGTCACGTCAGGCGCTGGAAGTGGCAGCACGGCAGTGCCTGAGCCGTCGACGCTGCTCATTGTTGGCCTAGGACTAGCTACGCTCACCGCCGGTGGCAGGCGAAGTGTGGCAAACGATTAACAGCAAATCACTCGGCCAATACTCTTGCCGATGCTCTGCGATTGATTGAAAAAACTCGATCCGAGAGGAAGATACCCATGAAAACATCGCGACACCTTTTCACAAGCCTTGGGGTCGCCGTGGCACTCGTTGTAGTTGTTTCAGCCATTGCGGCCGCGGCGACGGTCGACCGCGATTACCGCATGGGCGATGATTCAGCCGAAGGTGCCGCAGCAGGTGCTTCGGTTTTTCAGACATTCGATAGCGCAGGGTTGTCGGGCCAAGGTCAGCTTGTCGACTTGACGGCAGTGAACACGCCCACCTACGTAAGCATCAGCGTCCGGCCTGATGGAGTGGGAGGTCTAGGCATTCAATTCAATGCTGCGCAATCGGAATACTTGCATGGCTTTAACGTAGGCTTTCCCGAGGACTCGTTTTCTGCAGCGTCGCATCACACGCTTGTCGGTGGAAACCTCGATTACCTGGGAATCAGCAATCGAGGTTTTCAATTCTGGGTCCGGCCAACCTCGACAGCTGTGCAGAGTCTCGTCATGGACACAAATCAGCATGGCGTGCGAATAAATTCCAGCGGACGGTTTTCCATGCGGTACGCCGACGTGGATTATGAGTCGACCCAAAGCGTAGCCCCCAACACTTGGTATCACGTGGAAGTAGTGCGTCCGGCCGGAGCGGCGAACGGCTCCCGCATGTTCATCAATGGCATTGCCGTTGCCGCGGCACCGGGCGGATACAACGATGATTGGGCCGATTTGGTCGTGGGCGCGAACACGTCGGGGGACGATCAATCCTCGCCCGGCTTTACTGGCGGAACCACTGAATTCTTTAGCGGAATCATCGATGATCTTAAGATGTTTGTGATCGGAACATCAACTTCATCCAACCCGGTCAATTATGGCGGCTTTAGTCTGGCCATAGATAACGCTTTCGTCGCCTCTCCGATCACGGGCATCAAAGGAGTCGCAGGCGACGTGACCAACGATGGAGTGCTCAATCAAGCCGACAAGAACGCATTTATAGCCGGTTGGATGGACCAGCGATTGATCAACGGTATTCAGATAGGTGACATGCTTTCGCGCGGCCAGGGCGACCTGAACCTCGACGGGATCACAAATATTCAGGACCTGCTCATTTTTCAAAATGCGCTAGCCAGCGCGGGCTTGGGCGGCGTTACGGCCGCGGAGCTTCAGCGCGGTACTGTGCCCGAGCCATCGACGACGCTGCTCTTCCTGTTGGCCGCTGTGGCGACTCCGTTATTACGGTCCGGCCGCCGTGGTCGTCCGTAAGGAATTGCAAATTGCAAAATGAACATTGCAAATTGCGGACGACAAAACTTCGATTGACAATTTGCATTTTGCAATTTGCACTCATTCCTCCTCCTCCGCCGACGATCAGGAAACCGTCGGTCACTCGGGACCGGGGCGAGCCGTAACTCCCGTCAACCAAGTGCTTACGCCTGTTGGGCGTCAGGTTGATCTTTCGGGTACGCGGCCGCAAGGACTCGCCTTGTCGCCCAATGGGGCGCTTCTGGTCGTTTCGGGTAAAACGAGCGAGCTGGTCGTCATCGATCCCAGTGACGGCTCGATTCGGCAGCGGGTTCACCTGCCGAGCGATGATCAGCAATCGTCCCCCAATCCGGTCTCCACGCACATTCTCGAGCCGGACCGTGAAGGACAGCTAAGCTTTACGGGATTGATTTTTTCGCCGCGCGGCGACCGCATCTACATGAGCAATGTGGAAGGCTCAATCAAAGTATTCTCCGTATCCAAGGACGGACGGGTGTCGGCGTCGTATTCTTTGCCCCTGCCGCCGGCCAACGCCCCGCGTCGAAAGGCCGAAATTCCCAGCGGCCTCGCCATGACTGCCGACGGCGAGCGCCTGTTTGTCTGCGGCAATCTCTCCAATCGCTTGCTGGAGCTCGACGTGGCAACTGGAAAAACGCTGCGCACATTCAACGTTGGCGTCGCGCCGTACGACGTCGTGCTCGTCGGCCAAAAGGCCTATGTCAGCAATTGGGGCGGCCGTCGCCCTGGCCCCGATGATTTGACCGGCCCCGCGGGGCGAGGCACCGTCGTTCGAGTCGATTCGCGTGACATCGCCAGCGAAGGTTCGGTGAGCGTCATCGATTTGGTCAAAGGCGAAACGACAAAAGAAATTGTAACGGGGCTGCACGCCAGCGGCCTGGCCGTTTTGCCCGACCACCTTTCGGGCGGTGCCCGCCGCTACGTGGTCTGCGCGAACGCCGGCAGCGATCACTTGAGCGTCATCGACGTGCGAAAAGATGCCGTGATCGAGACGATTTGGGCCAAGCCCAAGCCTTCCGACCTGTTAGGCGCCGCGCCGAACGCGCTGGTGTTCAACACCTCCGGACAGCGGCTCTATGCCGCCAACGGGTCACAGAATGCGATCGCAGTGTTTGATTTCGATCCCGAGAAGCGCGGCGAGACTAGGCTTAAAGGACTGATTCCCGTCGGCTGGTATCCGGGCGCGCTCACTATGGACTCGCGGCGACAAGCAATTCTGGTCGCGAACATCAAAGGGCTGCCCAAAAAGCCGGAAGCGTCCGACGACACCGGGGCCAAAGGCTTCAATGCGCATCAATACTCAGGCTCGCTGTCGATCGTGCCGATTCCGTCCGACGACGAGCTGCCGCGGCTGTCGGAAATCGTGTCGGCAAACATGCGCGTTCCGCGAATTGCCGAGGCCCTGCTGCCGCCGCGGCCGAACCAGCCGCCGCGGCCAGTGCCCGAGCGCATCGGCGAGCCGAGCCTGATCCGGCACGTGGTGTACATCATCAAGGAGGACCGAACCTACGATCAAGTGCTCGGCGACATCGACGCGGGCAACGGCGACGCCTCGCTGTGCATTTTCGGCCAGCATGTCACGCCCAATCATCACAAGATCGCCCGTCAGTTTGTGCTGCTCGATAACACTTATTGTGCGGGGATTCTCAGCGCCGATGGGCATCAATGGAGCACGTCGGCATTTAGCACCGATTACATGGAGAAGAGCTTCGCTGGGTTCGCGCGCAGTTATCCCGATGGCTTTGGGATTGATGAAAACGACGCGCTGGCGTACTCCCCGGCCGGCTTCATTTGGGACAACGCGCTGAAGCACGGCAAATCCATGCGCAACTACGGCGAATTCATGTCGCCCTCGAAGTGGCACGTCCGATGGCGCGATCCGGCCCGCAAAGGACGGCCCACCCCGCTGGAATGTTACCTGGCCTGGAAGAACAAGACGAACGATCTCGTATTCGAATACTATCCGTCGGTCGATACGCTTCGGCCCTTCTCGCCGGGCGACTTTCCAGGCTGGGAGATGGCTGTGCCCGATCAGTTTCGCGCCGACTTCGTGCTGAATGAGCTCCGCGCGTTTGAAGCGAAGGGCGAATTTCCGCAGCTCGTGATCCTCTGCTTGTTTAACGACCACACTTCGGGCGCGAGCGCCGGGTATCCGACGCCGCGAGCATGCGTTGCTGATAACGATTTGGCCCTGGGCCGTGTCGTGGAAGGCCTCAGCCGGTCGCGGTTTTGGAAGGACATGGCGATCTTTGTGATCGAAGATGACCCGCAAGCCGGCTGGGATCACGTCAGCGGCTACCGCACAGTCGCCTTTTGCATAAGCCCATACGCTAAACGCGGGGCGGTCATCAGCACGCAATTCAACACAACCAGTATCTTGCGCACGATCGAGCAGATCCTGGGCCTCCCGCCTATGAACCAGTTCGACGCCAGCGCGACGCCGATGTTCGACTGCTTCACCGACGAGCCAGACTTCACGTCCTATGAAGCATTGCCATCCAACATTGCTCTCGACGAAATGAATCCCGATCCCGAGGCCATCGACGACGACATCTTACGATCGGACGCCATCGTCTCGTCCAAGATAAACTTCAACGAACTCGACCGGGCTCCTGAGGACGTGCTGAATCGCATTCTCTGGCGCTCGGTGCGCGGAAGCCAGATCCTTTATCCTGAATGGGCTATCAACTCCGACGCCGAAGAAGACGACGACGATTAAATCACCGTGGCAGAATGGGCGGAGGAATTGAATATGTGATGGAATGAGCGCGCTTTGCGCTACTGAGAAACGCCGCGTCCGAGTCGGCGTCATTGGCTGCGGCAGCGTATCGAACGCATACTTGCCCCATTTGTCGAAGTGTCCGTACGTCGAGCTTGTCAGCACCTCCGATATCATTTTCGATCGCGCCGAACGCCAATCCAGGCGCTTCAACATCGCAAATCATAATCCGCATATCGATAAGATGCTGGCCGGTGCCGAATTTGACTTGATGGTCAACCTCACCGACATGCAAGAGCACGAGCACCTCAATCGTCAGGCGATCGACGCCGGCAAGCGGATCTGCAGCCGAGAAACCAATCGCCAATTCACTCGCGGCCAGCTAGGCGATCCTGGAGCAGGCCAGGTTGAAAGGCCTGCGGATTTGGGCCGCGCCGGTCGTCGTCAAGAATCCGCAGCTCGCGCTAATGGCCAAGACGCTCGCCGCCGGCACACTCTCGGCCGCATCGCTTCCGCGCACGCCGTTTACGGACACACCGGCCCCCGATTGGTCATCTTCCTTCTACTAAAAAGGCGGCGGAAGCCTGCCGGACTTGGGCGTCTACAATCTTACCAATCTCACCGGCCTTTTGGGCCCGGCCCGCGCCGTGGTCGCCATGGTCAGCATTATTACACCGACGCGCGACATTCAAGGCAAAGGCATAATCAAAGCGACTGAGGAAGATAACGCGATGGTTGTGCTCGACCACGGCAAGGTAACTCACGAGCTTTCTGACTCCAAAGACCATTGTTTTTGTGGTCCCATTTTGATAACGATGGCCATCGACTTCGAGCCACAATCCGAGGTTCTGTGGGTCAGGTATTTCGTCCTTGGTCACCAGCCAGGGGCCGATGGGGCCGAACGTGTCGCAGCTTTTGCGTTTGGTCCACTGGCCGCCGCGCTCAAGTTGAAACTCGCGCTCAGATACGTCGTGAACTGTGCAATAGCCGGCGACATAGTTCATGGCGTCCTCTTCGCACACGTACTTGGCCCGCTCGCCGATCACCACGCCCAGCTCGACCTCCCAGTCTGTGTGCGTCGAGCCGCGGGGAATCAGGATGTCGTCATACGGTCCGCAGATCGCGCTGGTGGCCTTCATGAACAGCACCGGCTCCGCCGGCAGCGACGCGCCTGTTTCCGCGGCGTGCTCTGCGTAGTTCAGGCCGATGCATATAAACTTGCCTACCCGCCCGACGCAGGGGCCGACGCGAACCGACTCCTCCACGAGTGGCAGCGACTCGGGATCGAGCTTGCGCAGCCTGTCGAGCGAGTCGGCCGATAGCGCATCATTGGCGACATCTTCCATCACGCCCGCGAGGCTGCGAATTCGCCCGGCGGCATCCAACATTCCCGGGCGCTCGTGGCCCACCGGTTCGTAACGAAGAAGCTTCATGAATCCGTATCTGTCAGATTAGGATGTGAGTCCAGAAATGATTCAGACTCCGATGTCGCCTTCGATGCGGCACCTAACCGGAGCCGAGGCTGTTGGCGTAAGCGAGGATGCCAATAGCCGCAATGAGGATGCCGATACCGGCAAGTAATAAATTGACGGCGCGGCGAGAGATGCCGGTCCACTCCCCCGTTGCAAAGCCGATCGACGCAGCCACGATCAGCGCCATGCCGATGTTCACTCCCCAGCCCACGGTTGTTCCTAATTCGGCTCGGCCCGCCTTATCGAGATAGAAAGCACCGATCCCATAAGGAATCTGCGCTAGAAAATGGACTACGCCCATCGACGAGGCGATGAGTAGATCTCGCAGGGTTCCTGGAGCAAAGTAATTGCGCCAGGAACCATTTTTTATCATGCCGCCACCCATGAAGATCAGTAGCGCCGTAATTCCACCCCAATACATAGGCATCCAGCGGATCAGCGTGGCCTTCCAGTACAATTCGCCGCCCATCGCATCCTCGATCGGTTTGGCGTAGTCGTAACCCAAATTCGCGCACGAGCTGAGAACACCGGAGAGAAGGACCATCAACAAACCGATCAAAAACAGGGCACCGGTCGGCTTCGGCACAGTCCGTAGCTGCTCTTCGGGCCGCTCCGGGTCTTCAACTGCATTGCTGGAGAGCTCCCTCTCACGCAGTATTCCTGCGATGCCGGCCAAAACGGTCCCGACGAGCAGGATGCTAAGACCAGTTACTGTGACGGTTTTGGCTGATTCATTCACGACGTCCCACCGCCGAAAGAGCGGCCAACCGGAACCAATGGCAATGGTGATTCCCTTAATGATCGCCGCTGCCAGCGCCATGCCGAGGATGTTAAACCCGTATGCGTACGTGATCGCGCCCAGCCCCCAACCGAAGCCAAATGCGAAAACCAGGAGATTCTGCTGCCAGCCGACTTCGCGAATCGCCTCCGTCCAACCTGGGAGGAGAAATTGTACGGCGATCAGGGGTACGACAATAGTAGCGAAAAACAGTGAGATGAGGGACGTGTTCTGGACTGTGTACTTGCGCATGATGCGGTACTGCAGGCCAAAGGCACCGCCCGCAATGGCGGCGATCAGGATGAAACCAAAGCCAGTCAACACGTAGGCGAAATTGGAGGGCGGAGAGGGCATTTGTTGCGTCCCGCGGAAGAGGTGTGGAAGAGTGGAAGAAACCGCGATCTATTCCGCTAAACACGCTTTTTCGAGGCAAAAAGCAGTCCAGCGGCAAGATTTGGAACACTGCGCTGGCAGCCGCCCGGTTGACTTTTAGCAATAAAGGACAGCATAATGGCACCAAACTACCCGGTCAATTGCTTGGCTGGCCGGTTCTATCGCCTCGCTCACGCCCCTCACAATTCGGACCTGCCGGAGGCCCCATGTTGTCGCTTCCTCCGCCGTTCCGTCGTTGCCTAGGTCACTGCATCGTTGCGATGGCCGCAACTTGGCCGTGGGTTGGCTTGACGGATGTCGCGACAGCTGACGGGCAAAGCCTGAGCGATCATTGGTCGTTTCAGCCCGTCGCGCGACCGCCGATTCCTGTGGTCCGCAACGGCAGTTGGCCACTCAATCCAATCGATAACTTTGTCTTGGCTCGTTTGGAACAGGCGGGAATTGTCCCAGCACCCGAGGCGGACCGAGCGACCCTGCTGCGTCGCGTCACGCTGGATTTAATCGGGGTGCCGCCGACGCCGGACGAGGTGGACGACTTCCTGGCGGACACCGCCCCCGATGCCTACGAGCGGGTAGTAAATCGGCTGCTCGGATCGCCCCATTATGGTGAGCGGTGGGCACGGCATTGGTTGGATATTGCCCGCTATGCAGACAGTGCCGGCCACGAGTTCGATACGAAACGGCCGCTGTGGCGATTTCGCGATTGGGTGATCCAAGCGTTAAACGAAGACAAGCCCTACGATCAGTTCTTGCTGGAGCAGCTCGCCGGCGACCTGATCTCGCCGCCCTCGTCGGAGCAGCTCATCGCCACGGGGTTCAGTTGCAACGCACTCAAGCAATACGGCGACATCGAAGAGACAACGATCGATCGTGTCAACGCCTTTGGCACGGCATACCTCGGGCTGACGATAGCCTGCGCCCAATGCCACGACCATCCGTTTGACCCTATTTCGCAAACCGAGTACTACCAGCTTTACGCGTTTTTCAATCAAGCCGAAGACACTGAGTATGAATTGGAGTCTTCGGAGAGGATTGGCGAACGCAATGCTGTTAGACAGCAGGTTGCGCAGCTCAAGCTGGAGTTGGCCACGTACCAATCCGGCCCCGACAGCGATCCTTTGGTGTGGGCCGCGCGGCTGAGTGCCGACGAGGTCCGATCACTACACAGCGTCGTGCGCGAGGCAGTACTGAAAATCTCCGTCGATCGCACGGCCAAAGAGCTCGAAACGGTTCGCGCGGCGCACGCTCTGGCGTTGGCCCAGTTTGAACGCGACGTGATAAGCCGCTTCGACGCTTGGGAAGCAAAGCTGACGGATGAGCAACGTAAATCATTGAGCCCTGAAGCGCAGGCGTACTTGGCGCTTCCGAGTGAGCAGCGACCGGCAACTCGGCCTCCTGCGGTGATCGCCGAGTTCTGGAAACGTGATCCGGGGTACATAAAACGAAGCGAGAGCATCAAGCAGCTTGAAGAGAGTATTCCCGAAGCGCTCACGACGTTGGTACTTCGGCAAAGGATCGGAGAGCCCAAGAGTCATGTGTTTGTGGGGGGCGATCCGCACCACCTAGGCGATGAAGTGAATCCTGACACCCCGAAGGTACTGCCCGCTTTAAGGATCAATGGGCCGGCTCCCAGCCGGATGGATTTGGCGCGGTGGGCTGTTTCTCGCGACAATCCGCTCACGGCGCGGGTGGCGATGAATCGAAGTTGGCAAGTGTTTTTTGGGGCCGGAATTGTCGAAACGAGTGAGAATCTCGGACTCCGGGGCTCCGAGCCATCGCACGCGGAACTGCTCGATTGGCTGGCGGCTGAATTGATGGACCAACATTGGAGTTTGAAGCATGTCCATCGATTGATTGTAACCTCGGCCACGTATCGCGAAAGCTCCCGCGCGCGAGTCGACCTCGAAGAAATCGATCCACAGAACCGGCTTCTGGCGCGGCAGAATCGATTGCGGCTCGAGGCGGAGATAATCCGCGACGCGGCGCTAGCTTGCAGCGGCTTGCTCGATCCTACCATCGGCGGCCCGAGCGTATTTCCGTACCAGCCGGAGGGTATCATGGACGGGCGCGCGGACGGCACGAAATGGGCTGTCAGCGAAGGCCCAAATCGTTTCCGGCGTGGGTTGTACACCCATTACTGGCGGTTGACTCCCCATCCGTATCTCCGGTTGTTCGATGTCCCGGATGCCAGCGAGGCGTGTACTCGGCGGCCTCGCACCAATACTCCTTTACAGGCGCTCACCTTATTGAATGATCCGTGGTTCACCGAGGCGGCGGTTGCATTGGCCAGCCGGGCCTGTGAAGAGTCGCCCGCCAACACCGAAGCCGAGCAGCTTGACTCGATGTACCGTGCATCCCTGGCGCGTCGTGTCACTGCGGACGAGCAGCGGGTTCTGTTCGAATTACTGCGCGAGCAGCGCGAGTCGTTAAAGCAGGATCCGCAGCGTGCCGTTGCCATCGTGGGCGAGGCTTTGACCGACGATGAGGCGATACGCAGGGCGGCGTGGACGGCGGTGGCCCGCGTGCTGTTGAACCTCGACGAATTCATCACGCGGGAGTAAATCAAATGGAATTGACTAGCGCGATCGCCAACACGCCCCACACTCGCCGGCGCTTCCTGGACCAGGGACTGCGAATTGGCGCGGTCGCATTGACATGGCTGATGAACGGGAACACAGCGGCTTATGGGGCGGCCGCTAAACTGGTGAATCCGCTGGCTCCGAAGCAGCCCCCGTTTCGCCCACGAGCAAAAAGCATCATTCAGCTATTCATGACCGGCGGCCCCAGCCACCTCGACATGTTCGACTATAAACCCACACTCGAGCGGACGGCCGGGCAGCCCCTGCCCAAATCGGTGCTCAAGGATGTGACGTTTGCGCAGATCCGCGACGGCCAGCCGCTGGTAATGCCAAGTCTCTGGGGGTTCGGGCGACACGGCGAGAGCGGCCAATGGGTAAGCGATCTGCTGCCGCATACGGCGAAGGTTGTCGACCAACTCACATTCGTGAGGACAGTGATGACCGACGAGAAGGTGCACCCGCATGCCGAGTTTGTAATGAACACGGGCCACCGGATTGCCGGCCGGCCGAGTCTTGGCGCATGGCTGGTATACGGCTTGGGGAGCGAAGCGGAGAACCTGCCCGGTTACGTGGTGATCAACAGCAACGGTCCCACGCGCGGAAAGAACGGAAATTATCACAACGGGTTCCTGCCGCCCGTTTACCAAGGCGTCGAGTTTCGCAATCGCGGCGAGCCGATTCTGAACACGCTCAATCCGGCAGGCATTACGAGCGGCGACCAGCGCAGCGTGATTGACGCGATTAATAGGCTGAACATGATGCGCCTGGAACTGACTGGCGACAGTGAGATTGCGGCCCGCATCTCGGCGTATGAACTGGCATTCCAGCTACAATCCAGCGCGCCGGAACTGATCGACCTCAGCGACGAGAGCCCGGCGACGTTTCAGCTCTATGGTTGCGACGCACAGCAACCGTCTTTTGCCCGCGACTGCTTGTTGGCGCGGCGGATGGTCGAGCGCGGCGTGCGGTTTGTGCAGGTTCACTTCGGCGACTGGGATCACCATACCGATATTGCACTTTCGCACCCCAATCAATGCCGCGGAATCGACCAGGCATGTGCCGCTTTGATCCAGGATTTGAAACAGCGCGGCCTGTTGGATGAGACGCTGGTGATTTGGGGCGGAGAATTTGGCCGGACTCCCGTAGCACAGCCCAAGAAATCGGCCGGGGGCGAAGGTCGCGATCACCACATCAACGCATTCACCATGTGGATGGCCGGAGGCGGCCTGAAACCCGGCAGCATTGGCCAAACCGATGAGTTTGGCTTTAATCCCGTCGAGGATCCCATTTCGATTCACGACCTGCACGCGACCATACTGCACCTGCTCGGCTTGGAGCACACTCGACTGACATACCGTTACCAGGGCCGCGACTTCCGGTTGACGGACGTGTACGGCAACGTGATTGAGAAGATGCTAGCGTAGCGATTGCGCGCAATCCAGCGAGGCTGCCGGATAATCAACGCACTCGTTGAATCCAATGGACCGCCAGACCTTCGTCGAACGGAAGGTCGAAGGTTGGCCAGAAGCCGGTTGGATCGTCCCGCCCATCCAGCGCGGCGTCGATCGCCGCTTCGACGAGTTGACTTTCGCCCACGAGCGGCTTGCCCGCCGCAATCAGCAATAACGAGTTGTCGCCACGTCGGTCAAATATGCCAAACGCTGTTCGTAGTGCGGCGCGAGGGGTCGGGGCCGGCCGGGTGCTGAGATCTGCCGCCGAGGCCGCTTCAAGCGAGCCGTCGACCTCGGCCGAGTCGGAAAGCGAAGAGCCTCCTCCGGAGCCGCTCCCGTGCGGAATGAAGGTGTTGTTGGTGCCAAAATTGGCGATTGGGGTGTTGGCTTGGATCGGTCCGAAGAAGAGCGTGTTATTGTTTGATCCTGGTTCGAATTTCGCACCGAAGTTCAGGCCGCTGTTACCGGCGTAGAGATCGAGCGTGTTGAAATCGCCCCACACCTGCAGGGCCACTTCTGCGGGCACGCCATCGGTATTCGTTCGCACCTCGACGGTGTTGGAGTGAATCCGAGCAGCATTCGTCGCGCTTTCGCCGACTTGCACGCCAATATGCCCCGTGGCGTGGGTATGCAGTGAACGGACGAGGTTGCTGCTGAACTCCGTCGTGGCCGACGGGTTCATAATCTTGATGCCAAAATAACCAGTGTTGACTTCGTGCACATGGAAGAGATTATTTTGAATATCGGCCAGGCTCGGATCGATGCGAACCGCAGCATCAAGTGAACCGTTGCTGCCAACAACGGCTTGCACGCGGATCGAGCTATTGTGAATGCCGGCGCCGTCAGGTTGAATCATGAACGCGTTGTCGGCGTTGGTGGCGACCACCTGGCCCGTGATCTCGAAGCTGGAATCAACCAGGTCGCCCAATTGGAGCGTATCGCCGGCCACTGGATAATTGAGCGTCACGCCGTAGATTCTGTAGAGGCGATCGGTTAAATCCCCGACGATCAGCGGGGCATTCAAGTTGTAGAGGCCGAGATTCGTGAACGGCGCGATATTTCGCACGCCGCGGCCGAAGACGAGCACATCCAGGTCATTCGCTGCCGCATAGTTGAACGCTTCCTGCAAGCCAAACGTTTGAGTGCCGGCGACAACCAACTTGGAGCCATCTGGCAGAAATACCCTGGCTGGCTGGCCCGCGCTGATATCCGTGGGTGGAGGTACGACTGTCACGCGGCCGGCCGTGCTGAACAAGTCGAACGGAATCGGATCATCGAGGCGTGCGGCTTCGAAGATGTTGTAAGGAGCGAAGCCGCCACCCACGTAGTTGATTTGATTGGGCAGCACGTTGCCGAAGTGGAAAACGATATCGTTGATGGTCGCTTGCTGGGTGTTCATCGTCAGGCGGTGCGTCGCGGCGGTGATCGGAACGTTAAAGTGAAAGGCGCTGTCGACGACTCCGATCGTGCCAAACTTCGGCCCATCCAACGGATGCGGGGTGCGCGGCTGAAACACCACCCCGTGGGTGGCGCTGGGCGCATTGATTGCGCCGCCGTTCCAATACCAGTTCGTGAGCATCGTGCTGTCGAATCGAATGCCGAAGTCGGTCACGTTCGACGTGAAGTTGAAGGTCACGTCCTCGAAGCGGAAGGTGCGCAACTGCAGCTCCTCGATGTCGAGGTGCGCATTGAGCGTGTACGTGCCGGGCAGCACAAAGATGTCCCAGCCCTGCTCGGCTGAAAAGTCAAACGCCTCCTGGAGACCTTGCGTTTGCGAGCCGCTGATGTCGAGCAGCGAACCATCGGGTAGTGTAACACCGGTCGTTTGCACGATAATCGCCGCCGGATGGTAACCCATAGCGACACCACCCGGATCGAGTGCGCTGCCAAACTGTGCCCGCCAAAAGGCATGATCCCAGGCGTCCACGATCCCGTCGGGCACGCCGTTCAGGTTGCCTGCGGTGGTGCCGTCACCGGGCAACATGCCTGGCGTCCCGGTAGCGCCAACGTTTTTGCGCCAGATCACGTAGTCGCCTGCATCGACGACGGCATTGTGATTGTAATCGCCTTCGAGTTGGATCTCTTGGATGATTACGTTCCAGGCGGCGAACGTTGAGACGCCGTTGCCCTGTGGCCCGCCGCCGTCGATCTCGAACGTCAGCGTATCGCCCGGTTCCATGGCGACACGCGTTGCGGGAAGCGGCACGATCGTGTTCTGCACGTTGAAATTCGCGTCGACGACCAACAGCGTCGAATAAGAATCGTTCTTGTAAACCCGCATTTGCATCTGCCTGGTTGGCTCGAACGGAGCCTGCGTGAATAGTCCCGTAAGCTCGACGCCGCCGAGGTCTACCGCGGGCGGCGCCGTCCATACGATGCGGTTCGGCCCATGGCCGGCCATCGCCGTCGTCGGCCCGGGAAAACCAAACGCGCCGCCTCGGGCGTACGACGGAATGCCATCGCTATCGGCCCAGCCAGCGCCCACGCCAAACGTGTTCGGGTTGGTGCCATTCGTTTGCACCAACGAGGTAGTCGTGCCATCCGAGGCCAGATACATCCACACACCGTTGGGATTATGTTGAGGCAGGCCGCCAACAAAGTCGGCGGCGAAGTTGGCCGCCATGTTCCACATCTGGGCCGCGAGCACCAGACGCTGCTCGAGCGATTCCACGCGTAACGTGCGATGGGACTGGTGGTTTCGCATCGGGTATAACGTGTGAGACGCTTACAGCGCCCCGCCGGATGGTCGCGCGCGTGGGCACTTGATGCCAATCGCGATGCAGACAATAAAAATCGGCACGGAGACTGCCCCTCGCGAGATTCCCGCAGCTCCGTGCCGGCACGATGCGTCAATCAGCGATGGAATATCTCCGGCGGACGCGACAACTGGTGAATCATCTTGCCCCACTTGCTTAACAGTTCTTCGCTGGTCGCCTGATTGCCGTTCTTGCGAAGTTCAATTGGATCGGCGGATCCTGACCATCGCAGTAATCATACTACCGACAAGCAGCAGAATTAGCGAAGCGGATTCCGGGATGGCAGACAAAGCACCTTCGCCTAATGATTCGACGACGGTGAAGTCGACGCCGACAAACGAAGCGGTCGCTGAAGTACCAACGCCGCCCGTGGCGCCAAAATTGGCCCGCCACGTGTCGTACCCGCCCGGGCTGCCGTCGTTCTTGCGCCACACGACATAATCGGCAGCATCGACGACATTGTCGCCATTATAGTCGCCATCCGGCGACCCCGGGACTTGCAGTGGCGAGATCTCTAAATCGAGTGTGTCGCCAACCGAGACGGCAATGCTTCCCATGTTGAACTCGAGCGGGCAGGCAGAATTCGTATCGCCCGCTCCGCAATCGAACCCGAGCTCCTCGATTGTGCCGCTGGCAATCTCAGAGCCGTTATGCAGCAGTGTGAACTGATGCCGGCGGTCCACGTCATCGGGCAGCGTGGCACGCCATAGACCACCGCTCGCGTCAACAGACATGTTGCGTGGCGCAGTCCAGCGAATCACGCTCGTTTGGTCGGCATCGACCTCCGCAGTGGGCGTATGAATGGCGACTTTGCCGCCGGTCCAGTCGCCGGTGACCGCTTCGGAGAAGACGCCGCCGGCAAAACCACCCGTCAGGCTGTTGACACCGTCGACGGCCTTGGACATGCCAGGCACGATTGGCCCTTCTTCGTTGATGGCCGAGGAGACGAACCAGCCCAGCGGCTCGCCCCAGCCATTGTTTTCGCGCTCGGGAGTGCCTGTGTTTTCGGCTTCGACACCAAAGACGATTTTGTCATACGGTGTGAAATTCCCATTTTGACGGATCCCATACGACCACGCGGCATCCGGTCCGATTCCGGAGGCCGTCGCTCCGTTGGCGCTCCAATCGTCCGATAAGTCCCAGCGGGTCGTCGCGATGCGGTCTGCACCAGTCCGCAAGACCTCGTTGAAACCGAGGAAACCGACAAAGTTCTCGCCCATGTAGGGCGCATAGCTGATGATGATCGATTCGCCTGCATTCAAATTCACATTGGTAAGCCGATACAAATTCGGGCGCGCGGAGCTGCGCATCGCCGCGTCAATTTCGTCCTGCTGGGTGGCGTACGACTCGCCCCGGCCGGGCGTCGGTGCATCGCCCATCGTGTGCTCTGGCGTGCCACTCTCGTTTGTAATGCCGTGCCGCGTGACGAGCGGAGAACGCAGTAAATCTGTGTAGGTGCTGCCCACTTGCTTCTGAATCAACGTTTGCTGGGACCGCGTCGCACCGCCAAATTCTGGATTCGGCGGCACGTTCGGATAAATTGCCGTTTGCCAAGCCTCCGCTTCAATATCCACTGGACCGGTTGAGGTGGCGGTATACTTCACCGCATACCAGCCCGAACAGAAATTGCAGTTTGGCGCGTGGCCGCCGAGAACACCATCAGGATAGGCCGGGTTATCGCCCTCGGCAGACGGGAAATCGGTCAGACTCGGGTAAGGAGCGACGCTGGCCGCCGTGGGAGGCACGTTCCAAACACCGGCGAATGGGAATCCAAAGCCGGTCGTCCATCCGCTTCCGCCGCCACCGCCGGCATTGCCGACCATGTTATAAGCAACGAAGCCGTTGCTCACGCCGGTCGTGAGAAAGCTAGTGTTGGTGTGCGTAAAACTGCCGGCGCTCATGTAGCCGTAGGTCCACGGGCCGCTTGGATTTGTGGATGGCGACGTGCTGGGCGGTTGAATGTAATCCGCGGCCAAGTCATGAACAGCCCCTCGAGCCGCCGCATTCCATCCAACGACGATCATCCCCATCGATAAGCCGACGAACCACCTGTGAACTCCCGACATCTTAATCGTCGCCTCCGAAACGAATCGCGGCCAGCTGGGACAACACGCGGAAATTGAACTCGCCAACGGTCCCTTATGCGCGGCTGCTCACGTGCGCGACCATTCGCTCACTTCGATCGAGGTGCTGACGCAATCAAGGTTGCAAAAGCCGAAGGAATTGGCCAAACCCCTGACCAGTCATTCGGCTTCTTTACCGAAACCACATCGACCTGCAAATGTCGGCATTTTCCTCGCGATACTTAGGCGCACCGGCGCCGGCGGAAATCCGCCATGCCGACGGCAATCGCACCGAACATGAGCAGCATCATGCTCGCCGGTTCGGGGATTACAAACTCCGTGAACGTGAGGTTCCACGCGGCGAAAGTCGGAATGTGAGCCTGCGATGGCGGCGGATCGTTGCTGGGAAAAACCGTCATCAGCAGCGTATCGCCGGGTTGAATGGCCACATCCACCGGTCCGAAATCGACTCGCTGCAGCAAGACGCCGTTTACGATCGGCGGCAGGGCATCCACGGAGAAAAACGGAGTCGCGCTAGCGTTCTTGTAAATGCTCAAGCGCATCTCGCGGTTCGGCTCGAACAGCTGTTCGATGGATCCGCTAATGGAGATGCCGCCTTCATCGACGCTTGCCGGGGCAGTCCACAAGGCTTCCTGAGGCCCGTGTCCGTTGACGCGCGGATTCACGGTCACACCCGGCTGGAATTGCTGTGCAAAGTAAGTCCAGGTTCCGTTCGTCAGCGTTGACTCGCGCCACCCGGCTTGTCCTGAGGCCGGCAAACCAGGTCCGTGAATGCCACTTCCCACGGAAACCAAATCGCTAGCTAAACCGTTCACGCCGTGGAATTCCCACTCGGAATTCGGCCCGAAGGGATTACCAACGGGCGCTTGGTCGCCGGTCGCGTTATGGATTCCGCCGGGATACGTGGCCTGAAAGTCTGCCCCAATTGATCGCGTATAGTCCACAACGGCCCAGGCTGACTGAGCGAAAAGCGAGAGACAAATGAGCGTGGCCACCACCGCCCAGGGACCGCGTGCACGAACTCCAAAAATGTCTTTCATTAAGTCACCCTCACTCAAGGAGAAGAGAAAGCCTTAGAATGCCAACCGATTCAAATCACTGTTTCATTTCATTGCCTTCATCAACAGCAGTCGAGACGCGGCTGAGAGCTTGGAGCAGCCTCCCCATTTTGTTTTTTAGCAATCGAAAAACCTAGTGCTGATCTTACCGGACCCTGGTCGCTTGTCAATGATTTTCTTCCCTGGGTTGCCAAAAAATTCGGATTTTCCAATTGACCTCCCTCGGCCATTTCCAGTCGTCAGCTGCCAGGCTGGCAACACCACTTGGCGTCCGCCATAACCCGTTAAATAGCAGGAATATACATCATTTAGCTCCTGTGCGGAGCGTTGGGGAACAAACTAATAACTCACAAGGCACATGCTTACGAATGGCCGTCGCGGATGATCAAGCAATTCGCTCACACTCAATCCGACTTCGACCGGGGGAGAACTCTTTACAAAATGACAACTAGCAATAAAAATACGGCCGGAGCTTGAAACCGCGCCTCTTTTCGGCCGTGCTGCCATACAATCACAGTTCTGATCGATTGGAACAATTCTCGGTCGCCTGCTTTCGGTACGGAACGGCCCCTATACCCTACTAACAACGTTGCTTGACCACGCATCCGCGCGCGATGGCTCGGAGCATTTCCGGCGCGCCAGTCATTGGTACGTGCGCTATTTCGCTCGAAACGTACAAAGTGAGAAGATGACGCGATGAGCAAGTTGAAGCGCACCTCACGCGGTTTTACGTTGGTCGAGTTGCTTGTAGTGATCGCCATCATTGGCATCCTGGTGGCGCTCCTTCTGCCGGCGATCCAAGCCGCGCGTGAGGCTGCGCGCCGTTCTCAGTGCACCAACAATCTCAAGCAACTAGGTCTGGCGCTGCTGAATTATGAGGAGGTCAAAGGGTATTTTCCGTTGGGTGGTGAAGTTGGTTTCACTCGCGACGAGAAGACATTTCGATACGTCCAGGGTGGCAATCCAAATGACTGCGACGGAGCCGGCGGATTCAACAACGTTCATGCGTCGTGGCTGGCCAGCATTCTGCCGTACATCGAGGAACAAGCGATCTTTGATCAGATTCCAGATGACAACACGATGGCGCCAATTACTTTGGGTTGGCTCTGGACACGGCCAAATCGAAGGCCACCTATCGTGGAGATATTTCGCTGTCCGAGCGACGGCTGGGAACTGAATCTGCCGCACGCGAATTACACCGGCAGCATGGGACCAACATGTCATGCAGTGGGTGGCTGCAATGTTGCGCCTTTCGACTGCCAATCTGCACCAATCCCAAATCTCTGGGCACAAACGCACATCGATCATGGAGACCCATGTAATCTCTGCCAGGTATCAGGAACATCGCAGCGGAAGCCTTGCCCGTTGCATGGCATGTTCAGTCGGTGGGGGTTCTATCGCGTGCATCTCAAAGAAGTAACTGACGGAACGACCAAGACGATCATGGTTGGAGAAAAGCGGCCTTCGCACGAGGAACACTCGGCGTTTGTCGCAACGCATGATACTGTGGGATGGTGGGCAGGTGCTAATAACGGCTATGCGCATGGTAATTCCATCATACCCATTAACTATCCGATCAACCCCGATCAAACGAGTTGTACTCCAGGCGATCGCCATCGGGGCAATTACAACACGTCAATGGGATTTGGCTCCTTCCATCCGGGCGGCGCGCTGTTCGCGATGGTCGATGGCTCGGTGCATTTTATTGAGGAGAATATTGAGCAGTTGACGCTAAATCTCCTGGCACATAAGAGCGACGGCTATCAATACGACAGCCCACTCTAGCCAAGTTCGGTGATTTATTTAGTACATCGATCTTGGCACCGGGTGAAAGTTCAAATAGGGGCGATCGAATGATTCGGCGCGGTCTGTACGCGAGTGCAGTTCTCTTGCTGGCCGCTTGTCTGGGCTGCGGTAGAGGCACGGTGAATGTCAAAGCACAGATCACACTGGACGGCCAACCATTAGAAGGGGCCACGGTAACTCTGATCGGCACCGGCGAAACGAAGAGCCGGCCAGCCACGGGAATATCCGACGACGAAGGTAACGTGCAATTCACGACATTTGAACCAGGCGACGGCGTCCTGCCGGGTGAGTACAAGGTGCTCGTCTCAAAGATGCCGAAGACGGTGGAAGAGGAGTTCGCGAACGTAGACCTTAACGATCCAGAAGCTTACGAGCGGATGATGTCGCGCCAGCGATCGGCCATTGTCGCCTATACTCCGTCGTCGCTGCCTCGAATCTATCTTAATGCGGCCGAAACGCCGCTATCCTTAACAGTGCCCACGAAAGATGAGGTTGTCTTCGCGCTGGAAAGTACAGCGGCTAGAAAGAATCGATAGCTGACTTGGGGCATCGGAGTGATCATCGTTCATGTCACCTGCTACGCGCTTTTCTGTCGCGATCGGCTGGCTGTTAGTTTCGGCAGTTTGCTCAAGGGGCGCCATTCTTGTCGCCGCAGTCGATTCGCTACCTCAGGAAAAATCGCGGGCCGACCTTATCTGCGATGGCACGGACGACCAGGTGGAACTGGCGAAGTCGCTGGCGATGGGGCGGCGCGGCAAGACCAAAGTCGACGTTGATCCGAAGACGCAACAAACGGTCGAATGCACGCTCAACCATGCCGTGGAATGGCTGCCTGGCAACTATCATCTTTCGGGCACGCTCGAAGTCCCGTCGGCCGCCAATTGCGTGATTCGCGCCGAGGGAACGACGCTTCACTATCAGCGGGCCGAGGGCGACTGCGTCGTGATTCGTGGCATGAACCGCTGTCGCTATAGCTTCGGCACGATCGAGAGTGCGTCGAGCGGCGCGGCGCTTTGCGTGCGGCCCGCTGCGGAAATTCCGGCTTTGATGAGCTTTGTGAATTTCACGGGACTGGTGGGTAAGGATGCCCGCGGCACTGGGCTGTTGCTCGATCCCACGCGGGAAAATATTTGCGTCAATCGATTTGAGGGCACCGACGTGCTCGGGTTTGAGCGAGGAGTGTTCGTGGGCGCGGCGGGGACGCGCGAAGGCGCCGCGTCGTCGCACGGAAAATGCGATACGAACTGGTTTTGGCTGAGTTACGTGCGGATGTGCTCGACGTGCATTGAAGAGAGCGCCGGCGGTGTGGATTCGAGCGTGTGGAACGTGAATGTCGACGCCAGCCTACCCGGCGCCACGGCAATTCGGACTGCCGGCGCCTACAGCAAGTGGTACATCATCATGGGCACATACACGTTTGAAAAGAAGAACATGGCGCTGGTGCTGGAACCCGGCGCGCGGCACTCGGTGTTTGAAATGCACCCTCCCCTCGACGACTTTGCCTGGGAGGATCGCAGTGGCAGCGACACCAATGTAATCCTTTCGACCAATAGTCCTCCCCATCGCCGCTTGTCGGAGTTAAGACCCGGACCACCGGCTTCGGCGCGATGAAAAAGATTCAATCATGACCAGGCACATAAGAGTGGAAGCGCTGACCGACGAAGCGTTTGGCAAATACGGCACGTTGATCCGCATCAAGCCGGATCAAAGTCCACTCGCCGACAACGAGGATCTAACCTATTGGGAAAAAATTGTGGAGTTTGAGCCCGGGATACCCCGGACCGTTGGCCTATTAGTAGAAAAGCGGCGTGAAATGGTGCTCACAAAAATGGAGCGCCACACCAAGGCGAAAGAATGGTTCGTACCGATTGACGGCGAATGCGTTGCCTGTTTTGCGGAGTATCATGATGCGGATGACCCTGCCGAGCGTCCCGACGCCGACAAAGTGGTAGCTTTCAAGATGGATGGCATTGCGGGTTTCGTCGTTAATCGCGGCGCGTGGCATTGGCCGGCCTTTCCGATCACGCCCACAGCCACGCAGCTCGTCGATTTGCGTCGCGACACGGAGCACGACGACGTCGACGTCAAAGAACTTGCCGAAGCAGTGAAGATTATGCTTTAGCAGGCTTTTCCAGCATGGGCTTCGGCAAAATCAGCGAATCGTGACAATGACTCTGCCATGCGCAGTGCCGTCGCGCACCATTTGCAACCCAGCGTTGATTTCCTCGAGCGGCAGCCGCGCGACGATCGGCGGGCGAATGATGCCTTGAGCCATCCACTCGATTGCATCGGCGGCATCTTGCTTCGAGCCATTGCGCGTGCCAATGATCTCCAGCTCGCGCTGGGCGATTTGGATCGTATCGATCGCAGGAAAATCAGGCTCCTCGCCGATTACCACGATTCGGCCGCCGCGCATCAAGCAATCCGCAGCGATCCGCATCGTCGCAGCCACACCGACGCATTCAAAGACGCACGCGGCACCCAAACCGCCCGAAAAATCGATAATCTTTTGAGGTGCATCTGGTTCGTTGAGGCGAAGGCACAAATCTGCGCCTGCTTCCTCGGCGAGCTGCAGACTGCGAGCTGCCCGGCTCATGCCGACAACGCGCGCACCGGCACGCTTGAGAATTTGGATCAGAATCTGACCGATTCCTCCCGTGCCGAGCACTACCACCGTATCGCACACGCATATCTTGGCTCGCCGGAATGCGTGCACGGCCGTAATGGCTGCACAACTGGTCAGTCCGCCGATATCAAACGGCACCGTATCTGGAAGCGGAAGCAGGTTTCGGGCCGGAGCTTTAAAGTATTCCGCGAATCCACCGCTCGTGGTCACGCCAATAATGCCAGCGATATTGGCGCACTGTGCATCGTGGCCGCTACGGCAGAAGTGACAATGCCCACAGTTCAGAAACAAATGCGGGACGACCCGTTGCCCAATTGCAATTCCAGCGACGTGGCGGCCAGTTTCGACGACCACGCCGGCCGGCTCGTGCCCCGGCACATGCGGAAGCGATGGCACATAAGCGAGGCCGTCCTGAATGTGGACATCCGTGCGACAGATTCCGCAGGTGTGCGTTTCGACCAGGACTTCGTCCGGGCCAATCGCGAGGCGTGGAATCTCAGCGACTCTGAGCGGCTGACCAATCGCTGTCAGTATGGCGGCTTTCATAGGGCCATGTCCGTGTAACGAAGTTCAAGCCCTGACCGGCAACCGCGAAGAATCGGGTCGTATCGCATACAGGCCTAATTCCGCTTCCACGACCTCTATCTTTTGCGCATTACGCCGCGCCCCATCTTCCAGCAACGGATAGTTGTACAAGTCGTTGGTTATTGTGCCACGAAACGGAATCAACTGCAGCGCGTGAACGATGGCAGGCAAGTCCAAATTGCCGTCGCCCAACGGCAAGTGCAATGCGTAGGTCTCTCGATCGCCGTCGGAAAAGTGAAGGTGCCAAATCCGCGGCCCGAGTTCCGCAATTGCTTGGACATAGGTCTCCGGCTGGCCCACCCCATAGTGACAGCAATCATACAGCACACCCACATTCGGCCGCTCCAATCCGTCGATAAAGTCGACGCACCAGCGATTGCTCATGCTCAGCGTATCGGGGTGGGGTTCGAAAACGAGATTCAAATGAGAGTCCGCACACATATCGGCCACTCGGCGGAACAGGTCGATATTCTTGCGGAGACACTCGGTCGGACTTCGTTCGCCATTATCCTTGCTCCAGGGATCGTGCGAAATTATCATTCCCAGCCTCAAATCCTTGGCAAACTCCACAGCGGCCGCGAATCCATCGAGCGTTTCCTTAAGCGCAGAATATGGCAACACGTCGACCCAGCAGTCGAATCCGTACAGTGACAGTCCGATTTCTGCCGCCCATTCGGCGAATCGATCACGAGTGCCGCCGGATATGAGCTTGTTGAAAAACGGCGGGCGAGATACTTCGATGGAATCGAAGCCCGCGGCGAGCACCTTGCGGCAGATTGATTCTATACTGGGGTCTTCGTGAAAACTGACCGCGTTGATGCGAGCCATCGCGGCATCTCCCTTCAATTACACCTTTATGCCGGGCTTGGCCAAATGATTTTGCGAGCCTCCGCCGGGCTAGCAACGTCTCGACCGAGCTCTCGAGCGATGCGTACGATCTTTTCGACGAGCTGCGCGTTGCTTCTGGCATACTCGCCGGGTGCAAGAAACGGGTTATCTTCCATTCCAACTCGCACGTGCCCTCCCAGCATCACAGCCATCGTCAACACGCGCCATTGCTCATCGGGATCCATGCAGGAAGTGTTGTAAATAAAGTCCACGGGCAGGTGGTCGTGCATGTATTGCATGGCTTTGAGAGTCGGCGGGGTGTAACAGCCGCCGCGCCAGCCCAGAAAAAACGTGATCCATACCGGCGTTTTGAGCATTCCCAAGCGGACGAATCGCTCGGCATTCCAAACGCCTCCGTAATGGAAGCACTCGCATTCCAACGTCACGCCCAACTCGCGGCTGAAGCGGCAGTATTTCGCCAGCTCCACGCGGTCATGCAGCCCATAAAGCTCCACCGGATCGCATCCCGGCTCATAGTCGAAGCATTCATCGTGCGCGTTGAAGCAGGTGGAGATCATATCCGGCTTATGACTCTCGACCAGCTCGACACGCTGCGGAAAGCGCCCATTGGCGATGCCGTATTGGATAATGCAATCGACCTGGCCGGTAATGTCGGTGGAGAGCTTGACCCAGCCGGGAATATCCAAATCGGAAAGCTTGGTGCCGTCGGCCTGAATCTGCTTGTCGATGGTGTATGGCCCGTGTAAGTGGCAAATACTCGCGCCGGCATTTACCGCTCGAACATATTCCCGCGCAACCTCATCAAACCCCTTGGGAGTGGGATTATGAGGATTGCTGGGATATGCCATCGTCGAGTCGCAGGTAACCGTGATTATGAGCTTTTCCACCGCGAGCTCCTCAAACGCAAGACTGAAATTGCCGGCACAAGCAGGCGCCGCTTAAAGCCGACGTCCAACCAGATCGTCGCGCCGAGCGGCGACAGGCGATGTGTGCATCGGCATCGGATGGCCGTTGGTAGCCGGGTCGACAATGCAAGTGATCCCCCGCTCTTCGGCGATAGATTGGATCTGTTGCCAAATGTTGTCGTCCAACGCGATCCCCACCCGCCGGCGCTGTTGCGCTTCCCGATGCTCTATTTCACCGGGGACAAAAACCCCTGCAAAACCAGGGGCAGGTGGGCAGGATTTTACGTAGTCGATAAGCCCACGGACTTGTTGATCGAAATCGACTCGGTCGGAAAACTGGTCCACATGAATGGCAATGAGCAACACCCCATCACGAGCCGGCAACACTTCGTCGCGGCAACAGCCCGCGCCGGAGAGTGCCCCCGCCAAAACATCGATCATCAGCGCCAAGCCGAATCCCTTGTGACCCGCCGGGCCACCAAGCGGCAAAAGCGAGCCGGCTGGCGGACCATAAAAGTCCTCCGGGTTACACGACGGTCGGCCGGCCGCGTCGACGATCCAACCTTCGGGCAACTGAACGCCACGCAATGCATGGTCGCGAACCTTGCCTTCAGGCGCCATACTCGTAGCAATGTCGAGAACTAACGGAAAATCGCCGTTTGTAGGCGCGGCTATCGAAAAAGGATTCGTGGCTAGCCGGCGTGCACTGCCACCAAATGGCACGACCGACTGCCCCCCACCGCCGGCATTGACCATGACCATGCCGATCATTCCGGCGTCGGCGGCCAAAGCCGAATAGGCGCCCAAACGTCCGCTATGATAGCAATTACGAATCGTAACCGCGCCGATTCCATTGTTGCTGGCCTTATCTATCGCCCGATTCATGGCGTCAGCCACTGCCACCTGGCCAAAGCTCTGACGACCGTCCATGACGGCCCCGGCCGCGCTTTCACGAACGACCGAGGGTTTAGCATGCGGCACGAGCTCGCCGCTATCGATTGCCATGCAATACTGAGGTACACGGAGCACCCCGTGAGAATCGTGCCCAAACGTATTGGCTTCGACCAAATGATTGGCGACTAATCGGGCATGAGCGGGCGGCGCTCCGGCATGTTCAAAGATTGCTGTAACCAGGGACGTCAGCTGGTCGCAAGATAGGGTTGGCACGATATTTACTAATCCGTTGTGTTAGTAGAGGCATGTGGCTAGCGACCAGCATGAGTTATACCGGTAATCTTATTTTAGGTAGAATCGAGAACGGCACAAGATTTTGATTGCGTATAAGAGTCTTTTTCTCACTAAAAATACACCCAATTAACCCAAGTTTACGGCCCCCTGTCGGACTGCTACGCTGACGGGAACCCATGCCGGCAACGTACTTTCTTCGTACAACACGGTCGAATCGGTTCGTCGATCAGGAGCTGGCCATTGAACGAAGCTGTGCAGAGACTATCCCTCGCGGAAAAGGTCTACCAGCACCTCAAGACGAAGCTGGCCGGGCGTGAGTTAAACCTCGGCGACCGAATCAACGCCCGCCAAGTGGCGGCCGATCTCAATGTCAGTCGCACCACAGTCAATAAGGCGATCGAGCGACTGGTTGCCGATGGGCTGGTGAAGGTTGACGCAGCACGCCATCCAGTCATTGCAGCCCTCCCTGCAAAACTTCGAGTCTACGAATCGACTCAGTTTGAGTTCTCGAATCAAACCGAGAGCACCTACGAATTACTACTCGAAAAGATTCTGCGAGGTGACTTCGGCCCAGGCGAGATTATCAAAGAGCGCCGAGTGGCCTTAGAAATCGGCGTTAACCCGGCCACGATTCGTCGAGCCGCGGAATGGCTACGAAGTGATGGCTTGCTCGAACGGCTGCCTCGGCGTGGTTGGCGTGTCATGATGTTGTCACCGCGCGACTTGAAGGATGCCTATGAAATCCGCCTGCTGTTAGAACCGTTGGCCGTCGCAGGAGCAGTAGACCGCATCACTGGTCAAGAGTTGGATGAACTGACCGCACTCACCGACCGCCTAATCGCATTGGGCGAACAGGCTACTGTTTATGATCGGCGCGAGGCAGATCACCAATTCCATAAGACCATTTGCACGGCATCCGGCAATCGAACTCTGTCCGAGACTTTGCTCCCGTTGATCCGACGAGTATTGCTGATTACGACGGTAGGGTTTCGCTATGGCCGGGCAATGCGCTCGTTTGAAGAGCATCGAGAGATTTTGGCGGCATTGCACGCGCGGGACGAAAAGGAATCGATAAAGCGCATGAAGATCCACCTCCGCAACGCAATGAAATTCAACGCCGAAATGTGGGAACGTCACTAAGGTTGCTGTTGAGAAATTCCACCCGCGCCGCGAATTTCTTGCATTAGTTCATTTGCTCGCGCAATCATATACGTGTAATCGTCGCCGCACTGAATCCACTGCACACCGAGAGCGATAGCGGCACGTGCATCGTCGGGGTTCGCGGCCATTCCCGTGCCGACGTATTTTCTACCGGCCCGCGCTGCGGCGATGATTCGCCGAATTGCACTGAGGACCTCGGGGTGATCCAATTGGCCGGCATACCCTAGCGCAATCGACAGGTCGTAAGGGCCGAGTACGATCGAGTCGAGCCGCTCAATGCGGGCAATTTCATCGACCTCCGCGAGTGCGTCGAGGTTTTCGATCTGCACGCCAAGAAAGACTTGATCGTTGACCTGTTGCATCCATGCCGCGCCGCCGCGGCGACCGTAGTCCGCGGCACGGCGGGGACCATAACCTCGTGTCCCCAATGGCGGATACCGACAAGCGCTGACGACCTGTCGAACCTCATCGGCCGAACGAACCTGCGGCACAATGACTCCACTGGCACCGATGTCCAATACAGGCTTCAGGTGTGGAATATCGCTACCGCGTACGCGAACCAACGCCGCTACGCCCCCAGCCCTGGCCGCGATGAGATGAGCCTGCACCGTCTCATAACTTAGGTGTGTGTGCTCAAGGTCGATCCAGAAAAAATCAACTAGGGGCGCAATGGCTTCAACCACCGACGAATCGGCCAGTGTAATTCCGGCGCCAAGGCATATTTCACCTGCGTTTAGCTTCTGGCGGAACTCAGCGATTGCTTCGAACATTGTTCGCTCCACGCGCTAATCATTTGGCTCGCCGCTGCCGGATCGCCGAATCGACAATGACTGCACCAAGCAACACAAGCCCCGTCACGGCAAATGTCCAATAGGTTGAAATGCCCAGGAAAATCACGGCTGATTTAACGACCCGCAGGATTGCCATGCCAAGTACCACGCCGATCAGCGACCCCCGGCCGCCGCGTAGCGCACAACCACCGAGCACTGCGCCGGTGATGCCATACATTTCGTATGCCATCCCGGCACTAGAGGGCGGGACGCTGCCGACATCAGCCGCTTCAAGCAGGGCTGCGACGGCGGTCAGCATAGTACACAAAACGTAGCTCCAAGTTCGCAGCAGGCCGACGCGCACGCCACTGTAACGTGCCGCTTCCGCATTGGCACCGATCGCGTACATGTAGCGGCCTGGTACGGTGCAGTGCATAAAAAATCCCAGCGGAATCAGCACCGCGACGAGCAGGAAGACCGGCATTGGAATTCCCCACCAGGACCAGGTCGCGAGAGCGCGGAATAATGGATGCTCCGCGGCATCAAACGAGGCCGTTTGATCATGGGTCAGCACTCTCGCCAGGCCCCGAAATGTCAACAGGCTACAGAGCGTGACGAGAAATGGTTGTAGATCTAAACGAGAAATGAGGATGCCGTGGATCATGCCAATTACCGCAGCTGCCCCAAAAACAATGAGCAGTACGATCGGAAACGAAACACCCGACTCAAGCAGGATGATGGCCGATACCCCAAAGAAGCAAATGAGCGAACCAACGGAAAGGTCGATTCCGCCCGAAATGATCACAATCCCCTGGCCAAGCGCAAACAAGCTCCAAATCGCCGTGTCTCGAGCAATGCTTCGCAAGTTGAAACGAGAAAAAAAGTTCGGATCCCACCACCCTGTTACCGCAATGAGTGCCGTCAGCAGGATAAAGATAATCAATACCTGTACCGTAACCTCGCTCAAGCGAAGCTGGACCGAATTAATCTCGTGTTCTTCGGCTACAGGTACGGTCAAGGCTTGGTTGGGCTCATTCACGTTCCGACTGCCAGCTCCATGATGGATGACTCTCCAATTCGGTTGCCTGTCAATTCACCGGCGATCCGCCCTTCGTGCATGACGATAACCCGATCAGCGACGCCTACAATTTCGTCCATTTCACTGCTGATCATCATGACCGCCATGCCACGGGACGCCAGGTCAAAGATCAGTCGATAGATTTCACTTTTTGCTCCAACATCAACACCGCGCGTAGGCTCGTCAAGAATCAGCACTTTCGGCCGTAGTGCGAGCCACTTCGCCAATACAACCTTTTGCTGATTGCCTCCGCTGAGAACGGATGCCATGTGGCGAAGACTTGGTGTACGAATGCCGAGTTCCCCTTGAAAGCGGCGTGCCAACGCGGTCTCTGCGGTGCGATTATACCAACCGAAGCGACCGAGGCGAGGCAATGCAGCAAGCGCGACATTGAAGCAAATCGACAATTGTAATAGCACTCCGCATGTTTTGCGGTCCTCGGGCACTAAGACGATGCCGGCAGATATCGCGTCGGTTGGGTTGCGGATTCGTACCGATCGTCCATCGATTCGAATCTCACCACCGCAAGGTGAATCGACTCCAAACAGTGCGCGGGCTAGCGCGGTGCGGCCCGATCCAATTAGCCCGGCGAAGCCGACAATTTCGCCGCGTCGAATCGCGAAATTCACGGAATATGATGCTGCCTTAGGTTGCAAGTTTCGAACCTCGAGCGCGGGCGGCCCTTCGCCAATCCGGTGATTGGTTTTGTGGAAAAAATGCTGAATCTCCCGACCAACCATTAGATCGACCATACTGCGAAGAGTGACGTCGGCGCCCGTCAGCGTGCCGACGTGCTGTCCGTCGCGCAGCACGGCAACGCGATCGGCCAATCGAATCACCTCCTTCAGACGGTGCGTCACGTAGATAATCGCCACGCCTCGGTCGCGGAGTTGCTCGACAACGCAAAGTAAACGGTTTGTTTCCGTGAGCGACAGGCTGCTCGTGGGTTCATCGAACACGAGAATACGCGCGTCTGCCGACAGCGCCTTGGCGACTTCGACCAACTGCCGTTCACCGATGCTCAACGAGCGTACGAGCGAGCGCGTCGACACGCCAAGCCCAACCCTTTGCAACAGTTGTGCCGACTGTGCGTGCAGCGTGCGACGGTCGGTCATCGAGAGCCAACGAGGGCCACGGCTTGGCTGCCGACCAAGAAAGATATTCTCCGCGACGTTCAAATCGTCTGCCAAATTCAATTCTTGGTGGATTAATTGAATGCCAAGCGCATTTGCGGACCGAGCGCTCGGCAGGTGGCAATGCTGCTGCTCGATCCGCACCCCTCCCTTGTCCGGCTGCAGAATGCCGCCGAGGATTTTCAGCAATGTGCTTTTGCCGGCGCCGTTTTCGCCCACGAGAGCCAGCACTTCACCTGAGTTCAGTGAAAGACTGACGTCCCGCAATGCCCGGACGCCCGGAAAACTCTTACTGATCGAGCGCAGCTCCAAAAGAGGCTTCATCACCGCCAAAAAGTGCGATCCTCGCGCGAGTGGATCGCTGCTAGTTTAACCCCCAAAGGCCTTGTACTGGTCGACAAGCGACAATTTTTCTGCAATCTGACGTTCAACGTCGTCGACGTTTTCGGGGGTGATCACATATGTGTCGACGTGTATAACCTTGTTCGCAGGGATATCGGATTGCTCTCCTCGGTGTAACTGCGCGAGGACTTTGATCGAGCGGTATCCAAACTCGAACGGTTGTTGAGCCACGCTGCCATACTCTCTTCCTTGTTTTACGGCACGACAGGTTTCCACTGATTCGTCAGAGCCCACGACTTTCACATCGCGGCTGGGGACTGATTCCAACGCGTTAATTGCCTGCGGCGCGTTATAGCCCCACAGCCCAATGATGCCTCGCAGATCTGGATGCTTGGCCAGCACATCGGTTGCAACGCGTTTGGCTTCGGCCGGTTGCGCCCCGTCAGTAAATGTACCAATAATTTCCCAACTGCTGTCTTTTAGGGCCTCAAGCACTCCCTGTTGGCGCTCACGTGCATTAGCCACATCAAGTTGTCCGACAAACAGTGCGACCTTCCCGCCTGCCGGCAGTGCCTGCTTCATCAACTCTCCCTGCTTACGACCGAGGTCAACATTGTCCGTGCCGATATAGCAAATGCGTTTAGAGTTGGTCGCGTCGGAGTCTTGACAGATGACCGGAAACATTTCCGCCGCCTGATCGAGCACCAAACTTAAGCTCTCCGGATTAAGCGGCGAGATCGCCATTCCATCGATATTGCGGCTCATCAACGCTTCCACGATCTGCTTCTGCTGTTGCGCAGTGGATTCGTTCGGAGCATGGAATTCGACGACGACACCCTCCTCTGATGCGGCCTGGAGGCACCCCGCATAGGCAATGTCCCAAAATCGATCGGTTGGCACATTAACGACGAACGCAAACCGTGGCTTGTCGACCCCATGCTTGGCGCCAGATGAACAGCCAATCTCCGTAACCACCATTGCGCATATCAGCGGCCAGATGATTCTCATGAATCTGTGCTCCGCCAAACATACAAATACCGAATCGCCCCACTCTTGGCAGGACCCCCCCGCGCGAAACGAATACCACGGATCAAGCGATGTCTATACACGAGCCATTTCGCACAATTGCATTTGTGGCAACCACTTAGGTTACCCGGCGCCCACGACAACCGCAAGTCGTTTATTGCTAAAAAACCGCCGCAGGAATAGGCTGACGTAGCTTTAGACGGAACGCGCGCATTTCCATTGCTCCTATCTTCCGTTCGATGTTTGCAAAAAGTCTCTGGTGGTAATGGCATGTGCCATTTGTCTGCAACGGGCTGCGCGACGCGCCGCCAGCGGGTCAGCGAGATGCTCGCGGAGCAACGTCTCGATGCGGCGGTGCTTACCGACGTGCGCGACGTCTATTACTTTACTGGCACACTTCTTCCCAGCGATTTGCCGGCCGTGTGCTTGCTGAGTGCGGACGGCCGAACGCATCTCATTGGTCCCGCCGGGTACAGCGTGGACGACGTACACTGCTTGGTGCAGTATGAGTGGAATTACCGCGGCACTCGCGATCCAGACGCTTTTGCCAATATGGTTAACTCGATGGCGGATGCATGGCAGCCGGCACGCGGAACAAGGTTTGGTGTACAGCAACACTCGCTTCTTAATTGTGTGCGGCATGGCATCGAGCGGTTTGGTGGCCGCGAGCTCGTTCCGATCGAAGCTTTTCTGGCGGCGATGCAACGCCGTAAAGATACAGACGAAGTGGAAATAGTCCGCGGAAGCATTCGAGTGAACCTCGCTGCCTATGATGCAGTCGCCCACGCAATCCGACCTGGAGCGAACGAGCTCGATGTGCTGTCAGCTGGGCGGCGAGGGTCCACCAAGGCGGCCGGCGAGACCGTGTTTCATGATGGTGACTACCAATGCGGCCAATTTAATGGGCCGGCCCGCGATCGTCCGATTGACGCCGGCGAGCTGTATATTGTGGACGCGTGGACTTGCTACCGAGGCTATTGGTCCGATATGGCGCGGACGTTTGTCGTGGGGATCCCGGCGACCGACGTGCAGCACGCACTTTTCGATCATATTCGCTGGGTGCAAAGCGAGGTGCCAAGACTGCTGCGACCCGGAGCGGACGGAATGGAGATTTATGGTGCGATCGACGAAATGATTCGTGAGCATCCGCCACTCGCCGATGCGGGCTTAGTGCACCATGGTGGCCACGCAATTGGGCTGCGCAATCATGAGATGCCTGATATTAACCTGCGGCGCGGTGGAATGCTCGAACCGGGCAACATCATCTGTATCGAACCGGGCGGTTATTTCGCGGCGGCCCGTTATGGAGTTCGCCTGGAGGACATGTACTTGATCACCGAACAAGGCTGCGAAAATCTGTGTCCCGGCAAGGTTGAGTTGTTGGTTTGTCGCTAATCATGAACTTAACTCGCAGAAAAGATATTCAAGGCGCGTTGCGGGACTATTCCAGCTGCGGTTTTGCATCTTTATTGCTCGGTCCAATACAGTACAAGTGCGCTATGGTTCGTAGAAAAATCCTCCCTCCACAAATGACAGGCGTGGCCAAGCACGTTTCGCCGAGATCATTTTCGGCTACCCGCTCGAATTCTGGCCCGGCGCGGAAAACGTGCGTCACGCCCATCTCGCTGGTTGCGTATACGTTTCCACCGGCGAGAACAGGCGAAGCAAAAAAGTTGCCGCCCAGCCGCTTCTTCCAAACCACAATGCCCGAGTTGGCATCGCGGCAATAAGCAGTACCGGAGTCGGCCACGATAAATAGATGCCGGCGGAGCAGCAACGGCGACGGAACGTATGTCACCCGTTGATTGTCGTGCCAAAGAACATGGCTTTCGGTCACGTCACCGCGACCATCACCTCGCACACATAACATCAACTTTTCCGGTACGTTGCCACTGGCGTACACATTTTCCTCGTCAAATGCCACTGTACAAGCGGCAACCTCGGTTTTGTGCAATACCTGCCAGATTTCGTCCCCCCTTATTGGGTCGTAGCTTGTGACGGTACCGGCGCCGTTGATGAGCAACTGCGGCCGCCCCGAAACCATTGCCACGATGGGTGTGGCCGAATTATCCGACTTGGGTCGTTTGGTGCTCCATACAATCCGTCCATCGATGCGGTCCAATGCGACGATGGAAGGCTCGAGTTGATTATCACTGGCGACGATTACCAACTGCCCAAACAACACGGGCGACGCTCCGTAGCCGTTCGCATGCTGGTAGCCGCCAACCGGTCGCTGCCAGCGTATTCTGCCGTCGATTGCGACGGCCGATACGATCAACTCTTCCCCGCTGGCGAAAACGACGTACACGGCGTCACCGTCGCAAGCTGGAGTGGACGAGGCGTGCGAATTATTGGCGTGGATATGCGGCAGCTCGCTACGATGTAGATCGACTCGCCACATCAGTTCCCCGTGCTGACGGCTGTAGCACAATAGGAACTGTTTCCTGGTCGCCTCGTCCGCACTAGCCAGGAAAATCTTGTCGTCGACGATGCAAGGACTCGCGTGTCCTCGGCCCGGGACAGCAACCTTCCAAGCAATGTTTCTATCAACGCTCCATTCGACAGGCGTTTGCGAATCCTGGCTATGATTGTTTCCGTCTGAGCCGCGCCAGCACGGCCAGTCGTCACAATTATCGATCGAAGACTCCGGCGTAGCTATCGAGTAGTCTCCGACGTTCGATGAGTCGCTCGTAAGACGCGTCTCATGAGTCGGCGGGAGCGCACTTGCCGCAGGCGCGTACGGCATGAACAGCGCGAGGATGACGAAGTGTTTGATTGGAAGACGGTGCATCATTCGCAACAAGTGGCGCCATTCCTGCCTCGACCCGGCGTCGACACGAAAATCGCCATCGTCCGAGTGTGCACGATGCCCGCTAAAATCTCTGTTCACCGCGCGACGGCGACAACCTAGCCTGATTCGTCGAAGTGAAATACGTCGCCGAATTCTCTGCCCAAGGTTGTAGCATTGAGAAAGCGGTCGTCGATTTCGTATCCATCCGTTGCATCACTCCACTCAGCAAACACGGCGTCCATTGATTCCGATCGGTTCGGCTTCCGCAACTCAGTGACGGCAAGTAAGTCGGAAGTGTCATCTGTCGACTCGATGCGGGTGGCGCGAGGCACGAACGCATTGTTCTTAGCAAAAAACGCGGCACTAGTTAACATTCCATTGGACAAGATTGTACCCGCACCTGCGCCGCTCCCAGGGCCATATATGTCCGACGGCGGCCCCGAAGTAACTTGATTGTTGGTTCCGAAATTGGCAATTGGCGTGGTGGCCTGCAGCGACGTGTAATAAAGCGTGTTCCCATTTGATCCCGGTTCAAACTTGATGCCGATGTTCAATCCCGAACCGAGGGCGATCAGGTTGATGTCGTTGTCGTGGCCCCAGATCTGAGCGGCTGCTGCCGCCGATCCGCCACCAACGCCGTCGGTGCTGGTGCGAATCTGCAGCGAGTTGGAATGAATATGGGAGGAATTCGTCTCGCTTTGCCCCAATTGGATCCCGATGTGCTGGTAGGCGTGGACGTGCTGCGAACGAATGAAGTTGTTCCGGAAGTACGTGCTGGCCGAAGGATTGGCCACTGTGATGCCGAAGTAAGCGGCGTTCATTTCCTGCAGGTGGAACTCACTGTTCTCGATGGTCTGCAGACTCGGATCAATCACGACGTTGGTTACAAATGGTGCTTTCTTACCGACGACGTGCTGAATGCGAATCTGGCTATTGAGCACGCCTGTAGCAACCGGCTTGATGAGCACGCCCGCACCATTTGTAAAGACGGCGACAACTTGCCCCGTGAGCTCGAAACGTGAATTGACGACGTCGGACAACGTCATTGCGTTGCCCGTATTCGGCGTGTAGTTGAACGTCACGCTGTAGATCTCATACGTCCGCCCATTCAGCGCACCGACGGTTAGCGGAGTGTTGACGCTATAGTAGCCAAATTGGCTAAAAGGGTTCGCGTTGCGGACGCCGCGACCAAATACCAACACGTCGAGATTGTTGGCGGCAGCGTAGTTAAATGCCTCTTGCAGGCCCGATGTCGTGGTACCACTGGTACTGAGAAGCTTGCCGTCGGGTTTATAGACCTTGGCGATGGTGTCGGGTCCGGGGATATGAATTTCGCCGGCCGGCGGCAGAACGGTGACCCGATCGGACGTGGAGAATAGGTCAAACGGAATGGGATCATCGGTCCGAGCTTCGGCAAACAAATTGGTCGGACTGAAGCCAAAGCCGACGTAAAGCACGCTGGTCCGCGTATGACCCTGAAAGTGAAAAAGCGCATCGTTCACCGGTCCGGTTGTCGTGCGCATGGTGACATCGTACGTCGCCGCGACGATGTCGACGCCGAAATCGAAGCGGCTATCGACCACGCCAATGGTTCCATACACCTGGCCGTCGAGCGGATGAGGCGTCCGAGGTTCAAACAGCACGCCGTGCTCGGCCCAGGGCGCGCTCAGTCCGCCGCCCTTCCAATACCAGTCGGTGATCATCGTGCTGTCGAACCGAATCGCAAAATCGGTGACGTTGGGACTGAAATTCAGCGTGACATCTTCCAGGCGGAAAGCGCGGCCTTGAACTTCCTCAATATCCAGGTGGGCGTTGAGGAAATAACTACCGGGTAGTACGAACAGGTCCCAGCCTTCAGCAGCAGCGTAATTGAACGCCTCCTGCAGGCCGTGGGTTTGCGACCCTGCGATATCCAACAGCGTGCCATTCGGAAGCGTCACGCCGGTCGTCTGCACGATGACAGCCGAAGGCTTATAGTCGCTGACGAACGCTTCGCCAAAGTTCATCCGCCAAATCTGATAATCCACCGGATCAACAAGTCCGTTGCCGTTCGCGTCAGCCGCAGGCTGCATAGTTCCTAGAGCGCGGCGCCACACCACGTAGTCAGCCGCGTCGATTACATCGTCGGAATTGAAATCCCCGAAAAAACCGCTCCACGGCGCGAGTGGACCATCGTCGAGCATTCGGCGATCTTCGAGCTGTTCGATACGCAGCTTGCGCTCACGGTCAAATTCCAATTTACGCATGGACTTCGCCTCGTCCGCCAAAGAATTGACGCAGCGCCGCAGTTCTCATGGTCGATCGTCGCGCGCGGCGCGGATAACTCGATATACCAGGCCGCCTTCGGCACATGGTTCCCGCAAGTCTTTGCCCGCAATCGCCGCCGGGACGAACCAAAGCATCATGTTCTGATAATAGTCGGCGCCGAAGTGCCGCTGACCAGTGTCCATATCGCCGCGTATCGTGTTCGGCGCGTCCCACGCATATCCCCATTGGCAAACGATGTTTTCCATGCAGCGACGCAGCAGGTCGGCTCCAAACTCACGCTCTCCCTCGTACATATAGTTCATCGCCAGCATCATCAACTCAGGAGGGAAATATCCATACGTGCCGTAGCCGCCAACCTTCGCCGGCTGGCCCTCCGACGTGGCGTAATTTGTCGCGCCGGATTGGCTTAGGGCGCAGTTTGCGCGGCGAATCGTTTCAAGTGTTGTGTCGATTCGCGGCTTGGGAAAAACGCCGGCAACGCCGTGCGCGTCGCAGACCCATTCGCCGTCGAGCTGGTACCCAAAAATCAGGTCCGATTTCGTGTTGTTGTCCGGGTCGTAGAAATTGAGATAGTATCGGCCGTTCCACAGTGTGTCTTCTAACACTCGGCCGCCAGCGTCGAGCCAGAGATCGCACTTCTCAACATATTCTGCGTCGCCCATCGCTTCTGCCATCCGTCGCATGATTTGCACTTGCGCCATCCGAACGCCGCCCGCGTGAGTTACGTATCCCTTCCAGCCTGGTTCCGGTGCCTCAAACCATTCTGTGTCGCCCAGGCCGCCTCCGTCTGTCCCTGGCTCCGGCATTGCCATGACTTGCGACACACCATATTTGGGACGAAGATTCAACGAAAAATCGTTCGCCCTTTTGAGCGATGGGTAAAACTCGGTCAGAATTTTATTGTCGCCGGTAGTTTGCCAATACCGGTCGACCATCACGACATAACAGGCGGCATTCAGCACGGTCTGATAACCCCTATCAGGGGCCGCGAGGTCGTAAGGATCCTTGTTTTTCTCGTCGCCCGCCGTCATGCCGCCAAAAATCCACGGCGGCCGACCGTCCTCGAATTGATACGCCTTATAGCCACGCAAAGTCGAAAGCGCCGCGTCCGGAAAGAAGTACACGACCGGCATGTTCCCGTAAAAACTGCAGGGAATGCACTCAAGCTGTGGACATCCGCGCGGGCATTCATTCATGCCGAACAAACCATCGTCGGAAAATGCCTCCAATGGGCCCGTGCCTTGTCCCCACACGCTCGTCTCGGTGATCAAATGGAGGTTGTTAATCAGGCAGTCGGCGAGCCAACCAGGTAGGTCTTCCGTTCGATAGACTTCCTCATGCCAAGCGATAACGCGTCGCAGCAATGATTCGTGTTCGGCGGCGAGCTTCCGAGCCGTTTCCTCCGCGTTCGGGTAGTGCAGTGCGTACATGTGTGTGAATTCGCGAGCGTTCGCGGTGCCGGGCACTCCACTGGCATTCCACCGAGGCGCGTGCCAAGCCAGCACGACTCGCCGCGTCATGCTTTGCCCGGGCGCAAGATCAAAGTCGACGGCGACCGATGCGCCGGAATCGTTCGGCAGCGCTGCCGGCAGTGCGCGTTCGGCTTCATTCCAAGCCTTGGAGTCGGTGCCAAGCGCCGCGCCGGTGCGTACCTTCGATCCGTCTTCCATCGCGGCCAACACGTAGCTCATCTCGGCCGAGGTGCCCTTGCCGGTCGTCGCGACTTCAACTCCTCGAATGTTGCCTGTGAGCGCGCGGCGGACGAGAGCTTCCTTGTTGCCGAATCCGGGAAAGCTGAAAACTAGCGTGCCACGCTGTGCCTGCGTCGTAGGATTGCGCAGCGAAAATTCGAATACTGCCCCCGGCATCATCGAGGCCGCACCATCGCCAGGCAGGAACGGGTGCCAGGCTCGCAGTCCCAATTCAACCGGCAGGGCCGTCTCGAATTCCATGTCGAGAACCGGGTAATGTCCGAAATAATCAATTGATTTCGCCAGTGCTACGCCCTGTATCGGCAGGTCGAAATATGCTGGAGTGTAGTCGACCGGCGGAAATATGGCAGTCTCATTGCGAATCGGTCGCTGGGCTTTGCCGCGCAGGTCCGTTGCCAGAATACACATCTCACCATTGACGCTTAACCCGACGAACGGCAGGTTGTATAAAAGGCGCGGCTCGGTCAGGTGGTTGAAAAGCGTTGAATAGCCGAGCAATCCGTTCGACTCGATGTCGAGACAACCCGTGTCGAGACCGCCAAGCGGCATGCCACAGGTAGGTCGCGGCTGATTTCGGTAGATAACTCCCGTGACTGGATTCGCGTACCCGCGTAAGGGAAACTCGGCCCACTTGGCGTGCAGGATGCCCGCCGGAAAGTACCTTGCCATGTCCCTCGCCGCAGTCGAACCACTGAGTTCCGCACCGGTGGAATGAACGACAACAAGCAGAACTGCCGCCGCCATCAAAGTGATCGTTTGCAGCAATCTAGAAACAAAACTCATCGATTTCGCCCTCTGACATCAACATAGACACTCAAGTCTGTTCGGGAGAAAAGTATCCCATTTGGTCCAGGAAGCCTCGTGGCTTTTTCGCAATAAAGAGCAATAGTATGATACTCGTTGGCGGTATACGACGCCAGTCTTTTGTCAGTCTTGTTGATGAGAATTCTTCAGCGGACCTCAAGTCTTAACATGCACCGCGCTGCATCAACTGTTAGCGCCAAAACAGGCTCAGCCTATCGATGAATTCGCAACTGCAGAATAAGACAGCTATCGTTACGGGGGGCACTAGTGGCATCGGATTGGCAATCGCCAAAACGCTGGTCGGCGAAGGCGTTGAAGTCGCAGTGGTCAGCCGCAACCCCGATATCGAGGCCTTGAAGGAACTGAGTCGATGTTCTGGCGGCCGCGTTGTGAGCATCGCCGCCGACGTAAGTCGTGAAGAAGAAGTCGTTCGGATGATCGCGGACGTTATCCATGAATTTGGGCGCCTCGATTTGTACGTCAACAACGCGGCCCAAGCGCGACACCAAGCAGTTACACGAATTGATACAAAGACTTATCGCGCCATCCTCGACACGAATTTGTCCGCTTGTCTGTGGGCATGTCGTGAAGCGGGGAAGCACATGATCGCGGCCGGCACCGGGTCGATTCTCGTTGTTGGTAGCACTTCCATGTATACCCCGGGCCCCACCGAAACCGTGTATCGGATCACCAAATACGGTCTCAAATCGTTGGTGCAAAGCTTGGCAGTGGAGTTCGCGCCGCATGGCATCCGAGTCAATTTGCTGGTTCCCGGTCATTTTCGCACGCGCCTCACCGAAGGCATCCCCGCAGCGATTGAGAAACAACTCCAGCAAAACATTCCGCTCCGGCGCTTCGGCAACACGAGCGACTGTGGTAACGCCGCGGTGTTTTTGCTGTCCGACGCGCTATCCAATTACACAACGGGCGCGGAACTGGTATTGGACGGCGGCCTGTCACTCCGTCCACTGTATTTTGGAACCGACGACGAATTAAAGCGGCTCAACGCGGTCGAGTAAACGCACTACTATTTTCTGCCGGCCTAGCGCAAAACTCCAACCTGCCCGGTCTGGCCCCCGATGCTCATGTGGCACCACTGCGGCCGTTTGATCGCAATAGTCGCCCCCGAGCGGCAACGGAAGCGGAACACCGAACATTGTTAAAAAACGCCGGCATGTCGCGACTTGGTTGCCGGCACCCACCGTTTCGAGTAAAGTATCTTTATTGCTAAAAAACCATGCTGGCCGCCGCGAAATGTCGCGAAGTCATTCGAGCCTAAGTCCACTGCCGAGTTGCAAAGTCGGCGCGTAACCGATGCAGCGCATCCCTGTCCAAGTCGCCTGGCGATTGCGGCGCGCGACAGCGTCCACCGCGCTGCCGATGTGCTTACTTCTCTCGGCATACGCTGCTGCCGAGAGTTCGCAGCCTGTCTCCTCGAACAATTCTGCCGACGCCCAGCATTTTGAACGTTTCGTACGACCCGTGCTCGCGAACAGGTGTGTCGAATGTCACGGGCCAGACACTCAAGAGGCAGAGCTTCGGCTCGATTCCGCCGCCGGCATATTTCTGGGAGGTCGTTCGGGTGCGGTTGTCGTGCCCCATAAACCGGACGAAAGCCGGCTGATTCAATTGGTGCGAGGCACGGCCGATCTGCAAATGCCGCCGGACGACCCGCTTGAGCCATCCGAGGTCGCGGCCCTGGATCGGTGGGTCCGAAACGGTGCCGTGTGGCCAGGGTACGATCCACAATCGCAGCCCGCGAAAAAGCAATCGCCTAATGCCACGTTCACCGAAGACGAGAAGGCTTATTGGGCATTTCAACCGGTGCGCGAGGTCACGCCGCCAAAAGTCGACCCCACTTGGTCAAAGTCTTCCATTGATAGTTTTGTGCTGTCCCGATTGGAAGCTGCCGGCTTGAAACCCGCACCACCTGCTGAGAAGCCCATGCTACTGCGGCGGGTAACGTACGACCTAACGGGGTTGCCGCCGACTCCGGAAGAAATCGCCGCCTTCTTGGCCGACGACTCGCCTGAAGCGTTCGCCAGAGTCGTCGACCGGTTGCTCGCGTCGCCCCGCTATGGCGAGCGCTGGGGCCAACATTGGTTGGACGTCGTAAGATTTGCTGAGTCGGCCGGGCATGACGGTAACAACGCATACCTACATGCCTGGCGCTATCGCGACTACGTCATCCGGTCATTCAATATCGATAAGCCTTACGACAAGTTCGTCATAGAGCAATTGGCCGGCGACTTGTTGCCTACGGCGGGTGGTCCTGAACAACAATATGACCAGCTTGTTGCCACCGGATTCTTGCAGGTGGGACCAAAACCCGTGGTGATGCGCGACAAGCGGCAAATGCTCCTGGATATCGCCGATGAGCAACTCCACACGCTCGGCGTCGCGTTTATGGGCCTGACGCTGGGCTGTGCCCGCTGCCACGACCACAAATTCGATCCGATCCCAACCGCCGACTATTACTCGTTGGCGGGAATTCTAACTAGTACGCGCGTCATGGCCGATGCCGCGCCGGACTCGAAATGGATTGAGCAATCGATTTCCGATCAAGCGGGCGCGATGGCGACTGTGATGAGCGTTGGCGATCTGGCCGAAGCGAAAAACATGCAGGTCTTGCTCCGTGGGAACTACCGGACGCCGGGACCCGCGGCACCGCGCAGATTCTTACAGATCATTGCCGGCAACGAAGATCAACCCGTGGAGATCCGCGGCAGCGGCAGGCTGGAACTGGCGCAATGGATCACCGACCCAGCACATCCGCTCACGGCCCGCGTTATGGTCAATCGCATCTGGCAGCACCACTTCGGCCGCGGGCTGGTGGCTACCAGTGATAACTTCGGAAAATTAGGCGAACGGCCATCTCATCCTGAACTGTTGGATTGGTTGGCCCGGCAGTTTGTCAAGGGCGGCTGGTCCGTGAAGGCAATGCACCGGCTCATGCTTTTGAGCAGCACATATCAGCAGGCATGTATTGAGAATCCGGCCGCTCAGTATATCGATCCTGAGAATAAACTGTTGTGGCGCATGCCGCGACGCCGGCTGTCGGCCGAAGAATTTCGCGACACCCTCCTCTCGGTGAGCGGAACGCTCGATCCCGCTATGGGAGGCACGCTATTCACCGAAGGGTATCAGCCGGGGGACGAGTCACGCAAATTGTACGTCGTCGACATCTCAACCAAGGACCCTTTCCCACCGTTTCAATCGTCGCGACGAAGCATTTACTTGCCGGTTTTACGCAATGCACGTCCCGAGATTCTGAAGCTGTTCGATGTGGCCGATGAACACATCTCGATCTCAGTCCGAGGTGAAACGACCGTGGCCCCGCAAGCCCTGTTTCTGCTGAATAGTCCGTTTGTCCGAGAACATGCTGAGATGTTGGCCCTGAAGCTTCTCGACTTCGGATCATCGAGCGCGACGATTGATTTTGCATTTCGGTTATTGTTCGGCCGCGCTCCAGCACTACATGAGATCGAGAGGATCGAACGGTTTGTTGACGCGTATCAATTAATTACTTCGCAGCGCGGCATCGATAGCCCGCAGTTGGCCGACCACACCGCGAACGCTGCAAAAGCTTATGTTCATGCAATACGCGAAACGACCCGATTGGTGACGTACCACCAAATTGAAGTGATCGACTTCAATGGCCAAGACCAACGCCTGCAAGTCGATCTGCCCCACAATTTGTCAGGCGCGGCAGATGCGATGAGCGTTGAAGCGTGGGTGCGGCCAGCGCAGGCTCGTGCCGCAACCATTATCGGCTGTGATGGACCATCCGACCGCCTCTGGCGTATCGGCACCGAACTTAGCCAAAGCGAAGGACAACCAGTCAGCCGCCTGTTCTACGAGTTTTACCCGGCTAAGTCGGGCGGAAGGCGCACAAGCTCCGACAACTATTGGATTCTTCCCAGCCAACAATGGTCTCACATAGCGGCGACATATGGGGCGGGCCAGCGGCGCTTGTACGTGAACGGACGAAAAGTGGATGAGTGTGCTGTCGAGGCAACATTACGGCCGATCAATGTCCCCATGACGATCGGCGCTCGCGGCGACGACAATGAATGGTTTCAGGGCGGCGTCAACCACGTCGCCCTCTACGATCGCGCGTTGGAAGACTGGGAGCTTTCGCGTCATTTCACTTTGTTTCGGCGCTGCCATTGGCCGGAGGAGGACCTGCCTCAACTGTTTGCCTGGCGTGCCGTTTGCCAGTCGTTGCTCTGCACCCACGAATTCATTTACTTAGAGTGAGCGTCATGCATCTGCGCGAACTTCCACAACATGTGTCGCCGAAATTGCAGGGACTGAGTAGGCCCTCGCGGCGCCAGGTGCTTCGTTCCGCCACTTGCGGATTCGGACACGTCGCGCTTTTGGGTATATTGAATGGAGTCGCCTCGGCGACGCGCGTCGCAGGCGCGGAATCGGGTGCGCATGCACGTCTCGCTGACGGCATACATTTTCCAGCCCGGGCGAAACGTGTCATTTTCTTGTTCATGCATGGCGGCGTGTCGCATCTTGACACCTTTGACCCGAAGCCCAAGCTGAAGGAAATGGCCGGCCAGCCGTTGCCATTCGACACCCCGCTCCAATTCAACAAAGTTGGAAACCTGCTGCCGTCGCCCTGGGCATTTCATCGCTACGGCCAGAGCGGACTTCCCGTAAGTGATTTGTTTCCACAGGTCGGTTCGGTCATCGATGAAATTTGTTTCGTACGGTCCATGTTTGTCGAACAGGTGGACCACGGCGGAGCAATTCTTCAGCTCCATACCGGCTCGGCGGTCTTTCCCCGGCCAAGCGTGGGAGCGTGGATTACCTATGGTTTAGGCACTGACAATGAAAACTTGCCCGCGTTTGTAACGATTTCCCCGCCCATGATGCATGGGGCCCAGCAACTTTTTGGCGCTTCGTTTTTGCCTGCCGCTTATCAGGGAACTGCTGTCGGTGATTACAAGACGCCGATGACTCGGGCTACGATTCGTAACCTGCAACGGGCTGAGCCGTCGTATGACCTGGAGCGTAGGCAACTCGATTTGTTGCAGGACTTCAATCGCACGTATTCAGCCGACTCGCCGATCGACTCGCGCTTGGAAGCAAGAATCGAGTCGTTTGAATTGGCGTTTCGCATGCAAATGGAAGCGCCTGAGATACTGGATGTCAACGCTGAATCTGATGCAACGATGAAGCTATACGGCATCGACGGCGGTCCAACCGACAACTTCGGGCGCCAGTGCCTGTTGGCCCGCCGCCTCGTCGAACGAGGTGTGCGATTTGTACAATGTTCGCACAGCTACAAATGGGACCAGCACAGCGACTTGCGAAACGGTCATGCCACAAACGCCCGGGAGGTCGACCTGCCGATCGCCGGGCTGATAAAAGACTTGCGGCAACGCGGCCTGCTGGATGACACACTCGTGCTTTGGGGCACGGAATTTGGCCGCACTCCCGTCGCGGAAGGCGCCGACGGACGCGATCATAATCCGTACGGCTTCACGATGTGGATGGCAGGCGGCGGTGTCAAAGGTGGCTTCGCGCACGGCGCGACCGATGAATTTGGTTACTTTGCCGTGGAAAACCGCGTTAGCATGTACGACCTGCATGCCACATTGCTCCATTTGCTGGGCATCGACCATACGCGACTCACCTATCGTTACAATGGTCGTGACTTTCGTCTTACCGATGTCCACGGCAACGTTGTAAGCGAAATACTCGCTTGAAATGATCGGGACTGACAAAATGGTGCGATCGTTTTTGCGTGACGTGTTACTCCAGCGATTGACTTGGCGCTCCATGTGGCGGTGTTTGATTCTCATCGCAAGCGTGACGGTGCCAGCCGTGGGACAGTCTGGTGACGCGGACGCGCCAATCGACTTTAATCGACAGATTCGTCCGATCTTGTCGGACAAGTGCTTTCGCTGTCATGGCCCGGATGCCGGTCAGCGGCAGGCAGGGCTACGGCTAGACCAGCCCGAGGTCGCCCTTCATGAACTTGAATCGGGCGCGACCGCGATTGTGCCCAGCGACCCGGATTCCAGCGAACTTGTGCGCCGCATCTATGCCGACGACGAGGCTGAGCGGATGCCGCCTGCCGATTCGCAAAAATCGCTGAGCCCGGCCGAAAAGGACCTGCTGAAGGCATGGATTGCACAAGGCGCCAAGTTCTCGCGGCATTGGTCATTTGTGCCACCGGTTCGTTCGGCAGCATCGCCGGTGCCGGGAGATCGATGGAGTCACAATGACATCGACCGCTTCGTCCTGCGCCGATTGCAAGGGGAAGGACTCGCGCCATCGCCGGAAGCTGATCGTCGGACGCTCATCCGCCGCGTCTCGTTCGATTTGACCGGCTTGCCGCCCACGAATGCGGAAGTGGATGCGTTCTTGTCCGATGATCGCTCCGATGCCTACGAGCGAGTCGTCGATCGCTTGTTGGCCTCAACGCGATTTGGCGAACGCATGGCCGTGCATTGGCTCGACCTTGCCCGTTATGCCGACACGGACGGCTATGAAAAAGACGGCCACCGTCAAATGTGGCCTTACCGCGATTGGGTGATCAATGCGTTCAACGCGAATAAGCCTTTCGACGAGTTTACGATCGAGCAATTGGCTGGCGACCTGTTGCCCGCGGCAACACGCGATCAGATCATCGCTACTGCCTTCAACCGCAATAACCCCACTACCTCCGAGGCCGGTTCGGACCCAGCTGAGTTTGCAGCCAAGTACGCCGTCGACCGCCTCAACACTACCGCAAGCACGTGGCTCGGGCTGACGACGCAGTGCGCAGAATGCCACGACCATAAGTTCGATCCGATTACGACCGAGGACTTTTATCGATTGTTCGCGTTCTTCAATCAATTGGCAGAGGTGCCGCTGTATGAGGGGCCCGAAGCGCCGCCGTCGATTACGGTTGCGATGCCAGAACAAGAAGCAGCCCTTGCCAAGTTGGACGAGCAGATTGCGGCTGCCAAAGCTGAATTGGAAAAAGAAGTGAATGCGCTGGTTGCGACCCAACCGCAGTGGGAGGACCAGCAACGCAAACCGCAACTAGGGGCGGTTGATCGTCGGGACGGACTGGCGATTGAATGCACGTTCGACGAAAAAGATGGTGAGCTGTGTTTCGATTCCAGCGGACAAAACCATCACGGGAAACTCGTCCGGCTACGCTCGGCGGCGGATTCGGCAGCGCGGCGAATGGTTGGCGTCGCAGGGCGGGCATGGCAATTCGACGGCAATGGCTGGATCGAATGCGCCGCCGCATTGCCGGTTGATGCCCACGAAGGTCTATCGTACGCCGCATGGGCCAAGCCAACCCAGCGAGGCGGCGTCGTTCTAAGTAAGATCGATCCCGTCAACGGTTCGCGCGGTTTCGACGTGTATCTGCAAGAAGGCCAGGCCATCGTTCACATCATCGATAATTGGCCGCTCGCCGCGTTCAAACTCAAGACTAAAGCAACGTATGTGCCCGATCAATGGATGCACGTCCTTGTGACCTGGGATGGGAGGAGCTCGAGGGACGCGATTCGGATTTACTTCAACGGACAAGCGCAAGAAACGATCACAGACGTCGATGGGCCGCCGGTCGTTTCGATCGATAATGCGGCGCCCGTGCGAATTGGCAGTCGAGCCGATGGCGAAAATGCTTTTCACGGCCAGATCGACGAGGTGCGCGTCTACCATCGAGCGCTCACTCAACAGGAAGCCGTGGCCTTGATCGAACGCACGGCTCACCAACTACTCGCCATTCCTGCAGGCCAGCGCGGAGCGGAGCAGGCGCGAGTCTTGACCGATTATTATCGCCGAACAGCCGTGGCCGCGGCCACCGCACAACAGCGTGAGTCATTGACAGCCTTGGAGACGAAAGCCGCGGCGACTCGCGCCCAGATTCCCAAGGTCCGTATCATGCAGGCGACGGCCGAGCGCCGGCCCACCTATATCCTCGTTCGCGGCGACTATTTGAATCCGGGAAAAGAAGTAACGGCGGGAATTCCAGCAGTCTTTGGCGACCTGCCTGGCGATGCCCCAATCGACCGGCTCGCATTGGCTCGCTGGCTGGTAAGCAGCAAAAACCCACTCACGGCTCGAGTCGTCGTCAATCGCCTTTGGGCGCTGTGTTTCGGCACGGGACTGGTGCCCACTTTGAACGACTTTGGCTCGCAGGGCGAGTGGCCATCGCACCCCGATCTCTTGGACTGGCTGGCAACGGAATTCGTCCGGCAGAATTGGGATATCAAATCAATGATGCGGGCGATCGTGACAAGTCGCACGTATTGCCAGTCTTCTCGAGTCACACCGGATTTATTGCGGCAAGATCCGCAAAACCGGCTATTAGCCCGCGGACCACGCGTGCGACTTCCGGCCGAAATGATTCGCGACAATGCACTTGCCATTAGCGGGCTGCTGCAGGAGCAGGTTGGTGGGCCCAGCACATTTACCTATCATCCAGCCGGCTTGTGGGAAGAAATGGCGTGGGCCGACTCACCGTGGAAGACTTGGCCGCAAGATCGCGACACAAATCTGTACCGCCGCGGTTTGTATACATTCTGGAAGCGCTCCGTTTTGCATCCTGTGATGTCGCTGTTTGATGCGCCAACGCGCAACGTGTGCGAGGTTGGCCGCTCGATCACGAATACCCCGCTCCAAGCGTATGTAACGCTCAACGAAACATCGTTTGTCGAAGCGGCCCGCGCGCTAGCCGCACGGATGATGCGAGAACGTGGCGGTAGGCCAGAGGACATGATTGAATACGGCTACGTGCTGGCCATTGCTCGACCACCATCGCAGCAGGAGTGCAATATTCTGCACAACGTGTATCTTAAAATGCGCGATCATTACGCCCAAACAGCTGACGACGCTAAAGATCTGTTGGGTGTCGGTGAGTCATCCAATCCGAACGAACTAGACCCAATTGAACACGCGGCATGGACTACGGTAGCTCAGGTGATTCTCAACCTGGATGAGACGATGACCAAAGAATGATGTGGTCTTTCGTCAAGTGAGAATGAAACTATGGACCCCATCCAACATGCCATCGACAAGGCAGCGACACGCCGGCAGTTTCTCGGCGGCGCGATGCGCGGAATTGGCTCGCTTGCTCTAGCTTCGCTATTAGATCCACGGCTATTTACGTGCGAGGCAAATGCCGCGGCCGCATCGCACGGAATCTTGCCCGGTTTTCATTTACCTCCGAAGGCAAAGCGCGTCATATTCCTATTCCAGTCGGGTGGGCCGTCGCAATTCGAGCTCCTCCAAAATCGTCCCAAGCTGGGCGAAATGCACGGCGAACCCATGCCTGAAAGCCTCACGAAAGGTCAACGGCTGGCGCAAATTCGCGGTCAGAAGTTGGTGGTTTGTGGTTCCCCGTATAGATTCAGCCGTCATGGCCAAAGCGGCGGGGAGGTCAGTGAACTGCTTCCCCACACTGCGCGAATCGTCGATGACATTTGTATCATCCGTACCGCGGTCACCGACGCGATCAATCATGACCCGGCTATTACATTCATGCAGACGGGCGGCCAACAGCCTGGCCGCCCCACGATGGGTGCCTGGATGTCATATGGCTTGGGGTCGGAAACTGAAAACCTGCCGGCGTTCGTTGTATTGGTATCCGTGACGACGCCAGGCCAACCCCTCAATGTGCGTTATTGGGGAAACGGCTTTTTGCCCTCCAAACACCAGGGCGTTCGATTCCGCGGTCAAGGCGATCCAGTGCTTTATGTCAACAATCCCCCGGGCATCGATCGTGCATCCCGGCGCGTCCAACTCGATGCTATTGGCGATATCGACCGACTCAAGCATGAGACAATTGGCGATCCGGAAATTGCCACGCGGATCGATGCCTTTGAACAGGCGTTTCGCATGCAAGTAAGTGTGCCGGAACTTGTCGACATCACCGACGAAACCCAAGAAACGCTCAATCTATACGGCCCTGACGTCACCAAGCCCGGAACGCAGGCGGCCAATTGCTTGCTTGCCAGGCGGTTGGCCGAGCGTGGTGTGCGATTCATTCAGCTCTATCATGCCGATTGGGACCATCATCTCGGGCTTCCGGCAGCTATGCCGAAGATGTGTTTGCAAAACGATCAGGCCGTTGCCGGATTGATCATGGACTTGAAGAATCGCGGCATGCTTGATGAAACACTAGTAGTGTGGTCGGGCGAATTCGGCCGCTCGCCAATGTTGCAAGGCGATCCCGATCGCAAGAAATATGGTCGCGATCACCACATGAAGTGTTTCGCACTGTGGGTCGCCGGCGGCGGATTCAAAGCTGGTGCAACTGTCGGCGAAACGGATGATTTCGGTTATGACGTTGTTTCCGACCCCGTGCACGTGCACGACCTCCACGCCACCATGCTGTATTTGTTAGGTATCGATCACTTGAAACTGACGTATCGCTATCAGGGTCGCGACTTCCGGCTGACAGATGTATTTGGGAAGGTCCTGCCAAATTTGCTCGCTTAGCAACATCTACTCAGCGGCGCGCTCCCACCCGATCGTCTATCGATCACGCTCCAATTTGTGTAAATGCGTAGCCTGCTTTCACTTTTATGGCTCGGGCTGATTGTTCTGTGCGGCCATTGGGCGATGGCACAAACGTCCGCGGAAGGCACGCTTCGCGCCGTCATTCCTAAGGCCGCTGACACACCTATCGTGGATGGAAAACTGGTGGAATATAGCAATGCATTCTGTACGCCACTTGAGTACTTCCACCCCGACCTGAAAAACCGAGCAGCCCAGTTCTTCTATCTCTGGGATGACGAAGCGTTCTACGTCGGTGTGCGAACGCTGGATGAAAAGCCGTTTGCTCCGTCGAAACTCTTCTGGACAGGTGACGCGGTGGAATGGTATTTCGACACGCGCGGCGTCACGGCCTCGGATCGAAGCAAGTGGAATACCGGAGCGGTCCACTGCTTCTTCACGGCTTTAGAGTTGAACGAGCTGAAGCCGCGTTTCGCGTTGCGGCCCGGTTACGAGAACGCCATACCAGAAATTGCAATCGAAGTGGCGGCGCAGCGGACGGACCGCGGCCTGGAGTATGAGTTCAAATTACCTTGGTCGAACTTTCCCAATTATCGTGCCGCGGCCACTAAGACGTTGTATATCGACGCGGAGCTTTCTTACAGCGACGGCATCTCGCGGTCATTTCGTTCGTTCGCTTTCGGGAGTCCTCTATCGGTCGATCAAACAGCGAATCTGGCGCGAGTGATGCTCGTCGACACGTTCCGTCGCACTCACTGGGCAGCGGCCGGCCCGGTGATGATGCCCATGCGAGTGGACACAGCATGGCGACAAGAGACAGAACCGCGGGTACATGCGTCCATCGCGATGCCTCCCAACCGCATGGCCGATGTTGGCGAGGTGCTTTTTCAGCTGCTGGACACAAATGGCCAGCTAATTGCTACGTACGCTGCCGAGCGAAATGAAATAATCGAGCAGCAAGGCAATTTTGTCCGCCGAACCGCATATTGGCCCAATACGATCGCCGCGCCGGGCACATATCATGTTCAAGCGATTGTCTTTGATCGTAGCGGCAAGGAGCTCACGCGCGTCGCGCCAAGATTGGTGAGCGTCAACATGGATCAAGGATATTAAACTAGTCAATGAACCGGGACAGTTCATGCTTCAATACAGAAATAGCCTGTCCAAAAAAAGCAGAGCGAGAACATGATTAGAGCGGGAGTTGTGGGGTGTGGCGGCGCGGCATGGATCGGTCATCTTCCCTGGCTATGGGAGAATCCACACGTCGAATTGCTGGCGACTTGCGCGTTGGATGCAGACCACGCCCAAAAGGCCGCGGAGCGCTGGGGTGCGCGGCTCTGGTATACGGATTACCGCCAGATGTTCGAGCAAAACACGCTCGATGCCGTAATTATTGCCACGCCGCCGAACACCCATGCGGAAATCGCCATTGCCGCGGCTCGGCGCAGCATCCACGTGCTTTTAGAAAAGCCCATGGCGACCAATACCCACGAATGTGATGAGATCATCAAGGCAGCCAGCGAGCACGGCACTCTCCTTACAATGAGCCACGAAAAGAGATTCAATCCCGGCTTTGAACAGATCAAGAAAATCATCGAAGACGGACTATTAGGTCAAGTCTTCTATTTCGTGGTTCACTGGAGCGCTGCCGTCCGACTCGATCCCGAAACGCTGTGCTCACCGGATTATCGTGAAAGTTACCATTGGCGATGGACCGACCCGGACGCCGGAGGAGGTATCCTCTTCGACCACTTGCCGCATTATCTCGATTTATGGCGGTGGTGGACCGGCTCGGAGTTGGCGTCCATCGATGTCGAATTGCTCAACGTGCGCCGGGATCTGATCGGCGATGAAAAACTGGGTGGGCCTCACGAAGACTTCTGCGCCGCATTGTTGAAATTCAAGAATGGATGCGTCGCAGTTTTTGAAACCGGCAACGTGGGCCGGGGGTTGTCACCCATTCAACAGATCGGTTCGGCCACGGGTGAATGGTCCGAGTACGGAATGATTTACGGCACGCGCGGCCATCTTGTATTCGATGCCTTACCGTGGGACTCCCCGGAATTGCCACGAATCATGGTCTTTTCGCTGAACGACCGTGAACCGCCCAACCGCGGCTGGTTCCAAGTGGAACTGCCCGACCCCTATCGAGCCCCGGGTGGACCCAGATCACCCAAGTCGAATACTCATTACCAGTTCAAGCGGCAGATGGACCATTTCGTGGCCTGCATCCGCGAGAAGCAAACGCCACGAGTAACCGCAGCCGATGGCCGCGCCTCGATCGCTGCTGTCGAAGCTGCATATGAATCTCATCGAACCGCTCGCAAGGTAACACTTCCATGATCACTACGGACCGACACATGGCCCAAATTCCAGGACTCAGACCGCGACGCATACTATGTATCGACCGTGTCCAGAGGGAGCGCCGTCGTGTATTTGACCTGCTTGAGAGTAAAGCTCGATTTGATCATGCCGATGCCGGGAATCTTTGTTAGATGCTCCATCAGGAAGCGTTCAAATGCGGCCACATTTGGCACCACCACGCGCAATAGATAATCCGAATCCCCCGTCATGAGATAACACTCCATGACCTCGCGGCGCTGGGCCATCGCCCGCTCGAACCGTTTCAAACTTGCTTCGTCCTTTTTCTCCAAACTGACTTGAATAAACACACTTACCCCAAGACCAAGTTGAATTGGGTCGAGAAGGGTCACGTAATTGCGAATTAGGCCCCGCGCCTCCAGAGTACGCACCCTGCGCAGACAAGCGGACGGCGATAGGTCGACGCGTCGGGCTAACAGCACGTTCGAGAGCCGAGCGTTCTGCTGCAATAATTCGAGAAGTTTTGCGTCCGTTTCGCCTAGTTCAATTCGGAGCATAGAATTGCGTACATTGGCCAGAATTCGCACGAATATTGCAAATTATAGCGTAATTCGCGACTCTTATGCAACCATATAACGCCCAAGTCGCGCTAGAATTGTCGCCTGGTGGTTCCCAGTTTCTCCATGGATCAAACCAAGCGGCTTAATCGATGAGAATGCGAAATGCGCCTGGTGCCGCGTCCACTCCCACTCACCCGGGTACGCGCCACATTTCTGGCGACCGCCTCGAAATGCTGCAGGCGCTCGAGCGCAAGGTGCTTTGGCTTTCATCGTGGATGATTCACCACGCCAATCGGCTGCGCGCGAATCCGGATGGCCTCAAGGTTGGCGGCCATCAGGCGTCCAGCGCCTCCGTGGTTACGCTCATGACCGCGCTCTATTTCGACGTGCTTCAATGGGAGGACCGAGTCGCCGTCAAACCGCATGCCAGTCCCGTGTTTCACGCCATTCAATACTTGCTTGGCCGGCAAACGCGCGCGAACCTGGAGCGGTTTCGTGCCTTCGGCGGCGCACAAGCATATCCGTCGCGTACCAAAGATGCCGACGAGGTAGATATTTCCACAGGCTCCGTTGGAATGGGCGTGGCCATGACCATCTTCTCTTCGCTCGTACAAGATTATCTGCAGCAAAGAGAATGGTTCGAGTCACCGGGGCCTATAGGTCGCAAAGTAGCAATTGTTGGTGATGCGGAACTCGATGAAGGGAACGTATTCGAAGCGCTTTTCGAAGGCTGGAAACACGACCTCCGAAACGTGTGGTGGGTGGTCGATTATAACCGCCAGAGCCTCGATCTGGTCATCGAAGATCAACTTGTTCAACGAGTGCATCAATTGTTTCGGGTTGTTGATTGGAATGTGATTACCTTGAAGTATGGCCGGGCGCTTCACGAAGCGTTTGCCAAGCCGGGTGGCGACGCGCTGCGGCGTTGGATCGATAGTTGTCCCAACTCGCTTTATTCGGCACTGGTTTATCAAGGTGGGGCGGCGTGGCGCGCGCACTTGCTGCGCGATCTAGGAACGACCTCCGGAGTGTCTGCGTTGCTCAATGACTACGACGACGCACAACTGCACGCGCTAATGACCAACCTTGCCGGACACGACCTGGAAGCCGTCCTCAATGCGTTTCGAGCAATCGACGACGACAGGCCGACAGTCATTGTCGCGTACACGATCAAGGGCTATGGGCTGCCCCTTGCCGGCCACAAAGATAACCATGCCGGCCTGATGTCACAGCAGCAAATTGAAGAATTGCGCCGGTCGATGAACATACCTGCAGGCAAGGAATGGGAGCCTTTCGCCGGCTTGAACATCCCGCCTGAAAAACTCGAGGCCTTCATTGCCACCGTACCCTTTACGCAGGGTGGCACGCGGAATTATCGGGCCGCTTGTGTTCCCGCACCAAAAGACATTCACCTGCCGGTCAGCGATGAATTGTCTACCCAAGCTGCCTTCGGGCGGCTCCTCAACGAACTGGCGCGCCATGAGGATCCCGCTGTTGATCGCATCGTAACGATTTCACCCGACGTGGCCTCGAGCACGAATCTCGGGCCATGGATCACCAAGCGCGGCATCTTCGATCGGCACAAGCGCCGCAACTTTTTTGCGGAGCAACAGGTGAGTTCCTCTCTGCCCTGGTCGTTCGGGCCTGAGGGACAGCACTTCGAACTTGGCATTGCGGAGACGAACCTGTTTCTCATGCTGGCTGCGTGTGGGTTGGCCGCGGAGCATCATGGTGAGCGACTTCTGCCGATCGGAACACTTTACGATCCGTTTATTTGCCGTGGCCTCGATGCCCTGAATTATGCTTGTTACCAGGATGCACGCTTTATCGTCGTCGGCACACCTTCTGGTGTCTCGCTCGCGCCTGAAGGCGGCGCGCATCAATCGATCTTCACTCCTTTAATCGGGATGGGTCAGCCGGGACTCGTGTATTTCGAGCCTGCATTCGCAGACGAACTGCGAGAGATACTATTCTGGGCATTCAATTACCTGCAGATGGAAAACGGCGGTTCCGTGTACCTTCGGCTTTCGACGCGCAAGACGCAACAGCGACGCCGCGAAATGGGCGCCGAGCTGCGTGCATCGATTCTCGCGGGAGGCTATTGGCTTGAACCACCCAGCAGCGATGCGACGCATTCCATCGTAGCCATGGGCGCCGTACTGCCGGAGGCAATTGTCGCCCAGCGTGAGCTTGCCGAGCGCGGGCCCGCACCGGGGTTGTTGGTCATTACATCGCCCGATCGGCTGGCATGCCCCTGGTATGCGCATCAAGCGGCCGCCTCGAAAGCCGCACATGCTGCCGGCGTGTCGTCGATTACCCACGCTCGGCGACTGCTCGAATGCGTGCCGCCGACCAATAAACTTGTTACGGTTCTCGACGGACATCCACTCGGCTTGGCCTGGCTCGGAGCGGTGGCCGGCCATCGTATCCAGCCGCTTGGTGTATCAAAATTTGGTATGTCGGGGTACCTCAGCGAAGTATATCGCGAGCATAAGCTCACCGCTGAATCGATTGTGGCAACTGTCCTCGATGATCACGATGAGCCGAGTTCCCCAATTTGACCTTGCCCTCAGACAATATCCTCATAGAGCACTGCCATGTTAGCGACTCCGTATATCAAGCCACTGTTACAGGAGAATCACTCGATCTGGATTATGGGCGTGCACGACGTGCTCTCCGCAAAGATCGCCGAAAAGGCGGGCTTTGATGCCGTCGGCGTGCAGTCGCTGCAAATGGGATTTGTCAACGGCCAGCCCGATACCGGCGTGATTACGCCGATGGAACTCCTCGATACGGTCCGCAAGATTCGTCGGTCGATTAGTCTGCCAATTATGGTCGATTTTGAACAGGGCTTCGGCGACGTCTATGCCGCCGTCCACTGGCTGCACGAGTTCGAGCGGGCCGGAGCTGCGGCACTCCACATCGACGATTGCGGCATGATCTACAAGTGCGTCTTCTGCCCTCCTCACGTCCCCGAGCTCGAAACCATGGAAAGTACGTGCGAGAAGATTCGCGCGCTCGTGGGCGAACGGTACAGTGACGAGTTCATGATCTTTGGCCGGGCTTCCAGCTATGCATGCACAAAGTTCCACAGCGAGGATGAGCGCCGCGCAGACTGGATTTGCCGGTCGCAGGCTTATAAGAAAGCCGGTTCAGACGCCATTTTTGCCATCGCTCCATCGCTAGAACATGCCCAGTTCTTCCGCACGCAGATTGACGGGCCAATGGTCATCATCCGTACGCTGGGCACCAGAATGCCAAAGAAAGAAGAACGGTTGGAATACGACAATCGGCTGATGGAAGCGTCGGTCGACGATCTGTTTAAGTTGGGCTACCAACTGCAGTGCGAGCCCTCGACGCTGCTGGGAGTTGCTGCGAACGCGATGATGGAGGCCGCACTGCGCGAGCGCAAGAGCGGGCGCATGATCGACCTCGAACAGCAGCACGGTAACTTGTACGACATCCTCAACACTTGGATGAATGTCCCCGAAGTAAACCGCATCCGACAAAAGTACTGTGAAAAAAAGTAGTCCCTTTAGGCGAGAAACCAATGAACACGAGTAGTATCTTTACGGCGATCCTTTGTCTCACAACGACGGTTGCCTATGGCGGCTTGTTCGACGCTCATGCGCCGACCCGCCAGTGGGCGGAGTTTGGGGCCAGCGGCTTCCAGCGGCCAGTGAGCGGAATCGTCTTTACCGAAAGCGATGATGTCTGCGCGGGCCTGCCGCTGGGCGCCGTGGGCACGGGTTGCCTCGACATCGAAACCACCGGCGTACTTGGTTTCTCGAGCATCTTCTTTCCGTCGGTGAAGGTCGACCCCACCCCGTATCAGACGCTTCGCAACGCGCAGTTGCTCACGCCATTTCTTGGCATTTCGATCGGGGGCAAAACGTGGGTACTTGCCTCGGAAAAGCTGATCGCCGGCGGCACGTTCCGCGGATGCATTGACCCGGTTGATCCAGGCAAATACACCGAAAACGCTACATACATGGCCCACTGGCAGGTCGTGGTGCCGGAAACGAAGAACGTTCGCCCGGCAAAGGCAATCCGCTACTGGGGCCATTACCCAATCGTGGATCTCGACTACCAGACCGACGCCCCGGTGGCCGTGAGCTTGCGTGGTTGGGCGCCGTTCCTGCCTGGCGACGCGAAGGCTTCATCGATTCCCGGCGCCGTGTTCGAGGTTCACCTTGAGAACACATCGGATGAACCGCAGCAGGGAACGGTAGCGTTCAACTTCCCCGGACCGCATCCCAACGAGGCCGGCAGCCACTCGTTCCAGCGCCGCGAGGCGAAGCAGAAGAACCTGCAGGCGATCCTGGTCGAGGCCGATCGGGCAAAGTACGCGATTGCGGTGCTGGATGAAACGCAAGTCCGCTTCGGCGGCAACCTGTCGGGAGGAGGCAACGCCTGGTCCCAAATCGCGAATCAACTTCCCGCCACCGGCGAACAGGAAGCGGGAGCTTCGGCCGCAGTGGATTTTGACCTCAAGCCGGGCGAAAAAAAGAAAGTACGCTTCATACTCGGCTGGTACATCACCCACTGGTCCGGTGGAGCATACGACGAAATCAAGCACTTCGACGAAACGTGGGTCAAGAACGAGTTTACTCTAAACCGCTACGCGCGAGACGAACGCAGTAAGTACTATCCTGAGTTCACACGGCGGTACGACGGTCCGCTGGAAGTGGTCAGCGAGCTAGCCGAGCGGCACGAGGAACTGCTACGTCGGGTGATCGCCTGGCAGGAAGCCATCTTCGCCGAGGAGTCGTTGCCTGTGTGGCTCCGGGCGGCCCTCGTCTGCAATCTCTCGCAGTTCGCCGAAGACAGCCTTTGGGTGGCCCCCGATGGGGACATCGCCGGGTGGTCGGCGCCGCTCGGCGCGTTCCAACTGACCGAATGCCCCCGGACCTGTGCGATCGTCGGCTGCATCGCATCGAATTTTTATGGCGACCTGCCGATCGCCTACTTCTTTCCAGAATTAGAGCGGCAGATTCTGCGCGGCTACGTCGCTTACTTGCGGCCCGATGGAGCCATTCCGTTCCTTTATCCACCGATGGATTTCACCAAGGCGGCCTATGAATGGCAGATCGGACTGAACGGCGCATGCTTCGCCGACCTGGTCCATCGCTTGTGGCTCCGCACTGGGGATGACAGTGTTGTGAGCGAGTTTTACCCGGCGGTGAAGAAGAACACCGAGTTCACCGTGCAGCTTGCCTCCGGGCCGCACGGCATCATTAGCTTCCATCGCGAGGGGGTCGGGCAGGAATGGTGGGAGCATACACCGGTGTTCGGCATGGTTACCCATTTAGCCGGAGTGCGCATGGCTCAACTCCGGTTTGCACAGCGAATGGCCCTGCATATGGGCGACGATGAGTTCGCCGGCCAATGCGCCCACTGGATGGCCGAAGCGAGCAAGCTCACCGAGGAGCATCTATGGAACGAAAAGACGAAGTCGTACGACTTTTTCAAGTATCCGGCCGGCGGCAAGCATTCGGCCGATATCATGTCGAGCCAGCTTGACGGCCAGTGGATGGTCGATCTCCATGGATTGCCGGCCGTGTTTCAAGAAGGTCGGATAAAAGAGGCCCTCGATACGATTGAGCGAACATGTCTGGTGGAGATGGGCCTGGCAGGTTTCGCCGAACCGGATAAGGGGCCCGACCTGGCCCGCTACGGTACATTCCCCCCGGAGGTGAATATCGTCGCGATGACGTACATGTACCACGGCCGGCGCGATTTCGGGCTGGAAATTGCCCGCCGCAATATGGACAACATCATCCGGGTACAAGGATTGGGCTGGGACCTACCTAATTTGATTCGCTGTGACACAGGCGCGCGGACCTACGGCGCCGACTACTATCAGAACATGGTGCTGTGGGGCTTGCCGGCGGCGCTGGCCGCACAGGACCTCACCGGGCCATGTAAGCCGGGCGGGCTCGTACACCGAGTGCTTCAGGCTGCTGCTGAGCGATAGACGTGTGGCCGCGACGATACGCAAATGCTAATGAAAAACGTATGAACTGACGGTTTTTGGCTGCGTCCAACTCATGGAAAACACTCTGCTGAGGTTTTTGCAATGACGATACGGCTCTACGTTCCAATCGTATTTGTCCTGTCGACTTTCCCGTGCGTGCTTCGTCCAGCCGATGCGGCTGAACCGGTCCCTTGGCTCTATGCTGGTCCGAATATCTTCGCGGCCAACGCGGGAGCCGTGGGGATCGGCACCGACACGCCCGGCAACAAGCTCGACATCGTTGGCAATTTGGGCGTCGATGGCGACATAAACTTTCCCAACCGCGAATTTCGTATCGGCGGCGGCGGCTCGCTCGAATGGCAGGACCGCGTCAGGTTCGGCGCCGGCGGCGATGGACCCGGGTTAAATGATTGGCGTGGCAAGAAACGTGCGCAGCCCGGAGCCAACATGGAGATTCTTCCCTTGAAAGACTATGCCCGCGCCGCCCTCGATATTTATCCCACGATGGGCAAAAAGCCAGAGTTCGACGCGTTGGCGGAGCTCACAGTTCACAGAATAATGCCGTCTAATCGTGGGCACGAAATGCTGAGCATCTCGGCGTTAGCAACAGTGCAAGATAAGTATGGCGTGATTGTCGAAGCGCACGGGACCGGCCGCATTAAACCGCTGGATTTCATGGTCGTCCAAGGCGGCTTGTTGGAAGGCGACCGGCAGAAGCCGTTCTGGGCTCAGGTTATGCGTATGAAGACCGACGGAACGATGCAGTTTGGGCCGCGACGCACGGGCCCACGCAATGAACCGGTGGATATCATCAGCATCGAGCACGACGACACGACACGCAGCGTCAGCAGTAATCAAGAGGGAGACGAAACCGATCGATGGAAGCAATCTGAAGGTCTCAGCGACTCACACTTTGTGCGCTATACGGCTAAGGAATTCCGCGAGGGAAATACCGTGCACCGCGCCGATTGGCGCAGCAATGTTCAAATGGCAGCTGACGGTCGTTCGAGCTTTGCCGTGCAAAGCCGCCAGGACGATGAGTCCTACGCGAAGAAATTGACGATTCAAGACAATGGCGATTTGGAATTGCCGACCGCGGCAAGCGCCCTGGTCCTGACATCGCCAAACGGCAAGCGATGGCGTATCACCGTCGATAACGACGGCGCCTTGCGGTCGACTCCAGCGGAAGATCGACAATGAACGGAGTCGCAGGGCCTGAGAGTTCGAATGGCTTGGAGCTTTCGACACCCGCCACGCCCTTCGCTAAACTTAGGGCGTGCCACCCAACGCTGATGTGCTACTCGAATAGAATATCGCGCGACGCGCCGCTAGAGTTCGGCATCATTCGCCGATGAACGAAGAGACGCTGCGTAGTCGCCTTGCCACATAAATTCATTCGTCTCAAAGAACATATCGGGCAGCACGAAATCGGACAGTTTTCTAAGCGCGCGGTCGATGTGCTTCTGTCCGTTGCGGAGCACAAATACGCTGTGGCCGGGCAGTAGCGCGTCAATTCCCATGCCTTCAAGCTTCCGCATATCGCGGCGATAGTCTTCTAAGCTGGAGCCTTCGGCATTAATAAGACCGAGCGTGCCACCGTAAAATATCACATCGCCCGTGAACAATGCCCGGAAATCGTCGTGTTCCCACAAAAAGCAAGTCGAGTCCTTTGTATGCCCTTGCACTACGATTGTCTTTACTCCGCCTCCCCCCAACGGTATGCGATCTTCGTCGCCGAAGACGCGGTCCGGTGAGCATGGCTGGGGCGCCACCTCTTTCGGCCAGCGACCGAATCTTAAGTTCTGTTGAATCGTTCGATCTTCGTCCACATGCTCCATCCAATAACGCCCTGCTTCGGGAACACAAATCTCAGCTCCAGTAATCCCCCGCAGTATAGGCGCGCCTCCCCAATGTCCGAGGTGCGTGTGCGTTATCAGGATATGAGTCAGCTTGTTGGGATCGAAACCCAGGTGGCGGATGTTGCGCAGGATGTCATTGACTCCAAGCCCGAGGCCGGTATCGATCAGCGCTATGCCATCGCCGTAATCCAGCAAGTAACAATTGCAGTCCAAGAGATGACTTAGCGCGAATTGCTCCGATCCGACGAGATAAATGGTATCTGTAATTTGCATGATGGTTGTTCGTTCACGTTTTCTATCGAGCGCGCTTACTGATCGTCAAATGACTTCCGGCACACGGTGGCAGTAAATCTTAGCCACCTCAAAAATCCACCCGCTTGGCGAGCGAAGAAACGCCACCCTGCGCTCGCCGAAACCGGCGGAGACATCGACTGGCTCACGAATCTTTGTCGCACCAGCCGACTGGAATCGATCGACATCAGCGCTGAAGTCGTCGCTGACGTACACCAAGTGCGTCGGCCCAAATGGCAACGTAATACCAAGCTGCTGCTCGTAGACCATCTTTTCTGATAGGTGTAGATACTTGTCGCCCATCTTGACCAAAGGAATTCGATAATCAATTCCATCGATCGTGAGCGTTTCGTCCAACACAATTTCGTTTCCCGCGGCGCGGTGAAAGAGCAGTTCGCGCTCCAAGTCGGGCACTTTAACGCCAATCGTCCACAACCCTTGAAGCATCGCTCACCTCTGCACTTTGCTCAAGAGAATGCCATCACCGACGAACCCAGCCGTGGCCCAGCCCGTTTGCAAACGGTGCCGCTTCGCAAAATTGCCGAAGAAAACTGGCAGCGAGCGTATTGGCCGCAGCCAGCGACATGAATTTAATCGCTAAAAGGCCACTCGGCTAGTGACCAGCCCCGGCCGAGTTTTTTCGCGAAACACGCTGCCGTAGAGTTGCGATGGCATCCCCCATCGCTCTTCGCCGGGCCATTATTTCCGCGAGCAATTTCGTCCCGCTGGCCTGGGCGTATTCAATAAGGTGTTGTTCAGCCATGACGAATTCGCCGGCCACGTCGGCCACTTCCGAAGTTATGTCCAGCGGAATACTTGTCACACCGTTGGCATCACCGTGAAGCAAGTCGCCTGGTTGGATGACCAGACCTCCGACGCGCACTGGCCGACCAATGTCGACCGTCTGACTGTAGGCATGCGAACAAATCGTTGAGCCAATGAAGACGGGAAATCCCAGAGCGCGGACTTGCGCTAAATCGCGTCCGCCTCCCGACGTTATCAATCCAGCAGCGCCAAACGACTGATAAACGTTACACATCACTTCGCCAAAGGTTGCTCCAACTGGCGGGTCATCCAGGTCCTGAAAAACGACTACGGCCGGTCCGGCAAGCGACGCGATATGTGCCAGCTGATTTTCAAGCTGGCCGTATACGTCTCGGCCCTGCGGAGGCGTAGCAGCCCGAAAAGTGGCAGTGCTTGCCAAGCCGACCATCGGCGGGAGATCTGGAAACGCCGCTCGAATCCTGTAATCTATGTAACCTTCATTTCGCGGTCGCACTTCGAACAACTCGATTGTGTTGCAAATCGTGGGCGTATCGTACTGCGCCAATTTCCTCAATAATTCTTTCGTAGTTCGCATGTTTCTTACTTTCGGAAAATATAAATAGCAAGAGTCGAAACGCCGCGAACTGACAGCACGTTACTGCCGACTGAGCTTGTCCCGCTCGTAGTTGAAAAAGATGGTGGTTCCTCCCCCCGGACATTACAGTCTGGGGAAGCCATTTTTCCTTTGAAAGGAGGAGACCACCATGTCCCGGAGAAGTTACCAGAAGAGCACGAAGCGAGGCAAGCAGCATAAGCGTACGAGGGGAAGGCGACCTGACGTGGCGGTGCAACTATCGCTGTGCCACGAAGAACTCATGGCGATGATGCAGGACTCGCTGGAGAGCTTTGCCACGGAGATGGGCTTGCGGATTGCGGCCAAGCTCCTGGAAGACGAAGTCGACCGCCGATGCGGGCCGCGTTACGAGCACCGAGTTCTCCGCGAGTTGACCCGCCACGGTCGGCAGCGGGGCGTAGTGACGCTGGCCGGCCAGAAGCTGCCCATCGAGCGGCCCCGCGTGCGGCGGACCGACGGCCAAGGCGAAGTCGAGCTGGAGACGTACGATCTACTGCAGCGCGATGAGGCGATGCCCGAGGCCTGCCTGCGGCGAATGGTGCGAGGCGTATCGACCCGCGATTACGAAAGCGTGATTGATCTGGCCACGGAAGGCTTCGGCGTGAAGCGCTCCAGCGTCAGCCGCAGCTTCGTGAAGGCGACCGCTCAGGAGATCAGAACACTGGCCGAGCGGCGGTTGGATGGCGAGCGCTTCCTGGCCGTGTTCATCGACGGCAAGGAGTACGCTGGCGAAACGATGGTCGTGGCGTTGGGCGTCTCGGACCAAGGCGAAAAGCGGATTCTCGGTCTGCGGCAAGGGGCCACCGAGAACGCCGAAGTCGTCACTTCTCTCCTGGAAGATCTCCGTGAACGAGGCCTCGACGCCGCCCAGTCGACTCTATTCGTGTTGGACGGCGCGAAGGCGCTCCACGCTGCGGTGAAGCGCGTCTTCGGCAAGAACGCCATCATCCAACGCTGCCAAGTTCACAAGGCCCGCAACGTGAAAGCTCACCTGGCCGAGAAGCATCACGACCAGCTCGCGACGCAACTGGCGGCGGCCTACCATGAGACCAGTTACGACCGGGCGCTCGAATCCCTGAAGAAAACGGCCGCCTGGCTACAGACTCTTAGCCCGGCCGCGGCAGCCAGTCTCCGCGAGGGGATGGAAGAGACGCTCACCGTCGTGAAGCTCGGCTTGCCTGATCCGCTGCGGCGCACGTTCGCCACCACCAATCCGGTCGAAAGCGCGCTGTCGGTCGCCGTGAAGGTAACCGGCCGCGTGAAGCGCTGGCGCGACGGCGATATGCGGCTCCGCTGGTGCACCGCCGGACTGCTGCGTGCCGAAGAAGCCTTCCGCCGCGTTAAAGGTCACAAGCAACTGCCGCTGCTGCTGGCCGCACTCGAACGATTCAGCAACCCTCAACCACTTGACGCACGAAAGAAGACCGCGTGAAATTCACCTAACGAGGAACCACCAGTTTCAACTACAGAAGGGACAACTTCCGCTCCGTCGTTGAGAATTCGCGATTCGCGTAACGACTTTTAACGTCTCGGCGGAGACGCCAGCGTATATCAATCACTGAAGATCCAACCGATGAGTTGGTTCTTTAGCGCACGGACAGCAGCAACTGCGTGAGATCGGGACGTATCCAAGACTCCATGTCGTTTCTTGCTGCGGATGTGGACGCTCGATGATATGATGAAGTGTCGATCAATTCGATGGCGCGTTTTCGGTTGAGACGCTTTCCTCAAACTATGAGATCATGCTATGGATTCAACCTCAATGCATCGTCGAAGTTTTCTAGAGCGGACCGTTGGGACGGGAGCAGCCTTGGCGCTGAGCGGAGTGGCGAAGTCCGAGCCATCGGCCGTTGGCGGAGTCGAGAACCGAAGGCAGCGAATCCGGGTGGGAGTCATTGGCTGTGGCAGCGTTTCGCATAAGTATCTGCCGCACTTGAGCGCGTGCCCTTACGTCGAGTTGGTCAGCACCTGCGACATTATTCCCGAGCGTGCCGTAAAGCAAGCGGAGAGCTTTAATGTTCCCCACCACTATCCGCACATCGATCGCATGCTGGCCGGCGCGGAGTTCGACTTACTCGTCAATCTGACCGACATGCAGGAACATGAACACCTCAATCGCGAGGCGATTGCAGCTGGAAAGCATATTTGGAGCGAGAAGCCAATTGCCAACTCGCTTGCGGCGGGCCAAGCCATTTTGGAGGAGGCCAAATCGCGCGGCGTGCGGGTATGGGGGGCGCCCGTGGTCGTCAGCAGCCCGCAGTTCGCCTTCATGGCGAAAACGCTCGCCGCCGGCACGCTCGGCCGGCTCGCATGCGCGCACGCGGATTACGGACATACGGGGCCCGATTGGTCATCGTTCTTCTATGAGAAAGGCGGCGGCAGCATGCCGGACTTGGGCGTCTACAACCTGACGAGTCTCACGGGACTGTTGGGCCCGGCGCGGTCTGTCGTCGCCATGGTTAGCATCGTGACGCCGACGAGGGAAATCGTCGGGAAAGGTCAGATCAAAGTCACGGAGGAGGACAACGCGATGGTCGTGCTGGATCACGGCAACGGTGTCCTGTCGCACACCCAAAGCGGCTTCAACTTCTTCAACCCCCACGGCCACGAGGGCGACAAGGAAACGCGGCAAACGATCTCGATCGTCGGCTCCCAGGGCAGCATGGGCATGATCGGCTACGACTGGGCCCCGCAGGGCGTCGACCTGGCCACCGAAAAATCGCCGGACTACGAGCGCCACGTCACCGACGCCGAAGGCTACGTCTGGGAGCAGGGCGCGTCGCTCGTCGCCGAATGCCTGGCGACGGGCAAAGAGCCGCTGTTCACGCCGGAGCACGCCCTGCACGTCGTCGAAATCATCGTCGCCGCGAGAGAGTCGCAAGCGACGGGCCGCCGGATCGACCTGAAATCCACGTTCAAGTGGCCGGTGATTACGTGAAGGCTGCGGTGAAGCGCGACCCGGGTGGCTGGGGTGGAGCGAAGCGACCCCCCAGCGCACTGGGGGCTCCCTGCGGTCGACCCCAGCCACCCGCACGTTGTTATTGATCAATGACGACAGTGGCCACTACGCCGCGATGGTCCGACGGATAAGGGGTAACGATGATGTCGGCCCGTTCCGGCCGCTCGCCCACGACTTCGGCTTTTTCGACTCGGACGTGAGGGCCGCCGACAAAGACGAAGTCGATCCGGTCGTGGCGGTCGGCCGGGTCATCTTCCGCCGTTATCGGCGTCCACGTGTAGCCGGGCTTTTTGAGCGGGTCCGGATGCGCTTCACGGTATGCGTCGACAAAACCGGCCTCGTGCAATGCGACCGTCGTCGGCCAGGGCACTGAGAGTGGGCAGCAGTTGGCGTGCGACACGGCATCGGTCCAGTCCTGTGACGAGGGTTCGTTGAAATCCCCCGTGACAAAGATCGGCGTTCCGTGGTTGCGGACGCCCTCGACTTCCTTGAGTAAACGAGCCACTTGATGGCCGCGCGCCTTGCGGGCTTCGAGAACCGCTTCGACGGCCGTGGTGATGAACGGCGCGTCGTTGTACGGGATCTTCAGCAGTTGGTACGGCTGGTAGGGCGTGTGCATGAAATGGACATTGAACAACCACACACGCCGACCGGACGGCAGCTCGACCTCCACGCCCCATTTCTTCGGAGTGTGATTGACAATGCTGTAGCGGCTGATGACGCCGGTGCCTTCGTCGCCCTGATCGAAGTGATGCCACGAAAGTTTTTCCGCAATCGCTCGCGCCGCGTCTTGTTTCTTGCCGTTGCGCTCCTCTCCATGGCTTTCTTGGATGCCAACCAGGTCGGCCTGCGCTGCCTGAATCACCTTAATTGTTTGATTCATCGGCTGATTGCCGGATTCGCCACCGCCCCAAATGTTAAAGGTCATCACGCGGAGCGTCTCGGCGGCGTCGACGCGGATCGGGCTGTTGAACAGGCCGAGAAAACACTGCGAGGTGACGATGGCGACCGTGAGCGACTTTCGAAGCATTTCATCAATTCCAACTGCTCAGCATCAATGTCCCACGCTGTAGTAGGTCTCGTAGACGTGCTGCGCCTGGCGGCGGGCGGTCTCGCGGTCCCATTTTTCTCGATCGAAGCGGTCCGGGCTGAGGCTCTTCACGTACGGCGAGGGATCGGGGTCGAGAATGGATTCGACCACGTGCCGCCCGATGCCGGCGGAACCTGACACGCCGTGCGCATTGCAGCCGCCCGCCATCACGAAACCCGGCACGCGCGAGCTGGGGCCGACGATGAACCGGCCGTCGGGCGTAAACGTCGGCCAACCGCGGAATACGCTGCGGATGCCGAGTTGCTCCACCTGCGGAATCTCCGGCGAAAGCTGCGCGGCAAACTGGCCAAGCACGTCCCAATCGGGGTCAATGGGCGGCGGACTTTCGGACATTGAAAACCGCCGCGGCTCCGTTGAATGGGCCTGGGGTTCCCAGCCGCCGCACAACAGCGAGTTGATTTCAGCGCGCAGGTAAAGAGTCGAATCGGGGATACGAACCACCGGCAAAGTCGGCTGGAGGCCGTCGGCATGGACGGTGACAAAGTACTCATGGCGGACCGGGAAAATTGGCAGATCCAGTCCGACACTTTCGGCGAGGTGGGCCGCATGGGCGCCCGCCGCATTGATCACCATTTCGCAGTCGATGCGACCTGCATCCGTCTCGACGCCGCTGACGCGGCCGTCCTTCACGCACACCCTTTGCACTTGGGTCTTCGTTTGAAACCGCGTTCCCAGTCGTCGAGCGTGAGCGACGTACGACATCGTAAGGTCGGAGGGCTGCAGATATCCGTCCGTGGGACACCACACAACGGCCTGAACTCGGTCGAAGTTGATCATCGGCCACTTCGCGCGGGCAGTGCGGTTATCGATGAAGTCTGCTTCCAGCCCAGCCTCGTCGGCGACAGCCTTCATGCGCTTGAATTCGGCCACCCGTTCATCGCACAAGGCGATCCGCAGCGATCCAACTTGGCGCCAGCCGGGATTGACTTGTTCATCACGCTGCAGTTGAGAATAAGTCGCCACAGACCACATCGCCAGTTTGGTCCGTTCGACGCTATTGCGGAGCTGACCGACGAGGCCTGCTGCTTGGGGAGTGGTCACCGCCGCAACAGTTGGCTCCTTCTCGAGGAGCAGCACGTCCGTTTTCCCGGCGTTTGCCAGGCTGTAGGCGACGGCACAACCGACGGCGCCGCCGCCGATGATCACGATCTCAGCATGTTTCAAATCGCTGCCCATCTTCGGCGCCAAAATCAGCAGGCCGAGAAAGGGGTGGGTATAGCTGAACTGGCAAGAGTTCAGCAGCCTGCAACCGTATCTGAATTCTTGCGAATTCAGCTACCCATCATTCGACTAGTCGCTCGTCAACTGTTGCAGGCACCACCGCACGAACGCGTCGACGTTGTATTCTTTATAGGTCGAAAATGGACCCGGAACGTAGTGAGACGAGTTCACACCCTTTTGAGCCAACGCACATAAGGCCCAATCCTGTTCGGAGGTTAGCTGCCAAAAGGGCATGACTTCTTCAAGGCGATAGTCACGCCCTTCCACCGCATTTTGATTCACAAGCCAGGTCACTCGCACCGATGTACGGTGGACTCCCATCGGCAGCACACGTGTCGTAACAGCGTGATCGCAGCTGGCGTGATGCCACATATTGGGCAAAGTGCGAATTCGCAGCGTGCCGACATCCGCATCGGTATAGTCTCCCATCAGGGGGGCAACCTGGCGGCCGTCCAACGTTTCGCTGACATAGCCTTCGACGAGCGGCGTGCGGTTCGCGGCAAACCAGCCATTGCGGTCGGCGTCGGGAAACTGCGCCATGCCGCTGCGCCGATGGCTCAGCGCCAACCCTGCGGCGGTCCACTTCTCTTCACTGCGAGCCACAACGCTGTCGATCCGCGACTGGATCCGCTCACTCAAATCATCGGCGTTGTAATGATCGAAGTTTGCTTTGATGTACTGAGGGTGGTTAACGTTGCAATGATAACATTCGCGGTTGTTCTCCCAAATCAACTTCCAGTTCGCCGCCACGTCGTAATCGACGATTTTGGCCACCTTGGCGCGATCGAATCCTTGGGGACGGGCGAGCGGCCCAATCGCCTCAGCCGCCGGACGGAAGTCGGGCGGCTCATCTGCCAACGACACAAATACGAGTCCCTCGACCTCGCGGACGTGCGCACGCAACAGGCCGAGCTCGTCCTTGGCTACGTCGTCTTGCATGCCGCGGCAAGAAACCAGCGAGCCATCCCGGGCGTAGGTCCATTGATGGTAAGGACAAACCAACCGTCCAACCCTGCCCTGGGCCTGTTCGCAGATTTGAGTCCCGCGATGCCGACAGACGTTCCACAGGGCGTGAATCTGCCCGTCGTCGTTTCGAATCACAATCAACGAATCGACGTCGATCGCGAATGTGAAATAGTCGCCCGGGTTGCGGATTTCGCATCCGTGGCCCACGAACAACCATCCTTGCCGCCAGATGCGATCGAGTTCGGCGCGGTAGACCAATTCACTCGAATAAAACTCGCCGGGCAAGGTATAGCCGGGTTGGCGCAGCGCAATCAATTCGGCGATCAACCGATTTTCCTCGGCGCTCAATCGCGGCCTCGGTTGACGTTTCAAACTAGGTGCGTTCATTCGTTGGAATTCGATGTGATTTGCCGCGCGTGGCTCTGAATTTCATTGTGGTACATAAGCGGACGGTTTCTAACCCTGCTTTTGCGCAATGCTTTTGTGCAAAAGCGCCCTCTAACCTGCTACTCGTCGGGCGACTTCTTGTTGGACACAGCCGGACGCTCGACAGGACGTAGCACTCGCTGGTCTTTAAGCCGAATGCCACTCAATCGGCGGCGGCGAGCCTCGGTCAACAAATAATGAATTGTTTCAGAGGCTGCATCCCACGTGAGTCCCTCCGGGCGAATGTTCGAGACACAATTGCGGTTCGCATCCGTATTCCCCGGTTGCGGTGCGTATACGAGATACGCTCCAAGGCTGTCGGGGGAGCCAAGCCCGGGGCGCTCGCCGATTAGCATTACCGCAAGCTGTGTCCGAAGGAGCTGGCCAACCTGGTCTTGGAGCGCAACGCGACCAAAACGGGCGATCACAATCGGCGCCAAGCTCCAACCGTCGCCAATCAATTTGGGTAGTAAACAGTCCAACAGCGGCGGGACTTGTCGTTCGACTGCCAAGGCGGAGAGGCCGTCGCTAACCGTAATCGCCAAATCGGGCGCGGCGTTCGCGGAGGCGTACCCTCGAAGCCGCTGCTCGGAATCAGGGTCGAGTCGCCGTCCAAGATCGGGCCGCTGGAGAAACGTGAGCCGGTCGCCGGCGGCACTATCGACAATCACAACTTGAATGCCGAGCGTGATTAGCTCGCCTGCGAGTCGCGCGGCGTCGAAAGGTTGGTGAACCGCTTGTCGTGCCGAGGCATGAGCCGATTTGAAATCGAGCCACTCGCGCGTAGGCAAACTGCCGCCCGCGCGGCCGAGGGCGATGCGCGCCGGCGTCGCGCTGCGCAGCCGTTGCCACGCATCGACTGCTACTAGCTGGTCTTTGTGCATACTTTTGTACTCACTAGCCCGCAGCGCGAGCAAGGGTTAGGCGGTTTTTCCCTTGCTTGCGCTGCGGGTTAGTGCGCGTCGATTAACCGATGTTTCGGGCTAATGGGCAGCAATCGGTTATCGCCCGTTACAATTCGCATTTTTTCCAGCCATTCCTCGAATTCAGGCGCCGGTCGAAGGCCCAAAAGCTGCCGCAAGTAATGGCTATCGTGGAACGACGTCGACTGGTAGTTGAGCATGATATCGTCGGCACCGGGCACACCCATGAAATAATTGCATCCGGCGACTGCCAGCAGCGTCAGCAAGTTGTCCATATCGTCTTGGTCTGCTTCCGCATGGTTCGTGTAGCAAACGTCGCACCCCATCGGCAAGCCCAACAGCTTGCCGCAAAAATGGTCCTCTAACCCTGCGCGGATAATCTGCTTTCCGTCGTACAAGTACTCGGGGCCGATGAATCCGACCACGGTATTGATGAGCAGCGGGTCGAAGCGCCGGGCGACCGCATAGGCGCGGGCTTCGAGAGTTTGCTGGTCCACTCCGTGATGGGCTTCGGCCGAAAGGCAGGACCCCTGGCCCGTTTCGAAATACATGACATTTTTGCCGACCGTGCCACGAGACAGGGATAGCGCCGCCTGTTGAGCTTCTTCGAGAAGCTTCAAGTTGACGCCGAAGCTGGCGTTAGCGGCTTCCGTGCCGGCGATCGATTGAAACACCAAATCGACCGGCGCCCCTTGCTCGATGGCCGCCAGTTGCGTCGTCACGTGCGCCAGGACGCATGATTGCGTGGGAATCTGATAGGTGTCGATGAGCTTCGCCAACATATTGAGCAAGCGGATCACTGTCTCGACCGAGTCGGTCGCTGGATTGACGCCGATCACGGCGTCGCCGCATCCGTACAGCAGGCCGTCAAGAATCGATGCGCCGATGCCGGCCGCGTCGTCCGTCGGATGATTGGGTTGCAGCCGGATCGACAGCCGGCCGGGAAGGCCGATCGTATTTCGGAACCGCGTGACGACCCGGCATTTGCTGGCCACCAGGATCAAGTCCTGGTTGCGCATCAGCTTCGAGACGGCGGCCGCCATTTCGGGCGTTAAACCGGCTGCGAGTCTATTCAGCTCCTCTCCGCTCGTTTCATAGCACAACAACCAGTTGCGAAATTCGCCGACTGTCATATCGGCAACCGCCTGGAACGCGGCGGTGTCGTGCCCGTCGAGAATTAAGCGGGTGACTTCATCCTCGTCGTAGGGAATGATCGGTTCGCGAAGAAAATGCGCGAGCGGCACGTCGGCCAGGGCAAGCTGGGCGGCGACGCGCTCCTCGTCGCTTTCGGCGGCAATGCCGGCCAGCAAATCGCCGCTCCGCGGCGGCGATGCTTTCGCCAGCAAGCATCTCAAGTTTTCAAAGCTGAACGACTGCTTACCGACTGTCGCGCGAAATGGTTTCATGGCGGAACTTCTCCGCATGGATGGAAGAATCAGGCCGTGGGCGGTTTCGTCCGCCAAAGTGGTAACAGAACGACAGCGGAAACGACTAAGCCGAGCGGCATCACGTAGAACATCAGAGACCAATCGGTATCGGTCGTAATCTTGCCCGGTAAGTATCCGCCCAAGATTCCTCCAATCGAGCCGATGCCGTTGACGAAGCCGGTGGCTGTAGCCGCTCCGCGCTTTGTGCCAAAATCCATCGCGGCTGTGGCGGAAACCATCGAGTCGGGCCCAAAAAGGAAAGCACCGACAAAAAATAAGAACGCTGCCATCACCCAAATATCGTGAATGGGCCGCAGCGCAATAAATATAATCGCCGCCGTTGCAATGAGCGAGAGGACTGTCGCAGGCACTCGTCGATTTTGAAATACCCGATCGCTGACGTAGCCGATGGCAATTACTCCAACCAAGCCGCCGATAGGCATGGCCGCGGCCGTTAATGCGCTCATTTCGACGTCGATGCCGAGGCTTTCGTAAACGTATTTTGGACCCCAAAAATAGAACGAGTAGCGGGCCATTTTGATTGGAAAATAAGAGATCGCCAGCATCCATACGCTGGGCGTCGCCAACACCTCGCCGATAATTTTCCACGAATAGTCCGCTGCCGGATGTCGCGGATCGTCGGGGCTCAATAGCGATTGAGGCTCGTCGTGATATTTCTCAATGGGCGGCAGTCCAACATCTTCCGGCCGATCCCGCAGCAGCAGCCACGAAAGCAACAGAACCGCTCCCAAGACGGCGGCCGGACCCCAGAAAGCCGCTGGCCAAAACGGCACAATCGTAGACTCCGCTGGGCCGCTGGTTTGCACTGTGCCATAGTGCTGCATCATCCAGCCGGCAGAATAGAGCGCAACCGCCGCGCCCACCGTATAGTGAGTGCACCACCAGCCAACCACCCGCCCGCGCTCTGAGAGCGAAAACCACGAGCTCATTGTTTTCGTGGTGTTGCTCCAGCCGGTCGACTGGCCGATTCCCTGCAACATGGCGAACGCCAGGAAGGCCACCAACGTGCTTGAGAATCCGCTGGCAACGGCGGCCAGGATGCTTAATGTCAATCCGGCCAGCAGAATGCGCCGGGGTCCGAAGCGATCGCCGAGCGCTCCGAATAAGAATTGTCCCAGCATATACGTCGTCAGAAACGCTGCGTCGACGCGGCCGTAGTCGGTCCGGCTAAGGGCAACGTTGGGGTCCTTGCCGAGCGCTACCTTGGCGACGCTGAACGACTGCCGCGTCAAGTAGAAGCTGGCATAGATCAGCCATGTGATCCCGAAGGTCTGCCATCGCCAGCGTTCGTAACGTGGATTCAAAGGCAGCTTCCCCAAATCATTGAAAGCGGTGGACACCTTGATCATATCGCTATGCCCGTGCCAAGAATACTAACGGAGCCTTCCGCCGCGCTATTTGCCGTTAGTTTTGCGCGGCGCTGCCCTGTCGGTTGTGCCGTCATCGGATTAGACTGACTTAATTGCTCGTTTCTTCCAATTGCCATGATTAAAGCTCAAACAGCGGATGCGATCATCATCGGCGGCGGCGTCGCCGGGCTGAGCACGGCGATGCAGCTCGCGGGACGCGGCGCCGATGTCGTCGTCCTGGAGCGGGAGCGGCTGGGCAACGGCTCGACGGGGCGGGCGGCCGGCCTGCTCGGCCAGCTTCGCGGCAATGCCGAGCATACGCGGATGCTCATCGACGGCGTGGCCATCGTCAAAGAGCTGGAGCCACTTGCCGGCGTCGAGATCTTCGTTCAGACCGGCTCGCTGCGAATCGCCGAGTCGCCGGAGCGGGCGACGGAGATTGCCGCCCTGGTGGATATGGGCAAATCGATCGGCTTCGACATCGATCACATGCCGATCGACGAAGTCGCGCGGCGGTTGCCGTACATGCGGAGCGACGACCTCGTCGACGCCTGCTATTGCCCCACCGACGGCCACTTGCAGCCGGCCGAGTTGGTGAGCGCTTACATCAAAATCGGTAAAGACCGCGGGGTGAAGTATAAAACCCATACGCCCGTCACCGAAATTCTTCTGGAAAGCGGCCACGTGCGGGGCGTCTCCGCTCTGGGCGAGCAGTACCACGCGCCAGTGGTTGTCAACGCGGGCGGGCCCTGGTCGTACCTGAATGCTGAGTTGGCCGACGCGGTGCTGCCGACGGCGGCCATCGGCCATTATTATCTCACGACTCGGCCTGATCCTGCACAGCCGGTCCACCGGCTCAGCCCCGCGGTGCGCAATCGCAACTTGCGGATCTACACCCGGCCTGAAAGCGGCGGCCTGATCGTTGGCATGTACGACGAGGAGCCCGATTTGCACGACATGCGAAAGCTGCCGATGGACTTCGACATGTCTCGCATGAAAGCCGCCCGAGACTCGATTCAAGTTGCCCGCCTGATCGACGCGGCGCACCAGCGGTTTCCGTGGATCACGGAACGCACTCCCATGACGATCACCACGGGAATCATGACCTTTACGCCCGATGCGCGGCCGTTCTGCGGGAAAATGCCGGACATCGAAGGATTGTTTCATTGTGCCGGCTTCTCGGGCCACGGCATTGTGCAGAGCCCGGCGATCGGATTGATCATGTCGCAGCTCATTCTCGATGGCACGAGTAGTTACGATGTCACCTCCATTGAAGCGGATCGCTATTTCGACATGCCTGGTTTTTTGGATCGCGCGGACATCGAGGCCAAATGTGTCTCGATGGCCGGCAATTACTATGGCAAGATCGAGCGGCCAGAAGTCGTGACCGGCGCCCATTCGTCACGATGAAGATCCTCGTTTCCATCAAGCGCGTTCCGGACACGGATCAAAAAATCGTCGCCACGCAGGACGGCGCGAGCGTAGCCGTTGATCATATCCCGTTCGTGATCAACCCGTTCGATGCGATCGCCTTGGAAGAGGCGGTACGCATCAGCGAGCTCTTGACGGAGCCGGTCGACGTGATCGCCGTCGGCATCGGCGAGGACAGTTACGAGCAACAGTTGCGCACGGCGCTGGCGATGGGCGCTGCTCGCGCTATACATGTGCGATGCAGCCACCGGTTAGATCCCTGGAACGTGGCCCGGTTGCTCCGCGCCGTTGTTGAGCGGGAGCAACCCAACATGATGTTGATGGGCAAGCAAGCCGTGGATGACGACGCGAATCAGACGGGCCAGTTTTTGGCGGCCCTTTTGGACTGGCCGCAGGCGACATTTGCCTCTCGTCTGGAAATCGACGGCCAACAGATTCGCGTCGAGCGGGAGACCGACCACGGGATTGAAACCGTAAAGCTTCCGCTTCCGGCTGTAGTCACGGTTGATCTGCGGTTGAACGAGCCCCGCTATGCGTCGATGGCCGGAATCATGAAGGCCCGCAAGAAGCCGCTTGATGTCGTTACCGACCAGGAGCTGGGCGTCGCGATCGAACCTCGTGTGGAAGTGATTCGTTACCGCTCAGCGGACACGCAGCGGCGCTGCGAGCGGCTGAACTCGGTTGATGAGCTGCTCGAACGGCTGACGAATGAGGTCGGAATTAAGCGCCCCTAAAATGACCCGGCGAGCGGCGGGGTTTATCCCCGCCGGGACAAGCCCGGCGGCTCGCCATGGACGCAAAAATTGGTGGTCGGTGCGATGCGAGCATTGGTTGTTGCCGAACACGACGGTGAAGCAATTCGGGCGGCGAGCCTTGCGTGCCTCTCATTTGCCAAGGCGGTCGCAGACGCCCGCGACGGCACCTTGGCCTGGCTAGTCTTGGGCGATAGACCGGATCAGCCAGCAACTGAAGCGGCGCAATATGCGCCCGTGTTCGTGGTTGATTCGCCAATTTTTGCACAGCCGCTTGCTGAGCCAGTTTCACGGGCCATTGCTACCGTAGTGCGGTCGCAGCAATTCGATCTCGTTTGCGGCGCTTCGTCGACTTTCGCGAAAGACGTTTTGCCTCGAGCGGCTGCCCTGTTGGGCGGCGCAATGGCGAGTGATGTGGTTCGCTACGAATTCGTCGACGGCCGATCGCTATTCGATTGCCCGCAGTACGCCGGCGCAATTGTGACGACGCTCCGCCTCATCGGCACGCCGCAAATAGTCACGGTCCGCGCGAGTGCATACCCAGCCGCCCAAAAGGCCGCGACGCCAAGCTCGATCGAGCGAGTCGAATTGGACGCGGCCGTGCTTGCCAGCCGCGTCCAATGTGAAGGGTTGCGGTCCAAAAAGAGCTCCCGGCCGGACGTGACCGAAGCGCGAGTTGTCGTTTCGGGTGGCCGCGCTTTCAAAAACAGCGAGGATTTCGAACGTCTCGTGGGCCGATTGGCGGACGTCTTGGGCGGGGCAGTCGGAAGCTCTCGCGCACTGGTGGATGCGGGAATCACGCCCAACGAGTTGCAAGTTGGCCAAACCGGCAAAATCGTTGCCCCAGAACTGTATATCGCGCTGGGAATTTCCGGCGCCGTCCAACATCTGGCGGGAATGAAAAACTCTCGCAAGATTGTGGCGATCAATAGCGATCCGGAAGCGCCGATCTTCGACGTTGCGGATTTCGGGCTCGTCGGCGACGTTTACACGGTCGTGCCCGAGCTGATTGAAAAGTTGGAACGGCGGGCAGCCGCGCTCTGAACTCGCCGTCTGCTTACGAATACGAAAGCAACGCCGCACATTGCCAACGTTCCGCTCGCAGGCTCCGGCACGCGAAGCATGCGCGCGAACGAGCCCGTGCCGTGGGCCGCTTCGTAGGCTGTCTTGAAGAGCACGAAATCGGCGTGATCATTACGATAGTCGCCATTCAGATCGCCCATGGCCCAGGCCTCGTTCTGCGTCAAACCGATTAAATTGGCATGTTGGCCGTTGCGCAAGATTGCCCAGTCAGCCGCCGTAATGCCGCAACTGCCGTTCAAGTCCCCGAACACCGAGCAGGCGGTGACGTCGAATTCGACGACCACCGCGCGATGGTCCGACGGATACGGCTGGATGCCGATGTCGGTGTTGCCGTCATTCGCATCGTAGCCCAAGACGAGCGCCTCGAGCGGCTCAACGATCGCGGGCGTGTAGTACACGAAATCGATGCGGTCGTGAACCTCGTTGGGGTCGTTGAACGGAGCGGGAGAGCCAGGCGTCCAGGTCTCTCCGCGGTCATTGATTTCGTCGGGGCGCAGCTCGCGAAAGGCGTCGATGAGGCCGGCGTTCGTGACGGCCCGCGACGCGGGCCAGTCGACTTTCATGCCGAAATTCAGGCCGGCGCCCGCTGCCTCTTGCGTCCAGTCCAGGTGCGACGGCTCATTGAAGTCGCCGACCAGGAACACCGGCTTGCCGGAAGCAACGTAAGGCGACATGCCGTCTAAGAGCGACGCCACGCTCCCGCCACGGGTCGCTTGCGCTTCGGCAATCGCCTGGGCCTCCGACGTCACGAACCCGTCGCGAATATCGTAGGGCTGATACGGATACGGCGCCAGGTGGACGTCGAAGATGTACGCCTCCTGCCCCGGCGACAGTTGCAGCTTCACGCCCCGGTCGAGAATCTGGGTTATGGGATATCGGCTGACGATCGCGTTGTCGCCGTCGAAGTTGTGATAGTGAAAACCAAGCGTATTGGCGATTGCCTGCGTGCTCCCGCCGACCTCCTGAATGCCGACGACGTCGGCTTGGGCCGTCTGAATCACCCCGACCGTCCGCGACAACGGTCCATATGCCGCGCCGCCCACCAGGATGTTGTACGTCATCACCCGCAGCGAATCGACCGGTTGGGCCGCGGCGGTCGATGCCAAAGCGACCGCCGCCGCAATTGTGCCACAGACGATTGCGAGCCCCTTTTCCGTGCGCGACCGAGCGGCCCGACGCGCATTGCCTTCATCCACAACGAGAAATCTCATGATGCGTAACCAAACTCGCGGACAAATGGCTCGAGCGTTTCGAGCGCGGGTTCCAGATATTTCTGATAGTTTCTCCAACGGCCAATCGCCCGCGTGTAAATCGGCTCGGCAACCGCTTCGTAGCTGGGGCTGCTCACCTTCTTGGTCGCCGACAGACGCTCGCGATAGCCAAGAACTTGATTATCCCAAGGCAGGTCCAATGTGGCCAGCGCTTTGCGCGCCTGACCCTCGACATCGGCGACGATATCTTCGTAACGGATTTCGCACCACGGCACCTCGACGAGCTCACGGAATTTGAGCCAGGCCGTCATGTCGAACGCATATCGCTCGGCGGTCCGCTGCACGTCGAGGAACCGCACACTGACCGCATTCAGCGGCAGATAGCGCAAATAGCAGCTCAGGACGACGTCGCGCGGATCGCGCAACGCGACAATCAGCCGGGTCTCCGGAAAAACTCGGAGCATCATCGGAATCGTGAGATTGTACGACGGATTCTTATCCAAGTGCACGCGCTCTGCGATCGGCTCGCCGAGCAAGTACTCCATCGCATGAAAATAGCGCCCCCGCTGGGCCTCGATTTCGGCGACGCCACGTTCGTTCAGCACGTCGAGGAACGGCGTTTTGCCGCGCCGGGACATGAACGTGTGCAACAATTCGCGGCCGATGAAGTCTCGTTCCTCGGAACTGATAAGATCGGAATGCGCGTCGAGCAGTTGTTCCAGAAGTGTCGTTCCGGAGCGGGGAAAGCCTGTCAACAGTGCGACACGCTTGGGCGTGAGATGGGCTATTGCGTCCTGCCAGCGTCGAAAATCATCGCGCGTGATATTGGCGATCATTTCACGCATTTGAGCGTGCAAGTTTTGCGATGCGGCCCAGTGGGGCCCCTCGTGCAACTTTTGCACACGCTTCGAGCGCTCGATCGCCTCGATGGCCCCGTCCCAATCGCCTTCGCGGTCCTTCATCTGGGCCAACTCACTCCAGGCCTGACACGCCCACTCCGAGTCGTCGGGAATTCGTTGAATCAGCGCGCGGAATGTCGCTTCCGCTTGCTCCAATCGGTTCTGACGCCGTTGGATCCGCCCCCTTACGAGCGCTACGAGCGGCAGCGCAAAGCCCGATTGCACGGTTCGCTCGATTAGTTCCTCGGCTTCATCCAGCCGATGTCCCCTTTCGTATAACCTGGCCAGTTCCATCCATGTTGGCGGCCCGGCCCCGGGAAGTCGCGCCGCCTCCTGATAGCTTGCGATCGCCCGGTCGGGAAGTTTCAGTAGGCCGTACGTTTCTCCAAGGTAATGATGGGCTCCCGGATGTCGCGGTGCCCGGCGAATCAGCATTTCATGCATCCGCTCCATGCTCTCGAAATCGAACTTCTCCGCGTAGGCCCGGGCCGCCATGATGTAAGCCCGCACATTGTTCGGCTCCTGGCGAATGGCTTCCGCATAGAGGCTGAGCGCATCGGCATGATGTCCGCTGTTCCAAATCTGTTGCGCGGCCTGAATGCGTTGAGACCAGGAATCGACCATCTCGGCTGATCGGTTGGATGCCTGCCGAGCGGCCTTTGGCGGGAGTCGTGGGCGTTTTGCCATGCGACGCACTTGAAGTCGGGGTCGGTGACGGCGGCGAAACCGGGCAACCGGATTCAGAGAAGCCGGCTATATGCTGGTAAGGTGATCCCACGGCGACGGATCATTCATTCACTATATAGCAACCCTCACTCTTCGTAACCAAACGCCTTCACAAACGGCCTAAGGATTTCCAGGCCTGGCTCCAAGTATCGTTGGTAATTGTGCCAGCGGCCGATCGAGCGTTTGTACAACGGCTTGATGACGTCCACATACGTTGGTGTGCGGACTGCTTTGCGTTCGGATCGGTGTCGTTCATCGACCATCGAGGGGTCCCAGGACAAACCGAGGAACTCGGCGACGCGCCGCGACTCCTCCTGAGGTTCGGCGATCAGCCGCTCGTAAGCCGTTTCACACGTTGGCCAATCCAAACGGGAGCGCCACCAAAGCCAATGCCGCATCGTGTCGGCGTAAAACCGGCAGGCCTCGACCACGTCGGCCGCGGCAGCACTGGTCCAATTGAGAGGGATGAGCGTGAACAGGTAGCTCAACACCACGTCGCGTGGGTCGCGCAGCGCGATCAGCCAGCGGGCTTCCGGGAACATCCGCAACGACAGCGGCATGTCGGCAGTCTGCAACGGTGTTTTCTCGACAAGCAACCGCTCGCCGACCGGCTGGTCGAGATAACTTTCCGTCATTTGGTAAAACGATTCTCGGCCGGCGGTGAGCTGCTCTGCGTCAAAGGAGCGCAGCTCGAGGATGGCGTCCATCGCGTCGGCGGCACGCCACACGAGCGGCGAGACGAAGTGGTGCGGGAGAATACCGGATTCGTCCGTGCCAACCGTGTCGGCGTTCGTAGCGATGATCTGTTCGAGAAGCGTCGTCCCCGATCGAGGAAAACCGGTGAGAAAGGCGATGCGTCGTTGGGGCGTCAGGGCGTTGCCTTCCTGGCGCCAGCGTCGCAAATCGGCCGGCGTGACCGATTGGGTGAGCTCCCACTGCCGCTGGCGAATGTGGTACGAGTACTGCAACTGCTCCGCAGACTTTTCGGCGAGCTGCGACTTCGCCTGGCACAGCGCGGTCCACGCCTCGTCGTAATGGCCGAGTCGATCGCACACCGCTGCCAGCTCGTACCGCAGGCCCCAATCGGAGTCGCTCGGATGTTGACGAAACTGCTCCGTAATGCGGCGGACGGCGCCCTCGAGGTCGCCCGCCCGCTGATCCAAATGCGCGAGCAGACGCACTGCGGGGCCGTACGACGGGTCGATGGCGTGGGCCGCTTCGGCAACCTGGCGGGCCTCGTCGATCTGGTGGTCGCGCTCCAAGACCCAGGCCAGCGAGTTGGTGGTTGAGGCGTCGGGCTGCGGCGATCGGGCCACGGCCACGCGCATCACCGCGACCGCTTTGGCAAAGCGGCCAACCTCGAAATAGCAATGGGCGACGCGCCGTAGCGTGCCCGAATTGGCGCGTGGATCTTCCACCACCCGCGCAAACGCCTCCTCGCCTTTGCGGAACTCATAGAGCCGCCAAAGCAGCACGCCGTAGTTGCCGAGCGTGATCGGGTCGAAAGCACCCTTATTAATCGCGTCTTCGTAGAGAGCAAGGGCGCTGTGCGGATCGCCGGCATCCACTGCCGAACTGGCTGCTTGCGGCAACGCGGTATCCCAGAAGGAGGGCGAATCTTGCATGGGGCAACGTCGCGGGCACCCTGCTATTGAGGTACAGCTTGCGAAACAAACGACGGGTGCCACTGCTGGCTCGTCCAGCAGTGTGGATTCTTTCCCGCTTCGCACTGCTGGGCAAGCCAGCAGTGGCACCCATTCGATTCAATACATGAACCTCAATAAAGCAAGCGAGCGGGGAGATGTGCTCCCCGCTCGCACGGTCGACCGATTCAATACTTCTTGCGGAACCGAATCGCTCGCGGCGACCGGCCTATTTCCGCTTCCGACGCATCGCCATGGCGCCCAGCCCGCCGATGCCCATCCAGGCCATCACGGCCGTGGCCGGCTCCGGAACGATTGTGGTACTGAACACGAGATTATCCATGGCGAGGTAGGAGTCGTAACCGCCGCCATTGTTTGAATCTAAATTCGTAAACTCCAGCAATAACGACCGACCTGGCGGGCCCACCGCATTGACCACGATGAGGTCGCGGCCACCCGCGTCGCCTGGATCATTGACGTTATCCTTCAGATTCCAAGTGCCGGATGCGATCACGTTATTTTGGGTTCGGACGGACCAAGTTGACGAGGTGTTTGTACCGCCGGCCCATTCATCCAAGAAGAATTCACCGATTGTGACACTGGCGTTGGATACGGGATTGAACAAGATCGTCTGCGTGTTGTATTCCATCTGGTAGACATTGCCGCGACCATTCCAACCGCCGGCATAGTTCAGCGTCCCGTATTGATCCCAGCCGAGTTGGTCCCAGGTGAGCGTGACCTCGGCGTTGCTCCCGTGATTTATTGGGACTGGCACATTTCCGGGAGCCGTCAAACCGGTAAGCGTGGTCGACGTGTCGGCTTGGGCCAGCGAACCCATGCCCGCCACACCCGCCGCCGCGAGAGACGCCAATACCCGTCGCCGCGATGAACGGCGTTCGAATTTACTTAACCAGTTAGTAACCTTCATTAGACCAATCTCCCGTCGTTAGAAACGTAGCAGATAGCCCGATCCCAAAGGGTGCCGCCCCGTAGCAAGAGCGACCCCGACGCGTACCTCTACAAACCACTTTTGCTAAAACACTGGCAAACTGCAATGATTTTCTGCGCAGAACTTTTGCTTTTTTTAGGAAATCCGCCAAAAAACGAACCCCAGCCGGTAGAACGTCATAACGCGGCCGGCGGGACTCGATTATCGTAAAAAAATGACGCGGTTTCCACTGTTTTCGCGACCGTGAAGTCGCGCGTCCGCCGCCCGAGAAAAGCGTATGGCACCCCGCAATAAGCCTCCGACGGGCCACCGGCCGCCGCCATCCTTGGCCAAGCAACATCGCTCTGGCAAGACCAATGGTCCCGACCAGGCGGTCGCTTGTTTCAAGAAAACGACGCGTGCGGGCGCAACGATGTGAATGAATTGAGCGACGCTGGCGAGCTATGAGCCCACGTTACCAGACGCACTGCAGCATAGCACTGCTCAGTAAGGCGTTGCGCCTACGCTCGAGCCAGGCCGGCGTCCAGCAAACGGTACACGAGCCATGTGGGCAGTGTCGTGGTCGATCTTTACGACCTCGATTGGCTGCTGGCAGAATTACCATCACGAATTGGAACCGCTACTCGACCGGTTGGCGCCGTTAATCCGCGCGTTGAGGTATGAGAGGTAAGAACGCATGATGCAAAGTCGCCGCATTTGCCTGCTGATCGATACTTCGACGTCCTGGGGCGTGCGCTTGATTAAAGGGATCGGTCGCCATGCGCAAGAGGTCGGAAATTGGCTCATTCATGTCGAGCCCTGGGGCCGATACGAACGGTTCCATATTCCCGAAGGCTGGGAAGGGGACGGGATCATTGCGCGGATCAATCGCGAAGAGCTCGCCAACGAGATTACGGCCATCGGTCTGCCGACAATCAACGTCTCTTGGTATCCGTTTTCGGGCGAGAACATCGCACGGTGCACAGTCGACCCCGTGGCAACGGGCAGGATGGCGGCCGAGTACTTTCTTTCGGCGGGCTTTGAAAAGTTTGGCTATTGCGGGCCGTTGCACCTGCTCGGCTATCCGGACCCATTGGCGGAAGCGTTTGGTCAAACGATTCAGGCCGCGAATTATCAATGCCACAACTATCCGGCGCCGGGAGGGGACCAACAATCGATTGCCTGGAACGCCCATTTGGCGAGTCTGGTCGAGTGGATTGAGCAGCTTCCGCGGCCCGTTGCCGTGTTGTGCTGGAGCGCCGCGCGCGGTCGCCAAGTGACCGAAGCGTGCCATTATGCGGGGATTCGCGTGCCGGATGACGTGGCGGTGCTGGGGGGCGATTACGATGAACTGATGTCACACATTTCAAGCCCCCCGCTGTCAACGATCGACCAACCGGCCGAGCAGATTGGTTATGAGGCGGCACGACTTTTGGAGGGCATGATGCTCGGGAAGAAGCCGCGCAAGCGGCCCGTCTTGTTCCCGCCGACGCGCATCGTCGTGCGCCACTCAACGGATATCCTGGCCATTGACGACGAGATGGTCCGCGACGCATTGCGGCTGATACGCTGCCGCGCCCATGAAGACATCCGCGTGTCGCATGTCGTGCACGAGCTCGCGGTCGCCCGCCGGGCTTTGGAGCAGCGTTTCATCCGCCTTGTTGGTCGCAGCCCCGCCGCCGAGATTCGCCGCGTGCGGATTGAAGAAGCCAAACGGATGCTAGTGGAAACCGATCGATCGATCGCGGAAATTAGTCGGGCTACGGGATTTGGTCATCAAGACCTTTTGTCGCGCGTTTTTCACCGCAGCCTGGGATTGACTCCCAGCGAGTTCCGTCGACAGCATCAGCGTTTCTTGTAGCGAAAAAATGCCAAAAGAAATGCGCGAGCCGATGGAAACGATCGCTCACCAGTTTTCAGATATCGTGTACCATGAAAGCCAGTAAGTCTGCGGCTGGGACGGGGCGCCGGCGGTACGTCTTTTCAAACTTTCTTAACCCGTTCGTGAGATCAGACGATCGCGGCTGGGCGGACGGCTTCGATGCCGACATCATGCGCTCGACGTGTTTTCAGCCCATCCCGGATACGGATCCCCAAGGTTTTGGAACCCTGGCCCGATATTTCGACGACGACCCGAATACTTCGTTCGCTGGCTTCAACGTTTTTCACTTTGGCTCGGCCCACACGAATGGAATCAACGGCGTCTTTGCCGACGGGTCGGTGCATACGATCAGTTACGATATCGACGTCGTGGTCTTTAATGCGCTCGGCTCGCGAAATCGCGACGAAATTATTGACGCGGATGCGATCAATCGAGTTCGCTGTACGTCGCGAGTGCACCCTATTCTGCAGCCGCGGCGTCGCAGATCAGCAAAACGTTGCGATGTAGCTGCAACAATGACGCAGGGAAGTCGGTTGTAATCTGGCCGGATAGCATGCGTTTCAACGCGTCTCTTTTTGCAGCTCCGCTCACCAGCAGCAACACGTGCTGCGACTGCAGCAGGTCGGCCATCCCCAAGGTAAGTCCGTAGGTGGGCCGCCGCATGCTTCGCCGCAACATCGCGTGAGTCAGCGATGATTCCGACAACGTTGCGACGTGGGCATGGGGCCTGAGAAGATCCGCCGGTTCGTTGAATCCGACGTGACCGTTAAGGCCCAGCCCCAGCACGCACGTGTCGATCGGCCCATTACGCTTGAGCCATTCGGCGATTCGCTCGCATTCGGCCTCGAGATTCTGTGGCTGGCTATCGAAAGCGACGTAGCGATCCGACAAGCCCAAGGGGCTGACGAGCGATGAACGAAGTTGCGCGTCGCACGTCGCCGGATCGTCCGGCTCGAGCCCGCCCCATTCGTCAAGTTTCAAGAGTCGGCATCGCTCGAACAACGTCGGCTCGGCCGCGCCGCGCTGGGCAAGCAATTCGTACGTGCGGAGCGGGGTCGATCCTGCCGCGAGGCACAACAGCGCCGCGGGTTGCTCGCGCAGTCGCGCCACCAGCCAATGGGCCGCATGTTGGCTTAATGCCTCGTAATCTGCAAGGACGAGCGGCTCTAACATAGTTCCGCCTTGAAGATCTATCGCGTCACCGCCGCCAGTGCGGCGCCGATAAATCCGGCGTCGTTTCCCAATTCGGCGGATACTACAGCAATTGTACGGTGAAAATCGGACCAGACTTGCGCGCGCAGCGCCGAATCCAACGACGTTCGATAACAGCCTTCAGTCATGCCAAGACCGCCGCCGATGATAACCGCCTCGGGGTCCAGTACATTGATCAGATTTCCAATTGCCGCTCCCACCGCCTGGCCGGCGGATGCGACAACAGATTGCGCGAGTGAATCGCCCGCTTCAGCCAGCGCGACGACTTCGGCGGCGCTCACGGCAACGTCTCCCCGTGCCGCAGCGAAACGTGCGGCCAAAGCTGGCCCGGCAGCAAACTCTTCCAAGGCCGGGCCGGACGCCAACTTGCCGTCGTCACCCGGAATCAATCCGCGGCTGCTGGCAAAAGTACCCGTCAGACCACGAGCGCCGGCATGAGGAGTACCGTTCAGCACAAAACCGGCGCTAATGCCGGTTCCAATCGTGACATATAAAAAGGAGCGAAATGGGCGTCCGGCACCAAGCTGCGCCTCCGCGCGCGCCGCGGCCCGCACGTCGGCGTCCAACGCTACGGGCAGATTCGTCTTGGCTTCAAGAATCTCGCGAATCGAAGTGCCTTTCCATCGGATCGTCGCGTCGCTGAGCACCTCGCCGTCGACACTTACAAGTTCCGCGACTCCCAAACCAATCGCAACAGGTTCGACACCGAGCTCGGTCGCTTCCCGTTGCAGGGATTGCGTCACATCGACAATGTCTGTCAACACGGCATCACCGCCGCGCTCCGGGCGCGTAGGTTGCGACCGCCGCGCAAGCACGCGTCCCTGCGGGAAAAGAATCAGCCCGGCGGCACATTTCGTTCCGCCCACGTCAATGCCGATCGCGCAGTGGTTATGCTGCGAATGATCGAAAGCGGTCATGTTTTTGCGGCCTGCGCGAGCGAGCGAATGTAGGCTGCATTGCAACCACAGCAGCCGCCGACGTACCGTATGCCCTCGCTCATCGCCATTCTGCCGAAGTCGGCAAACGCCCGCCGCGGGATTTGGATTGTTTCCAGTTCGTCGGGGAATTCGCGCAGGCGGGTGAACGAGTGGCAGTCGTCCGTGGTGCGGAACGCCGCCGGCTGTGCCGCAATGGGAACAGCCACTGCCCCCCGCATTTCGCGCAACAGCGGCAGCATGCGGGAAGGATCTTGCTCGCAATTCGCCCCGACGGCAATCGCGCCCAAATCCGCCATCACGCGCGCACATTCCGCGGGACTATAGCCGTCGCTGCATTGCGTGACCAAAGGGCGAAAACTCATCGTGGCAATGGCAGGCAATCCGCTTTCGGCGGCGGCCTCGAGCGCCACCTTCATCTCCGCCAGGTGAAAAAATGTTTCCAGAATCAGGAAATCGATGCCGGCTTCTTTGAGCAAGCGAATTTGCTCAGCGATATGGTCTCGCGCTTTGGCGAGCGCGCCGGCCCCTTCGCGCTCAACGAGCTGCGTCCGCGACACGCTGCCCGCCACGAGCGCCCGCTGGCCGGCGACTTCCTTCGCCAATTTCACGGCGGCGAAATTGATCTCCTCGATCTGCTTCTCATAGCCAGCGCGGCCAAGCTTTTCGCGCGTGCCAAAGAATGTGAGCGCTTGGAGCACGTGCGACCCCGCATCCAGAAACTCACGATGCAGCTCCCGCAACGCGTCCGGATGTTCGATGGCAACCTCGGGAGTGAACTGGCCGCTGCCGCGACCGGTGCCGACCTGCTCGCGCCCCGACCCGCTATCCACATAGCCCCGACGTTCCAGTTCAATGAGGTAGCCGCCGTCGCCGATGACAGGGCCTTGCTCGAGCAATTCGGCGATCGCTTTCATGGTAAAACTTCCGCTTCGATAGGTGGGACCGTCGAGCTCTTCAACTCAGGTTGGAACGACAGCATGACGACGGCCGCAAGTGCCATTGCAATGCCCATCGACTCACGCCAGCCAATCCGTTCTCCCAACGCGAATATCGCAATCGGGATGCTGACCATCGGATAAAGTCCGGCGAGCGGCGCAATGATCGACGCTTTCCCGCCGCTTGCAAATGCAAGCAGGATCGTAAGATTGCCGAGCGCCAGGCTGAAACCAACCGCAGTGGCGATCCCCAACGTCTTCCAGGGTATGCCGCTCGGAAGCGGATCGAAAACCACAATCAACGCCGCAACGGGTAAAAATGCCAACAGAAACCAGACGGCCGACGATCGACCCGAGATATGGTCGGTGGACATCTTTTGCATCAATCCGCAAATACCCCACAAAACGATGGGAATCAACGCTAGGAACAACCACGTCGAAAGCAGACTGTCTTCCTGTGCTACGTGGAAGAGATAGATCGCGCCAAGCGACAGACCAATTCCCAGTATCTGAAATCGATTTAACCGCTCCTTCAACAACGGAACCGCAAGTAGCACTGTCACCGCGGGATACAGATCCGTCACAGGAATCACGGCAGCCGCCTTGCCGCCACGACTCAGCACGTCATAAAAGGCGATATTGCCCAAGCACGACACGATGCCTGATCCAAACGCCAACAAGATGCCTTGCGAACGATTGCCGACTGGGGCCGGGTCCTTGATTGTAAAGAGCGCAGCCAGGATCGGTAGGACGCCGAGCGTTGAAATCACTTGGACTTGAGCGTCGGTGATGCCGCCGCCAACCAACTTGGAGAGAACGGCCCAAATCCCCCAGCTAAGAAGTGTCAACAGCGTCCAGATAACCCAGTGATTCATTGGCCTTTTCGCCCCGCGCTTCCTCGTACCAACGCGCAATCCGTTATAACAGTTGGTTCATAGGGCTTCTTGTTGGCTGACTGTAGTTTTGCGCATTTCTTTCGACAAAAGTTGTTGCTTTGAGGCCGCGCGGTCTAAACTCAATTCTGCCGGCCTGCGGCAAGGAAAAAGCAATTCCGGTTGGCTTCGAAACCACCGCCGCACGAGTGGTGGGGCGGATTAAAACTGTTGTTGAACACTCGCCTATCGATGCGCTTTGGCAAATACACTGCGCTGACGATCATGGTCGGGTTTGCGAAATCGTTCGTGTTGTTGAGTACCTGCGCCGTCGCTAACGAGACAGAATTGAAATTAGTTTGGAGTGATGAATTCAACTACACGGGCCTTCCCGACAGCGCTAAATGGAACTACGACGTCGGCGGCCAAGGTTGGGGCAACCAGGAATTGCAGTTTTATACTGAAAAGAGGCTGGAAAATGCCAGGGTGGAAAACGGAAGTCTCATCATTGAAGCGCGAAAAGAACCGTGGCAGGGCATGAAATTCACCTCGGCGCGACTGGTCACCAAAGGAAAAGCTGAGTGGCAATACGGCAAAATCGCAGTGCGGGCTACCTTGCCGAGAGGTCGCGGCTCATGGCCCGCCGTCTGGATGCTGGGCGCTACCACCCCGCTTCGTTGGCCCGACGATGGTGAAATTGACATCATGGAGCATGTGGGCTTTGAACCTGGAAAGATCCACGCATCCATTCACTGTAAGAAATACTACTTCAGCGTCGGCACGCAGAAAACAGCCAACATCATGGTGCGCGACTGCTCAAACAATTTTCACGTCTATGCGGCCGAATGGGACAAAGACGGGGTTAAAATATCGGTTGACGGCAACGTGTACTTCACATTCAAGAACGAACATCGCGGCTACGAAGCGTGGCCGTTTGATAACAAGATGTATTTGCTACTCAATATCGCGGTGGGCGGTAGCTGGGGCGGGCAGCAGGGCGTGGACGACGCCATCTGGCCGCAGCGGATGAAAGTCGATTACGTACGGGTGTACGCCCCAAGCGACAAGGATCATGCGCCTCCGGCTGAACGATAACTTTGCGCCTCATCGCAGGCTTTGCAGATAAGCCAGCAAATCTCGCAGTTCTGTTTGCGTCAGATGTCGCTCCAGGCCTTCGGGCATCATCGAGACCGTCTGGCGGTTCATCTCCGCAATTTCGTCCCGGCGCAAGCGCGTCTCAGCGCCGCTCGAGTCGCGCAGCACAATCGTATCCGGGGCTTGTCGGGCCATGATTCCGCTGATGACGCGACCTTCTTGCGTGATTACCGCATATTGTTCGAATTCCTGCGCAATCGTCGAGCTTGGAAATACAATCGACTCGATTATGTCGCGCCCCGCACGGGTCGCTCCGATCGTGGTTAGGTCAGGGCCGATCTGCCCTCCATCGCTTCCCACGCGGTGGCAAGTCGAGCAGGCCACCTTGTTGGAAAGAAAGACGGCCCGCCGCCGTGCCGCGTTCCCCCTTTCCAGAAGCGGGATGAACTTGGCCAGCCGTGTTTGCCCATCTGTTGTGTTTCGCGTCGCCGCCTGAAGTGCGGACTCCAGTCGCGTGCGTTCCGGTTCGCCAAGCGCGTCGAACAGATTCTCAACCCTGTCAGCCGGGGGGCGCCAGCCACCGCCCACAGCGCCTTCCAGGTAATCGAGCACAATGGGTGCTGTCTGAAGGGTTGTTGAGCGTTCGAGCATCGGCAGCAATACAGATGGCGTGATGAGGGCATCACCTTGAATTAGGTGAAGCAGCGCGGCCAACTGCGTGCGATCGAGCCGGGTATTGCCAAACACTTCCCCCGCAGCCAGGCGCGGCAACGGATCCGTATCGTTCGAGAGGTCGTCCAGCAGCAGGCGGAATGCCTCTGCCCCAAGGGTCGGTCGCCTCGATACGATCGCTCGCAACGCTTCCCGGCGCAGCTCGATCAACTCATTTGGAGAGTTCGCCAACCGGTCCAGTCGATCGTCCAAGTCACGTATGCGCAGGACCGAGGCACAGCGCACGGCGGCAAGCCGGACTTCCGGCGGCCCGCTCTCCACCGCCGCCACAAGCGCGTCGATCCAAACCCGAGGAACGTTGGCCAACGTCGAACGACTGATTATTCCCAGCAGCATTGCCCGCCGTTCGTCGGGAATCTTGCCGCCTTCATTACGGACCGCCGCCGCAACAACTTCCTGCACTCGTTTCTGATCCTGGAAGGCGAGCACTAGATCGGCCAGGTCCGTGAGATCCTCTTCCGAAAGCACGGGCTGCGCCGCCAATGCACGGAGAAAATCGACGGCATGACCTGCCCATTCGGGATGGCCGGCAAGGATCTCGCGGGCCGCTCGACGCAATTGAGTGTTTCGCGAATCCAGCCGACTAATTACAACCGCGTGATCCAGCGCATCTGACGGCCGAGGCGGCTGATCCAATAGCCGCAAAGCTGCTGTCTGAACTTTTGGATTTGGGTGCTTCAGCGCTTGCTGCAAGGCCGTGTGGTCGGCGAGCCGGTGGGCCGCATGAACTACGGCATGCGCCACAAATGGATCGCTTTCTACACCGAGCGCCTCCCACAGGACAGGAATCGCTGACGGATTTCCCACGCGAGCCAAGGCTTCCGCAGCCGCCAGCCGCACCGCGGGCGCGCGATGAATTAGCAAACGCTCCAGGTTTGTGCTGCTCAAATAATCGCCGCGCGACGCCAACGCCCGGATTGCCGTGATGACGACATTCGCGTCTGTGCCATCCAGTGCCTTGCGCAGCGGCTCTATCGCCGACGCATCGCCGTTTGCCGCCAAAGCCCAAATGGCGTGCTGTTTGGCGGTGACCGAGGCCGAACGCTCCAAGATCGCGATCAGCACACGCACGCAAGCCGGCCCCCCGCTTCCGAGTGCGCGCTCCGCGCGCTTTCGCACCACGGGCCGGGGATCATTCAAAAGTTCGGCGAGCTGTTCAGGTGTCTTGCCCATAAGGTGGATGCGCTTCCCCCACGGATCGTCCATCTGCGGAGTAGCCGCGAAGCGAACGCGATAAATTCCGCCCGGTGCCTCGACGTCGCGAATTCGCCCGGTTGGGCAATGCTGTACGTACCAACTCCCGGTATCGATTACGATGAGGCTGCCGTCCGCAGATTCAACCACGTCGGAGGGATGAAAATCGGGGTCATCCGTGGTGACGAAGTCTTCATCCGCCGTGCGAAACGTCGAACCGGATGGCACGAGCGCGTGACGGACCACCTTGCGGGCATTGAATTGGGCAGTAAAAAGATTTCCGCGCATCGCGTCGGGAAACATTCGACCTTCGTAACACACAAGCCCGCTGACGGCCACGGCCGGATACAACGCTACGGGCGGAAGCTGTATTCCCGTCATTGGGTAGCGAGTGCCAGTGTCGGCAAGATACGGGTACAATCCGCCGTCGACGAGGTGCACCAATGCATCCCGAATACCACCCGCTGGCTGCTGAAACCAATTGTCCGTGCCGATGATGTCGCCACGCGCCGTAAATGCGACTTCAATGAGGTTGACGAATCCGCGGCAGAGCACCTCGGGATTGCGTCCCTCCGGCGTCGAGCGGATCAGCGCCCCGCTGTCGCCTTCCAGGATGGTGCCGTCCGCTCGCTTAAGTGCATACCCGTCGGGACTTCCCATCGTCATGTACAGCAGGCCATCCGGGCCAAAGACTAAACCATGTAAACTGCCGTTTGTCGCGTGGCCGAAGCCGCTAAGAATTACCTTGCGCTCGTCGGCACGACCATCGGCGTCATCATCGGTAAATACAACGACATCCGGCGGGTCGGCCACATACAACTTGCCGTCGCGCCAAGCCAGGCCCATGGGACAGACAAGCTTGTCGACAAAGACCTGTGCCGTATCGAATCGGCCGTCGCCGTCAACGTCGTCCAAAACTCGAATGCGGCTGTTACGCGCGCCGGCTTTGAGCTCGGCGTGCAGATCGCGGCCCGACGATTCGGCCACGAACAACCGGCCGTCGTCGGCGAATGCGCCGAACATCGGAAACCGAATTTCGAGGTCGTCGGCCACGCGCTCGACAACAAACCCAGTTGGCACATGCAAGACAGGATTTTGGGGACGCCCTGTTTGCGTCCGCGATGTGCGTTTCAGACCGGGCTCTGATGAGCGGTCCAACGACCCTCCGCTCGAAGGCTCGGCCGTCGCTGCCATCCAAACGCTTCGGCCGACGCCAACAAAAAGTGCGCAAACAATGATCGGGCCCATTAAACGCCGCACACCACACTGAATCCCCGTAAATCCGAACGGCATTTTCATTGTCCATCGGGATTCGGCCGCCTCTATCGTGCCGATTCACTTACCTTGCACCGGCAACGTTGCAACCGGCTTCGAAATGTCGAATATATAGTATCTAGTATAATGAGCATTGGGACGCTCCCGCACTATTTCCCTCAATCATGATGCTTTCGGATTCGTGTTTTTGGCGCGTGTATCCGTCATTGCGTGGCCCGTCAGCGCTTGAGTGGTCAAAACGATGGCTCGTAGCGCTCCTACTTGCCGGCGCCGTCCTAGCCGCGTGCCCGACCACCGCGGCCGAAACCGAGCGCGTACGTTTCAACGAAGATATTCGGCCGATCTTTGCCGAGCACTGTGTCGCGTGCCACGGCGGTGTGAAGCAGACGAGCGGATTGTCCTTCGTGTATCGCGAAAACGTGATGGCGGGCGGCGAGTCCGGCGCGCCAGCTGTGGTGCCCGGCGATCCGGAAGCTTCGTATCTAGTTGAGCGCATCACCGATCCTGACCCAGAGTCTCGCATGCCGCCAGCGGAGCATGGACCGCCTCTTTCGGCCGTGGAAATCGAGCGGTTGAAACAGTGGATTGCGCAAGGCGCCGAGTGGGAATTGCCTTGGGCGTTTGTGCCGCCGCGCGGAGCGCCGCCGCCGGAGGTTCGTCGACCCGAGTGGTGTGTCAAGCCATTGGACTACTATGTCCTGGCCCGCCTCGAAACGGCGGGGCTGGAGCCATCACCATCGGCCGAGCGGGTTGAGTGGCTGCGCCGCGTGTCGTTCGACCTCGTTGGATTGCCGCCGGCGCTGGAGGATATCGAGGAGTTCCTGGCCGACGAGGATCCGCGCGCCCACGAGCGAGTGGCGGATCGATTGCTCGCCTCGCCTCACTTCGGCGAACGCTGGACCTCGGTGTGGCTCGACCTGGCCCGCTATGCCGACACGACCGGTTACGAAGCAGACCCACACCGCGAGATCTGGCCGTATCGCGACTGGGTGATCCGCGCGTTCAACGAGGATATGCCTTACGATCAATTCACGATCAAACAATTGGCAGGCGACCTGCTCGACGAACCCACCGTCGACGACCGGCTGGCCACCGCCTTCCACCGCAATACGCAGACCAATACGGAGGGAGGCACCGATGATGAAGAGTTTCGCGTCGCCGCCGTCATCGACCGCGTGAACACTACGTGGCAAGTTTGGCAGGCGACGACATTTGGTTGTATTCAGTGCCATGCACATCCCTACGATCCAATCCGACACGACGAGTATTATCGGTTCATGGCGCTGTTCAACGACACGCGTGACGGCGACGTGGATGAGGACTTGCCGAGGCTGGACGTTCCGCTGGATCGAAAAGATCACGCGCGTGCGGCGGAGACTTCTCAGCGTCTCTCGCAGCTGCGGCGCATCATGCACGAGCAGGTGAAACCGCTCGCCGAGGACTTCAATCTGTGGCGCAATCTGCCCATCGACCGAGCGAATTCGACGGGGAACACACGATTGCAGATTCGGGAGCAGGATGATGGCGATGGGAGAATTGCGACCGAAGTGGTGACGGATGGCGCCGTCACGATCAAATCCAGATTTACCCTTGAGGCGCCCCTTCCCGAGAGTTTGCAGCAGATGACCGCTCTGCGGATCGACGCACTCCTGCGCGATCCCAAATCCGCGCGCCGCTCACCTGAATTGGGATTTGTATTATCGCGAGTAAAGGCCACTCTGTTGCCTGTCAACGACGGCCCGCCGGTCGAGCTGGATTTTAAGCACGCGTTTTGCGATGAAGCTGAACCCCTGCTCGATCCGGCCGACTCACTGCAGGATGATAACGTCGGCTGGGCCAGTTACAGCCGGCAATGGCGGTCGCGCTTCGCGGTGTTCTTGCTCGATACGCCGATTTCGATCACGCCGGGCAGCCGCATTCGTATCGAGCTGCAGCAAGACCGCGCGACTTCCGGCGACGTTCCGCTCGTGATCGGCCGTGGTCGATATTCGGTCTCGCCCAGCGACGATTGGATCCAGTTGCAGCAGTCGGAGAAATTCATCTCCGAGCAGCGCGAACTGGCAAAGTTGAAAAAGCTCGCGCAGGAGCTTCCTAGCGTTTCCGTTCCGGTGATGGAGGAGCTGCCGGAGCACACGCGGCGGTCCACATTTGTTTTTACTCGGGGCCTCTGGCTCGATAAGGGCGAGGAGGTGGAGCCGAACACGCCGGGCATTTTGCCGAAGCTCCCCGCCGGCTCGCCTCCCAATCGGCTAACGATGGCCCGTTGGCTTGTATCGAAAGAGAATCCGCTTACGGCGCGCGTGATGGTCAACCGTGTGTGGGCCCAATTATTCGGTATGGGCATCGTGGAAACGGAGGAGGATTTTGGCACGTCGGGCACACGTCCATCCCACCCCGAGCTGCTCGATCATCTGGCCCTGCGCTTCCAAAACGAACATGGGTGGCATCTCAAGCAATTACTTCGAGAGATCGTGCTGTCAGCGACGTATCGGCAAAGTTCGCGCATCACGCCGGACCGCCTCGCAGCCGACCCGCAAAACCGCTTGTTGTCCCGAGGTCCGCGGTTGCGTTTACGGGCGGAAATGGTCCGCGATCAAGCGCTTGTGCTTTCGGGCCGGTTCGCGCCGAAAATGTATGGCGCGCCGGTCATGCCGCCTCAACCAGAAGGCATTTGGCAAAGCGTGTATTCGAGTGCCAAGTGGGAGACCGCGACCGACGAGAACCGTTATCGACGGGCAATCTACACGTACTGGAAGCGCACTAGCGGTTACCCCAGCATGATTACCTTCGATATGCCTAGCCGTGAAGTCTGCACCATCCGGCGGATCACAACCAATACGCCGCTGCAAGCTTTGGTCACGCTCAACGACGAGGCGTACGTCGAATGTGCCGTTGGACTGGCCGGCCGAATGATGAACGAAGGCGGCGAGGAAGCGGCCGACAGAATTGCATGGGCTTATCAAACGTCGGCTGGCCGGCCGCCCGCGCCAGGCACCCTTGAAGATCTTGTGAATTTGCTCGAGAAGGCCCGCGACCTTTACATGGCTGATCAGGACGCCGCAAAAAAACTGGGCCTGACACCCGAGCATGCTGCGTTGGCCGTTGTGGCCAGCGCCATCCTGAATCTCGACGAGCTATTGACGAAATGAACGCGCTGCACCCAATTCGTATGGCCGCCACTGAGCAGGCGACCCGCCGGCACTTCCTGAAGGAGTCGCTCGGTGGATTGGCAGCGCTGTGGTGCGGTGTGCACTCGAGTGCATCCGCGTCGCCAATCGACAGCGCACGCAATCCGGCCACGCCTTTCGCGCCCCGCGCGGCGCATCTCGCCCCCAAAGCAAAGCGAGTCATTTACTTGCACATGTCCGGGGCGCCCAGCCAGCTCGAATTGTTCGAGTACAAGCCGGAACTCAAGGCGCTCGATGGCCGCGACTGCCCGCAACAATTTCTCGAGGGGAAGCGCTTTGCCTTCATCCGAGGGGTGCCGCAGCTTCTGGGACCGGTCTACCCCTTCCGGCAGGTCGGCGAGGCTGGGTGTTGGATTTCCGATCGGCTGCCGCACTTCCAGAGAATTGTCGATAAGGTGTGCTTCATTCGCACGATGCACTCAGACCAGTTCAATCATGCGCCCGCAGAGCTACTGGTCCACACGGGCAATCAAAACCTCGGGTATGCCTCGATCGGCAGTTGGGCGACGTATGGGCTGGGCAGCGAGAATGAAAACCTGCCCGGGTTCGTCGTGCTGCTCTCTGGCGGCCGTTTCCCCAGCGGCGGCAAAAGTTTGTGGGGCCCCGGCTTCCTGCCTTCTGTTTATCAAGGCGTGCAGTGCCGTTCACACGGAGAACCAGTGCTGTTTCTTTCCAACCCGGCCGGTATCAGCCGCGAACTTCGCGGCGACATGATCGACACCTTGGAGCGCATCAACCAGCGGACCTTCGAGGAGTTCGGCGATCCACAGACCATAACCCGCATCGCGCAGTACGAAATGGCATTCCGCATGCAAATGGCCGCCACCGATGCGGTCGATATCTCCCAGGAGCCGCCGCACATCCACGAGCTGTACGGCACCGCGCCAGGCCAGGAGAGTTTCGCCAACAATTGCCTGCTTGCGCGACGACTGGTGGAACGCGGCGTGCGATTTGTGCAATTGTTCGATTGGGGCTGGGATTCTCACGGCGCCTCCGCCGACGAAGCCCTCAACGCCGGCTTCCAAGACAAGTGCCGGCAAATCGATCAGGCCACTGCAGCACTCCTCATTGATCTCGAGCAACGAGGACTACTGGAGGACACGCTTGTCGTCTGGGGCGGTGAATTCGGCCGCACACCAATGCGCGAGAACCGCGGCGGCCAGCAGATGCCGTTCATCGGCCGCGATCATCATCCGGACGCCTTCACCATCTGGCTCGCCGGAGGTGGAGTGAAGCCGGGCTTCAGCTACGGCGAAACGGACCCGATCGGCTATGTCCCTGTCGCAAATCCGGTCCACGTCCGCGACTTTCACGCAACCTTGCTCCAGCTCCTCGGCCTCAAACACGCGCAGCTCACTTATTCGTTCCGCGGCCTCGACGAAAAGCTGACCGGCGTTAAACCGGCCCGAGTGCTGCACGAAATTATGGCGTGATAACGGGCAAGTTGCCGGTATGCGGCAATGCAGATCGAACTCTAAGGCGGGTTGCTGCCACTATCAACTAGCAATTGCAACCATCGAATTAGCATCAGCGGACTAACGCGCGGGCACCCAGATATAGCGCGTACGGGTCGGTGCCGGGGCTGACATCGAAGTAGAGCTGGTTCCCGTCCCCGACGAAGCTTTTGAGACTGACAATATCCGGTTGGATCATGATCGCGGATTTTTGGCTGCCTTGAAACTCGACTTTCACGATCGTGATTGGGGTGAAGCCGACAATCTCGTAATACGTGTTGTTACCTTGGCCGGCGACGGTGGAATAGAGCGGCAAGATGCGGGATTCGCCGACGATGGCTTCAACGGCCGGCGCCATCCCTGCGCTCAGCCCGGGGTCGCCGTTGACACCGACCGGTTTGCCGTGCGTGGCGGCCAGGATATCGGGCAGGTCCGGCCAGTCGGCCTCAGCGGGGCCGTTGACGATCAAGTCGCGAAGCACGTTCGTGCTGTTGCCGGCCTTGGTCTTGCTGAAATTGATGGTGCCATAGTTCCCACTCGTGGTGCCGTTCGGGTACATGCACACTTCGAATCTTCCATCGCCGCCGCTGTGCACTCCGCCGGGTCCGGTGCTTTGCGGATCGACCGTAAAATTGTCGGTGAGCGTGATCGTTGCGCCATTGGCAGCCAGCACTTTTCCCGTTGAATTGGCTCCCAGGAGCGCGTTCCATTCGTCCACTTGAAAGGTAAAGGGAAGGATGCCGCCGCGGTACGGTCCATGATTGCCGCGCGGGTGAATGGAGCCCATCGTAATGGCGGTCGTCGCCGAGGCGCGCGTATTGGCCTGGTCTGTGCCGAGAACTGGAGCGAAGAACAAATCGAGCGGGCCGCCTGCGTGGCTGCTGTCGCGGGCCACCACGACGCGCACAGCGTTATAGGGTCGCGCCGGCCAACCAGTTTTGTCTAACGTGTCGTCGCGGTGGTCATAGGGAGTTGCCATGTAGCCGATCTCGATGTCGGCGTCGAGAAGCTCCGGTGCGTTGGACCGAACTGCGTTTCGCCGCGCGAAGGCCTTGACCTCGTCACGGACCCGTTGGAGGTCGCCGGCAGTCTGAAGAGGAACACCGCCGATGACGGGGGCGCGTTTCAACTGCTCCGCGAGCCTCGCGATGCCAGCCAGGGCGGCCGAATCAGCGGCGTTTTGAGCCTCGGTTCTGGCTACCAGGATATAGCCGATATCCACCGAGAAGGCGACCATGCCGATCAGCACAACAAGGATTACGGCAACCAGTGGAACGATCGCCCCACGCCGTAACCGGTTTGACGATTTGCGTGTCATGATGCCACCTTTGAAGTCAGTATTCTTCCAACGTCAGTACTCTTCCTTGCGCATTTCAACCGCGGCCGTCACCGACTTACCTTGGAGCCACTTGAGATTTCCTATCGGTAACCAGCTCACATTGTTGTAGGGCACGCTGGCGGTGACCTTGATTGGCGTGCCGGCGGCGGCCGATGTCGTGCTGGGTAAGACGGAGATTGTGTGTCCCGAAATACCGCAAGTAGCGAAATAGCTGTCGACCGCCGAAGCGACGTCGCCATCCGTTACGCCAGGCAGGATTGCTTTGCGGCCGCCCTCTCGTGCTGCATTGGTAACAATTTCCTGGACCATCATCATCCGTCCGAATTCCAACATCCCGAGGCACAGCAGGAACAGAAGCGGCGACACGAGAGCAAATTCAACGGCGGCTGCCCCACGCCGGCCGTCATTGGCGCTCGCCACAGCGGGCGAACCGTTCAATTGAGTGCGCATGCGACAATCGTATCGGGTGGGCGCTGGTGCCATGCGGACGGTGATGCAGAGGCAGGGCAGGCGACGGCTAGCCAGGCGGGGCAGGAGGCATGCGTCGCGAATGCCAAAGTGATGAGGGCGGACAATGCAAACTTAGTTCATAATCTGCCAAAGTCAAATGGCACGGTAATTCCTGTCCCATCGGCGAACGTCGCATCATCCGGCGCGGAAGCGCAGCCTGTAGTGGTTGAGGATTAGCTCGGTGGCCGACTCGCGCGAGGTGCGCTCCAGGTTGATCACCAGGTCGTAAAGCTGGGGATCGGCCACGTCGCGCTGAAAGTAGCGGCGGACGAATTCGGCCCGGCCATTATCCGACTCCTCGATAAACTTTTCAGCTTCGTGCTGACTGCATTGCCGCAACTCGGCGATCCGCTGGATTCGCTGCTTCCGCGGCGCAATTAAACGCACAGATAGGCCGGCCTCGGGGGGCAGAACGAACTGGGCCCCGCGACCGACGAAGATCGTGCTCTCATGCTGCGCCGCCAGTAGGACCACCGTGCCCAGGCGGCTCACGTACTCGGCTTGGGACACCAACTGTTCATCGAGCCATTTGCCGAACGTGTCGTGGAACCAGGACGCGCCTCGTTCATCCACGTAATCGAGCGCCAGTCGAGATACTCCATACTGCTCGGCGATGTAGTCGAGCAGCTCGCTATCGAGGACCTTCCAGCCCAGTTTTGCAGCAATGGACCGCGCGACCTCGGCCGCATCGACGCCCGTCTCGCGGGAGACCGCAATGTAGGGATGGATCAACTGTCGCGGCGATTCGACCGCCGTCGGGGCCTCGCGCTGCTGTTGCGATTCCAGTCGCAGCGCCCACATGCGCATTTGCCGCTCCGCAGCCTCCGATAAGTCGCGACTTCTGGGTATCGTACTCGGTCTCATGTTCGCCTCTGGTGAATCGAGGATCGTTCCGGATCGTCTTTTCCTTCAGGCTGCCAACGCTATTGTAACGTCAAATGCGACCGCTGATGAGCGTCGCCTAGTCAAACAATTGGCGGCTCAATTCTGCATAAACGCTCTGCAGTTGACGCGGCATTGGCTGCGTTGTATTCACAGTCACCGCCGGCTCATTGGTTCCGGGCGGCTCGAAATCTCGTGCCTGCCGATCATAGAGCTCCGGCCGGGCTTCCGATTCGCTCTCGTCGGACTTGCGGCGTGCTTCAATACGGCGCTGCGCAGTTTGCGGCGGACAGGTGCATTGAACGTATATGGCTGCCGCACCGTATTCCTGGGCCGCGTCGTAGGCCCGTAATCGAATCTCGCGGGTCAAGAACGTCCCGTCCAGAATCAAGGACTGCCGTTCGCTGAGCAGCTCGCTCGCCCGGCGGAACAACTCGTGGTAAATTCGCCGGCGCACTTCCGGATGGTAATGTCCTTCTCCGTAGTCTGTCTGCGACTGGCTCACTCCTAGCATGGCACGGCGAATGCGATCCGTAGACAGCACTTCGATGCCGAAGGCATCTGCCAATTTCTCGGCAAGCGTCGACTTTCCCGTTCCCATCAATCCACCCACGATTAGGAGCGCATGTGGCCCAAGCTCCGACGCGGCACGAACTGCCACATCCATGTATTGTTTAAAGAGACCGGCGGATGAGCCGTCGCCTTCGGCTTGCTGCTGGCCACGAAGCAATACCACTTTGGCGCGTACGCAAGCCCGATAAGCCCGATAAAACGCCAATAACGATCGCGGGATCTTGTCTCCAGCATTTCGCTGATAGGTCGCCAGCACGAGCTCTCCTAAGCCACCATCCTCAAGCCGCTGGCATTCCATCGCCAGAAAGCTGAGCTCGTCCGCAATATCGACCGTGCGCAGTTCTTTTGAGAATTCAACACAGTCGATGACCGCCGGACGATCATTCAAGTAAATGTGTTCTGGTCGCAGGTCACCGTGGCCCTCGACTATCCGCCCGGCAGCCGCGCGGCTGGCAACCAGATTGGATTGGACTGCTAAGTAGCGGAGTTGAGCGGTCTGGATGCGGCGGATGAGGTACTGCGCCGCCGGTTGTCCATTCAACAGCGCCGCGCCGTTGGCTCGAACATGCCGCTCCAGTGCGAGCTGATAAGCGTCAGCGGCAATTGGCTCCGGCGACAATCGCGCGTAGAACTCCACGAGATAATCCGCAATCTCGCTGGCGTCTTCGCTGCTCAGCCTTGCTTCACGCAGGACGACATCAAGCGAGTTCTCGGCCGGCAATCGCCGCATCTGCACGAGCCAGTCGACTTCTCTTCCTTGACCGCTGAGCTCAAACGAGTCGCCCGCCGCCTGAGTCACGCTCAGCACCGCAAGATACACATTCGGCGCAAGCCGCCGGTTAAGACGCAGCTCGTCTTGGCATGCCTGATGACGCAGCTCTAGGGTGGAGAAATCCAGGAACTCGAACCGCACCGGCTTTTTGAGCTTGTATGCGTAAAGGTCCGTGAGAAACACCCAGGAGATATGCGTTTCGATCACTCGAACCGCCGCGGTAGCCTCCGAATATGACGATGGCTTACTGAGAAATTCAACGAGACTCGCCGAGCCGATGGTCGGCTTGGAGCTATTCATCGCATCACCATGGATAGCGCTACGCAAGCGTCGTGAGCGCTGAACAGCAAAGACGATGCCCGAATCGTAATCCTGCCCCGGCGCACGACGGAGAAACTAATCTGCCGTGCGCGGCGGAGCAGTTGATTTGCGAACGATCAGCTCGGCAGCTACCTTGATCGTCGTCGGCTCCTCGTCGGGCATGATCCCGTCGATGCGGTCCATGATGAGCTTGGCCGCGAGGCGGCCGATTTCGTGCGGCTTCTGACGCATGGTGGTCAGCGGCGGACTCATGGTGGCCGCGAAATCCAGGTCGGCAAAACCCACTATCGACAAGTCCTGCGGCACGCGCAGGCCCAACTCCCCCGCCGCCTGACGAACGAACGCCGCTTCATGGTCGGACACAGCGAACACCGCCGTCGGCCGCAACTTATCCGTTAGCAGCTCGCGGGCAACTTCCAATCCGTTGCTGCCGTGCGCGTTGAGCTGCCAGCTCCTGACGGTTGCATCGCCGTTTCGCCGCACAGCTTCCTCGAACGAGCTGCGTCGCTTGACGGCCCATGTTTGGGACGGCGTTTCGCGGCTGGAAAGGCACGCGATCCGGCGATGCCCCAAACCCAACAGATGATCGGCCACAACCGCGGTCGCTTGTTCCTCGTCGGTCTCCACAGAGTCGGCCACGGTCGAGTAGTGGTCGATGACGGCGACCGGCACGCGGCGCTCCACGAGCTCCGGAAAATGATGGTAATAGGCCACGCTGAATGGCGGCCACATAATGAGACCGTCCACCCGGCGATCGAGCAGCCGATTAATTTGCCGCAGGCCGTCGCCTTCTTCCTTCTCGAAGTGCGGCATGTCGCCGAGGCTCCCGATCCAAACCGTGATCGGCAAATAGTCCGACGCGGCCAGCGTGTCATGGATCCCCGAGAGTACGCTCACCCAGAACGAATCGTACGGCGGGATCATCACGCCGATCGTGTGCGTGCGGCCGGTCTGCATCCCGTTGACCAGCAAGTTTCGTCGCCAACCGAGTTGGCGTGACGCCTCCAGCACCCGGCGGCAGGTTTCTTCGCCGAACCGCTCCCGATCGCCACGCAGGATTCGCGAGGCGGCGGCCAGCGACACATTCGCCGCTTTGGCCACATCCTTCAATCGCGGGACGGGGGAATTGGCCATGAGATTGCCTCTCGATCCTGTATCCGGAGAGCCCTCGGCAGCGTGGCGCTGTCGCATGATCCCGTCAGATTCGGCTCTCCGCAGCCGGGCGTAGACAGCCGCAATCTGCCGGAGTAAACTAGTTTACAACCGTTGTATTCTATTTGTCCGGGCCGTCAGCTGTCAATTGACGTCTCCATCCATTGCTCAATCTAACCTCTGGGCTTCGGCAATGAAAAGCGACTTGGAATCCAGGCGTTCAACCACCGGGCGGGCCGATGGTCGAGCTAAATCCATGCCAAGCCGCGAACCAATTCCTTCGGCCAAGATTCCCTGGCAAGACCAGCCGGCAGGCTGTCGCGACGTCGTCTGGCGACACTCCGGCAACCCGATCATTGGGCGCCATCACTTACCGGGCGTTCAGGGCATTTACAACAGCGCGGTGGCATCCTATGGCGATGGATTCGTGGGTGTCTTTCGTGTGGAGAAAGGCTCTCGCTTTCCGCACCTGCACGTGGGGTGGAGCGACGACGGTCTCGACTGGCAAATTGAACCCGAGCCGATCCAGTTTGATTCCGGCGAGTCCGACTCGCCCAGCGATTACGCCTATGACCCCCGTCTATGCAAGATCGATGGCACGTATTACATCACGTGGTGCGGCGGCCATAACGGCCCGACGATCAGCATCGCCACGACGAGCGACTTTCAGTCGTTCGAGCGACTCGAGAACGCCTTCTTGCCGTTCAATCGCAACGGCGTGTTGTTTCCGCGCAAGATCGGCGGCAAGTATTTCATGCTGAGCCGCCCCAGCGACGACGGCCACACCCCTTTTGGCGACATCTATTTGAGCCAAAGCCCCGACATGTGCCACTGGGGCATGCACCGGCTCGTGATGCGGCGTGGCGGCAACGACGTCGGCCAGTGGTGGCAACGAACCAAAGTGGGTGCCGGACCCATCCCCATCGAAACCGACGATGGATGGCTGCTGATCTATCACGGCGTCATGGATACGTGCAATGGCTTCGTTTATAGCATGGGCGCCGCGATGTTGGATCTGGATGAGCCCTGGCGCGTGCTGTATCGCACGAACCAGCACATCCTCACGCCAGAGCGGGATTACGAAGTGTGCGGGCATGTGCCGAATGTTGTATTTCCCTGCGCGGCGCTGCATGATGAAATGTCTAACCGCCTGGCTATTTACTACGGAGCAGCCGACACGGCCTGCTGCTTGGCTTACGCCCGGCTTGATGAGCTGATCTCGTTCGTCAAAGACAACTCGCACGTGTTCTAGGCGTCTTCCTCCTGCTCTTTCGGCGATGGTGCGCGCCCTCCAAATTGCAACGATTCTCGCCGCGCTCGCCGTGGCCGCGATGATGTTTCACGCCGCGCCGGTTTGCGCCGAAGAGCCTGCGGTTTTCATTACCCGCCAAGCTGACCAGTTAATGGAGGGCGACAAACCTTATCGGTTTATCTCGTGGAACATCCCGAACTTGATGGTTATCGAGGACGCCTATGAATTTACGCGGCCAAACCCATGGCGCTGGCCCAACGAGTTCGAGATCGAGGACGCCCTGGAATCGGTCCGGCAAATGGGCGGCCAGGTGGTGCGGACTTACGTCCTCGGGGTCTATCGCGAAGGCTCCGACATGGGCGACTGCGTCCACGTTCGCCGGCCGGGCGAGTTCAATGAGGAAGGGTTTCGAGCACTCGACAAGGTGATCGAGATCGCCCGCCGCAAAGGCATCCGAGTGATCATTCCCTTCGTTGATCAGGCCAAATGGTGGGGAGGCATCGGCGAGTACGCGGCCTTTCGAGGAAAGCCGGCCGAAGCCTTCTGGAGCGATCCGCAAATCATCGACGATTTCAAGATGACCGTTCGCTACCTGCTCACGCGAAAGAACTTCTACACTGGCGTCGCCTACCGCGATGAGCCTGCCATCCTCGGCTGGGAAACCGGCAACGAGATCGCCGCCACACCCGAGTGGACCCGCGAGATCGCTGCTTACATCAAACAGCTCGATCCGAATCACCTCGTGATTGACGGCAAATCGCTGAACGGCGTGCCCACGCCGTCGCTCGACGATCCGAACATCGATGTCATCACCACGCACCATTATCCTTGGGGCGACGATCACGATTTTGTTCGCCCGATTCGCGCCGCCCACGCGCTCACCAAGGACAAGAAGGCGTACATTGTCGGAGAATTTGGTTTTGTCGAAACGCCGCATATCGCCGCGGCGATCGACGCGGTCGTCGACGACGGCATTTCGGGCGCTTTGCTCTGGAGCTTGCGGATGCACCGCCGCGAAGGTGGATTCTATTGGCACATGGAAGTCGGCACCGGCCGGAATATCTACAAGGCCTTCCATTGGCCGGGCTTTGCCTCGGGAGAGCGCTACGACGAGCGGGAAGTCGTGCAACTGATGCGCACCCAAGCGTTCAAAATCCAGGGCTTGGAGCCGCCGCCGCTCGAGCCGCCCGCCCCGCCAAAGCTGTTGCCGATTCAGCATGTCAGCGCCATTTCATGGCAAGGCTCGGCCGGTGCGGCTTCATACGACGTCTGGCGAACCGACCATGCCGAGGGCGACTGGGAAAAAATCTCCGAGAACGTTTCGGATGCCGACGTGCAATATCGGCCGCTGTTCAACGATGACAGTGCGGTTCCAGGCGATGAGTATTGGTATCGCGTAGTTGCCCGCAACGAGGCGGGCGACTCCGAGCCATCCAACGTCGTCGGCCCAATCAGCGTCATCTGCCGAACGTTGGTTGACGAGTGCCGCGATCTTTCGCTCACCGAAGAAACCGAGGGCGATGTCTCAATCGCCACGGAAAATGCCCGCACTGTACAGGAGGATTGCCACCGGCTGGCAATGCCGCGCGGTTCCGCCGTGGTCTACCGCGTGAACGGCGCTATCAATCACTGGCGAGTGTTTAGCTTCTCGCGGCAAGACAACGCTTCCCTTCATTTCGCGATATCAAACGATGGGAAGAATTACCATAGCGTCGAAGCAAGGCGGCAAGCTTTTTCGTCCGCTCAAACCGTATATGGATATCTGACGCCCGTGCGCTTTGAGGGGACATCCGCATCGCCAGACGCCCGCTATCTGCGCATCGAGCTGCCGCAACCGGCGGCCGGCGAGCCCGCCGGCGACCGCGGATTGGAGGGGCCGCCGCTGGAAATTGGCCGCGTCGAAATCGAATACGACGGCTCCATTCGAAACAGTGCCGCGCCGGGCAGCCGCAAATCGCCCACGCCGCTCAATGCCTCGATCTTTGTCGATCATCCGTGGTTCATTGAAAGCGCGCTCGCATCGATCGACACGGCGGCCAGGCGCGGAGATCGGCGGCTAAACGTGGTCGTCACAATTCATGTCGATCTGACGAACGATTTGCGCATCAAAAGCTTCGGCCTGCTGCGCGGTCAGGAACAGCAATACCAACCGTACGATGCCACCATGCATCGCGAGCTTAAGAACGCGCTTCGGCAAGTCTTCGCGCGGATGGTCGAGCACGACATGGAGATTTTCATCCTGCCGCACATCGACGCGGGCGGCAAGGTCCGCCAGTGGCGCAACTGGGTCGATTTCGATCCGCTTGTTCGTTATGCGGGCTACTCCTACGACCACTTGATGATCGACACGATTGTCGACGCCCTCCAGGCGGCCGATGAAGACACGCGCGTCGAGCTAGCGCTGTCCGGCGAAATGGGCGCCAGTTTGTTTCGATACCCCGAATCGTATCGCAAAATCGTTCGTAAACTGCGTACGCAGTCCGACACAAAGCAGCTAAAGATTGGCATCAGTCTCAATCACAACGGCATCGCAGGCCGCGGGAACCCGACTGGCGCTCCGGACATCCGCTTGTCTGACGAAGGGCGGGCCAGCATGCAATCGCTCATCAACGACTGCGATTTCGTCGGCATGTCGTTCTATCGGCCGGTGAACGTCTCACCCACGCCCAACGACTTCGTCCGCGGCATCGAGCACTTCATGAGCGAGTTCCGCGAGCACGGCCTCACCGTGCCTGCGACCACGCCCATGCATTTTTCGGAGGTCGGCATCGGCGGCGGGCGGGCGGGCAACGACGCTCCCGACCCGGCCAAAGCCGCCGAAGCTCCCTGGACGGGCAGCGGGCATCCCCGGCACGACCCCTGGCGAACGGACGCAATGCGGCAGTTGCGGCGGCAGTATCACCAAGCCCTGATGGAATTCCTGGCCCGCCAACCGGCACCCTGGCACGTGTCGGCCGCTTTCTTCTGGAGCATGGGTTCGTGGGACCCCCAAGGCATGCGGCAGCCGGAATTTGCCGACCCGGAAATCATGACCGCGATCGAACAGCATAATCGGGCCGCGGCAGGGAGACGCTGAACCCCTCTACGGTAGTAGTACGGCAGAGAACGCCTTGTTTCGACCTGGATGGGGGGCGGTTGTTGCAGATTTTCTGGAAATTTTCTGTCCTTCTGCTATAAACTGATGGACAGCGAAGAATGGGCTGGTTATACTCTGTTCAAGTAGTTGAACAGTCGTTGCAAGGCGTCGTTAGGCGTGGTCGGCGCAATTCTAAAAAAGCGCAAACTCTGTGAATTAGCACTTCCTTAAGGCGTTTTGAAAAAGGTGGAGGTAGTTCTTATGAAGTCACGTCGATGGTTGTCTACTTTCTTAGCGATGGCGTGTATCTCGGTATTGTTCTTGTCCTCCGCCCACGCGCAGTCGCCCAGCGCACTGTACACGTGGGATAACACCGGCAATGCGATGCCCAATGTCGAGAATTGGGTGAAAAATTTCGGGACGAATACGGCCATATTGGATAACACGGTTCCCGGCGCATTGCGGATCATTGAAACGGGTGGTGTAGGAGCCGACATCGCGATCAGCGATGGCGCCAATCGGGTGCGCGAATCTGCGACTAACGCCAGCGGCGGTACCGACGTCACCGGTTTGGACTATATGGAATTCGACCTCGGTCATACCGGCGCGAATCCGATCCAAGTGCAGTTCTATGTCCAAGCGTCGACGGGGTTTACTTACGTGGCGCTCGGACCAGACTTGCTCGTCGCGCCGGGCATGAACACTTACCAGCTGCCGCTCACAGGATTGACGCCGGACCAAGCGGTCTACCTGCGTACGATGGGCTTTAACGCCCGCCCCCACGGGGCTGAGGGCGACGTGGTTTGGACGCTGGAAGAAGTCCGCGCCGGTGGTACGCCGTTGAATAACCGGACTTTGATCAAGCACAACACGAGTTCGCCTGAAGGCGGCTTGCAGGGCGCTTGGGCCAATTTCGACCTTCCTGCCATACAAGGCAACAACGGCGGCCAGAACCAGACGGGCTTGTCGCACGACGCGGCCACCGGGTCATTGATGTGGACGGACCTGGGCGGCCAGCAAGGCGCTGCCATGAGCTGGGGCAATGGCACGGCGTTGAACGGCAATACGTTCAACAATCGCACAGCCGACCTGTCGAATTACAGCACGATGAGCGTTCGCATCTCGGCGACCGATGCGAATAACGGCGGCGGCGAGCTGGGCATGAATGCCTTTATGCAAACGAACAATTTCTCGTTCCAGTCGTTGGAAGGCGGCGCCGGACGGAATTTGCCGATCGATGGCAGATTCCATACCTTGACGTGGTCCGTAGCGGGTGTGCCGAATAGCAATGTCGTCGATGCGACGGGCCTCAATCTGTTTGCGCACGCGCAGAATCTGGACATCAGGGTCGATTGGATTCATTTCAACGTTCCGGAACCGACCACCGCGTCGTTGTTGGCCCTGGCCGCTGCCGGTTGTTTAGGAGCGGCGCGGCGGCCGCGTCGGCGAATGTAACTGGTCGGGGAGAGATTTCATCACGGAAGTTTGTACAATGAAGACTCAAGACCGGCCCGAATCCATTGGTGCGGATTCGGGCCGGTCATCTATTAATAGCAGCCGATGTCGGTCGCGGCTTGAATGGCTGTGGGCCGACGATAGGAGTATGGGCGATGGCGCTCGGAACATTGAAAAAGGGACTCTCGCGGTCAGCATTTTGCTCGGCACTTCTCTTGGCAGCTGCGACAACTGGTTCGTCCGCAAATGCTCAACTACTTTACTCCTTTGAGCCAGGCTTGGAGGGTTGGACGGCGACCGGCTTCGCTGGCTCCGATTTAATTAGTGTTTCCCAGGCGACGCAGGGCTTTACGGATGGCACCCACAGCATGGCGGTGGAACGCGGAAGAGCGATTGGGAGTATCGATCCCCGTAGTTGGGATGTGTACATCGAATCGGCCGTGGCTCCGCAATTCGCCATGTTTCAGGCGGCGGCAGCCGATCCGGAGAGTTACGCAATTGATTTCGATGTCACCTTGACGGCGAACAGCTTTGCCGGCGGTGTGGTGAGCGGGCCGACATTTTTGATTAGCGCTGCCGTCAATAGCAGCGCCGCTGGCGAGAACAATTTCAATCAACTTCTGGACATCATTCCGGACGGCGAAGCCGACGCCAACTTGATTGGCGCGGGCGACGTACCTGAGCTCGGCACGCATCACTACAGCATTCCCTTAGCAAGTAGCCCGGGCAGCTCCGGTTTGTATTTGGTTCCCAATTCGACGTATTATCAGTTTACTCTGGGCTCGACCCTAACCAACGCGCTGTTCCAGAACGGAACGGGTGGCAGAGGGGCGATTTATTATGTAGACAACGTCCGCATTCGCGAATTGCCGGAGACCGTTGAGGAGACGTTATTCTCCTGGGAAACGCCCGATAACCCGGGCACACCGGCTGTGAACGAGCAGTTCGAGGGCTGGTTTCCTGGCAACTTTGCGAATAATCCGCCGCACGTCCACTCGATTACTAGTACTGGCGCCACCCACGGATCATCCGCGCTCCAGATCGATCGCACCACCTACGAAGCCGGCTTCACTTGGGGAAGCTTGTTCGTGCTTAACTCAGATACCAATCCTGATCCAGAGGTGGAACAAATCGATCCGGTAATTCAGGCCCGTATTGATCATCTTGTGGACTCGATCATGGGCGCCCAGAGCGTCGCTTTCGACCTTACATATATGTACACCGACCAGTTCCCGGCGCCGGCGCCGACCTTCACCAAATTCGGAATCCATTTTACGGATGAGACCGGTGTGTTTTACCAGGCCGAGCAGCAAGGTTTTATCAGCATCCCTTCGGGCACGCCCGAAACCACTGTGACCGTTGAAATCCCTTTGAGTCTGTTCACAGCCTATCCAACTGGTGAACCTCTTCTCGAAAATGGATTTCTTGAAGGGACAAACTCCCTCCGCATCGGGCTGTCGACGAACACAGATGGTGCACAAATCTACCAGATCGATAACTTCCGGCTAATCTCACTGGCGTCGGAGGGATTGCCGGGCGACTATAACGACGACGGAAAAGTTGACGCCGCGGATTACGTCGTTTGGCGCAAGAACCACGGCACCTCCAATACGTTGCCAAACGATCCGCATGGCGGTACCATTGGAACCGACCAATACAACACATGGCGGGCCAACTTCGGCAGCATGGCGGGCGGAGCGAGCCTGAGCCAGGCCGCGGTGCCCGAGCCAGCTTCTTTGACGCTGTTGATCTTGGTGGCCGCTGCGGCTTGCCTGAAGCGGCAACCCCGGTCCTAAAACCTTTGAGACAGGGCCGCGTTTGCCGGCCCCGTGCGTCCACTTTTTTTGCCAGCCGCGACGCAATGCCTTAGAATTAGGCGTGGCGCCGGCAAATCGGCGAAAAACCTGACCCCGGATATTGGCAGCACAGCCGCCAGTTATTATGATCGTGCTCAAGTGCTTTAACAGCGGCCGAGCTGCCTAGGCGGAGATACGCAGATGCGAACTCATCGGCAGTCGTCAGTGGGTTTTACGCTCGTCGAGTTGCTGGTCGTCATTGCGATCATCGGCATCCTCGTCGCCTTGTTGTTGCCAGCCATTCAAGCGGCTCGTGAGGCGGCGCGGCGCTCCCAGTGCACGAGCAATCTAAAAAATGTTGCCCTGGCGCTGCAAAATTACCATGACGTGAAGAAGGAATTACCGGCGGCCTTTCAGTATCCCAACGTCAAAGATCTTCCCTCGGCAGCGAACTTCACGCCTTTGACCGACGATCGGATGTTTTGGAATTGGGCCATCAACATCCTTCCCTATTTGGAGGAAGCCGGGCTTGCCGATTCGTTTCAGATTTCGACGCTTCAGCGCTTGTATGACACTACCCCGGCGAAAGACGTGAACAAGGATGAGCGCGGCGTCGAGCTCGCCGTGATGCTTTGTCCGAGCGATGACGGCCGGGGCAATCCTTTCCAAGGCAGCGGCGGCAATTGGGCACGCGGCAACTACGGATACAACGCCATTGAATTCTGGCCCGGTGCCAATTGGAAAAACTTCTACGATGTCGATTTTCCTGATTATATGAAAGCCCTCATTTTCAACATAGGCATGGGCGGGTTCGACAATGGTGAAAACCGGCAAGTCATCAACTTTAAGAAAATCACTGACGGAACCACCCATACGATCATGTTGGCCGAGCTGCGAGTCGGGGTGAATGAGAATGATCGCCGCGGCGTATGGGCCATGGGCATGTGCGCTTCCAACATTCATTGCCGGCATGCAGGTCATGCGATCAACGACTGCACCGGCTCGAGAGATGATATCATGGGCGGCAGCGCTCTTAGAACAGAAGTCGGGCAAGAAACTCTTTCCGCTCAATGTATGGGCGTTGAAAACATTAGTGCGAGTGGGCAATCCACGGTTCGCAGCCGGCACCCCGGCGGTGCTCTCGTAGCGATGGTTGATGCTAGTGTGCATTTCCTTGGTGACTTCATCGATTTCGGGGATATCGGTCCTGAAATCGGAGAATACATAGATTTCGATACTGGCAAGGACACGACGCGGTTTCGAGTCTGGCAGCGGCTCAATGTCTCGCGCGACGATTATCCGCTCGACAATGACCTCTGAAGTCGTCGTGTTTTTTTATCAGTGATAGCGCACAAGTATGCGGACATTGTTGCTTTTTTCATGCCTTGTGTGCTTTGGATGTGGACCAAAAAGTCCATTTGAGTACGTCGAAGCGAGCGGCCGGATCGCGTATGAGGATGGGTCGCTAATTCCATCGGGTGGGCTTCGACTACTTTTTTCGGCTCAGGATGCTCCGCCTATCGAAGGCGCTCATCCTCGCCCAGGGGTCGCCGACGTCAACGACAAAGGGGAGTTTGCATGTGTAACCAGCTATAAGTACTGTGATGGCCTTGTCCCAGGCCGCCATAAAGTGGCGATTCAACAGGTCAAGGACAAGGAGGGACGCCTACTGGTGCCGAATGAGTTCACGAGCATCGCCACGACGCCGCTGATGGTCGACACGAAAGACGCGCCTTTCGACATCAAAGTACCCCGGCCGAATTCCCGCCGCCAATGACGAGCCGTTTCGCAACGCTTCGATTCTTCGCCCTCGGCGTTTGCTTATTGGCGTTGTTTTTTGGTCTGCAACCCGCTTGGGCTGATCCGGCGATCTACCAAGTGGGCGATGATCCCGCGGTCGGCTTCAATCTCATCTCCTGGTGGAACTTCGGCGGCAGCGGCGCCTCGACCTGGCAGAACGCCGTGCAAGGCCTGTACAACGCCGGCTTTCGCGATGTCTCGATCAGCCCTGTGCGCTTTGTGAATATCAACACGGGCGCGATCCTCGCCACTTCGCAACGCGGGCCCGAGCTGAGCCATATTGAAGCCGGTGTCGTGCGAGCCAAATCGCTGGGCATGCGAGTCACGCTCAACCCCTTCGTAGAACTGTTTGACGCGCATGGCACCGGCACCGCCGATGATGAGTATTTTGCCGATTTGCCCGGCGGCTGCACTTGGCGCGGCTGTTGGAACCCTACCGCCGGCGGCGCTGTCGCCAACCAGTTCTGGAGCGACTACCAGAACTATCTCGGGGGCGTAGCGCAGATTGCCTCAAACCACAACGTCGATGCCATGACCGTCGGCACCGAATACAAAGCCCTCAATGGCAATAGCGGACACAATGCGAAGTGGAGCAGTGCCATCAATGCCGTCGCGGACGCCTACCAAGGGCCGCTCGGCTATGCAGCGAACTGGGACGACTACCGCAATGGCAATCTGACGACTGCGATTTGGGAGCACCCCGAGATCGACTTCATTGGAATCGACTCATATTTCGACTCCGTTTTATATGACTATTTCAAATATCAGAACCCTGGTGCAACCAATTCTCAAATTGCCACGTTAGTAGACAGCGCGGTGAATCCGATTCAAGGTTACCCCGATCAAGCCTTCATTGACTTAATGACCGATGCCTGGAATAAGTTTTTGGACATCGATTCGCCAACGCAATTCGTAAGTGGCAGTCCGTCAAGAACATATTTTGCTCACGATGGGATTCTATCTTTTGCGGCGGCGCGGAAGGGTGGCGCCGGCATGCCTGTGGTTTTTACCGAGCAAGGCTATCCATACTTCAATACAGGAGCAAAATCACCTCAGGTTGGCTCTGGCTCGGCGGACACGGCCGAGCAGCGGATGGCATTCCAGGGATTGATGAACGCCCTCGACGGTCGCAGCGACGTATTTGAGGCGATGCACGTCTGGCAATGGGGGATGCCCGGCTCCGACGGCAGCCAGTGGAACATGGACACCACGCTGCCAGCGAACCAGCCGGATAACGTGCCCGCCTCGCAATGGCTCGCGCAGTTCGTCGGCACGGCTGAGTTGCCGTTGGCCGGCGACTACAACCGCGATGGGAACGTTGATGCCGCCGACTATGCCATTTGGCGCAAGAATATGGGTCAGTTCGTGCTGCAATACAGCGGCGCGGACGGCGACGGCAACGGCATCATCGGGGCGGGCGATTATGCGGCTTGGCGGGCCAACTTCGGATCCGCGATGGGCGGCGGCGCGGTCTCAAGCGTGCCCGAGCCCGCCGCAAGGTCGGTATTGCTTTGCGCAGTTGCGACAGCGTTGTTCGGACTCTCACCGCGCAATTGGCGCGCCGTTCGAGTATAATTCGGTTTCACCGACCGCCGTTTTGTGGGAGTCTGCTTCGTGAGACGCACCTTTGTTTTCGCCGCGGCTATGCTTCTCGCGCCGCCGGCGCTTGCTCAAGTCTACCGATACGAGGCCGAAACAGGCCAACGCTTCCAGACCGTCATCGGCAACGCCGTCCCCGGTTATTCGGGCACCGGCTACGTCACCGGCTTTGACAGCCAAACCAATTCCGATTACGTGGAGTTGTTCGTCGACGTTCCCAACGGTCTCTATGAAATGTGGGTCGGGTACCGCTCGCCGTTCGGCCAGAAGGGCTACAACTATCGCGTCGATTCGCAGCTCGGAAGCGGCATGTTCGAACAGTCGAGCACCTTCTCGGCAGACCGCGCTGGAGTCTTCAACGTGACGGGCGGTGTCAACAGGCTCGGCATCTATGAGAGCTGGGGCTTCTACGATGTCGATTATCTCGAGTTCCGCCCCTTCACGCCTCCTACAGTATTGCCAGTCTCGCCGCAGCTCAACGATCCGCTGGCCGATCGCAACACGCAGATGCTCATGAACTACATGACGAGCATCTACGGTCAGAAGACGCTCGCCGGCCATCAGCACGACGAGAGCAAGAATCTTCCGTTCCCAAGCTCGACCTATCTCAATTTATCGGGCGGATTGAGACCCGCGCTGCGCAGCTCCGATTTCATGGAGTACTCGCCGTCGCGGCTAGCCTACGGCGCCAATCCCCGCAACGAAACCGAGCAGTCGATCGCCTGGGCCAAACAGAATGGGGGTGTCGTCAGCATGACCTGGCACTGGAACGCGCCGGCAAACCTGGTGAACACTCCCTGCGGCCAAAGCTGCGGACCTAACGACTACCCTTGGTGGCGCGGCTTCTACACGCAGGGGACAACCTTCGATCTGGCCGCCGCGCTGGCCAATCCCACCGGTGGCGACTACCAGCTCATTCTTCGCGACATCGACGCCATCGCGGTGGAACTGAAAAAGTTTCAAGCGGAAGACATTCCCGTCATCTGGCGGCCCCTCCACGAAGCGCAGGGGAATATGCCCGATGGACAGGCCTGGTTTTGGTGGGGCGCCGATGGACCAGATGCGTTCAAACAGTTATGGCGGCTCATGCACGATCGGCTCACCAACGATCATGGCTTGCACAATTTGATTTGGGAGTTCACCTCATCCGCTGCGCGCACGGGCCATCTTGAGTGGTACCCCGGCGACAACGTGGTCGACATGGTCGGCCTCGATATTTATACCGATCCATCCAGCAGCATGAGCGGCGAGTGGTACGACGTGCTGGCTCACTACAACGGCCGCAAGATGATCGCGCTGTCCGAATCCGGCACGCTGCCGAACGCCGACCTGATGGACCTCTACGACATCGCGTGGAGCTATTTTTCGCTCTGGAAAGACGGCTTTTTGGACGACTTCACGGCCCAGCAGGTGCAAGCGCTTCTGAACGACGACGACATTATCACCCTCAACGAACTCCCCGTCATGCCGTGGAGCATTTCGGCGCCTATGCCGGGCGACTACAATGACGACGGCGTGGTCGACGCCGCCGATTACATCGTGTGGCGCCAGTCGCTGGGCCAGACGGGCATGGGTCTTGTTGCGGACAGCAATCTGGACGGCCGAATCGACGGAGCCGACTACGAGTTTTGGCGATCTCGCTTCGGCCAGACGGCCGGTAGCGGCTCAAGCGTAGCAAATTCTGCCGTTCCCGAACCCGCTAGTCCGATGCTGCTGCTGTTGGCCGCAATGTGCCTGCGAGCTCGAGCGATGGCTGCCGCAACATCGCGAAGGCCTTGATGCCGTCTGCGTGGCGCGTGTGCCTGAAAGTTGATCGGTTGTGAGATCGATAATTCTTCTTTTCTTGGCATTCGCTGCGACGCTGGCTACGCCTGTGCGGGCAACTGAGGGTTCGACGACGGCGTCTGGGGAGCGGCTTTTTGTAACCAAGGTCCGGCCGCTGTTGGCCGAAAAATGCCTGCCCTGCCACGGCGCGGATCCCACCGAGCTCAAGAGTGGGTTCGATTTGACGACTCGCGAATCGGCGCTACGCGGCGGTGAGAGTGAAGCGGCCGCTATCGTCCCCGGCAAGCCCGAGGAAAGCCCGCTCTATCAGGCGGTGCGATGGGACGGTCTTGAAATGCCGCCCAAAGAGAACGACAGACTCACGCCAGAGCAGATTGAACTGCTGCGCCAGTGGATCGCCGCCGGCGCACCATGGGCTGAAGAACAAGACCGTCTCGACAAAAAGGACGCAAGGTCAACCGAGGGTGATTGGTCGGCTGAGGACGGAGTGACCGTCGAAACAAGCGGCGGTCTGACGGCTGAGTGGACAAATCGCCGTTATCCGCCCGACGGCATTTGGGCCTTCCAGCCAATTCGCCGCCCGGATGTTCCCCATTCCGCCATCGACGCCACGCGCATTCAAAATCTGATCGATGCGTTCATCCAAGCTCAGCTTGCTAAGGGCGGCGTCAAGCGGCTTGCCAGTCCGGCTGATGACCGCACATTCATCCGCCGCGCAACGTTCGACCTTCATGGCCTGCCCCCCACGCCGGCCGAGATCGCCAAGTTTCTCGCCGACCGCAGGCCCGGCGCACGCGCGCGGCTCATCGAACGCTTGCTTGCCGATCCACACTACGGCGAGCAGCAGGCGCGGCACTGGCTCGATGTGGTGCGCTACGCCGACACCAGCGGCTTCTCCAACGACATCGAACGCCCGAATGCCTGGCGATACCGCGATTACGTGGTCCGCAGCTTCAACGCCGATAAACCGTACGACCGTTTCGTCACGGAGCAATTGGCCGGCGACGAGCTTGATCCCAATGACTCAGAAATGTTGATCGCCGTCGGCTTTCTAAGGATGGGGCCGTGGGAGCATACGGCCATGACGGTCGCGGCAATCACCCGGCAGCAGTTTCTCGACGACGTGACGCATCACGTAGGCGTGTCACTGCTCGCGCAGGGACTGCGCTGCGCATCGTGCCATGATCACAAATTCGATCCCGTGCCGACGCGCGATTACTACCGGATGCAAGCGATTTTCGCCCCGGTTCAATTCGCCGAGCACCGGGTGCCGTTTTTGGCCACAGAGAACGCGAGGAACTTCGCCGAGGCACGCCGGCTGGTGGAGTCGCGGATCGAACAGCTCGAGCGGTTGCGCCGTCCTCTTCATGAAGAATCCGACGCCGCCAAGGTCGCCTATCTGCGCGAGCGCGGCGTTGACAAACTGAAAGATTTGCCAGCGGACCAGCGGCCGGAGGGCGGCAATTTCGGCCGCGAGTTCGGGCTCAACCAGACCGAGCAGAGCCTGGTGAAAATCTATGAAAAGAGCAGCCAGTACCTCGCGCGCGAGCTGCAGCGATTTGAGCCCCGTGCGCTTTCGCTGTATTCCGGCACGGATAACCGATACGGCTCATTGGAACCTGTGTACAAGGTGCCTGCGAATCGAAATGGCGAAATCGCCACGGTGAGTATCCTGGCCGGCGGATCGCTCGAGTCGCCGCTCGAGCGCGTAACTCCCGGTCTGCTCAGCGCCATGGTCGGCGCCAATGACGTGCGCGGGCCAACCGCCTGGAACACGGTGCCCAACACCATCGACGGCCGCCGCCTCGCACTCGCCAATTGGATCGCCAGCCCCAACAACACGCTCACCGCTCGCGTCATTGTGAACCGCGTCTGGCAACAACACTTCGGCAAGGGTATCGTCGCCACGTCCAACAATTTTGGCCTGATGGGCGCGCGGCCCACCCATCCTGAGCTGCTCGATTGGCTTGCCACCTGGTTCATCGAGCACGGCTGGTCGGTCAAACGGCTGCACCGGCTGATCATGAACTCCGCGACCTACCAGCAATCGGCCGACCACGCAGACCGCGAGCAACTCGACGCGATCGATTCCGCGAACTCATTGCTGGCGTATTTCCCGCCACGGCGGTTGGCCGCCGAGGAATTGCGCGACAGCATGCTGGCCATCAGCGGCGAGCTCAACGACGAGATAGGCGGGCCCGGCGTCTTTCCCGAAATCAATTGGGAAGTGGCCCTCCAGCCGCGGCACATCATGGGGTCGGTCGCGCCGGCCTACGTGCCGTCCGGAACGCCGCACGAACGGAACCGGCGAACGCTCTATGTCTTCCGCTATCGCACGCTCTCCGATCCGCTGCTCGAGGTCTTCAATCGGCCGGGCTGCGATATCTCCTGCGAGCGTCGCGACGAGACCACGGTCACGCCGCAGGTCTTTGCCCTTTTCAATAGTGAATTTGCGCACCGGCGGTCATTGGCGTTCGCCGCTGGGCTGATCGACGAGTACTCGAAGTTTAACGAACAGATTGAGGCCGCTTTCTTGCGAACGTATGGCCGACCGCCGACAATCGCCGAAGTCGACGACTGTCGCGAGCACTACAACCGGATGCTGGCCCATCATCGAGAGCACGTCCCTCAACCGGTCGCGCTGCCGACGCGGGTCGAACGTGGGATGATCGAGGAATTCACCGGCGAAATGGTCCGCTGGCAGGAAGAGCTTCCGCTCGACCATTACGAGCGCGACCTGATGCCATGGGATGTCGATCCCGAAGTGCGAGCGCTCGCCGAAGTGTGTTTGGTGCTATTGAATTCGAACGAATTCTTATACGTCCGCTGAGCCGAACATGACCGAACCTTTTCACCTGCCGCGACGCGATTTTCTCTACAGCCTCGGCGCCACGCTGGGCACTGTGGCCTTCAACGCGCTGCTGCAGGCGGAAGAAGCCACCGCCCCGGCCGCCGGCCCATTGTCGCCCAAGCCTCAGCACCACGCTGCGAAAGCCAGGTCGTGCATCTACCTGTTCATGGAAGGCGGCCCGAGCCACATCGACACCTTCGATCCCAAGCCCAAGCTGGCCGAACTCCACATGAAAGAATTCCGCCGCGACAACAAATTCCAATCGGCCATGAGCGGCGGCAAACGCTATTACGTAAACAGCCCATTTCGATTTCGCCAGGTAGGCAAGTCGGGCATGTGGATGTGCGAGAATTTTGAGCATCTGGCCGATGTCGCCGATCACCTGTGCGTCTACAAGGGCTGCCAGGTCGATTCGGTCGACCATCCCACGGCCTGCTACCAGATGAACACCGGCAAGCGTTTCGGCGGCGACCCGGCCATCGGGGCATGGAGCACTTACGGCCTCGGAACGTTGAATCAAAATCTGCCCGCGTTCGTCGTGCTGCCCGAAGGCGCATTTCCCCAAGGCGGCGCCGCAAACTGGTCGAACGGTTTTCTGCCCGCTTACTACCAGGGAACGCCGCTGCGACCCGGCGGCTCGCCGATCCTCGATCTCAATCCACCGGCCCACGTGTCGCGCGAAGTCCAGCGCGCAAACCTCGATATGTTGGCTACGCTGAACGAGGCTGACCGGCAACGCCACCCGCACCATGCCGACCTCGCGGCCCGCATGGAGGCTTATGAACTGGCCTTTCACATGCAAACGGAAGTGCCTGATGTCGTGGATCTCAACCGCGAGGACGCGCGGACCCTGGCGATGTACGGCATCGGCCAACCGGAGACCGACAGCTTCGGCCGCCGCTGCTTACTCGCGCGCAAGCTAGTGGAATCCGGCGTGCGCTTCGTGCAGGTTTTCGAGGGCGGCTGGGACTCGCACGACTATCTGGCCCGCGCCCACTCGGCCCGCTTTCGTTGCATCGACCAGCCCATCGCCGCGCTCATTACCGACTTGCGCGACCGCGGCCTGCTGGACGAGACGCTCGTCATCTGGGGCGGCGAGTTCGGCCGTTCGCCCGACAACGGCGTCCGCGGCGGCGGCCAGAACGTCGCCGGTCGCGATCACAACGCCAAGGCCATGGCCATCTGGATGGCCGGCGGCGGCGTGCGCGCGGGCCACGTGGTCGGCGCCACCGATGAAACCGGCGCGGAGGCCGTCGAGGTCGTCCACCACGTGAAGGATTTTCACTGCACGATCCTTCACGTCCTGGGTCTCAACGACAACAAGCTCACCTACTTCCACGAAGGCCGCTACAAACAGCTCAGCCAAACCGGCGGCGCGGTAATCACGGAACTATTGGCCTAAATCGCCGCTTCGGCTTAGCGCTAAACCGTAAGCAGCGCTACGCCTTGACGCGAGCGCGCCAGCTGTCGCGTTCCTGGATGAGTTGGGCGACAACACTGATGGCAATTTCGCCGGGTTGGTTGGTGCCAAGGTCGAGGCCAATCGGGCAGTGGAAGCCGTCAGCGCGCTCGGACGGAACACCTGCCGCCGCCAGCTCCTTGAGCAGCACTGCCCGCTTGGCTTTGCTGCCGATGACGCCGAGAAACGGAAATGAGCGGCCTTGGCGGAAAATCTCTTCGAGGATCGGCCGATCGGTGGCGTGGCCCATCGTCATGCATACGACAAAGGCGTCGGCCGGCAATTCGGCGACCAAGTTGCGCGGCTCGTCGCATTGAATCTTTCGGAGCCGCGACCGGGGTGGGATCCGATCGAGCCATTCCGGCCGCGGGTCGATGCACGTGACGTGGCAGTCAAGCTGGCCGAGGCACTCCACCACCGCACTGGCCACATGCCCTGCGCCGAACACGACGACGCGCCAATCGCTGTGGTTGTAGGTTTCAAAGAACAGCTTGACCGTGCCGCCGCAGGTCATGCCCACGTCGCGCTTGAGATTCCATTCGACGAGTTCCGTGAGCCGCGCCTGATTCGCCGGCTGCGCGAGCATTTGCCGCGCGTGCTCCAGCGCTTTATGTTCCACCCGGCCACCGCCGACTGTGCCGGTTACGAGCCCCTCAGCATTCACAAGCATCTTGCTCCCTGCGTCCTGCGGCGTGCTGCCCACCGCCTGGACCATCGTCACGCAGACAAACGGCACGCCGCTGTTTGACAACTCGGCCAGGCGTTCGACAAAACCGTGCGGCGTGGGCATGAGAAGAGGGGATTATTTAGCGTCGGCGGCAACGCCGAATTCATCGGGCGATGGATTAACGTGCTAAATTCGGCGTGGCCGCCGACGCCAAGGGCCGTTCTGTCGCCTGTCGCTGGCCGCTCAACTGCGTCAAGCATCGCAAAATTTCCTCGCCAGTCGCCGGCAACTGCAAATCGCTCGGCACGCCTGGCGCCACGTACGACAGCGCATTCTTCACTGCCGCCCAGACGGCAATACCCAGCATCAACGGCGGCTCACCTACCGCCTTGCTGCGGTACACATTCCGCACGTTATCGTTGTTGTCGAACGTGGCGACGTTGAACACTTCGGGCACGTCGGTGATGGCCGGAATCTTGTATGTCGTCGGCGAATGGGACAGCAAATCGCCGCGTTCGTCGTACACGAGTGCTTCGGCCGTCACCCAACCCATGCCCTGAATAAAACCGCCGACGATCTGCCCGCGATCGACGCCCGGATTGATCGATCGGCCGATGTCGATCAATAGGTCGACCCGCGGCACGCGCAGCTCGCCGGTGAATCGATCGACCAGCACTTCGGCCACCGCGGCACCCTGCGTGTAATAGAAGAACGGCGTCCCCTGGCCTGTCTCGCGATTGAAATCGACGCCCGGCGTGGCATAAAACCCGCGCGCCCCCAAGTCGACGCGAGCACGGCGGGCTTCCGCGCATAGCTGGCCGAAGGGAATGCGCACAGTCGGCCGGCGGCTATCCACCAGGTGACCATCGCGAAACTGAACGTGCAGTGCCGAGGGCGCGAGCCCCTGCTGAGCATCGGCCAACCGCCCGGCCGCGAATCGCCGCAACCGCCGCTTAATCGCCCGGCAGGCCCGCACCGCCGCGGCGCCGTTGAGATCGGTGCCGGCGGAGGCCGCCGTCGGCGAAGTGTTGTTGTTTTTTTCCGTGCTGGTAGGCATCAACACGACGCGACTCGGATCCAGCGCGAACTCATCCGCCACCAGCTGCCGAATCTTCACGTTCACGCCCTGGCCCATCTCCGTTGCGCCGGTCGACACCTGCACGGTGCCGTCGGTGTAGAGATTTACCAAGGCGTTCCCTTGATTCAAAAAACTCGTCGTGAACGAAATGCCGAACTTCACGCCCGTCATCGCCAGCCCGCGAACCTCCAACCGCGAAGAGGCGTTGAAACTCGCCACCTCTTGCCGCCGCTTGCGATACTGCGATCGGGCTGCCAGCGTTGAGTAAATCTCCGGTAGATGGTTCTTCTCGAACAACTGCCCGTACGGGGTAATGTTCCGCTCGCCGACGCCGTACAGGTTGCGCATCCGCACGTCGAAGCCGTCGTAGCCAAGCCGCTGGGCGATCGATTCCAGGATGTTTTCGATGACGGCCATCGCCTGCGGACCGCCGAAGCCTCGAAAGGCGGTGTTCGACGGCAGATTCGTGAAGCACACCTGGCCCGTCAGCTCCACGTGTGGCAGATGGTAGCAGTTATCGGTGTGCAGCAGCGAGCGCTCCATGACGGCCAGCGACAGGTCCGTCGATACGCCGCCGTTGGAATAAAACGCAACGCGGAGCGCTTGGATGCGGCCGTCGTCGTCAAAGCCCACCTCCCACTCGCTGCGATACGCGTGACGCTTGCCGGTCACGCGCATGTCGTCGTCCTTGTTGTAAATCACTCGCGCTGGGCGGCCCGTTTTGTGGGCCACCAGCGCCGCCATCATCGCCGGAATGGCGGCCTGCGATTCCTTCCCGCCGAACGCGCCGCCCATCCGCTTGCAGATGCAAACCACCTCGTGCTGCCCGACGCCCAGCATTTCGGCCACGAGCGCCTGAATCTCCGTGGGGTTTTGCGTTGAGCAGTGGACGACCATCTGCCCCTGCTCGCCCGGATAGGCGATGGACGCCTGCGACTCCAGATAAAACTGTTCCTGCCCGCCGCTGGTGAACACGCCGCTGAGCCGATACGGCGCCGCGGCCAGATTCGCATCCACGTCGCCGCGGGCAATCCGCCGCCGCGGACCAAGAAACTTCTCGCGACGGATCGATTCCGCCAAATCCAACAGCGGCTCGGCCGCGCGGCAATCGACCTTCACCGCCTTGCGCGCTTTGGCCAGCGCTCCGGGCGTTTCGGCCGCAACGAGCGCCACGGGCTGCCCGACATACAAGAGGTCCCGGTCGGCCAGAAACGGCTCATCCGCCGCCACGATGCCAAACAGATTGTGGCCCGGCACGTCAGCCACCGTGAAACATCCCACGACGCCGGGGACGGCCAGCGCCGCGCTGGCATCAACGCCCAACAATTCGCCCGCCGCCACGGGACTGCCGACGAACCCGACGTGCAGCTCACCGTCCAGCGGGCGCACATCGTCGATGTACGGCGCCTGCCCCGTCACGTGGCCGAGGGCCGAATCATGCGGCACGGGTTTTCCAACACTCGGCATTGCTCACTCCCATCCATCCGGATCTCACGCAAAGGCGCCAAGGCGCAAAGATTATTCCAGACAGCTTCCTTTGCGCCTTCGCGCCTTTGCGTGAGACATCCTTCCGCTTTGACTATTAAGCCGGCACCGCCATTGTTTGCGTTTCGTGATAGAACTTTAGCAGGATGTTTCGTGTCAACTGATAACGGTAATCGGCGGCGCCGCGGACATCACTGATCGGCGCGATTTCGGCGATGGCCACCTCGCCCGCCCTTTGCATTGTAGCCTCGTCCAGCGTTCGGCCGCAGAGAAATTCCTCTGTGCTGCGCGCGCGAATCACGGTCGGTCCAACCGCCCCGAACGCAATTGCCGCCTCTGATATCATTTCGCCGTCGAGCCGCATCCGAATCGCCGCGGTAAATGTGGCGATGTCCAGATCCCGCCGGCGAGAAACCTTGTACAGCCGCAACAGCTCATCGTCCGCCGGCAACGGCAAGCACACCCGCGAAATCAACTCGCCTGGTCTCAGGTCGAGCTTCTTGTAACCCTTGTAAAAATCTGTAATAGGCACACTCCGTGTGCCGTCCATGCTGCGCAATTCCAATACCGCGTCCATCACGTATAAAAACGGCAACGAATCGGCGATCGGCGAGGCGTTCGCGATGTTTCCCCCAATCGTACCCACATGCCGAATCTGCGGCGCACCGAACAGCGCGATGATCTTGTGAAACTCGGGAATCAACTGCTCGCACATCTCCTCCAGCGCCGTCCAGCTAGCCCGTGCGCCGCATACCAGCTCGTCATCTTCAACCGCGATGCCGTCCAGCTCAGTGATCCGGTTCAAGTCGAGAATCGTAGCGGGCACCGCCGATGACTTGTTGATTCGCACGCCGACGTCGGTCGCCCCCGCGATGATTGTCGCCTGAGGGTGATTGGCGAGCAACGAAAGTGCTTCATCCAAATCGGCAGGACAGAAACAAATATGCGGCCCAGTGTCTGAGTCAGCTGTCAGTTCGATATGCTGATGCCGCCGCGGATGACATTGCGACAGCATTGCCTCGGCCGGATACAGTTTCTCCAGCCGCGGATGCGATGCGGCCGTCACCTTGGTGCCTGCCTCGATGATGGGCGTGTAACCCGTGCAGCGGCAGAGATTGCCAATGAGGCCGCAACGAAGGCTTGGTTCGTCCAATTCGTCGCGTTCTTCCAACAGGCCAGTCATGGCCACGACGAAACCCGGCGTGCAGAACCCGCACTGCGACCCGTGGCACTCGATCATCGCCTGCTGCACAGCACTAGGATTCGTCTCGCCGCCCAATCCCTCCACCGTGACAATATGGGTTCCTTCGAGCTGGAACATGAACTGGATGCACGCATCCACGGGCCGGTACACGAAACCGGTGCCGTCGGCCGCCGGCCGGCCGATGAGAACCGTACACGCGCCGCAATCGCCCTCGCTGCACACGATCTTGGTGCCTATGAGACCCTGCGTGCGTCGCAAATAGTCGGACAGCGACAAAAAAGCGTCGTAGCCACGCAATTCGTGGCGGCGGCCATTCACCCAAATGAGGAGATGGTCGAGCATCGACGCGGACCTTTTCGAACGTGGACGCCACGAGAGGAGAGCCGCGTCGGATGCGGCGCGGGCAACGGGCGCTCGGCTGCCTCGTAAGCCTCTATTATCTCCGCTGCCTCCCCGAACGGTCAAGAAAACCTTGCTTTTCAGGCCGGTTTTACGGTTATCGCGCCCAGGAATTTGTGGTAGGCGTCGTCCCAGCCCGCGTCGCTCGCCGGCTGGTACGTCATTGGCTGGTATGAGCGGGCAACGATGCCGCGCAGCTCCGCCAGGTCGCGCACATGCCCAAGGGCCATCGCTTGCACCAACGCATTGCCGATGGCCGTCGCTTCATAAGGCCCGACGACCGTGCGACAACCGGTCGCGTCCGCCGTCATCTGACAGAGCAGCTCGTTTTTGCCGCCGCCGCCCACCACGTGAAGAACGTCGAACCGCCGACGAAGAATCTTTTCCAGCAATTCCAGCTTGTCACGATAAGCCAACGCCAAACTTTCCAGGCACGCGCGAACGTATTGGCCGGGCGATTCCGGCTTCGGCTGGCGGGTCGAGCGGGCAAAGTCGTCGATCTTGTGCAGCATATCGCCAGGCGTCTGGAACGGGCCGTGCGCTGGATCCACCAGGGTGCGAAACGCCGCTGCTTCCGCCGCGAGCCGCATGAGCGCTGCGTAATCAAACTCCTGCCCGCGCCGCGCCAAATCGCGTCGACATTCTTGCACCAGCCACAAGCCCGCAATGTTCTTCAGGAACCGAATGGTTCCCGCCACGCCCCCTTCGTTCGTGAACGACGCACTTTCGGCCTCCGGCGTCACACACGGCGAGTCGATCTCCGCGCCCAGCAACGACCATGTGCCACTCGATAAATAGCACCACTGGGTGCCTTCCGCTGCCGGCACTGCCGCCACCGCGCTGGCCGTGTCGTGCGCCGCCGGCGCCACCACGCGCAGCCCCACCGGCAAACCGGTCTCGTCCGCAAGCTTCGGCCGCAGCGTGCCCACGACCGACCCTGGTGGCGTGATGGGGCCGAGCAATTTCGTCGGCAAACCGAGTTCCCCCAACATGTCGCGCGCCCATTCGCCGGTGTGGCAATGCACCATCTGGCTCGTCGAGGCGATGGTGGCTTCGGTCGTCCGACTACCGCTCAGCCAGAAGTGAAACAGGTCCGGCATGAACAACAGCCGGTCCGCGCTCGCCAGGCCGCGCGCATCGGCCAGCTTGTGCGCGTACAGCGAATACAGCGTGTTGAGCGGCATGAACTGAATGCCGGTCGTCTGATAAATCCGCTCCTTGCCGAGCTTAGCGATGACTTTCTCATAAGCGGCCGCGTTGCGTGGATCGCGATAAGCATGCGGCAGCCCCGCTAGTTCGCCCGCTTCGTCCACCAGCGCCCAATCGACCCCCCAGGTGTCGACGCCAACTGAAACCAGCTCGCTGCCGCTCGCCTTCGCCCATTCGGCCGCACGTCGCAGCCCGGCGACAATCTCGCGCCAAATGCCCGTCGTATCCCAATGCAGCCCGGTCGGCAGCCACACCGGCTCATGCACGAACCGATGCACCTCTTCGAGCCGCAGCCGACCATCGGCCAGCACGCCGACGATCACGCGTCCCGATTCCGCCCCCAGGTCGATCGCAATGTATGCCGCGCACATGCCGCTTATGGTATTCTGCCGAACCGAGGCATTCAACGTCCTGGCGCTTTACACCGTGCGATTCGATGCCGACACTAGCGTAGGATGGACAATCGTGTCCGTCTAAGGTCGCGAACTGACCGACAGAATTGTCCGTCCTACTTTTCCATGCGCATCGGCCTCTTCATTCCCTGTTACATCGATCAGTTCTATCCGCAGGTCGGATTGGCAACCGTCGAAGTTCTCGAGCGTTTCGGTTGCTCGGTCGAATTCCCGGAGGAGCAAACCTGCTGCGGCCAGCCGATGGCCAACGTCGGCTTGCACGACGACGCCCGGCCGCTCGCGGAGCGCTTTCTCCGCACCTTCGCCGACTTCGATTACATCGTCTCGCCGTCCGGTAGCTGCGTGGCCATGGTTCGGCATCACTACGAGCAGGTCCTTGGCCCCTCCCCCGAGCTGCACCGCGTCGCGCACAAGACGTTCGAGCTCTGCGAGTTCCTCACCGATGTGCTGAAGATCGATCGGCTCACCGGCCGCTTTCCACACCGCGTCGGCCTGCACCATAGCTGTCATGCGCTCCGCGAGCTCCGCACCGCGTCGGACAGCGAATTGGTCGGTCCAGAATTCAATAAGCCCCGGCGATTGCTGGAGTCGCTCGACGGCACTCAAATAAGCCAATTGGAACGGCCGGACGAATGTTGCGGCTTCGGCGGGCTATTCGCCGTCTCTGAGGAAGCCGTATCCTGCATGATGGGCCTGGACCGGATCGCCGACCACCAGCGGGCCGGCACCGAGGTGCTGACTTCGACCGACATGTCGTGCCTGATGCACCTCGACGGCCTCATTCGGCGCGGGCGCCACGAGGTGGCCGGCAAGCCGATCCGCGTCATGCACATTGCCGAAATCTTCGTCGCGGCCGAGCATCGTGATATATTGTAACCGGCGGTTCCAATTTCACTGGTGGTAGCTCAGGCGAACGATGGAACAAGTTGAATGCGGATGTTCACGACGCGGGTTCCTGCACCAGCTGGGAGCAGGCTTCGGTACGCTGGCTCTGGAAGCACTGTTGCGAGAGGAATTACGCGCAGCTGGGGTGAGAACGCAGCCCGTAATCGATCCGCTTCAACCATTCGCTCCGCGGGCGCCGCATTTCCCGCCGCGAGCCAAATCGGTGATCTTCTTGTTTCTGGTCGGCGGACCGTCGCAAGTCGACACGTTTGATTACAAGCCTCAACTTCAACGGCTGAGCGGACAGCCCTTGCCCCCGTCCCTGCGTCAGGCGCTCGAGCGGACGAAGTTCGCGCACGTCACTCATGGCTGCGACGACAGGTTACTGGGCAGTCCCTATTCGTGGACGCAATACGGCGAGTCCGGCATGTGGATCAGCGAGTTGTTTCCGCACCTCGCGCAGCACGTCGACGAGCTGTGCTTCATTCATTCCATGCAGGCCGAATCAAACAACCATGCGCCGGCCAGTTATCAGCTGCATACCGGCGATGTGCGCATTGGAAAGGCAAGTCTTGGCTCCTGGACGACGTATGGACTGGGCTCTGAGAACCAGGATCTGCCGGGCTACGTGGTGCTGTTCGATGCCGGGCCGCTCGGCGGAGCGGGTAACTATTCGAACGGATTTCTGCCGGCCGCATTTCAGCCCACCCGTTTACGAGATCAAGGCACGCCGGTCGTCGATCTGCTCCCCCCCGACGAATTTGCCGATGGGCAACGGGCGTCGTTAGACCTGATTCGCCAGCTGAATCTGCAGCACCGCCAAACACGCCAGGGGTTTACGGAGCTCGATGCCCGGCTGGCAAGCTACGAGCTGGCCTATCGAATGCAATCGAGCGCCTTGGACGTCGGCAACCTGGAACAAGAGACGCAGCACACGAAGCGGAGCTATGGTCTACAGCACCCGGATGAACGGGCACGCAGCTTCGGCCGCAAATGCCTGCTCGCAAGGCGGCTCGTGGAGAAGGGAGTGCGGTTCGTGCAAGTGTACGACATGCCCGACAAGGACGGTTGGGACGCCCACTCGAAGCTTGAGGATAATCACAGGCCTCGTGCTCGTTGGACCGATCAACCAGTGGCGGCTCTGCTCGGCGACTTAAAGCAGCGGGGTTTGCTGGACGAGACCCTCGTGATCTGGGCCAGCGAGTTTGGTCGCACTCCCTTATTGCAGGGAGACGGCGGCCGGAATCACAACGCGGCCGGCTTCACGATCTGGCTTGCCGGCGGCGGCGTGAAACCGGGACAACGCATCGGAGCCACCGATGAAGTCGGTTACCTCGCCGTGGAGCTGCCCACTCCTTTCCGTGATCTTCACGCGACAATCCTGGCGGCGCTGGGCTTAAACAACGATGAACTCTCCTTCCACGCGAACGGTCGCCAAGAACGGCTCACCGGGGTGGCTGGGAGCGCGAAAATTATTCCGGGAGTGCTCGCATGACGTGTGCAGGCCATAGCTCGGCAGGCCGCGGACGCCACAGCGCAAAGCTTGCGCTTGGTCTCATCGTCGGTGTAGCAATAGCCGTGGGTGCGAACACTCTTGCGGCCCGCGATACGGTCGACGCCACCGCGAGCGACACGGCACAGGTGTTCCTGGAGAAAGTCAAACCGCTGCTCGATTCGCGGTGCACCACTTGCCATGGACGGGACAAGGCGGAAGGGAACTTGCGTCTTGATTCTCGCCAAGCCGCCTTGGAAGGAGGCGATTCCGGCCCGGCCCTCGTGCCGGGCAAGCCGAACCGGTCATTGCTGCTCATGGCGGTGAAGGGCACTCACAAGGTCGTGGAAATGCCACCGCAGGAAAAGCTGTCTCGCAAGGATATCGCGACCCTGGAACGCTGGATACGTGACGGTGCGCCGTGGCCAGAAGAGTTGACGGTGGCGAGCAGTGTGTCCGCCGCTCCAACCGAGCAGATTGGCGATGCCTGGTCCGATTCTCGCAACCCCATCGTGCGGCTCTTCGGGGGCCAGCGGCTGGATCTGTGGTCGCTCAAGCCGGTGAAGCGGCCCGGTGTGCCGAAGACGAAACGAACTGATTGGGCGAAGCACGATCTTGATCGTTTCATACTTGATCGGTTTGAGAAGAATGGTGTGTTGCCGCCGGCGATGGCCGGTCCACGCACGCTCGCGCGGCGATTGCATTTCGATTTGACCGGTTTGCCGCCCACGCCGCAGCAAGTCGCCGACTTCGAGAAGTCCGTGCAGAGAAACGGGGCCGACCAAGCGGTTGCCGAACTGGTCAGCGAACTACTCGACAGCCCACGCTTCGGCGAACACTTTGCCCGGATGTGGCTCGACGTCGTGCGGTACAGCGACAGCAACGGCTTCGATTGGGACGAGTTTCGTCCCCACGTTTGGCGTTTTCGCGACTACGTCGTGCGCTCCTTCAACGCCGACAAACCGTTCGACCAATTCAGCCGGGAGCAGCTTGCCGGCGACGAATTGCTCGAAGGCCCGCCCACGACGCCGGCTGAGCAGGACTGTTTGATTGCCACCGGTTACCTGAGGCTTGGCCCATACGACAACGCGGCCCCGCTATTCGACGAGCAAGATCGCAGCCGAGCCGAGTTGATGGCCGACGTGACGGAAACGACGGCCGCAGCCTTTCTCGGCCTCTCGCTGAACTGCTGTCGTTGTCACGACCATAAACACGATCCATTCTCCCAGGCGGACCACTACCGTTTGCGAGCGTTCTTTGCGGCGATGCAGTTCGCCGATGATCGGCCACTTGATCTCAGTGCCGATCAAGAGGCTATTAAACAGCACAATGAACGCCTCGAGAACGGGGCCAAGCCGCTCCGCAAAAAATTGGCCGCGTTGCCAGAAGCGGATCAGCCCGGGCGCGAACAGCTGCAGCAACAAATCAACGCCATCGAGCGGCAACGGCGCTCCTTTTCACATGGACTGCTGATGACGGACAGCGTCGCAAGCGTCCCCGCGACACAGATCCTGTTCCAGGGCGAGCACAAATCGCCGCGCGACGAAGTGCAGCCCGGCTTCCTGTCGGTGTTTGATCCGCAGCCGGCAACAATCACGAAGCCGACTAACGGCAAGACGACTGGCCGGCGGCTGGTATTGGCAAATTGGATTGCCTCGCCGCAAAATCCGCTCACATCGCGCGTGCTCGTAAACCGCGTTTGGCAGCACCTGATGGGCAGCGCTTTGGTGGGGACCCCGAACGATTTCGGGTTGGCCGGCCAGCCACCGCAAGATGCGGCGTTACTTGATTGGCTCGCCAGCGAATTTGTGCAAAACGGGTGGTCGGTTAAAGAGTTAGTGCGGCGGATTGCTACCAGCGCTACCTACCGGCAGGCTCCAACCTTCACGGCTGCACACTTCGCCCGGCGTTCGCCGCGCCGGCTCAGCGCTGAACAGCTTCGCGACTCGCTGCTGTTCGTGAGCGGTCTGCTGACTGCGAAGACCGGCGGGCCGCCCATCTGGCCGGACCTGCCGTCCGAGATCTTGCATTCGAATCCGGCCTTCCTCGACGACAACCCGGAGAAGACAAAAGGCTGGTACCCCTCGCCCAAGCAGGAGCAGTACTGCCGCAGCCTGTTCCTCGTGCAGAAGCGCAACACCCGCATTCCGTTGCTGGAGTCATTCGACTTGCCAGACAACTCGACCCCGTGCGCGAGGCGAGAGGTATCCACCATCGCTCCCCAAGCGCTGACGCTACTTAATAGCTCCCTGGCGGTCGAAGCGGCGCACGCGTTCGCCGAGCGGATTGTAGGCGACGCCGGCGAAGAGCCGAAACAGCAGGTGCAACGTGCCTTCCAACTCGCCCTGCAACGCCTTCCAGATGAGTCCGAATCCGCCGCTTGCGAGCGCTTGTTATCCGAACGAAGCCTCACTGAATTCTGCCGGGCCCTGCTCAACCTCAATGAATTCGTTTATGTGGACTGAATGGCCAACTCTAGGCGACACTTTTGGCAATTCGGCAAACGACCAAAAATCCGGTAGTGGGTCGCGATAATGTGTCTGGCCAGTTGTGCAAGCTGCCGGAAATAAAAAGACCCCGCGTGGCCGCTCGCCACTGGGGTCTTTGGGTTTCATCCGTGAGGCTGGCTCGTTAGGCGCGATCATCCTCATCGACTTTGTCGATCTGGTCCATATCATCGAAGCCAATGCCGCCGGAACCGTGGCGGCCAACTTTGAACCACAATCCGCGCTTGCGCTTTTCTTCTGCGATGCAGACGAGCGCCAGACCGGAAACGATCATGCCTGTCAGCTTCGCAAACGCCTTCGCAAGCTTCGCAACCAGATTGGTGTCGGCCTCGACAAGATCGACACCGATGCCGAGCGGAATAACCATCGCTTCATAAATTCCGCGAAGGACTTCCATCTGCTTGTCGTCGAGGACGATCTCGGCCTCTGGCGCTCGCTTGTGGCTGCCGTTGAATGTAGGCCACGGAGCCTCCCCGCGTGCCAGCAGGCGTGACTTTGCCTTCTGCTGGTTCTTGATGTACCGGATAAGTTCCTCCGGCGAATCGTCGCGGCCCGACAACTTGCGCCAACGCGAACCAAGTAGCGCCATATCTTTGGGGCGGCGCTTGTATTGGTCGCGCGGTACTCCAATCTGGGCATAAATCTCTCTTAACAAACGATCCAATTCCGGCGTAAGCCGTATTGGCTTTTTTGGAACACTCATATAGAATGACCTTTGTTCTGGGCACGGTACTGATTTTGGTTTGGCGACCCATCAGCACCGCACAATCTGCGACTGAACACTAAGGGCCGAGAGACATTCTCGGCCCTTTACTATTGCACTAGCTCATTCGTTGATTCTGAATATCTCTCCCCCTTCCTCCTCGTCAGTGATTCCCATTGCGAGGTCTCTGCGCCGCCTAAGTTCTGCGGCTGATACACCAGTCACCGATTCAGCCTCACTCCAGCTTAATCTCTTCTCCGAAATAGCGCTGTCCAGTAGTCGCTCGAATCGAAACGCTCGATCCGCTCGAACTCGACCCGGCTCTTTCGCGCGCCAACCACGGCGGCTGAACTGAATCCAAAGCTGTTTAGTCGTTCGCTCATCGAGAATCCCGGATTTTTCGGCACGGTAAATCATTGCCGCCATCGAGATGCCGAATCGCTCTTTATATTGTACTAACTGGACAGCCGAGCGACCCTCAAATGCTTTCGCGAGCTGAGACTTTGGTATCAATAAATGACATGCAAACTCGAATGCCTTATTGTCCATTTCCCGTGTGGTTGTGTCGCCAGAATCGCAATCCCCAAAAACAACGTGCCCGCCCTCGTGTGACGCGTTGATCCTGCACCGATCATTAGCAGTGCTCGGATTTAGCACTATTACCGGCTCTCCCCCAAATCTGGCGGCGAACCCGTCTATGTTCAATTCCGTTGGCACTTCGATCGTCCGGATGCCGAGTTGCTCCAACAACTCAATAACACTCGGAACGGGGTCAATATCGCGAAGATCGAACTTCCGTCGAACAGATGCGGCGGTCTCTTCCGCTGACATATCTGATGTAATGTCAATGCGGCGCTTTGTGGCTTTCAACGGCTGGCCGAGTCGCTGTTCGAGTCGGATATAAGCCTCAAGCAGATATTGGGCCTGCCCCTCATACTTATGCCGGTCCTTGACGCCGGTTTTCGACGACAGGGATCGATAACGGATTCCCGTCAGTGCCGGCCCGGCCGTGAGGAACCAATTGATCGGCCGGTCGTAAACCATCGCGAGCGCGCCGATCACGTCGATGCCTGGAGAAGCCGCTCCCTTCTCGAAATTGGCAATCGAAGCGTGAGACACGCTAAGCCCCGGAAACCGCTTCTTCACGAGCGATTCGACCACCCGTGTTGAGAGCCCTGCGGCGGTGCGGGCTTCTTTAAGCCGCACCGATACCGTGGCGACAGAATCGATTCTGACCGTGTCTTGCATAATCCCTCCGTGTTCGTAAATGCCCATTTACAAATTCTACCACACTGTGCAGGCAAACGCAATTCGAGCGTCAATGAACCTTCCAAAAAGCGTCGTTTCTGGGATGGCATGGAGAGTCGCCCGCGTCTTGGTGGCGCAGCAGCCTTATAAGCTGCCGGAGGGGTCCGGCAACGGACGGGATCGAAACCCCAGCTCTCCGCTTATTTATGTGCCAGAAGACGCTTGGCGTTGGCCAGCAGAACGCGGCGGATATAGCTAGAAATGTCCTCGTTTTTGGCTTTGGCGGCGGCCTCAACAGCCTGCCATCCGTCGTCGTCCATGCGGAAATACCGCTTTGGGGTTTGGCCAGTCGCGGGCCTACCCCTGCCACGTTTTGTATCTGTCATAGGGTCATTTTATGACCACCCAAATAATTTGTCAAATCGTGTATTTTATGGGTGGACAAATAATATGAGCGCGTTTACAATAAGGGCATGAAATGAAAAACCCCAGTCGGTGCTTGAACACCGGCCGGGGCCGTCTGAAAACTGGCTTTCGCCTGATTCCAGCCTAAGTACCTGAATCATAGCGAGAGCCCTTGGCAAAGGGAATCGCTGTGATAGTTGCCGCCTGCGAACACGCCTGGAAAAAGAACGGTTTCGATAAGAACGGCAATCCGCGGAAGCGCTGCAAATTGTGCGGTACGTCCTACGCGGACCGCAAGTTTACCGCGCTTGGTGAAATGCGGATCGACTTGGACCAAGCCGCCCAGGCTATCAATCTGCTCTGCGAAGGGGTGTCGGTTCGCGGCGTCTGCCGTCTCACCGGCGGCAGCCAGCTCAAGTGGCTCTCGATCGAGGACGAGTACACGCGGGAG